>JAXHOA010000085.1:0-188399 GCA_034520035.1 Mycobacterium sp. | reverse complement strand
CGGACATCGGAAAGCGGTCTTTCGTCCCGGCTGTGGATAACTGATTTGGCCGACTGCAAGGCGGCGCGCTGCCGGTCGAGCGCCTCGGCCCGGCCTCGGGCCACCAGCGGATAACCAATTCCCTTGGGCTAGTACCGCGCGGTCCCGGCCTGAAGCGGCGGGTACTCGCCGGTCGTCGCACCGTCGATCGTGGTGCCGGCGAACTGCAGTGCCATCCGCAGCGAGTCCTCGATCGCGGGGTGATGGGTCATGGCGAAACGGGACATCGCATCGAGGCGGTTCAGCTGATCGGCACCCAACTCCACGTCCAGACCGGCCAGGTTGCTCTCCAGATGGGCCAGTCGCCGGGCCCCGACGATGGGCACCACGGTGCCCGGCCGCGACCGCAGCCAGGCCAGTGCGACCGCTGCGGCCGTGGTGCCGAGCTCGTCGGCGACGGCGGCCACGCCGTCGATGACGTCGTACTCGGCCTCGCTCGGTGCGCCCACAAAGGCGGCCCGAGCGGAATCGCCGACGTCGCCGCCACGGCGGTACTTGCCGGACAGGAAGCCGTTGCGCAGCGGGCTCCAGGTCACCAGCGCGAGGTCCTGGTCCAGCGCCAGCGGCACCGCCTCACCCTCCACATCGCGGGCCAGCAGCGAGTATTCGAGTTGCAGCGCGATCAGCGGGGTCCAGCATTTCAGCGCTGCCATGGTCTGGGCCTGCGCGGTGACCCAGGCCGGGATGTTGGAGAACCCGAGATAGCGGATCTTGCCTGCGCGGACCAGGTCGTCGAGGGCGCGCATGGTCTCTTCGACCGGCGTGTGCCGGTCCCAGTTGTGCAGCCAGTACAGGTCGATGTGGTCGGTCCGCAGCCGACGCAGGCTCTGCTCGAGCTGGGTGATGATCGATCGTCGCCCGGCCCCGCCGCCGTTCGGATCGCCGGGGCTCATGTTGGTGAAGAACTTGGTGGCCATGACGACACGATCGCGCCGCTGCGGGTGCCGGTGGAAGTAGTCACCGAGGATCGTCTCGGAGTGCCCGTTGGTGTAGAAGTTGGCGGTGTCGACGAAGTTCCCGCCGCGACCGAGGTAGGTGTCCAGGATGGCCTCCGCTTCGGCGACATCGCAGCCGGCGCCGCCGGGATCCTCACCAAAGGTCATGGCTCCCAGTGCGAATGGGCTGACCCGTAGCCCGGACCGGCCGAGGGTGACATAGGTTTCGAGTGTCATGGGTGCTCCTTGGAAGTGGTGGGATGTACTGCTCCTATGCAACCCTGAGCACCGCTGGATCGGTAGACCGATCCTGCTGAACTCTTGCCTGATCCTACCTACCTTGACAGTATCGGGCTGTGGCAGAAAACCCGCTGGCCGAGTTGGCCGCGCTCATCACCGCACACGCCCGGCCGGATATGACCACCGCGATCGACGGACTGTTGGTGTCCAGCGTCGCCGACACCGCGCCGGAGTACTCGCTGACCGAACCGCTGCTGGTGGTGATGGTCCAGGGCGGCAAGCGGCTGCTGCTCGGGGACCGCGTCTTCGAGTATCGCGGCGGGGAGCTCCTGGTGGTCACCGCGCAACTCCCGGTCAGCGGACACTTCATCGAGTGCTCCGCACGAGCACCGGCACTGGCGGTGGGAGTGGTGCTGCGGCCACCGGCCATCGCGGAGTTGTTGCTGCGCGGCGGCGGCGCACAGCGCCGGCCCGGCACGCAGAGCGCCATGGCAACCGGCCGTGCCGATCCGGACCTACTGGACGCGGTGCTGCGGCTGGTGCGGTTGCTGAACAGTCCCACCGACGCCGCCGTCCTGGCCCCGCTGATCGAGCAGGAGATCCTGTGGCGGCTGCTGCGCGGTCCGCACGCCGAGGTGGTGGCCCAGATCGGTTCGGCAGGAAGCGGTCTGGCCCACATCAACCCGACGATTCGGTGGATCAGGGAGAACTTCGCTGAACCGTTGCGCATCGCCGACCTTGCCGCGATGGCCGGGATGAGCCCGTCGGCGTATCACCGGCACTTCCGTGCCGTCACTGCGATGAGCCCACTGCAGTTCCAGAAGCACATCCGGTTGCAGGAGGCCCGTGCGCTGCTGGTGGCCGCGCCCGGCGATATCGCCGGTATCGGCCACCTCGTCGGGTATGACAGTCCCACCCAGTTCAACCGGGAGTACCGCCGGATGTTCGGTGCGCCACCGGGCCGGGACGCGGCGCGCCTGAGCGCCGCCCACGGTGTGACCGCGGCCCATCTTCCGTGAGCTCGCGGCGATGCGATTTCGGGACCGCGCCGGTCAGACGATAAGTTGGCGGTCATGAGTGATACTGCCGCCACGGAAAGTGCGGCCGCAGCACCCGCAGGCCGTCCGTCCTTCGTGTCCCGTTCGGTGCTGGTCACCGGTGGGAACCGGGGGATCGGCCTGGCCATCGCGCAGCGGCTGGCCGCCGACGGGCACAAGGTCGCGGTGACCCACCGTGGCTCCGGTGCGCCCGAGGGCTTGTTCGGCGTCGTCTGTGATGTGACCGACAGCGAGGCCGTCGACCGCGCGTTCAAAGAGGTCGAGGAGCACCAGGGGCCGGTCGAGGTGCTGGTGTCCAACGCCGGCATCTCCCAGGACGCGTTCCTCATCCGGATGACCGAGGAACGGTTCGAGAACGTCATCAACGCCAACCTCACCGGTGCGTTCCGGGTTGCCCAGCGGGCCTCGCGGAGCATGCAGCGCAAGCGTTTCGGCCGGATCATCTTCATCGGCTCGGTCTCGGGTATGTGGGGTATCGGCAATCAGGCCAACTACGCGGCCGCCAAGGCCGGTCTGATCGGCATGGCGAGGTCCATCTCGCGTGAGCTGTCCAAGGCCGGCGTCACCGCCAACGTCGTGGCCCCCGGCTACATCGACACCGAGATGACCCGCGCGCTCGACGAGCGGATCCAGGAAGGTGCACTGGAGTTCATCCCCGCCAAGCGGGTCGGCACCGCCCAGGACGTGGCCGGGGCGGTCAGCTTCCTGGCATCCGAAGACGCAAGCTACATCGCCGGCGCGGTCATCCCCGTCGACGGCGGTATGGGCATGGGCCACTAGAAGAGATAGGGACTTTCACAATGACCGGCTTTCTCGAAGGCAAACGGATCCTCGTCACGGGGATCATCACCGACAGCTCGATCGCGTTCCACATCGCCAAGCAGGCCCAGGAGGCCGGCGCCGAACTGGTGCTGACCGGTTTCGACCGGATGAAGCTGATTCAGCGCATCGCCGACCGGCTGCCCAACCCGGCGCCGCTGCTCGAGCTCGATGTGCAGAATTCCGAGCACCTCGACTCGTTGGCCGGCCGCGTCACCGAGGTGATCGGTGAGGGCAACAAGCTCGACGGCGTGGTGCACTCCATCGGTTTCATGCCGCAGACCGGAATGGGTGTGAACCCTTTCTTCGACGCGCCCTACGAGGATGTCGCCAAGGGCATCCACATCTCGGCGTACTCCTACGCCTCGCTGGCCAAGGCGACCCTGCCGGTGCTCAACAGCGGCGGCAGCATCGTCGGCATGGACTTCGATCCCACCCGGGCGATGCCCGCCTACAACTGGATGACGGTCGCCAAGAGCGCACTGGAGTCGGTGAACCGCTTCGTTGCCCGTGAGGCCGGACCGTTCGGTGTGCGCTCCAATCTCGTTGCCGCCGGACCTATCCGGACCCTGGCGATGAGCGCCATCGTCGGTGGCGCGCTGGGTGCGGAGGCCGGCGATCAGATGCGTCTGCTCGAGGAGGGCTGGGATCAGCGCGCGCCGGTCGGCTGGAACATGAAGGATCCGACGCCGGTCGCCAAGACGGTCTGCGCACTGCTGTCGGACTGGCTGCCCGCCACCACCGGCACCATCATCTACGCCGATGGCGGCGCCCACACCCAGCTGCTGTAGCGGGGTCGGCCGTGGAATTCGATGCCCTGCTGCTGCTCTCCTTCGGAGGGCCGGAGGGCCCCGAGCAGGTGATGCCTTTTCTGGAGAACGTCACCCGGGGTCGGGGCATCCCGCGCGAGCGCCTCGAAGCGGTGGCCGAGCACTATCAGCACTTCGGTGGTGTCTCGCCGATCAACGGGATCAACCGCGCGCTCATCGAACAGATCGAGGCGGTCACGGACCTGCCGGTGTACTTCGGCAACCGCAACTGGGAGCCTTACGTCGAGGACGCCGTTGCGGCCATGCGCGACAACGGTGTTCGGCGCGCCGCGGTGTTCTCCACCTCGGCCTGGGGTGGATACTCCGGGTGTGCGCAGTACCAGGAGGACATCGCCCGAGCGCGTCTGGCGGTCGGGGAGTCCGCGCCGGAACTGGTGAAGCTGCGCCAGTATTTCGACCATCCCCTGTTCGTGGAGATGTTCGCCGACGCCATTTCCGATGCCGCGCAGACGCTTCCGGAGGACCTGCGGCCCGGGGCGCGGCTGGTGTTCACCGCGCACTCGATACCGCTGCGGGCCGCCTCGCGCTGCGGCACCGACCTCTATGAGCGTCAGGTCCGCTATGCGTCACGGTTGGTGGCCGCCGCGGCCGGCTACCAGGATTTCGACGTGGTGTGGCAGTCCCGATCCGGCCCGCCGCAGGTGCCCTGGCTGGAACCCGATGTCGGCGACCACCTCGACATCCTCGCCGGGCAGGGAATCAAGGCCGTCATCGCGTGTCCGATCGGGTTCGTCGCCGACCACATCGAGGTGGTGTGGGATCTCGACAACGAACTCGCCGAACAGGCCGGCGCCGCCGGCGTGGCGCTGGCACGGGCCAGCACGCCCAACGCCCAACGACGTTTCGCCGAACTGGTCGTCGGGCTGATCGATGAACTCCGCCTGGGCAGCGAGCCCGTCAGAGTTCCGGGCGTGCAACCGGTTCCGGGTCAGGGGAGCAGCGTGAACGGCGCGTTCTGCACACCGGCCTGCGAACCGGTCAGCGCTCCCAGGCCGAGTACATGATGGCGCTGATCGCAGCCAGCCTGGCGGTGCGCACCACCGAGGCCAACGGCCGCAGGGTGTCCGAGGCGATGCGGATCTCCGAGCTGGTCTGAAGCCCGATCGGCATCAGCCCGGAGCTGGCGGTGATGATCGCGTCCACGTGCGCGGCGTTCTCCAGCACCCGCAACGCGCGTTCGGGGGCATGATCGGGCAGCCGGTGCAATCTGGTTGCCTCCAGCAGCTGTTCGACCATGCCGCGCGGGTCATCGATGTCCGCGGCGCCTATCCCGGCGCTCAATGCGCCGAGTGCGTCGGCGGCCGAACGCACCGCGGACCTCAGCGTGTACTCGGCGTCGCCGAGATCGCTGTGCTCGACAACGGCCGCGGTCGCGGCCGAGTACACCGTCCACGCCAGCGACACGGGGTCGGGTTCGAAATCCGGATCGTCGACGTCCTCGTAGTGGTATTCGGGGACCATGCCCACCGACCGACGCGGATCCTGGCCGACGATGATCGCCTCGCCCATGGTGATGGCGTCTCGCTGGAACTGGGTGTCCGGTGGTAGGCCACGAACATCGCCGGGGACAGGCAACACCAGCGTCAGCGGCGGAGCGCCCTGGGGCGGGCCTGCGGCGGTCCGCATCGTCTGCAACAGCGACATCGTGCCGGAGTGAAACAGGTCCGGCCATGGCAAGCCGGTCGAGCCCGCCGCCACCGAATCGTAGGCGGTGACGGAATGCTTTGGTGCCCATTGGGATAGCGCGTCGAGCACGTCATCGGGCGCGGCAACGCCCGCAAGCCAGGCGTTGACCCAGACCGTCAGCGAAGCGCTCGGACACCACATAGTTCAGGGAGTGTAGTTGTCGGTCGCTCATACGGCCGGATTCGCTACGCTGACACACATGCCCCCATGGATCTGGCTGGTCGCAGCGTTGGGACTGGCAGGCGCCGAGGCGCTGACCGGTGACCTCTTCCTGCTGATGCTCAGTGGAGGCGCGCTCGCGGCTGCCGGTGCGGCATTCGTCTTCGACTGGCCGATCTGGGCCGACGGCGCGGTGTTCCTGGTCATCTCGGTGCTGTTGCTCGTCCTGGTGCGGCCGGTGCTGCGCCGGCGGATGTCATCGAGCACCGGCCTGCCGGACCCGGCCAAGGCGCTGGAGGGCAAGGGCGCGCTGGTGCTCTCGCAGGTGTCCCGGCACGACGGCCAGGTGAAGCTCGACGGCGAAGTGTGGACGGCACGCCCACTCAACGACGACGATGTGTTCCAACCGGGCGATCAGGTCACCGTCGTGCACATCGACGGGGCCACCGCGGTGGTCTACCGCGCCATGTGAGCTACAGCAGTCGAACTGGATCTGGAGGGAGTCGTCATGGACGGTACATACGTAGGTCTGGTGCTGCTCGTGGTCTTTGTCATTTTCGCCGTGGTGGTGGTCGCCAAGTCGGTGGCGCTCATCCCGCAGGCCGAGGCCGCGGTGATCGAGCGCCTCGGCCGATACAGCAAGACGGTGTCCGGGCAGCTGACGTTGCTGCTGCCGTTCGTCGACAAGATCCGTGCCCGGGTGGATTTGCGGGAGCGGGTGGTGTCCTTCCCGCCGCAGCCGGTGATCACCGAGGACAACCTGACGGTCAATATCGACACCGTCGTCTACTTCCAGGTCACCGACCCGGCCAAGGCGGTGTACCAGATCAGCAACTACATCGTCGGCGTCGAGCAGCTGGCCACCACCACACTGCGCAATGTCGTCGGCGGGATGACCCTGGAGCAGACGCTGACGTCGCGCGATTCCATCAACGGACAGCTGCGTGGGGTGCTCGACGAGGCGACCGGCCGGTGGGGCCTGCGGGTGGCCCGGGTCGAGCTGCGCAGCATCGACCCGCCGCCGTCGATCCAGGACTCGATGGAAAAGCAGATGCGCGCCGATCGCGAGAAGCGCGCCATGATCCTGACCGCCGAGGGCAGCCGGGAGGCGGCGATCAAGGCGGCCGAGGGACAGAAGCAGGCCCAGATCCTGTCGGCCGAGGGCGCCAAGCAGGCCGCGATCCTGGCGGCCGAGGCGGACCGGCAGTCCCGCATGCTGCGGGCCCAGGGTGAACGCGCCGCCGCCTACCTCCAGGCCCAGGGCCAGGCCAAGGCCATCGAGAAGACCTTCGCGGCGATCAAGAACGGCCGGCCCACCCCGGAGATGCTGGCCTACCAGTACCTGCAGACGCTGCCGCTGATGGCCAAGGGCGAGGCCAACAAGGTCTGGCTGGTGCCCAGCGATTTCGGTTCGGCGCTGCAGGGTTTCACCAAGCTGCTGGGGGCGCCGGGCGAGGACGGTGTGTTCCGCTACACCCCGTCGCCGGTCGAGGACTCGCCGTCGTCCGCGGCGGATGACACCGAAGAGGTCGCGGACTGGTTCAACACGCAAACCGATCCGGAGATCGCCCAAGCGGTGGCACGCGCCGAGGCCGAGGCGCGCAAGCCCATTCCGCCGTTGGGATCGGAGCCCCCGGCATCGGTCGAGGCGCCGACCCGGTCGCAGGCGTTGAACGCCCCGACCAGTCCGCCGGAAGCTCCCGGGACACCCGGCATGCCCGGTGGCACCCATCGCGCCCCGTAACGCCCCCACCTCGTCCGGCGATACACCACGTGATTGCGTGGTCGATGCCTGAGATTTTCCTGATGGATTGACGGGGTCGAACATTTTTTCCTGCCGCAAGGACTTAGTGCATGTTCTAATGGCATATCGGTGATTTGCTGACCGTGGGCAGGGCCTTTTGCCGATGCGAAAACGAAATGGCGACGTGATGACGGGGACGCGATGAGTAAGGCGTGCGTGCGGAGCGCGGTGGGCGCCGGCATGCTCTCCACCGTGCTGTTGATCGGGGGTCCCGTGGCCGTGGCGGTGGCCGACACCGATTCCGGGACCGGCACCTCGGGTTCGACCGGCAGCACGTCGGGTTCGACCGGCGCCGGGCAAGGCCAGAGTTCCGGCCCGAACAGCGGTACCGCGAAATCCGGCAACGACCTCGGCGCAGGTCTGCGCACCACGTTGCGTCAGTCGATGACCGGCGTGCGCAGTGTGATCAGCCCGTGGACGGCGCAGCGTCCCCAGCCCGGCTTCGGTAGCCGCCCACGCACCACCATCCCGACGGTGCCGGACTCTTCCACCGGCCCGACCGAGCTCGATGTGGTGGCGCCCGAGACCGCAGACACCGATCTCGCCGCGGGCACTCCACAACAGCAGACCACCCCGGTGGCCGACAACTCGACCGCACCCGAGGCCGCCAAGCCGGCCGGCCCGCCGCCCGCGCGTCCGGTGTCGGTCAAGGCCCCGCTGAGCTACGACAAGCTGCCCGAGGTGGCGCACACGGTCGGCGACACCGTCGCCTCGGTGCTCAATTCGACGCAGCAGACGGCAACGGCGGTGCCCGCCTTGCTGGCCGGTCTGCCCGGCTCGACCACGCCGGTCTCCGACGTCATCAACACCATCGAGTTCATGCTGACCGCGGTGGGTACATCGGTCGGCACCATCGCGGCGCTGCCCGGCGAGCTGGGCGCCCTGATGGACGTCAGCACCCCGCCCGTCGCCCCGATCGGCGTGGCGCCAGCGGCGCGGCCGATGACGGCACCGGCCGCACCGACCGATCTGCCCGGGCTGCTGTTTCCGCAGGCGCCGGCCACGGCACTCGGCGCCGATACCGTCGCATCTGCTCCGGCCGCGCCCGCGCCGTCCCCGGTCATCCCGGCCATGGTCGACCAGATGTCCCCGGTCACCACCGCACCACTGGGTGTGAGTGGCCTGACGGCCTCGGGTGCGCCCGAGTCATTCCTCGATCGTGCGGTCAGCACGCTGCTGGTCCCGATCTCGATCGCGACGCTGGCCGCAGTGGCGCTGCCCGGCGTGGGCGGGCTACTGGTCATCTGCGCGCTCGGCATCCGGATCGGGTACCGCCAGGCCAAGGCCGGCTGGGCCGTCCGCGTGGCGGGCATTGCGCGCTTCGCCGGTTCGGGCCCGATGGGCGTGGTGCGCTCGGGCTCGATGATCACGTTGCACACCAAGCGCCCCGCGGCGGCCCGCACGGCCGGCCGCCTGCGTCTGGTGGACAGCTCCTTCGAACAGGCCGCCTGAGCGCTAGCCGTTGACGGCGGGCTCGTCGCCGGTCGAGCGCTCGCCGTGCGAACGGCGGTGCACCCGGATCTCGTAGATCAGCCCGGCCAGCCCGACGGTGGCGGTACATGCGGACACCAGGAACAACAGCGGGCTGATATTGCCGGTGAGGGCGTCGCCGAGGATCACCACCGCCGCCGTCCCGGGAAACACGCCGATCAGTGTGGCCACCGAATAGGGCAGCAGTCGCACCGCGGACGCACCCGCCGCATAGTTGAGCACCGCGAACGGCACCGCCGGAATCATCCGCATCGACAGCACCGTCACCCAGCCACGGTCGCGCAGCCGGGCGTCCAGCAACTCGACGCGGGGATGCCGGGTCAGCCGGCTGAGTTGCCAGCCTGCCGCCCGCACCAGGATCACGGCCAGCACGGCGCTGAGGGTGCTCGCCGCGACCGCGATGCTGACGCCCACCAACGGCCCGAAGAGCAGGCCGGCCGCGAGTGTGAACGCGGTCCGGGGAAACGGGAAGACCGTCATCACGACGTGGGCGGCGAAGAACGCGAGCGGAAACCACGGGCCGGCTGCGGTCGCCCAGTCGCGCAGCTGGATCGCACTCGGTAGGGGCACCAGAATCGCGACTGCGACGAGGATCACAATTGTGGCGGCGATGCCCACCACGCGACGCCGGGGCAGTTGGGTGGCCGTCGACGTCACTGTGGTCCAGACCGTGCGCAACGTGGTGGCGACGGGTTTCACGTCTCCCAACCCTACGGGGCGGGGGGCGCTGCCGCCGACAACGCTACTGCTCAGTAGCTTTTGCCCGCCGATGCTGCCGTGATACCGATCATTTAGCCTCAGGTGCAAGAGGCCAGTCACAGCTGGCTAATCTAACTAAGTCAGACAACGCTTTAAACCCAGGAGCGGCGAGTGTCCTCGAGCGTCATTGAATCGGATCGCGAGCGCTGGCGCTCCGGCGTGGCCGGCGTGCTGGCGAAGAGTCTGCGGCGCGACGCCGCGGATCTGCCCGCCGAACCGGAACGGCTGCTCGACTCGCCGACCTACGAGGGTTTCCCGGTGCGGCCGCTCTACACCGCGCTCGACGAGGTACCCGAGTCGCCGTTGCCCGGGCAGTGGCCGTTCGCCCGCGGCGGGGATGCGCGCCGCGATGTGCTGAGCGGCTGGAAGGTCGCCGAGCAGTTCCCGGTGACGGCTTCCGGAACCTCGGAGGCCAACGGAGCGCTGTTGCTGGCGTTGACCGAGGGCACCAGCGCGCTGGTGCTGCGGGTCAGCAACGGTGCCGAGGACGGGGTGCCGGCCTCCGAGCTGCAAGCCCTGCTCGACGGCGTGTACCTGGATCTCGTGCCGGTGGTGCTGGACGCTGGTGCGCAGTACGTCGCCGCCGCCGACGCCGTGCTGGCGCTGATCGACGATTTCGACGACGAACAGCGCGGCCGGTTGTCACTGGATCTGGGCGCCGACCCACTGACCGCGCCGCTGAGCGGACGGGCGACGGCGAGTATCGACGATGTCACCGCCATCGCCGTGCGCACGGCCGGCCAGACCGGGGTGCGGGCCGTCACGGTCGACGGTCCCGCCCTGCACAACCTCGGTGCCAGCGCGTCCTGGGAGCTCGCCGGGGCCGTCGCGGCGGGTGTGAGTTACCTGCGCCTGCTGACGGAGGCCGGTGTGACGGTCTCCGACGCCCTGCGCCATATCAGCTTCCGCTTTGCCGCCGACGACGACCAGTTCATGACGATCGCGAAATTGCGCGCCGCGCGCCGGCTGTGGGCTCGGGTGGCCGAGGTCGCCGGTGACGGTGCGGCCGGTGCCGCAGTGGTGCACGCGGTCTCCTCGGCGCCGATGATGAGCCAGCGCGATCCCTGGGTGAACATGCTGCGCACCACGCTGGCCGCGTTCGCCGCCGGTGTCGGTGGTGCCGACACCGTGCTGGTGGCGCCATTCGATGCCGCCATTCCCGGTGGACTGCCCGGTACCGCAACCAGTTTCACCCGACGCATGGCCCGCAACACCCAGCTGCTGTTGCTGGAGGAATCCCACCTGGGCCGGGTGCTCGACCCGTCGGCGGGTTCGTGGTTCGTCGAGGACCTGACGGCGCAGCTGGCAGAACAGGCCTGGGCGCATTTCCAGGAGCTGGAGTCGCGTGGCGGATTCGAGGCGGCCCGCGATCACCTCGCCGAGCAGATCGCCGCGGTGCGGGACCAGCGCGCCGACGACATCGCGCACCGCCGGACCTCGCTCACCGGTGTCAACGAGTTCCCGAACCTGGGGGAGAAGCCGCTGCCGCACACCGGCGGAGCCGCCGGAATCGTGCGCTACGCCTCCGGTTTCGAGGCATTGCGGGACCGGTCGGATGCCTACCTGGCCGAGCACGGGAAACGGCCCGAGGCGGTGCTGCTCCCGCTGGGCCCGCTCGCCGAACACAACATCCGGACCACCTTCGCGTCGAACCTGCTGGCCTCCGGTGGCATCGAAACCGTCAACCCCGGCACGGTGGACGCGGCGGCGGTGGCGGCGGCCGTCCACGGCCACCGCGCGGTGGTGATCTGCGGCACCGACGCCCGGTACGGCAGCGAGGCGGAAGCCGTCGTCGCCGCAGCACGCGATGCCGGGGTGGCACATATCTATCTCGCCGGGCCGGAGAAGGCGATCGGTGATTCGGCCGCCCGCCCCGACGAATACCTGACCGCGAAGATCAACGCCGTCGAGGCGCTGGCGACCCTGCTCACCCGTTTGGGGGCCTGATATGACCGCCACGAAACCCGTCCTCGGTAGCTTCGCCGACGTACCGCTGCACGGCGGCACCGGCCCGACACCGACGCCCGGTGCGGTGACCGAGCAGGTCGGCGTCGCCGCGGCCGCGCACGGCTACACCGCGGAGCAACTGGTGTGGTCGACCCCGGAGGGCATCGACGTCAAACCGGTGTTCATCGGCGCCGATCGCGATGATGTGGTGGCGGCGGGTTACCCGCTGGACAGCTTCCCGGGCGAGCCGCCGTTCATCCGCGGGCCGTATCCGACGATGTATGTCAATCAGCCGTGGACCATCCGGCAATATGCCGGGTTCTCCACCGCCGCCGAGTCGAATGCGTTCTACCGGCGCAACCTGGCCGCCGGCCAGAAGGGCCTGTCGGTGGCCTTCGACCTGGCCACCCACCGCGGCTATGACTCCGACCATCCCCGGGTCGCCGGCGATGTCGGGATGGCCGGTGTGGCCATCGACTCGATCCTGGACATGCGCCAGCTGTTCGACGGGATCGATCTGGGCAGCGTCTCGGTGTCGATGACGATGAACGGTGCGGTGCTGCCGATCCTCGCGCTCTACGTCGCCGCCGCCGAGGAGCAGGGCGTACCGCCGGAGAAGCTGGCCGGGACCATCCAGAACGACATCCTCAAAGAGTTCATGGTCCGCAACACCTACATCTATCCGCCGAAACCGTCCATGCGGATCATCTCCGACATCTTCGGCTACACCAGCGCCAAGATGCCCAAGTACAACAGCATCTCGATCTCGGGCTACCACATCCAGGAGGCCGGTGCCACGGCTGATCTTGAGCTCGCCTACACGCTGGCCGACGGCGTCGAGTACATCAAGGCCGGTCTGGACGCCG
Source organism: Mycobacterium sp. (assembly GCA_034520035.1). GTDB lineage: Bacteria > Actinomycetota > Actinomycetes > Mycobacteriales > Mycobacteriaceae > Mycobacterium. The sequence goes on along the minus strand of JAXHOA010000085.1, from coordinate 175,766 downwards.
GGCTGGACATCGACAAGTTCGCGCCCCGGCTGTCCTTCTTCTGGGGCATCGGGATGAACTTCTTCATGGAGGTCGCCAAACTGCGCGCCGGCCGGCTGCTGTGGAGCGAGCTGGTCGCGCAGTTCGACCCGAAGAGCGCCAAATCCCAGTCCCTGCGTACCCATTCGCAGACCTCGGGCTGGTCGCTGACCGCCCAGGACCCGTTCAACAACGTGGCACGCACCTGCATCGAGGCGATGGCCGCCACCCAGGGCCACACCCAGTCGCTGCACACCAACGCCCTCGACGAGGCGCTGGCGCTGCCGACCGACTTCTCGGCGCGCATCGCCCGCAACACCCAGCTGCTGCTGCAGCAGGAGTCCGGCACCACCCGACCGATCGACCCGTGGGGCGGTTCGTACTACGTGGAGTGGCTGACCCATCAGCTCGCCGAGAAGGCCCGCGCCCACCTCAAGGAGGTCGCCGAGTACGGCGGCATGGCCCAGGCGATCGGTGAGGGCATCCCGAAGCTGCGCATCGAAGAGGCCGCCGCGCGCACCCAGGCGCGCATCGATTCCGGCGCGCAGCCGGTCATCGGCATCAACAAGTACGCGGTGGCCGAGGATCAGGAGATCGAGGTCCTCAAGGTCGAGAACAGCCGGGTGCGCAGCGAGCAGCTGGCCAAGCTGGCGCAGCTGCGCGCCGACCGCGACGAGGCGGCGACCCAGGCGGCACTGGCCGAACTGACCCGTGCCGCAGCGGCCACCGGTGTGGCGGGCGCCGACGGGCTGGACAACAACCTGATGGCGCTGGCCATCAACGCCGCCCGCGTGCACGCCACCGTCGGCGAGATCTCCGATGCCCTGGAGAAGGTGTACGGCCGGCATCAGGCCGAGATCCGCACCATCGCCGGGGTGTACCGCGACGAGGTCGGGAAGGCTGGGAATGTGGCTACCGCAACGGATCTGGTGGAGCGTTTCGCCGACGCCGATGGTCGCCGGCCCCGCATCCTGGTCGCCAAGATGGGCCAGGACGGTCACGACCGCGGCCAGAAGGTGATCGCCACCGCCTTCGCCGACATCGGTTTCGACGTGGACGTCGGCTCGCTGTTCTCCACCCCCGATGAGGTGGCGCGCCAGGCCGCCGACAACGACGTGCACGTCGTCGGGGTGTCCTCGCTGGCCGCCGGCCACCTGACGCTGGTGCCGGCCCTGCGCGACGCACTGGCCGAGGTCGGTCGTCCCGACATCATGGTGGTCGTGGGCGGTGTGATTCCTCCTGGTGACTTCGACGAGCTCTACGCGGCCGGCGCGACCGCGATCTTCCCGCCGGGCACCGTGATCGCCGATGCCGCCATCGGTCTGCTGCACAAGCTCGCCGACCGACTCGGCTACACCCTGAGCTAGATGAGCACTTCAGTGGCCGAACTGGCCGCGGCGGTGCGCGGCGGTGACCGTTCCGGCTTGGCGCGGGCGATCACCCTCGTCGAGTCGACGCGTGCCGATCACCGGCAGCGGGCTCAGGAGCTGCTGCTGGAGCTGTCCCCCGCAAGCGGGAGGGGCCCCCAGCCGTCAGCGGACGCGGCGTATCACGTCGGCATCACCGGCGTGCCGGGCGTCGGGAAGTCGACGACCATTGAGGCGCTCGGTATGCATCTGATCGAGGCCGGGCACCGGGTGGCCGTGCTGGCGGTCGATCCCTCCTCGACACGCACCGGCGGATCGATCCTCGGCGACAAGACCCGGATGTCCAAGCTTGCTGTGCACCCGGACGCCTATATCCGACCGTCGCCGACCTCGGGCACCCTGGGCGGTGTGGCCCGCGCGACGCGGGAGACGATCGTGCTGCTGGAGGCGGCCGGCTTCGATGTGATCCTCGTCGAGACGGTGGGGGTGGGGCAGTCCGAGGTGACGGTGTCCGACATGGTGGACACCTTCGTGTTCCTGACCCTGGCCCGGACGGGCGATCAGCTGCAGGGCATCAAGAAGGGTGTCCTCGAGCTCGCCGATGTGGTGGTGGTCAACAAGGCCGACGGCGAGCATGCCGTCGAGGCCAACGCCGCCGCGCGTGAACTGACCGGCGCACTGCGCCTCATCTACCCACGCGAAACTCTCTGGCGGCCACCGGTTCTCACCATGAGCGCTTTGACCGGCGATGGTTTGGCCGAGCTGTGGGCGACCGTCGAGAAGCACCGCAAGGTACTGACCGACGCGGGGGAGTTCGACGCCCGTCGCCGTAAGCAGCAGGTGAACTGGACGTGGGCGATGGTCCGCGACACGGTGCTGGACCGGGTGCTCAGCAATCCCGAGGTCAAGAGCATCCGCTCCGAGCTGGAGCGTCAGGTGCGCGATGGCGAGCTGACCCCGGCGCTGGCGGCCCAGCAGATCCTCGACGCTGCAGACGGGTGAGCTGGACAAGGTTACCGTTTTGGGAACCGCCCTGGTCTTACGGATAGGTAACGCCCCTCGCTAGTTAGCCAGACGGCGAGGTAAATTGGTTTGACTGTGACCTACGCGATAGATGGTGCGCGCAGCGCGGCGCCCACCGAGATCGGCAATAGCGCGGCGATCCCCGATGGCCATGCGTTGCCCCGCGGGATCCAGGGTGCGGCGGACCCCAATTTCGCATGCGCGGTATCGGCCTTCGGCAAGCTGTTCGGGCATCCCCGATTCGGTGGCGGCGCGCTGTCGGTTTACCTGGACGGCGTCCCCGTCGTCGACGTGTGGACCGGGTGGGCCGATCGGAAGGGCAGGCAGCACTGGAGCGCGGACACCGGCGCGATGGTGTTCTCCGCGACGAAGGGGATGGCTACGACCGTCATCCACCGGCTGGCGGATCGCGGGCTCATCGACTACGACGCCCCCATGGCGGAGTACTGGCCCGAATTCGGCGCCAACGGTAAGGCCGTCATCACGGTGCGCGAGGTGCTACGGCACCGGGCCGGCCTGTCCCAGCTCAACGGGGTCAGCAGGGCTGATCTGCTCGACCACACCAGGATGGAGGAGCGGATCGCCGCCGCACCGGCCGGTCTGCTGCGCGGGCGCCCGGCCTACCACGCGGTGACCTACGGCTGGCTGGTCTCCGGCCTGGCCCGGTCGGTGACCGGCCTGGGCATGCGGGAGCTGTTCCGCCGGGAACTGGCGGCACCGCTCGACGTCGACGGTGTGCATCTGGGCCGTCCGCCGATGGCGGCGCCGACGCAGCCGGCGCAGATCATCGGCCCGCAGCGGCACCTGCAGAACCCGATCTTCAACGCGGTGGCGCCGCATCTGGCCGCGCTGCCGTGGTCCGGCGGTCTGGGAGCGCTGTACTTCCCGGGGATGAAGTCGATGGTGCAGGGCGATACGCCCCTGCTGGACAGCGAGATGGCATCGGCCAACGGTGTCGCGACGGCGCGCGCCCTGGCCCGGATGTACGGCGCGATCGCCAACGGGGGAGACCTCGATGGCAACAGGTTCCTCTCCCGCGAGGTGGTGGCCGGCCTGACCGGCCCGCGCAGTCTGCATCCGGACGGCTCGATCGTGCTACCGATGGCCTTCCACCTCGGCTACCACTCGCTGCCCTTTCCCGGCGTGCTGCCGGGCTTTGGGCACGTCGGATTGGGCGGCTCGCTCGGCTGGGCGGATCCGGCCACCGGATTGGCCTTCGGGTACGTGCACAACCGCCTGCTGACCCCGCTCGTGGTGGCTGACCAGGCGGGCTTCGTGGCCACCGCCGCGCTGATCCGGCGCGGTGCGGCGCGAGCTCGGGACCGTGGATTCGACGCCATCCCGCGGCTCGGAGCGGCCTTCGCAGGGACCCTCTGCCGCAGCCGTCTGACGGGCCGCGCCGAGGGCCATTTCGGTTGCCCAAAGTTTTGCTTGCTCCCGCAAATATGCAGGTGGTACCGCCGGTCGCACGATATTGCTAGGGCCCCTGAACGTTGGCTGTGCCAAACATGTGGAAGGCGTCCCGAAGCCGAATCCCAGCCGACCGCGCCGGGAATGGCCAACGCGCCCGCGCGTGCGGTTTCCGTTACACGTCTTTGAATTGCCATAGGAGATTTCCTGATCGGCCGCGGGTGCTGCGGAAGCGGCCGAGCCGGACCGCGTCCATACTTACTCTGGGGTAGTTGTTACTGGTGTTTTCAGTGCTAGGGGCGTTGTGTCGAACGACCTGTGAGTTGGCTGGACGTTTCAGCAAGCGGCGGGCGTCCCGTCGCGGCAATTGATAAGTTTGCCGAACTTGTTTGCTGGACTGAGCTCTGGCTAATAACCGGCTTGACAAGGTGAGCCGCATCACATTTACTAAAACGTCAATAAGACAATGGATCCGCAGGTTGCGGCACTATCGGGAAGATGCTGGATGTCAAGGATGTAGCTGGTGTAGCCTGCGCCTCGCGGCACTAGAAGCTGTAGAGTCCTCAGTGGATTTGCTCAGTTTTTAACGCCATCGTCAACGGAGACGACTACGCTACCGACTCACGGACGAGTCTCAGCGAGGTGCGGGAAAGGAAACAGGGCCTGCGCGCAAAGGCGCCCAAGGTAGTCCACACGCCGCAGATTGCTTGCTCAGTCTTGCAGTACCCGCCTGGAAGAGGTTTGAACTACGTGGTTGATACACCTGTCACAGCGGTCGCCGTCATCGGGATGGCGTGCCGATTGCCTGGCGGAATCGACTCACCTGACCAGATGTGGCAGGCGCTGCTCAAGGGTCAGGACTTCGTCACCACGATCCCGGAGAGCCGCTGGGATGCCGACGAGTACTACGACCCCGAGCCCGGAGTCCCCGGTCGCTCGGTGTCCAAATGGGGCGCCTTCCTCGACGACGTAGCGGGCTTCGACGCCGACTTCTTCGGTATCAGCGATCGCGAGGCCACCGCCGTCGATCCGCAGCACCGGCTGCTGCTGGAAACGGCGTGGGAAGCGATCGAGCACGCCGGCGTCGACCCGGCGTCCCTGGAGGGTTCGCGCACCGGTGTGTTCATGGGCTTGACCCACGGCGATTACCAACTGGTCGCCGCCGACGCCCATGCCATCGAGGGTCCCTACGGCTTCACCGGCAACAACTTCAGCCTGGCCTCCGGGCGAATCTCCTATCACCTCGGTCTGCGTGGCCCGGCCTCCTCGGTGGACTCCGCCTGCTCCTCGGGCCTGCTGGCGCTGCACATGGGAGCCAGAAGCCTGCACGAGGGCGAGAGCGACCTGGTGCTCGCCGGTGGCGTGACGATCGTGCTGGAGCCCCGCAAATTGTCCTCGGGTTCGGCCCAAGGGATGCTCTCGCCCACCGGACACTGCCATGCGTTCGACGCCGCAGCCGACGGATTCGTCCCCGGCGAGGCCGTCGGAGTGGTGCTGCTCAAGCGGCTCGCCGATGCCCAGCGCGACGGTGACCGGGTTCTCGCGGTCGTCCGCGGCACCGCCGCCAACCAGGACGGCCACACCGTCAACATCGCGACCCCGTCCCGCGACGCGCAGGTCGCCGTCTACCAGGAGGCGCTCGCGGTCGGCGCGGTGGAGGCGCAGACCGTCGGCCTGATCGAGGCGCACGGCACCGGCACCCCGGTCGGCGACCCGATCGAGTACTCCAGCCTGACCGCGGTCTACGGCGGCGCCGGCCCGGTCGCACTGGGCTCGTGCAAGACCAACTTCGGCCACTCCCAGTCCGCCTCGGGAGCCATCGGACTGATCAAGAGCGTGCTTGCGCTGCAGCACGCCACCGTGCCGCCCAACATCCACTTCAGCCGGCTGCCCGACGAGCTGGTGAGCATCAAGACCGACCTGTACGTGCCGACGGCCGCCACCGCGTGGCCGGCCGGCGAGCAGCCCCGTCGCGCCGCGGTGTCCGCCTACGGTCTGTCCGGCACGAACGTGCACGCGATCCTCGAAGAGGCCCCCGTCGCCGCCGCGGCGGACACCGGTGCCGACGGCCCGCAGATCTTCGTGCTGTCGTCGACGTCGGCGGAGGGCCTGCGCAGCACCGCCGGCCGGCTGGCCGACTGGGTCGCCGAGCGCGCCGACACCCTGAATCTGCACGACCTGGCCTACACCCTGGCCCGGCGGCGTGCACACCGCCCGGTGCGCACCACGGTGCTGGCCCACGATCACGCCACCCTCGTCGCGGCGCTGCGCGAGGTCGCCGACGGCGAGACGCCGTATCAGGGCGCGGTGGCCAAGGACGACCGCGGCCCGGTGATGGTGTTCTCCGGCCAGGGCTCGCAGTGGGCGGCCATGGGCGCCGGACTGCTCGCGAGCGAACCCGCCTTCGCGGCGGCCGTCGCCGAGATCGAACCGCTGATCGCCGCCGAGTCCGGCTTCTCCGTCACCGAGGAGCTGGGTGCCTCGGTCACCGTCACCGGTATCGACAAGGTGCAGCCGACCGTGTTCACCATGCAGGTGGCGCTGGCCGCGACGTTGAAGGCCTACGGCGTGCTGCCCGGCGCGGTGATCGGCCACTCGATGGGCGAGGTCGCCGCGGCCGTGGTCTCCGGCGTGCTCACCCTCGAAGACGGTGTCAAGGTGATCTGCCGGCGCTCCAAGCTGATGGCCACCATCGCCGGTTCCGGTGCGATGGCCTCGGTGGAGTTGCCCGCCCAGCAGGTGCTCTCGGAGCTGGCCGCGCGCGGTATCAACGACGTGGTGCTGTCGGTGGTCGCGTCGCCCAAGTCGACCGTGGTGGGTGGCGCCAAGGAGTCGATCCGCGAACTGGTTGCCGACTGGGAGAGCCGCGACGTGATGGCGCGCGAGGTCGCCGTGGACGTGGCCTCGCATTCGCCGCAGGTGGATCCGATCCTCGATGACCTGGCCGACGCACTGGAGGACCTGGAGCCCTCCGAGCCGAACGTCGAGTATTACTCGGCAACGCTGTACGACCCCCGCGACATCGCGGACTGGGATGCCGACTACTGGGTCGACAACCTGCGCCACGCGGTGCGCTTCGCGGCCGCCGTGCAGGCCGCGCTGGAAGACGGCTACCGGGTGTTCACCGAGCTGTCCCCGCACCCGCTGCTGACCCACGCCGTCGACCAGACGGCCAGCAGCCTGGACATCAGCCATGCCGCGCTGGCCAGCGTGCGCCGTGAACAGGAGCTGCCGTACGGGCTGCGCGCCGTGCTCGCCGACTTGCACAACGCGGGTGCCCACATCGATTTCTCGGTCCTGTACCCGTCCGGCAACCTGGTCGACGCACCGCTGCCCAGCTGGACGCACCGCGAGCTCATGCTGGTGCGCGATCCGCACGAGCTGGCGCCCGGCGGCGCCACCATCGCCGTGCATCCGCTGCTCGGTGCGCACGTGCGACTGCCCGAGGAGCCCGAACGTCACGCCTGGCAGGCAGATGTCGGCACGGAGACCCAGCCCTGGCTGGGCGACCATCAGGTGCACAACGTCGCCGCCCTGCCCGGTGCCGCGTACTGCGAGATGGCGCTGGCCGCCGCGCGTACCGTCCACGGCGATACCGGCGAGGTGCACGACATCACCTTCGATCAACTCCTGCTACTGGAGGAGAACACCGAGGTCTCCGCGGCAGCCACGGTCACCGGGACCGGAAGTGCCGACTTCGCCGTGGAGACCTACCTGGACGGCGAGCAGGTCAAGCGGGCCTCCGCCACGCTGCGCGCCGGCGAGGCCGAGAGCGCGCCCGCCGCGCTGGACATCGATGCCGTGATCGCGGCCCACCCGCTGCGGGTGGACGGTGCCGAGATGCGCGGCTGGTACAACCAGCGCGGCGTCCAGTACGGTCCGGCCTTCGCCGGTCTGGTCGCGGTCAACGTCAGCGATAACAACGACCGTGACCAGTCCGACGGTCCGTCGGACTCGGTGCTCGCCGAGGTGGCGCTGCCCGGATCGATCCGCTCCCAGCAGGGCGCCTACGGGGTGCACCCCGCACTCCTGGACGCCTGCTTCCAGGCCGTGGGCGCCCATCCGGTGCTGCGCAGCGACACCACCGGCACCCTGATGCTGCCGCTGGGCGTGCGGCGGTTGCGCACCTACGCGTCCACCCGCAACGCGCACTACTGCTACGCCCGCATCGTGAGTGTCACCCCGGCCGCCGTCGAGGTGGACCTCGACCTGCTCGACGAGAACGGGGCGGTGCTGCTGTGCGTCGGTGGCCTGCGGGTCGGCACCGGTGTCTCCGACAGCGGCCAGCGCGACCGCACCTTCAGTGACCGGCTGCTGACCATCGAGTGGCGCCAGCACGATCTGCCCGAGGTGGATTACCGCGACGCCGGTCGCTGGCTGCTGATCAGCACCTCCGATGCGGCTGATCTGCTGGCCACCAAGCTGGCCGACGCGCTCAAGAGCCACGACATCGATGTCACCACCATGGTGTGGCCCCAGCACTCCGACCACGATGCGCACGCCGCCCGGCTGCGTGAGCAGTTGGCGGCGCAGCAGTTCGGCGACGTCCTGGTGGTCACCCCGCCGCGGCACGGTGTCACCGATGAGCAGTCCGGTGTGCGGGGCGGCGACAATGTGCGCCACCTGGTGAAGATCGTGCGCGAGCTGCCCGAGACGCCGGGGGAGGCGCCGCGGCTGCATGTGCTGACCCGCAACGCCCAGACCGTGCTCTCCGATGACTCCGCCAACCTCGATGAAGCGGGTCTGCGGGGTCTGGTGCGGGTCATCGGCACCGAGTTCCCGCAGCTGAAGACCGCCCAGATCGACGTCGACGACTACACCGACGCCGCGCAGATCGCCGCGCAGCTGGTGTCGGGTTCGGACGAGGACGAGACCGCCTGGCGTGGTTCCAAGTGGTACGTGGCGCGTCTGGTTCCCGGACCGCTGCGCCCGGAGGAACGCCGCACCACGGTGGTGAACCCGGCCCGTGAGGGAATGCGTCTGCAGATCCGCACACCCGGTGACATCCAGTCCCTGGAGCTGGCCGCCTTCGAGCGGGTAGCGCCCGGGCCCGGCCAGATCGAGGTCTCGGTCACCGCATCCAACCTGAACTTCGCCGACGTCCTGGTGGCGTTCGGCAAGTACCCCAGCTTCGAGGGCCGGATGCCCAAGCTGGGGGCGGACTTCGCCGGTGTGGTCACCGCTGTCGGACCGGGTGTCACCGGCCACAAGGTGGGCGACCGGGTCGGCGGCATCTCCGCCGACGGCGCCTGGGCGACCTTCGTGACCTGCGATGCCAATCTGGCGGTCACGCTGCCGCCGGGGCTGCCGACCAATCGGGCGGCCGCGGTGCCCAGCGCGCACGCCACCGCCTGGTACAGCCTGCACGACCTGGCCCGCGTCAGCGCCGGCGACAAGGTGCTCATCCATTCCGCCACCGGCGGGGTGGGGCAGGCGGCGATCGCCATCGCGCGTGCCGCCGGCGCCGAGATCTACGCCACCGCGGGTAGTGAGGCTCGACGGGAACTGTTGCGGGGCATGGGGATCGAGCACGTCTACGATTCGCGCAGCAGCGATTTCGCCGATGAGATCCGTCGGGACACCGACGGATACGGCGTGGACATCGTGCTGAACTCGCTGACCGGAGCGGCGCAGAAGGCCGGCCTGGAACTGCTGTCCTTCGGCGGCCGGTTCGTCGAGATCGGCAAGCGTGACATCTACGGCGACACCCGGATGGGGCTGTTCCCCTTCCGGCGCAATCTGTCGTTCTACGCGGTGGATCTGGCGCTGCTGTCGCTGACCAATTCGGACACCCTGCGACGCCTGCTGGAGGTCTGCTACCAGCAGATCGCCGATGGTGTGCTGCCGTTGCCCGAGACGACGCACTACCCGCTGGAGGACGGCGCCACCGCCATCCGGGTGATGGGTGCCGCCGAGCACACCGGCAAGCTGGTTCTCGACATCCCGCACGGCGGTCAGATCAGCGCGGTCGTACCGCCGGAAGAGGCGCAGGCGGTCCGTCGCGACGGTGCCTACGTCGTCACCGGCGGCCTGGGTGGCCTCGGTCTGTTCCTGGCCGAGAAGCTCGCCGACTCCGGAGCGGGGCGGATCATCCTGAACGGGCGGTCGGCACCGTCGGGCGCCGCCAAGGAGGTCGTCGAGCGGATCCGTCACTCGGGCACCGAGGTCGAGGTCGAACTCGGTGATATCGCCGAGCCCGATACGGCGGAACGGCTGGTGGTGGCGGCCTGTGCCACCGGCCTGCCGCTGCGTGGTGTGTTGCACGGGGCGGCGGTCATCGAGGATGCCGCGATCCCGAACATCACCGATGAACTGGTGGAACGCGACTGGGCACCCAAGGTCTACGGTGCGCTGAACCTGCACCGGGCGACCGCCAAGCAGACCCTGGACTGGTTCTGCGTGTTCTCCTCGGCGGCTGCGTTGGTCGGCTCGCCGGGCCAGGGCGCCTACGCCGCCGCGAACAGCTGGCTGGACGCGTTCACGCACTGGCGTCGTAGCCAGAGCCTGCCCAGCACGTCGATCGCGTGGGGCCCGTGGTCGGAGATCGGCGCGGGTGCGGCACTGGCCGAAAGCAGTGAGGCGGCGATCGCGCCGGAGGAAGGTGCCTTTGCGTTCGAGACCCTCCTGCGGCACGATCGTGCCTACAGCGGTTACGCGCCCGTGGTCGGCACACCGTGGCTGGCCGCGTTCGCCCAGACGAGCAAGTTCGCCGAGGCGTTCCAATCGTCCGGGCAGCGCAACACCGGCAGCGCATTCCTTGCAGAGTTGCATGAGCTGCCGCGGGACGAGTGGCCGGCGCGGATGCGCCGGATGATCGCCGAGCAGATCAGCTTGATCCTGCGCCGGTCGGTCGACCCGGACCGCCCGCTCGCCGAGTACGGACTGGATTCGCTCGGCACGCTCGAAGTACGCACCCGCATCGAAGCGGAGACAGGTATTCGTATCGGATCGACAGATATTTCCACGATCAGGGTGCTGGCCGATCGCTTGTGCGATGTGCTGGCGCCTGACGAAGTATCGGTTCCGTCATGACCAAGGGTTGCGCAGCATCGCGCGATCCGCGGTCCGGCGTCGTCGAAGCAGGAGATGAATAGTGGTTGCGATGAAACCGATCCACGACTGGGTCGGCGAACCGGGTGCCGTCACTTCCTGGCATCCGACCCGGTCAACGCTCGCCAAGGTCAAGGACGCGCCGGTCAGTGATGTGCCGGTGAGCTACCAGCAGGCTCAGCACCTGCTCGCCTATCGGAAGCACGAGTCCTCCGGCACCGATATGGCCCGACTGAACATCCCTTCCTGGGACATCCCGGGGCGCTGCGATGTGCGCGCGATGACCCATGTCATCAACGCCTACCTGCGCAGGCATGACACCTTCCACAGCTGGTTCGAGTACGTCGAGACCGAGGCCGGCGCAGCCGCAGGCAGCGGCAACATCGTGCGCCACACCCTGACCAACCCGCGGGACATCAAGTTCGCCGCCGTCGAGCACGGCCAGATGACGGCGTCACAGTGGCGCGACCACGTGCTGGCCACCGCCAGCCCGTGGGTGTGGGACTGCTTCCACATCGGGATGATCCAGCGCGAGGATCACTTCACCATCTACATCAGCGTCGACCATGTGCACACCGACGCCATGTTCATGGGACTGGCCTTCGTCGAGATCCACATGATGTACAACACGCTGGTCGAGGGCGCGGCGCCGCTGACGCTGCCCGAGCCGGGCAGCTATGACGCCTACTGCCGCGAGCAACACGCATACGTGTCCGCGCTGACCACCGACTCGCCGGAGGTCCGCAGCTGGATCGAGTTCCTGCAGCACAACGGCGGTACCCTGCCCACGTTCCCGTTGCCGCTGGGCGACCCGTCGGTGGCCTACACCGGTGACGTCATCACCGTGCAGCTGCTCGACAAGGAGCAGGGCGACAAGTTCGAGCAGGCCTGCATCACCGCCGGCGCCCGCTTCAGCGGCGGCGTGTTCGCCTGCGGTGCCATCGCCAACGCCGCGCTGACGGGCGCGGACACCTACCGGGTCATCACCCCGACCACGACGCGTCGCACCCCCGCGGAGTTCATGACCACCGGCTGGTTCACCGGCCTGGTCCCGATCACCGTGCCCGTCGAGGTGGATGCGTTCGGCGACACCGCCCGTGCTGCCCAGGAGTCGTTCGACGGTGGTCTGGACCTGGCCCATGTGCCGGTCGAGCGGGTGCTGGAACTGGGTGCCGAATCGCATGGCCTGCGCCCGCCGGAATCCGGTGTGCCGATGCTGTCCTACCTGGACGCCGGTCTGTTGTCACCCGGTGTGATCGCCGAATGGCAGCGCCTCAACGGCACCATCTACAGCGATTCGCGGTCGGCCTATCAGGTCGGCATGTGGGTGAACCGGGTCGAGCAGGAAACCACGGTGACCGCTGCCTTCCCGAGCAACCCGATCGCCCGGGAGTCGGTGCTGCGCTACCTCCAGGCGATGAAGTCGGTGTACTTGAGCGTCGTCGAGGGCCGTAGCGTCGCGGTCGCCGCCATCGCCGCGGATGCCGTCGACCTGGACCTCAAGACGGCCTGATCGCCGTTGTCGTTATCGGAGGTACCGAAGCGATGACCCGTGCCGACAACCGGCTCGATTTCACCGATCAGGCGATGTTCCTCGGGCTGCGCGCCACCGGCCAGGAAGCCGTCATGCAGGTGGTGTGGATCTACGAGCGGCCCGTCGACCTCGACGGTGTGCGGCGATTCCACCGGTACATCGGACACGGTCTGCTCGGCCGGCGCATCGAACGTTCGGTGTTGCCCTTCGGCAGGCACCGCTGGGTGTCGGCGATCGGCCCCCAATCGGAGCTGGATGTCGGCGAGCGCCGTGACCGCAGTGAGCTCGGGCGCTGGATCGACGAGCGTGCCACGATGCCGCTGGACCCGGAGTTCGGTCCGGCCTGGCATGTCGGGGTGCTCCCGATGACCGACGGCTCGACGGCGGTGAGCATCGTGATCTCGCACTGCGTGAGCGACGGCGGCGGTGCGCTCGCCTCGATGGTCAACGCCATCAACGGCCGCACCCTCGACTTCGGCTATCCGCCACCGGCGTCGCGGACCCGCGGCCAGGCGCTGCGCACCGATCTGCGCGATACCGTCCGCGGACTGCCGGAGGTGGGCCGCACGCTGGTCGAGGCCGCCAGGCAGGCCGTCCGCCGGCGCGGTGAACTGTCGAAGGCCGGTGGTGCCAAACCCATCGTCAGTGGACCGGATCATCAGGTCTTCACCCCGTCGGCCACCGTGTGCGTCAAGCTCGACGACTGGGACCGGCGCGCGGCCGAACTCGGCGGCAACGGGCATTCGCTGGTCGCCGGGTTCGTCGCCACGCTCGCCCAGCAGATCGGGCGCGTGGGACCCGACGGCATGGTGACGCTCAACATCCCGCAGGGCGACCGGTTGCCCGGCGATGGCGACACCCGCGCCAACGCGGTGGTGCTGGTCAACCTGGCCATCGACCCGGCGAAGGTGACCACCGATCTGACCGAGGCGCGCGCGGCGATGAGGGAAGCGCTGCGGGTCGCCCGTGAGGTGCCCGACGAGAATCTGGCGCTGCTGCCGCTGACCCCGTTCATCCCGAAACGGGTCGTCAGGAAGATGGCCGATGTGGCGTTCGGCTTCAGCACGGAGCTGCCGGTGTCCTGCTCCAACATGGGCGACGTCCCCGAGGGCCTGCCCAACGTCGACGGCACCGAGGCCGACTTCGTCTACCTGCGCGGTATCGACCGGGTGGCGACCAGGCGCGCCCTGGAGGAGCGCTGCGGTCTGCTGACCGTCGTCGCCGGCCGGATCAACGGCACCGAGACGCTCACCTTCGCCGCCTACGCACCGGGTGCGGAGAACACCACGGCGTGGCTGAAGGCCGAGCTCGACAAGACGCTCGCGGCGTTCGAGCTCTCGGGCGTGATCGAATAGTGATGGGGGACAGGTCTTTTGGAGTTCACTAACGGCGACGCCGTGGGCAACCGGCTGACGCTGTGGGACGAGGCGCTGGTGCGCGCGAACCGGGCCACCGGCCGGGTCCAGCTCATCAAGGTGGTGTGGGTCTACGAGCATCCCGTCGACATGGACGCGGTGCGGCGGTTCCATCGCAACTTCGGCTACGGGATGGCCGGCCGCCGTGTCGAGCGTTCACCGCTGCCGTTCGGGCGCTACCGCTGGGTGTCCGCGCTGGGGCCGGCGGCCCCGCTGCACATCAACACCGACCCGTTGCCGCGCGAGCAGATCAGTGACTGGGCCGACCAGTGGGCGCAGGTCCACATCGACCCGGAGACCGGGCCCGGCTGGCAGATGGCCGTTCAGTCGTTCACCGAGGGCGTGACCGCCATCTCCGTGGTGGGCTCGCACTGCCTCGGTGACGGTGTCGCCGCCCTGCTCGCGGTCGGCACCGCGGTGGCGGGCGCCAACATCGACATCGGATACCCGCCGCCGCTGTCGCGGCGCACCGGCCGGGCGATCGCCGCCGACCTGCGCGAGACGGTTCGCGGGCTCCCCGAGATCGGCCGCGCGGCGCGCAAGGCGGTCAAGGTGCTGCGCGCCGGGGGGCAGGAGGCTGCCGTGACCCCGAAGCCGGCACGCCCACCGGTCGCCAACCCAGACGAGCGGGTCATCGTCCCGGCGATCACCACCTACGTCGATCTGGCCGAGTGGGATGCCCGCGCCGCGGCACTGGGCGGTAACGGCTACTCGCTGCTGGCGGCCATCAGCGCCAAGCTGGGTGAGCGGATGGGCCGCCGGAATCCGGACGGCAACATGTCGCTGCTGATCGCCATCAGCGATCGCACCTCCGAAACCGACGTCCGCGCGAACGCGATGACGCTGGTCAACGCCAAGGTCGATCCGACCGATGTGACCAAGGATCTCAGCGCCACCCGGGTGATCCTGCGCAACGCGCTGAAGTCGGCCAAGGACCAGCCCGACGAGATCCTGGAATTGATGCCGCTGACGCCGCTGGTGCCCAAGCGTCTGGTCAAGAAGGTCGCCGACATGATGATCGCCTCCGATGACATGCCGGTGGTGTGCTCGAACATGGGTGACCTCCCACCGGTGCTGACCAGCGTGGACGGCACCGAAGCCGAATACACGTCGTTCTACGGCGTCGATCAGGCGACCCCGCGCGGCGAACTGGAACAGGGCGACGGACAGCTGGTCGTGGTGTCCGGACGCATCAGTGGCAAGATCATCATCGGCATCGTCGCCTATCAGTCCGGGGCCGAGAACACGAAGACCCGGCTGCGGGAACTGACCGCGGAGACATTGGCCGAATTCGACCTGACCGGCGTGTTCGTTTAATACTGCATTTCGATTTGCACGGCTGAGAAAGGCACATACCCGATGTCCGATACCTCCCTCATTGGTGTGCTCCGCGAACGCGCGAGCCTCCAGCCCGAGGACATTGCGTACACCTTCATGGACTACGACCACGAGTGGGAGGGGGTGGCCACCACCCTGACCTGGGCGCAACTTTATCGGCGGGTTCGCAGCCTCGCGTTTGAGATGCGCCAGATCGGCCAGCTCGGTGACCGCGCCGTCATCCTGGCGCCGCAGGGCCTGGAATACGTGATCGGGTTCCTGGCCTCGCTGGAGGCCGGCGTCATCGCGGTGCCGTTGTCGGTACCGATGGTCGGCCAGCACGACGAGCGGGTGTCCGCCGTCATCAAGGACTCCGCGCCGTCGCTCATCCTGACCACCTCGGCGGTGGCCGCGACGGTGGCCGAATACGCGAAGACCGACGATGACGCGGCGGCCGCGACGGTCATCGAGGTCGACACCCTGGACCTGGACGCGCGCCGCAAGTCGCTGTCCAGCCGCGAGGAGAAGCCGGCGACTGCGTACCTGCAGTACACCTCGGGCTCCACCCGCACCCCGGCCGGGGTGATGGTCACCAACCGCAACCTCACCTCGAATTTCGAGCAGATGATGTGCGCGTTCTTCCCGCACTTCGGCAAGGTCCCGCCCTCGGGTGCGCATGTGGTGTCCTGGCTGCCCTTCTACCACGACATGGGACTGCTGCTCGGCATCGTCGCCCCGGTGCTGGGCGGCTGGAGCACGGTGTTCACCACGCCGCTGTCGTTCCTGGCCCGGCCCGCGCGCTGGATCCAGCTGATGGGCAGCTTCCCGCGCGTCGTCACCGGTGGGCCGAACTTCGCCTTCGAACTGGCGGCCGGACGGACCACCGACGAGGATCTCGAAGGTATCGACCTCGGCGATGTCATCGCGGTGTACAGCGGGGCCGAGCGCGTGCACGAGGCGACCCTGAAGCGTTTCTCCCAGCGGTTCGCCAAGTTCAACTTCGACGAGGGGGTCATCCGGCCCTCCTATGGGCTGGCCGAGGCGACGCTGTTCGTCGGCACCGGCGTGCCCGGCCCGCCGAGCGTGGTGGCCTTCGACCCCGACAAGCTGTCCGCCGGGCTGGCCGAGCGCACCACCGACGGCAGCGGCACCAAGCTGGTCGGGTACGGCCACCCGGAGGACCCGGCGGTGCGCATCGTCGACGCCGAGACCCGCCTGGAGGTGCCGGCCGGCGGTATCGGGGAGATCTGGTCCCATGGTGAGAACAACTGCCTGGGCTACTGGGAGAAGGACGAGCAGACCGAGCACACCTTCCGCGGGCGCATCGAGAATCCGTCCGAGGGCACGCCGGAGGGCCCGTGGCTGCGGACCGGCGATCTCGGCTTCCTCTCCGACGGCGAGCTGTTCATCATCGGGCGGATCAAGGATCTGCTGATCGTGCGCGGCAGCAACCACTATCCCGACGATATCGAGGCCACCATCCAGGAGATCACCGGTGGCCGGGTCGCGGCGATCGCGGTGGACGGGGACCGCAGCGAGCAGCTGGTGGCGATCATCGAGGTCAAAAAGCGCGGCGACACCGAAGAGGCCGTGGTCGAGAATTTCCTGACCATCAAGCGCGATGTGGCCTCTGCGGTCTCGCAGACGCACGGGATCAGCGCCGCGGACCTGGTGCTGGTGCCCCGCGGTGCCATCCCGATCACGACCAGCGGCAAGATCCGCAGGCAGTCCTGCGTGGAGAAGTACAACAACCACGAGTTCTCGCGCCTGGACGACAAGGTGCCCACCGCCTGACGTACGCGCCGGCTGATCGGGTGAACGAGCGCAATTACGATGTGGGGGTGGACAACACCCTCGCCTACATCGACCAGGGGTCCTTCCTCGGCCTACGGGCACTCGGTCGTGGGCCCATCGTGCAGGCCGTCTGGGTGTATGACCGTGGCGTCGATATGGACGGGTTGCGCCGATTCCGCCGCAATCTGGCCAAGGGACTGTTCGGACGCCGGATCGAGCGGTCGGCGCTGCCGTTCGGCCGGCACCGCTGGGTGGCCGACGCCGACCCGCAGTCCCTCGACCTGTCCGCGCAGGAACGTCCGCGCACCGACGTGTGGAACTGGGCCGACAAGTGCCTGGGCACACCGATCGATCCGGAGCACGGCCCCGGCTGGCGGCTGGCGGTGCAACCACTGACCGACGGCGCGGCGGCGGTCAGCCTGGTCGTCTCGCATTCGATCGCCGACGGTCACGGCCTCGCCATCGCCGTCACCGATGCCGTCAACGGTGTCGACCGGCGCCTCGGCTATCCGCCACCGCGCTCCCGGACACGGCGTTCCGCGCTGGCCCAGGATGCCCGGCAGACGTTGGCCGCGGTCCCGGAGATGGCCGCCGCGGTGGCGGCATCGGTCCGGGTGGCGCGGGCCGAACGCAATGAGCTGGCGACCTCGTTCAAGGCCGCCGGCGACATTCCCCCGGGTGACGACAAGCCGATGGTCGCCCCGTCGGTCGTGGTCTTCGTCGATGCGCGGCCACTGGGATGAGTGCGCTCAGCGCCTCGGCGGCACCAGCAATTCGCTGTTCTGCGGGATGGCAGCCCGGTTGGGTCAGCTGCTGGGCCGCGTCGGTGCCGACGGCCGGGTGAACCTGTCCTGGCCGGTCAGCGAGCGATCCGAGGGCGACACCCGGGCCAATGCGCTGGTGGCGGCGACGATGACGGCCGACCCCGACCAGGTTCTGACGGATCTGAGCGTGGTGCGATCGGACATGAAGAAGGCGTTGTCGGAGTCGGCCGAAACCTCGGTACGGATGACCGGCCCGCTGCCGCTGACCCCGCTGACCCCGCGCGTGGTGCTGCGCCGCCTGGAGGGCATGGTGCTGTCAGTGAACAGCCCCATCGGCTGTTCCAACATGGGTGAGCTGGGCCCGGCGTTCAGCCGTCCCGACGGGACCGATGCCGACTACGTGATGATGCGCGGTGCGGAACCACAGATCACCAGCCGGGTGCTGAACCGGATCGGCGGACAGTTGGTGCTGGGCGGCTGCCGCTCACGCGGCCGGGTGGCGGTGTCGGTCAGCTCGTGGTCGGTGGGCCGGCACAACTCCAAGGAGGCCCTGCGCGAGGTGGTGCTCAAGGTGCTCGCCGATTTCGGGGTGACGGGCACCGTCGAGGGCCCCGCTCACTAGACCGCCCCGGCCTTCACCTTCTGTTCGATCAGATCGGCCGCCATCGTGACGCTCTGCTCGGGAGTGGCCAGCCGGGTCGCGAAATCGCGGGCTCGCTCCACCACCTCAGGGTCCAGCACGGTGCGCAGCGCCTCGGTCAGCGACTTCTTCGTGATCCTGGTGAAGCGCTGGGACGTACCGATTCTCAGCTTCTTGACCTGCCGCGCCCAGACGGGCTGGTCGGCGGACACCCACAGCACCAGGGTCGGCACGCCGGCGCGTGCGCCCGCGGCGGTGGTGCCTGCGCCGCCGTGGTGGACCACCGCGCGGCAGGTCGGGAACACCGCCGCATGGTTCACCGCACCGACCAGCATGACGTGTTCGGCGTGGGGCATGGCGTCCAGTTCCCAGACCCCCGAACTGATCAGCGCGTGTTCACCGAGTTCGGCACACACCTCGGTGATCATGGTGACCGCTTCGACCGGGGATTCCACCGGCATGCTGCCGAAGCCGAAGTAGATGGGCGGCTTGCCCGAAGCGATCCACGAGGTCACCTCGTCATCGGTCTCGGTCTGCAGGCCCAGCGTGATGGCGCCGGTGAAGGCCCGGCTGCCGTTCCATTCGGCGGAGAGCCCCGGGTAGAACAGCTCGTCGTAGGCCTGGATCTCCAGCGTCCCGCTGTCGACGACGCGCTTGGCGGACCGCACGCCGGTCTTGGGCAGGCCGAGCGTGGCGCGCTGCTCGTCCTCGGCCTTCTTGGAGACCCGCCACAGACCCCATTCGATGACCGCGAACCCGGATTTCGCGACCCAGCGCGGGGCCGGCACCGGGATCAGCTGGCTGTTGGGCCGGTTCGGGAAGTAGTGCAGGGCCGCCAGCGGGATGCCGTAGCGTTCGGCGACATTGGCGGCCACCTCCTGATACGTGGTGCCGGTGAGGATGACGTCGGCGTCGGCGGCCAGATCCGTCAGCGCCGCGTTCATCTCGTTCCAGCCCGCGGTGTAGTAGTCGATGGCCTTGCGGGCGACGGTCAGCGGATTGTGGAACTGCCAGTAGTTCTGGAAGGCGTCGCTTTCGACCTGTTTCTGGGAGTCGACGCCGTAGGGCACCGCATCGGTGAAGCCGATGGACGCGACGAAGCCGATCAGGTTCGGCGGGACCGCCATCCGCACCTGGTGGCCGCGGTCGCGGAGTTCGCGGGCGACAGCGGTGCAGGGTTCGACATCGCCACGTGTGCCGTGGACTGCCACAACGATTTTCATCAGGTCGCAGTGTAGGTGGTCCCGGACGGGCTGGGACGTCTCAGCGGTCGACCTTGGAGAACCATCTGGTCTTGACACGCCAGGAGTGCGCCGAGGACAGGGCGAAACCGGCGCCGCAGGCACACGCGAAGATCCACACGAATACGCCACGCTCCCATGCCAGGAATGCCGGGAAGATCGCCGACGTGATCCTGATGATGCACGCGATGATGCCGCTGGCGCAGGCCACCAGGTAGACGTTGGCGATCCGCCGCGAGCGCGGGTCCTTGCGGAGCACCAGCAGGGCGCGCGCACCATAGCCGAGCAGATAGATCAGCATGCCGCAGAGCATCACCCAGTACAGGCTCAGCCAGCTGTCGGTGGGGGAGGCGAAGAAGTCCCGGGCGTACACGTCGTGCGCGCTGCTCAGCGAGAAGGCGGCGAGCAGCAGCGGGATGCACAGAGTGGCGGGCAGCTCGACGTACTGCCGGAAGGCGCGCTGCATCTGGTGATCTTCCTGCAGGCGGCCGACCGCGTTGTAGACGATGGCCGAGGCAGCGACGATGTACATGTCGTGGCCGACGAAGTCTTCGAGGTTCCACATCCCGGTCACCGAGTGCAGCGCCTTGCCCAGGGTCTCCGAGGCCAACGGCGACATCAGCAGAATCGCACCGCCCTGCAACGCGATGTTCAGGGTGGCCGCGACCTCCCACCGGCATGACCACGTCACACGACGAATCCACAGGCTCCACGCGATACACAAAAGTGTGATCGCGATCAGTACGGTGAGTTCCATCGTGCTTCGCCTTCGCGGCCTGTGAGCTGAATTTCTCAGCAAATACTACGTGTTACAGCGGCGGTGCGTCAGGCCGTGGCGACAATTCGGAGAGCCGCGGAGGGCGGGTCTGTTGCTGAGGCGCGGCCTCGACACGGACCGAGTCCTGGACTGCCGTGACGGCGAAGGGCGTGGATTCGATGTAGTTCCAGACCTCTTGCCTGCTCATGAGGCCGAAACGGATCTGAAGGTCGGGGTAGCTCAACGAAAAACGGTCTGCCACCCGGCGCAGCTCCTCCGCATCGGGATAGCTGCTCTCCTTGATCCGCCGGTAGTAGGTGCTGCTGGAGATGTCGAGCGCGTCGTAGATGTCCTTGGCTTCGACGTCCCCGTCCAGGAGGTAATCGAGCAGGGCTTTCAGCTGTCTGCCGTTCTCATCTGTCCGTGGCACCCACAAACAATAGCGTCATCCCGGCTATGGGCGCCAGCAACCGATCAGCGGACAGACTCCCCTTAATTGACAGGGGTGTCAGACTTTCGGGAGTGATGTCCCAATTCTGGGACACGCATTGTATTCTCGGCTCCATGGTTGCTCCGCTATTCCAGGACCGGATCTACGTCGACGACTTCGCGGCGTCTGGCTTCGACCTCGTCGTCGGGCAGGCGCACGACATCGCCTCCTCGCTGGCGCTGGCCGACCACGGCGTCGACGGTGTCCCCGCCGGGTCGGACCTGCAGCAGATGTCCGTGCCGATGTCGGCGTTGCTCAGCGCCGAACTCGACGGCGCCGCCGCCCACCTGGGCGTTCTCAACGGCAAGATCCTGCTGGCCGCGCTCGGTCGGGCCGTGGCCCGCACCATCGGCACCGGTGTGGTGGCGGTCGACGTCGACTCGCACATCATCGCCCTGGACTGCGTCATGCCGACCGACCTGGACGCCACCCAACTACTCGCCCACGTGTGCTCGGCGCTCGCCGGCTGCACCGTCCGGGCCCCCGGGCAGGCGCTGGCCGAGCTGGCGTTCCGGTGCGCAGGCCCGGTCTCGTCCGATGAAGCTCTGCAGGGGCACGCGCTGGAGCTGCGTGCCTACCGCAGCAACGGTCTGGTGGCGCTGGACCTGTGGTTCGACGCCCGCCGGTTCGAGGCCTACACCATCGAGGAACTGGCCGAGCAGTTCCCGCAAGCACTGATCGAGATCACCTCGGAGGCGATCCCCGGATTCACCGACGCCGCCTGACCGTTAGACTCCGTGCACAGGCGTTGATCCGGCCATCACCGGGGAGCCTCCGGAAGAACGGCGTCTCGGCGCTCAGTAGAACCGGACGGTCGGGCTCGTCATCGCCCAATTGAGCGGCGCACCATGCTGACCCCAGCGCGGTGCGCAAGCGGGGTGGTACCGCGGGCTCGCGCACCTGTCGCGATGTTCGTCCCCGTGCCTGAATCTCTGGGCACAGGAGACGACACAGTGACCCCACCTCCCGAGCCGGCCGCCTATCCGAAGCCGGCCGCCGGAGCACCCGACTTTCCGGCGCTGGAAGCCGATGTCCTCGACTACTGGGGTGCCGACGACACCTTCCGTGCCAGTATCGCGCGGCGCGACGATGCGCCCGAGTACGTGTTCTACGACGGCCCGCCGTTCGCCAACGGCCTGCCGCACTACGGGCATCTGCTCACCGGTTACGTCAAGGACATCGTTCCCCGCTACCGCACCATGCGCGGATACAAGGTGGAGCGCCGGTTCGGTTGGGACACCCACGGTCTGCCCGCCGAGCTCGAGGTTCAGCGTCAGCTCGGGATCACCGACAAGGCACAGATCGAAGAACTCGGCATCGAGAAGTTCAACGATGCCTGCCGCGCCTCGGTGATGAAGTACGCCGAGGAATGGCGCGCCTATGTGACCCGCCAGGCGCGCTGGGTCGACTTCGAAAATGACTACAAGACACTGGATCTGGACTTCATGGAGTCCACCATCTGGGCATTCAAGCAGCTCTGGGACAAGGGCCTGGCCTACGAGGGCAACCGGGTGCTGCCGTATTGCTGGAATGACGAGACACCGCTGTCCAATCACGAGCTGCGGATGGATGACGACGTCTACCAGAGCCGGCAGGATCCCGCGCTCACGGTGGGATTCAAGGCGACCGACGGCCCGCTGGCCGGCAGCTACCTGCTGATCTGGACCACGACACCGTGGACGCTGCCGTCGAACCAGGCCGTCGCGGTCAATCCGGCGGTCTCCTACGTCACCGTCGAAGGCCCGGACGGGCACCGGTTCGTACTCGCCGAGGCCCGCCTGGGCGCGTATGCGCGCGAACTCGGCGAGGAGCCGGTCGTGGTGGCGACCCACCTCGGGGAGCAGCTGCTCGGCACGCACTACCTGCCGCCGTTCCCGTACTTCGCGGACGCGGTCAACTCATTCCAGGTGCTCGGTGCGGACTTCGTCAGCACCGAGGACGGCACCGGGATCGTGCACATGGCACCGGCCTACGGTGAGGACGACAAGGCGACCGCCGACACCGCCGATATCGTCGCCGTCACGCCGGTGGACTCCAAGGGTCGTTTCGATGCAACGGTGCCCGATTACGCCGGCCAGCAGGTGTTCGACGCGAACCAGCAGATCATCCGGGATCTGAAGAACGGCACCGGCCCGGCCGCGGTGAATGCCCCGGTGCTGCTGCGCCATGAGACCTACGAGCACTCCTATCCGCACTGCTGGCGCTGCCGCAACCCGCTGATCTACCGGGCGGTGTCATCCTGGTTCGTCAAGGTCAGCCAGTTCCGGGACCGCATGGTCGAACTCAACCAGCAGATCACCTGGTACCCCGAGCATGTGAAGGACGGCCAGTTCGGCAAGTGGCTGTCCAATGCCCGTGACTGGTCGATCTCGCGAAACCGCTACTGGGGCACCCCTATCCCGGTGTGGGTGTCCGACGATCCGGCGTACCCGCGTACCGATGTGTACGGCAGCCTGGACGAACTGGAGCGTGACTTCGGGGTCCGGCCCGACAATCTGCACCGGCCGTTCATCGACGAGCTGACCCGGCCCAATCCCGATGATCCGACCGGGAACTCGACCATGCGGCGCATCGAGGACGTGCTCGACGTGTGGTTCGACTCCGGGTCGATGCCGTATGCGCAGGTGCACTATCCGTTCGAGAACCAGAAATGGTTCGACGGTGTCAGCGGCGATGGTGGGGCAGAGGCGCATTTCCCCGGCGATTTCATCGTCGAGTACATCGGCCAGACGCGCGGCTGGTTCTACACCATGCACGTGCTGGCCACTGCGCTGTTCGACAAGCCGGCGTTCAAAACCTGTGTCGCGCACGGTATTGTCCTCGGCAACGACGGCCAGAAGATGAGCAAGTCGCTGCGCAACTACCCGGATGTGTCCGAGGTGTTCGACCGCGACGGCTCCGACGCCATGCGCTGGTTCCTGATGGCCTCGCCGATCCTGCGCGGCGGCAATCTGATCGTCACCGAGCAGGGCATCCGCGAGGGTGTCCGGCAGGTGCAGTTGCCGTTCTGGAACGCCTACACCTTCCTGACCCTGTACGCGCCGCAGAAGGGCACCTGGCGTATCGATTCGGCGCACGTGCTGGACCGCTACATCCTGGCCAAGCTGGCCGCGTTGCGCGACGATCTCACGCTCTCGCTGGACACCTGCGACATCTCCGGGGCATGTGATCAGCTGCGCCAGTTCACCGAGGCCCTGACGAACTGGTATGTGCGGCGGTCACGTTCGCGCTTCTGGGAAGAGGATCGCGACGCCATCGACACCCTGCACACCGTGCTGGAGGTGACCGGCCGGCTCGCCGCGCCGCTGCTGCCGCTGGTCTCCGAGGTCATCTGGCGCGGTGTCACGGGGCAGCGCTCGGTGCACCTGACCGACTGGCCCGAGGCCGCCGACCTGCCCGCCGACCCGGATCTGGTGGCGGCCATGGACCAGGTGCGCGAGGTCTGCTCGGCGGGCTCGTCGCTGCGCAAGGCAAAGAAGCTCCGGGTGCGGCTGCCACTGCCGAAACTGACCGTGGCGGTGAGCAACCCGGAGAGTCTGCGGCCCTTCGCCGACCTGATTGCCGACGAGCTGAACGTCAAGGCGGTCGAACTGTCCGATGATGTGGACCGCTACGGCCGGTTCGAACTGGCGGTGAACGCCCGGGCCGCCGGCCCGCGCATCGGTAAGGACGTGCAGGCGGCGATCAAGGCGGTCAAGGCAGGCGACGGTGTGGTCAACGCGGACGGGACGCTGACCGCCGGACCGGCCACGCTGCTGGCTGGCGAGTACACGTCCAAACTCGTTGCTGCCGACCCGGAATGGACCGCGGCGCTGGCCGACGGCGCCGGTCTTGTGGTGCTCGACGGCCAGGTCACCCCGGAGCTGGAGGCCGAGGGCTGGGCCAAGGACCGGATCCGGGAACTGCAGGAGCTGCGCAAGACCACCGGGCTGGAGGTGTCCGACCGGATCAGCGTGGTCATCGAAGTTCCGGCGGAGAAGCTGGAGTGGGCGAAAGCCCATGCCGGCCTGATCTCCGGCGAGGTGCTGGCCACGTCGTTCGAATTCGGCAGCGTTGTGCAGGGTTCGGATATCGGGGACGGCGTCCGGGTGACCATCGCGAAGGCCTGAACTCAGCCGGTGACCACCCGCGCGGACAGTCCGGCGATGGATACCTCATCGCCCGGGTGCAGCTGGCGTCCGCGGCGCAGGTCGACATCGCCGTTGACACTGACCTGCCCGTCGGCGATCACAGCCTTGGCGTCGGCACCGGAATCGATCAGTCCGGCGAGCTTGAGGAACTGTCCGAGCCGGATCGATTCGTCGCGAATGGGCACGTCATCCATGCCCGTCAGAGTAGCCACCTAACATCTCCGGGGTGGAGCGCTGGGTGCTGCATCTGGACATGGACGCGTTCTTCGCGTCCGTGGAACAGTTGACCCGTCCCACGCTGCGCGGGCGACCGGTGCTGGTCGGCGGTCTGGGAGGTCGCGGCGTGGTCGCCGGGGCCAGCTACGAGGCCAGGGTGTTCGGCGCCCGGTCGGCGATGCCGATGCACCAGGCCCGGCGGATGGTGGGCGCGGCCGCGGTGGTGCTGCCCCCGCGTGGGGTGGTCTACGGCGCGGCCAGTGGGCGGGTGTTCGAGACGATCCGCACGGTGGTCCCGGTGCTGGAGCAGCTGTCCTTCGACGAGGCGTTCGGCGAACCTGCCGAGCTCGCCGGTTCGAGCACCGCCGAGGTGGGGGACTTCTGTGAAGCGCTGCGCACAAAGGTTTTTGCCGAGACGGGGCTGGTGTCTTCGGTCGGGGCCGGATCCGGAAAACAGGTGGCCAAGATCGCCTCCGGGTTGGCCAAACCGGATGGGGTCCGGGTGGTCGGACGTGCGGAGGAGCGCGACCTGTTGGCGGGGCTGCCGGTGCGCGCGCTGTGGGGAATCGGGCCGGTGGCCGAGGACAAACTGCGCCGCCTCGGTATCGAGACCATCGGGGCGCTTGCGGAACTGACCGACAACGAGGTCGCCGACGTGCTCGGCGGGACCATCGGGCCCGCACTGCACCGGTTGGCGCGCGGTATCGACGACCGCCCGGTGGCCGAACGCGCCGACGCCAAACAGATCAGCGCCGAGTCGACGTTCGCAGAGGATCTGCGCACGCTGGAGCAGTTGCGTGATGCGGCCGCGACGATCGGAGAGCACGCGCATCGCCGCCTGCTCAAGGACGGGCGCGGCGCGAGGACGGTGACGGTGAAGTTGAAGAGATCGGATATGAGCACCCTGACCCGCTCGGCGACGCTGCCCTACGCCTCGACCGATGTGGTCCTCCTCATCTCCACCGCACGCCGATTGCTGCTCGACCCCATCGAGATCGGGCCGATTCGTCTTGTGGGCGTGGGCTTTTCGGGCCTCTCCGATGTCCAGCAGGAGTCGCTGTTCCCCGACCTGGACCAGGGCGCCGAGGACGGTCCGGTCGCCGCGGCCGACGGTCCGGCACCCGCGCCGGTGGTTGCCGGTGCGGCTGTCTGGCGGATCGGCGACGACGTCACCCATCCCGAACACGGTCACGGCTGGGTGCAGGGTGCCGGGCACGGCGTGATGACGATCAGGTTCGAGACCAGGGCGTCGGGGCCGGGTATCGCGCGCACGTTCCGCGCCGACCTTCCCGAGATCACCCGGGCCAACCCCATCGACAGCCTGGATTGGCCGGAGTACCTGGATGCGCTCTACCGCAGCGGCGAGTAGCGGCCCACCGGTCAGCCCCACTCGGCGAAGACATCGGCGGCGGGGGAGCCCGCGGCCAGCGCCGCCATCAGCAGCACCCTGGCCTGGGCGGGGCGCAGCGTCGGTACCACCACCGCGCCGGCGTCGACGAGCGCGCGGCCCGGACCGTAGGCGGGGCGCACCGGCCCGCCGGGCACCCGGGTGGACACCGCGACGCTGATGCCGGCCGCGCAGGCGCGCCGCGCACCGTCGATGATCCCCTGCCCGGCGTTGCCCGATCCGAGGGCTTCGAGCACCAGGCCGCGCGCGCCGGCGGCCACACAGGCGTCGAGCGCGACGGCATCGGCGCCGGGGTAGGCGGCGATGATGTCGACCCGCGGCGCGCCGGCGGCGTGCAGCGCGCCGAGCCGCGGCCGGCGCGGCGACATATCGAAGCGCACGACGCCCCGGACTACCGACCCGACCGCCGAACCGGCGAAACCGCGCAGGTCATCGGTGGCCACCTTGTGCAGGCCCAGCGGCTCCCAGATGGTGCCCGCGAAACTCAGCAGCACACCGGCGTCACGGGCCTGCGCGTCGGCGGCCACCGCCAGCGCGTCGCGCAGGTTTCCCGGGCCGTCCGCATCGGGAGCGTCGGCGCTGCGCTGCGCCCCGGTGAGCACCACCGGAACGGCGCCGGCATAGGTCAGTTGCAGCCACAGCGCCGTCTCCTCCATGGAGTCGGTGCCGTGGGTGATCACGATGCCGGTCGCGCCGTCGGCCACGGCGGCCGCGACGGCGGCGCCCATCCGGTCCCAATCGGCCGGTCCGAGCGCGGAGCTGTCCACGGCCATCAGCTCGACCACCGAGACGTCCAGACCGCTGGTGAGATCGGCGCCGCTGCGGGTGGGCCGGGCCACGCCATCGGGCCCGGAACTGGTGGCGATGGTGCCGCCGGTGCTGATCACGACGAGGCGATGCATGCCCGCAATTGTTTCACCCACCCGGGCGGCTGCGCGGAGCCCGCCCGCGGAGTTTGGGATGATGGACGGGTGACTGAGGAATCAACAGGCTCGGCCGAGCCGGTGGCCGCGGACCGAGAAGCGCAACCGCAGCCCCGCAAGCGCCTGCGCCTGCTGCTGTCGATTGCCGGTGTGGTGCTGGCGTTCGACATCGTCACCAAGGTGCTGGCGGTCCGCCTGTTGGTGCCCGGTCAGCCGGTGTCGATCATCGGCGACACCGTCACCTGGACATTGGTGCGCAACTCCGGGGCGGCGTTCTCGATGGCCACCGGCTACACCTGGGTGCTGACGCTGATCGCGACCGGGGTGGTGATCGGCATCATCTGGATGGGACGCCGGCTGGTGTCGCCGTGGTGGGCGCTGGGGCTGGGCATGATCCTCGGCGGTGCGCTCGGCAATCTGGTCGACCGCTTCTTCCGGTCACCGGGGCCGCTGCGCGGGCATGTGGTGGATTTCCTGTCGGTCGGCTGGTGGCCGGTGTTCAATGTGGCGGACCCGGCGGTGGTCGGCGGCGCGATCCTGCTGGTGGTGCTGTCGCTGTTCGGTTTCGACTTCGACACCGCTGGGAGGCGCCAGCCGGACAGCGCATCCGACCCCGCTGGGAGGCGCCAGCCGGAGACCGAGCCCAAGCCCAAGACCGAGACCGAGACCAAAACCGAAACCGAGCCCGCGAAGCCACCCCTGCCGGAACCGGCCGCGGACGACCAGCCGGGCGCGACCACCTGATGACCACCCGCTCGATGCCCGTCCCCGAGGGCCTGGCGGGCATGCGCGTCGACGCCGGCCTGGCCCGGCTGCTCGGGTT
The DNA here is from genome assembly GCA_034520035.1 of Mycobacterium sp. Taxonomy (GTDB): domain Bacteria; phylum Actinomycetota; class Actinomycetes; order Mycobacteriales; family Mycobacteriaceae; genus Mycobacterium. The sequence continues at coordinate 147,446 of JAXHOA010000085.1, read as the reverse complement.
GTCGCGCACCGTCGCCGCCGCGATTGCCGAAGAGGGCGGTGTCGAGCTCGACGGTGCAGCCGCCGGCAAATCCGACAAACTCGTCGCCGGCGCCTGGCTCGAGGTCCGGTTGCCGGAACCGGCTGCGCCCGTGGAGAATACGCCCGTCGAGATCGAGGGCATGAACATCCTGTATGCCGACGACGACATCGTCGCCGTCGACAAACCGGCGGGTGTGGCCGCACACGCGTCGGTGGGCTGGACCGGGCCCACCGTGCTCGGCGGGCTGGCCGCCGCGGGCTTCCGGATCACCACCTCCGGTGTGGCCGAGCGCAAGGGCATCGTGTCCCGCCTGGATGTGGGGACCTCCGGCGTGATGGTGGTCGCGATCTCCGAGCGGGCATACACGGTGCTCAAGCGGGCGTTCAAGGAGCGCACCGTGGAGAAGCGCTACCACGCACTGGTGCAGGGGCATCCCGATCCGTCCAGTGGCACCATCGACGCGCCGATCGGCCGCCACCGTGGTCAGGACTGGAAGTTCGCGGTGACCGAGAGCGGCCGCGACAGCGTCACCCACTACGACACCCTCGAGGCGCACGTGGCGGCCAGCCTGCTCGACATCCATCTGGAAACCGGCCGCACCCACCAGATCCGGGTGCATTTCTCGGCACTGCACCATCCGTGCTGCGGGGATCTCACCTACGGTGCGGATCCGACGCTGGCCAAGAAACTCGGACTGGAGCGGCAGTGGCTGCACGCCCGGTCGCTGGCGTTCGCGCATCCCGCGGACGGCAGACGGATCGAGATCACCAGTCCCTATCCCGCCGATCTGCAGCACGCCCTGGACCAGTTACGCCGTCACGACCAGTGAAACGGTCCGGTCTGCTCTTCGGTATCGGCGCGTACGGCTCCTGGGGGCTGTTCCCCGCCTTTTTCCCGCTGCTCAAACCGGCGGGTGCGGTCGAGATCCTGTCGCACCGGATTGTGTGGGGCTTCCTCTTTCTCTTCGTGGTCGTCGCCGCGGTGCACCGGCTGCGGGATCTGCGGGCGATCAGCGGCCGGACCTGGATGCTGCTGGCGCTGGCCTCGGCGCTGATATCGGTCAACTGGCTGATCTACGTGTACGCGGTGAACAACGGCCACGTCGTCGACGCGGCGCTCGGGTACTTCATCAACCCGCTCGTGACGGTCCTGCTCGGGCTGGTGGTGTTCCGGGAGCGGCTCAACCGCGCGCAGGGGATCGCCCTGGCCATCGCGGTCGCCGCGGTGGTGGTGTTGACGGTGCAGGTCGGCGCACCGCCCTACATCGGCCTCGGTCTGGCGTTGTCCTTCGGACTGTACGGCGCGGTCAAGAAGGTGGTGCCGGTCGATCCCCGGGTGAGCGTCGGCATCGAGACGGCGTTGGCCGCCCCGTTTGCGCTGGGCTATCTGATCGTGCTGCAGACCGGTGGGCATGCCGCGTTCGTCGGGTACGGCGCCGGACACGTGGTGCTGTTGATGCTGGCCGGAGTGCTGACGGCGGTGCCGCTGCTGCTGTTCGCCGCCGCCGCACACCGGTTGCCATTGGTGACGATGGGGCTGCTGTTCTATATGACGCCCATCATGCAGTTGTCCTGGGGCGTTCTGGTGGGACACGAGCCGATGCCGCCCGCACGCTGGCTGGGATTTGCGCTGATCTGGGTCGCTCTGGCGGTCTTCACCGTCGACGCCGTGATCCGCTCCCGGGCGGCCCGCGCGGCTTCCGCGCGTAACCCGGTGAGCGAAGCCCTGCCGTGAGCGCGCCGACACCCCGATCCGTTCGTCAGTTGTAGCTGACAGAGTTAACAGCAACACCATGTAGCCTTGTCGCCAATGTCCAGACGTTCGAAGGTGACCGCGCGCGGCCTTCTCGCCTCAAACGGTCGCATGATCGTTCGTCATCCCGTGCTCATCATTGCCGCGTGGCTGGTCATTGCCGGTTCCCTGTTCGCGGCGCTGCCACCGCTGATCACGGTGGCCCAGCGCAACCCTCCGGACTTCATGCCCAGGGACGCGGCGGTCCTTCAGACCAGCCAGCAAATGAAGGATGCCTTCAACGAGGCCGACGCGACCAACCTGATCGCGGTCATTCTGGTCAACGAGAACGGGTTGACCGAGCAGGACGAGGACACCTACCGCAAAATCGTCGAGAACCTGCGCGCGCGCACCGACATCGTGGTGTCGATGCAGGATTTCATCAGCATCAAAGAAATCCGCCCGGCGATGTCGAGCAAAGATGGCAAGGCATGGAACCTGCCGGTCAGCCTCAACGGCACCATGGGCACCGGCGTCGGCCAGGCGGCCTACCGGGACGCCGTCAAGATCATCGAGGAGACGACGGCCGGCACGACGCTGTCGGCCTCCATCGTCGGCGCGGCGGCAACGATGGAGGACGTCACCGGCATCGCCCTGCGCGATCAGCTGCTGATCGAGGTCTCCACGGTCGTCACCGTGCTGCTCATCCTGATCATCGTCTACCGCAATCTCGTCGCGATGGTCATCCCGCTGCTGAGCATCGGCATTTCACTGGCCGTCGCGCAGCAGGTGGTGGCCGGCCTCGGCCTGCTGGGCCTGGGTCTGGCACCGCAGACGATCGTGCTGATCACCGGCATGATGCTCGGCGCAGGGGTGGACTATGCCGTCTTCTTCTTCAGCCGATATCAGGAGTTCATCAGACGGGGCGTGCCCACCGACGAGGCGATCGTCTCGGCCATGGTGACCATCGGCGAGGTGATCGCGGGATCCGCGGGCACGGTGGCGATCACCTTCTCCGCGTTGTCCTTTGCCACCCTCAGCGTGTTCTCCAGCGTAGGGCCTGCGCTGGCGGCGACCATCTTCATCGGCTTCATGGGATCGATCACCCTGCTGCCGGCCTTCATCACCCTCGCCGGGCGCCGGGGCTGGGTGAATCCCCGCAAGGACATCACCGGCCCGATGTGGCGCCGCATGGGCGTCAGCATCGTCCGCAAGCCCAAACTCAACCTCTTCGGCAGCCTGGTGGTGCTCGTCGCGCTGGCCGGGTGCGCGCTGCTGGTCGACTTCAACTACGACGACCGCAAGAACCTGCCCACCGAGTCCGAGAGCAACAACTCCTACAAGACGATGAACGCGCACTTTCCGGCCAGCGCGTCCATCCAGCAGTTCATCGTGGTGCACTCCGAAACCCAGGATCTGCGGTCACCACGTGCGCTCGCCGACATGGAGCAGATGGCCAACCGGATCAGCCAGCTGCCCGACATCGCGGCCGTCCGCGGTATCACCCGACCGAACGGCGAGATGCTCACCGAGGCGCGGGCCACCCACCAGGCCGGCGAGGTGGGCGACAAGCTCGGCGAGGCCACAACTCTCATCGATGAGAACGACTCCCGGCTGACCCAGCTGTCGGAGGGTGCCCACACCCTGGCCGCCGCCCTCGACAAGATCCGCGATCAGGTGATGGCCGCCGCGCCCTCGGTGCGCACCATCCTCACCTCGCTGGTCGAGATCGAGCAGGAGTACGGCGGCGCAGCCACCCTGAACGACATCGATGTCGGCGCCCGGCTGGTCACGGTGATGCGCAACCTGGGCCGGTCCATGGGTGTCGGGCTGGAACAGGTCGTCCTCAACTACACCTGGATGGCGCCCATGGTGGCGCTGCTGGACAACAGCCCGATCTGCACCCTGGACCCGGCATGCAACGCGGTGCGGATCGACATGAAGCGCATCGTCACCGCCTACGACGACGGCACAATCCAGCAGCTGTACGAGCTGTCCAAGCAGATGGAGACCACTCAGGAGGGTGACAGCCTGCAGCGCTCGGTCGGCGGAGTCACCGACAACCTGGAGCAGGCGTTGAGTGCCGCCGATCAGCTCGGGCTGGATCGGCCAGAGGACGTCGAAGCCCAGATGGACGAACTCCTCACCGGCGTGAACACCCTGGCCGATTCCAGTGCGGCCCTCGCTGAGGGCGTCCAGCTGTTGGTGGACCAGACCCGGCAGATGGGCGGCGGGCTGAGCCAGGCCTCCGATTTCCTGCTGGCGATGAAGCGGGACGCCGCCGATCCCTCGATGTCGGGGTTCTACATCCCGCCGCAGATTCTGACCCGGCCCGAGTTCGAGAAGGCCGCCGGACTGTTCATTTCCCCGGACGGGCATACCGCCCGATACATGGTGCAGACCGCGCACGACCCCTTCGGCGCACCCGCGATGGACCAGGTCGACGACATCATCGAAGCCGCCCGCAGCGCGATGCCCAACACCGCCCTCGAAGACGCCGATATCGCCATGGTGGGCACCAGCGTGTACCAGAGCGAGATCCGCGATTACTACAACGGTGATATCCGCTACATCGTGCTGGTGACCCTGATCGTGGTGTTCCTGATCCTCGCGCTGCTGCTCCGGGCGATCGTGGCGCCCATCTATCTGGTGCTCTCGGTGGTGCTGTCCTACATGTCCGCACTGGGCATCGCCGTGGTCTTCTTCCAGATCATCCTCGACCAACCGATCTTCTGGAACACACCAGGATTCACGTTCCTCGTCCTGGTGGCCGTCGGCGCGGACTACAACCTGCTGCTGATATCCCGAATACGGGAGGAGGCCCACCGCGGGACGAAGGTGGCGGTGATCCGCACCATCGGGGCCACCGGCGGCGTCATCACCTCGGCGGGTCTGATCTTCGCGGCCTCCATGCTGGCCATGACAGTGAGCTCGATCGCCGCGATCGTGCAGCTCGGCTTCATCATCGGCGTCGGTCTGCTGCTGGACACGTTCGTGGTGCGGACCATCACCGTGCCGGCCCTGGCGGTGATGCTGGGGGAGAAGAACTGGTGGCCCTCGTCGGTGCCGAGCGATTTGAAGAGGCGCATCCCCGTGCCCAAGCGGGAATCGCCTGCGGACAAGGCGAAGCCGATGACCTTCGCCGTCGACGACGACCCCGACGACGATGACACCGAGGTGGGTTACGGCGTGGCGGTGGCCAAGGCTTCGATGGTCAGTGCGGCCTGGCGGACCCGCTAGAGCGGTCCGCGGAATACTGCCGCGGTGCGGGAGCCGACGTCGCGCCAGCTGCCGTGGCCGGTGGTCCAGATGCGTAACGCCTCACGGTCGATCTCGTGCGCGCCGTCCCGCGCGCGGAACTTTACCGCGATTTCGTGGCAGGGACTGTCAGTTATCGTTCCTGTATTGCTGAATTTTCCGAAGAATTTTCAGCATAGTTTGCTGTCATGTTCTGCAGGGCAGTTTCGCCGGTGATCTCGGATAGCTGTCATCCGCGCGCCGCGCGAGGAGTTCATTTGCAGATTCAAGGTCTCGCGGAGTGTTGAGCACCCCATCTAGGCGGACGGCGTCCAGGGTGTCCGGCAGCTACGAGTGGCCGCGGCAACCGCGGAGGGGTGTGGTGTACTTAGCGGCGACGACCCGGCGTCGCCAGCAAGCCTGCCATCGGTGGCGTGGGAGTCGACGTGCAGCAGACACCGTGAGGCAAGGAGAGATTCTTGGCGGGCAGACTCGATTCGGCCGCGAGTGACAGCGTCGTCATATCAACTCCGCCCTCTGAACGTCACCCACGAGCCTGGAGTTCAGTCAAATGAAAATCAGTGTGATCGGAACGGGCTATCTGGGCGCCGTTCATGCCGCCTGCATGGCACAGATCGGCCACCAGGTCGTCGCGTACGACACCGATGCTGCCAAGATCGCCACGCTGTCCACCGGTAGGTCGCCCTTCTTCGAACCGGGGTTCGACGAGCTGCTCGGCGAGGTGCTCGCCACCGGTCGGCTGACATTCACCCAGTCCGTCGAAGAGGCGGTTTCCGGAGCCTCGGTGCACTTCGTCTGTGTGGGCACGCCGCAGTTGGCCGGTTCGGATGCGGCCAATATCGAGTACGTGGACAGCGCGTTTCGGTCCGTCGCCGCACATGCCGATGGCGACGGGCTGATCGTCGGCAAGTCGACCGTGCCGGTGGGCACCGCGCAGCGTCTGGCCGCCGAGGTGGCGAACATGCCGTCGACGCATCGCCTCGAGGTGGCCTGGAATCCCGAGTTCCTGCGGGAGGGCAAGGCGATCGAGGACACCTTGCGGCCGGACCGCCTGGTCTTCGGGGTCACCTCCGAATACGCGGAGAAGACCCTGCAGGAGGTGTATGGCTCCATCATCGAGGCCGGAACTCCGCACCTGACCGCAGATCTTCCGACCTCGGAGCTGGTCAAGGTCGCCGCCAATGCCTTTCTGGCGACCAAGATCTCGTTCATCAACGCGATGGCCGAGGTGTGTGAGATCGTCGACGCCGATGTGGTGACGCTGAGCCGGGCGCTGGGCTACGACGACCGGATCGGCAAGCGGTTCCTCAACGCGGGCCTGGGATTCGGCGGCGGCTGCCTACCGAAGGACATACGCGCATTCAGCGCGCGGGCCGGTGAGCTGGGTGCCTCCGACGCGCTGCGATTCCTGCACGAGGTCGACAAGATCAACCTGCGTCGACGCGAGAAGGCCGTCGCGGTGGCGCGTGCCGTCGTCGGCGGCGATTTCCTCGGCAAGAGCATCGCCGTGCTGGGTGCCGCCTTCAAACCGAACAGTGATGATGTGCGTGACTCGCCGGCTCTCAACGTCGCCGCGGCCATGCATCTGAAGGGCGCCGACGTGCGCGTCCACGATCCGAAGGCGATCGAGAACGCCAAGGCCCGGTTCCCGACGCTCGGCTATTTCGACAGCGCCGAAGATGCCTGTCGCAACGTCGATCTGATCGTGCTGGCGACCGAATGGGACGAGTACTGCAATATCGACCCCGCCGCGTTCCGGTCGGTGGTCAGGGAGCCGCGCCTGCTCGACACCCGCAACGCGATCGACCGTGATTACTGGTCCGGCGCTGGATGGCAGGTGTACAGCCTGGGCCGCGGTGGGTTGAACGGCTGATCCATGGCGGAGCCGACCATCGAGGTGATCATTCCCGGTCCGGGACATGGCCGATCACCTGCCCAAGTTGTTGCAGCCCCTGCTGGATCAGCTGTCGCCAGGGGATCGCGTCACCGTCGTCAACGACGCCTCCACCGATGACACCGCAGCGGTGGCACGGTCGCTGGGCGCCAATGTGGTGACGGTGACCGACAGCCGCGGTCCGTACTACGCCCGCCAGCTGGCCGCCAGCCAGTCTGCCGCCGACATCCTGCTGTTCATCGACGGCCGCTGCCGACCGCTACCGGGCCTGCTCGACGCACATCGCACGCTTCAGGCTCAACCTGGAGTCGCGTTGTCCTGCACGAATGTTCGCACCGTCACCGGTCCCACGCTCGCGGCCCGGATGGCGGCCAAGATGCAACCGTTCATGTTGCCGCGCGGCGGCGGGGCGATGAAGGCGACCATCGGGATGGTGCCGCCCAAGCCCGACTACTATCCCACCGCGAATCTGGGTATCGACCGTGCCGCGTTCGCCGAGGTCGGCGGATTCCGGGCCATGCGCGGTGGGGGCGATCTCGACATCTGCTGGCGGATCCAGGAGCAGACGGGTGCCACGATTGCGACCGACACCCGGGTGCTGATGGAGTGGGAGCCCCGAGCCTCGATGCGTGACATGGGCAGCCAGTGGAAGCGGTACGGCCACAGCAATGCCTACCTGCGTTGGGCGCATCGCCACGAGAGCGGCGGAGCCGACGGCGCACATCCGCCCGCGAAGCTGTCGCCGGTCGAGGCCTGGACCACACTGCGCGCCGAACTGCGGAGACCCGTCGGTGAACTCGCGGCGAACGCGGTGGTCGGGCTGGCGTTCCAGTACGGCTTCATCTCGGCGTGGCTGAAGCGCTCGGAGTTCGAGATGCCTGCCCGGTTCGAGGTGACCCCGAGCCAGGACTAACCGTCGAGCTTGCCGCCTTCGACCGCTGCCCGGTAGCCGCGCACGGTGGCGGGCACGAACAGCGCGCCGAGCACCACCGCCCACAGCGCGGTCAGCAGCAGCGGTTGCCATAGATCGCCGCCCGAGGACAGCGCCCGCATGGCCGCCGCCGGCGGTGCGATCGGTTGGTACTCGGCGAACGGGCGCAGCACCGCCGGAATCCGGTCGACGGGAATGAGTGTCGCGAAGGCCAGACCCATGCATCCACTCTGCGTCCAGGTGAGAATGACCCTGCCCTGGGGCCGCAGCGCAAGCGTGATGACGATCGTGGCGAAGACGATGACGATGACCACCGGGATCAGCAGGTAGAGCACCATTCCGAGCCAACCGCTCTCGAAATGAAAGCCCATGGCGTATGCGGCCACCACGACCAGCGCGGTCCCGGCAAGGGTGCGGACCGCCTCGGCCAGCAGCGCGCCGGTCAGTGGTGAGGTGCGGTGCACCGGCATGATCCAGAGCCGGGTGAGCAGGCCGCTGTCCCGGTCGTAGGGTACGGCCAGGCCTGCGCCGACAGCGGCGGACATCGCGCCGGCCAGGGCACAGACCGGGATCAGCAGATCGATTCCGCTGTTGCCGGTGATCCGGGTCATCGATTTGCCGACCAGCAGGCCGTAGATGATCAACAGGCCGGTGGGGAACAGCAACGCCTGCAGCGGCACCATCGGGTAGCGGCGCCACTGGATGAAGAGGCGACTGGCGAAGATCCAGCTTTCGGCCAGCAGCGAATGCTCGTGCTGTGAGCTCGTGGTCATGAGCGGCGCCCCTGGATTCGGATGGCGATGGTGCCGAAGACGACCAACATCCCGATGCACCAGGCCAGGCTGGCGAACAGGTTTCCCGTCACGATGTGGCCGCTGGTGAAACCGCGCAGCGTCTCGGTGATCTGCGAGATCGGCTGGTACTGCACGAAGGGTGCCAGCCAGGTGGGAAAGGCGTCCAGCGGTGCGATCCCGGTCGACAGCAGCACGAGCAGCAGCTGCGGAACCAGCAGCAGCTGGCTGGCCACTTCGGTCCGGCCGGCCTTGCTGCCGGTGGCGTCCGCCCCGAAGGACAGAGCCAGGGTGAGGACGAGCGCCATCACGACAAAGGCGATGGCATAGCCGATTCCGGCGGTCAGCCGGAACCCGAACAGGTACGCGGCCAAGAACGAGGCGACCAGCGCCAGCACACCCCGCACCAGGCAGTAGGTCATCCGGGCCATCAGCGGCGCGTAGGGCGAGATGGGCAGGGTGCGCATCCGCGCGCCGATCCCGCTGACCTTCTCCCAGGCCGCCCGGTCGGTGGTGGTGAGTGCGCCGAACAACATGGCCTGGACGACGATCGCCGGCAGGACGTACTGCGCGTAGCTCATCTCGCCGGTCGAGATGATGTCGCGGAGCAGGAACGTGAGACCGATCAATCCCGCGATCGGCACGAGTGCGGCGAAGACGAGGTCGACTCGGCCCTTCCGCAGGATGCGTGCCGAGAGGATGGCTACCGCCGTCACGTCGCGGTGACCGGGGTGGTGAGATGCAGGAACACCTCGTCCAGCGACGGCCTGCGCAGCGAGATGTCGATGAGTTCGACGCCGATCTCGTCCATCCGCCGGAACACCTCGGTCAGCGTCGCCACGCCCTTGGGCGCAGGCACCGACACCGTCGTCGCGTCGGTGTCGACCTCGACCTCGTCGAAGTCCGACAGCGCGGCGGCGATCCGCGGCAGATCGTCGGGGTTCAGCGGTGTCATCTCGCAGTAGCTGGAACCGGTCTGGCGCTTCAGTTCGTCCGCGGTGCCCTTGGCGACGATCTGTCCGGCGTTGAGAATGACGATGGAGTCGCTGAGGATGTCCGCCTCCTCCAGGTATTGGGTCGTCAACAGCACGGTGATGTCCTGAGCCTTCAACGACGACACCAGGTTCCACACGTCGCGGCGGCTGCGGGGATCCAGCCCGGTGGTCGGCTCGTCGAGGAAGAGGACCTTGGGCAGGATCACCAGTGAGATGGCGATGTCGATGCGCCGCCGCATACCGCCGGAGTAGCCGTTGACCTGGCGGTCGGCCGCATGGCCCATGTCGAACTGGGTGATGAGTTCCTCGGCACGGGCGCGGGCCTCGGCGCGACGCAGGCCGCGTAGCCGCCCGAAGAGCACCAGGTTCTCCCGGCCGGTGAGGCGCGGATCCAGCGCGGCGTCCTGGCCGGTGACCCCGATGTTGCGGCGCACCTTGGCGGGTTCGCGGGCCACGTCGTAGCCCGCGACGAGGGCCTGGCCGGACGTGGGCGTCAGCAGTGTCGACAGGATCTTGACCGTCGTGGTCTTGCCTGCCCCGTTGTGTCCCAGCAACGCCAACACGGACCCGGTCGGAACGGAAAAGCTCACGTCGCGCAGGGCGGGGACGTTGCCGCCGAATGTCTTGGCGACATTATTGAGCTCGATCACGGAGTCATACGATACAGCCGCTTTCGTTTATGTGAGACCTACGGTCGCGGGGTCACGCCGGGCCTGTGGCGGGCTTGTTGGGCGGGTGGGAAGACACGTCACGCGACACGCCCGGAACTGTCGGAGCGCACCAATAGACTGGCCACCCTATGAGCGCCTCGTTCGTGCACCTGCACAACCACACCGAATACTCGATGCTGGACGGTGCCGCGAAGGTCAAACCGATGGTGGCCGAGGCCCAGCGCCTGGAGATGCCGGCCATCGGTATGACCGACCACGGCAACATGTTCGGGGCCAGCGAGTTCTACAACGTCGCCACCGATGCCGGGATCAAGCCGATCATCGGTATCGAGGCCTACATCGCTCCCGCATCGCGCTTCGACACCAAGCGTGTGCTGTGGGGCGATCGTAGCCAGAAGAGCGATGACGTCTCCGGCAGCGGCGCCTACACCCATATGACGATGGTCGCCGAGAATGCGACGGGGTTGCGCAACCTGTTCAAGCTGTCCTCGATGGCCTCGTTCGAAGGCCAACTCGGCAAGTGGTCGCGTATGGACGCCGAACTGATCGCCGAACACGCCGAGGGCATCATCGCCACCACCGGCTGCCCCTCCGGTGAGGTGCAGACCCGGCTGCGGCTGGGTCACCTCGATGAGGCGGTGGCGGCCGCGGCCAAGTGGCAGGACATCTTCGGCAAGGAGAACTTCTTCCTGGAGCTGATGGACCACGGCATCGAGATCGAGCGCCGGGTCCGCGACGGTCTGCTGGAGGTGGGCCGCAAGCTGGGCATCCCGCCGCTGGCGACCAACGACTGCCACTACGTGACGCGGGAAGCCTCACACGCCCATGAGGCGCTGCTGTGTGTGCAGACCGGCAAGACGCTGTCGGATCCGGCCCGGTTCAAGTTCGACGGTGACGGCTACTACCTCAAGTCGGCCGCCGACATGCGCGCGCTGTGGGACCCCCAGGTGCCGGGTGCGTGTGACTCGACACTGCTGATCGGTGAGCGGGTGCAGTCCTACGCCGATGTGTGGGCCCCGCGCGACCGGATGCCGGTCTTCCCGGTACCCGACGGGCACAACCAGGAGACCTGGCTGCGCCACGAGGTCGTGGAGGGCCTCAAGCGCCGCTTCCCCGGCGGCGCGACACAGGACTATCACGACCGCGCCGACTACGAGATCAAGGTCATCTGCGACAAGGGCTTCCCGGCCTACTTCCTGATCGTCGCGGACCTCATCAACTACGCCCGCTCGGTGAACATCCGGGTCGGCCCGGGCCGTGGCTCGGCGGCGGGCTCGCTGGTCGCCTACGCGATGGGCATCACCAATATCGACCCGATCCCGCACGGGCTGCTGTTCGAGCGGTTCCTGAACCCCGAGCGCCCGTCGGCCCCGGATATCGATATCGACTTCGACGACCGCCGCCGCGGTGAGATGGTGCGCTACGCGTCGGACAAGTGGGGCAGTGACCGCGTCGCCCAGGTCATCACCTTCGGCACCATCAAGACCAAGGCCGCACTCAAGGACTCGGCCCGCGTCAACTACGGCCAGCCCGGCTTCGCCATCGCCGATCGGATCACCAAGGCGCTGCCGCCGCCCATCATGGCCAAGGACATCCCGCTCTCGGGGATCACCGACCCCAAGCACGAGCGCTACAAGGAAGCCGCCGAGGTGCGCGGCCTGCTGGACACCGATCCCGATGTCCGCACCATCTACGAGACCGCGCGCGGACTGGAGGGCCTGGTCCGCAACGCGGGCGTCCACGCCTGCGCGGTGATCATGAGCTCCGAGCCGCTGGTGGACGCCATCCCGCTGTGGAAGCGTCCGCAGGACGGTGCGGTCATCACCGGATGGGACTACCCCTCCTGTGAGGCCATCGGCCTGCTCAAGATGGACTTCCTGGGCCTGCGCAACCTCACCGTGATCGGTGACGCGCTGGAGAACATCAAGGCCAACCGGGGCATCGACCTGGACATGGATCATCTGCCGCTGGAGGATCCGGCGACCTATGAGCTGCTGTCGCGCGGTGACACGCTGGGGGTGTTCCAGCTCGACGGCGGGCCCATGCGTGACCTGCTGCGCCGGATGCAGCCCACCGGATTCAACGACATCGTGGCGGTGCTCGCGCTGTACCGCCCCGGCCCGATGGGCATGAACGCCCACAACGACTACGCCGATCGCAAGAACGGTCGCCAGGCCATCAAGCCGATCCACCCGGAGCTCGAAGAGCCGCTCAAGGAGATCCTGGCCGAGACCTACGGTCTGATCGTCTACCAAGAGCAGATCATGTTCATCGCCCAGAAGGTCGCCGGCTACTCGATGGGTAAGGCCGACGCGCTGCGAAAGGCCATGGGCAAGAAAAAGCTTGAGGTACTCGAGGCCGAGTACAAGGGCTTCAAGGAGGGGATGACCGCCAACGGTTTCTCCGAGGCCGCGGTCAAGGCGCTGTGGGACACCATCCTTCCGTTCGCCGGATACGCGTTCAACAAATCGCATGCCGCCGGCTACGGGCTGGTGTCGTTCTGGACGGCCTACCTCAAGGCCAACTACCAGGCCGAGTACATGGCCGGTCTGCTGACCTCGGTGGGCGATGACAAGGACAAGGCCGCAATCTATCTGTCGGACTGCCGCCGGCTCGGGATCACGGTGCTGCCACCGGATGTCAACGAATCGGTGCACAACTTCGCCTCGGTCGGCCAGGACATCCGGTACGGCCTCGGTGGTGTGCGCAACGTCGGCGCCAATGTCGTGCAATCGATCATCAATGCACGCAATGAGAAGGGCAAGTACACCGACTTCTCGGACTACCTCAACAAGATCGACATCGGCGCCTGCAACAAGAAGGTGACTGAATCGCTGGTCAAGGCCGGCGCCTTCGATTCGCTGGGCCATCCCCGCAAGGGCCTTTTCCTGGTGCACGCGGACGCGGTGGACTCGGTGCTCGGCACCAAGAAGGCCGAGGCCATCGGTCAGTTCGATCTGTTCGGCGGCGGGGACGCCGATTCCGGAATGGAGTCGGTCTTCACCATCCCGGTGCCCGAGGGCGAGTGGGAGGACAAACACAAGCTCGCTTTGGAGCGGGAGATGCTGGGGCTCTACGTGTCCGGGCATCCGCTCGACGGTGTGGCGCATCTGTTGGCCGCTCATGTCGACACCCAGATCCCGGCGATCCTGGAAGGCGATATCCCCAATGACACCCAGGTGCGCATCGGCGGCATCCTCGCCTCGGTGAACCGTCGCGTCAACAAGAACGGATTACCCTGGGCCTCAGCTCAAGTGGAGGATCTCACCGGTGGGATCGAGGTGCTGTTCTTCCCGCAGACCTACACCGCGTTCGGCGCCGATATCGCCGATGACGCGGTGGTGCTGGTCGGCGCGAAGGTGGCCATCCGTGATGACCGGATCTCGCTGATCGCCAATGACCTTGTGGTGCCCGACTTCTCGACTGCCCAGGGTAACCGTCCCGTCGCGGTCAGCCTACCGACCCGACAGTGCACGGTGGACAAGGTGACCGCCCTCAAGCAGGTACTGGCTCGCCATCCCGGTACCTCGCAGGTGCATCTGAGGCTGATCAGCGGGGAGCGCATCACCACCCTGGAACTGGATCAGTCGTTGCGGGTGACGCCGTCATCGGCGCTGATGGGCGACCTCAAGGCGCTGCTGGGACCCGGCTGTCTGGGTGGCTGAGCAGATCAGTCTCCGACCCGCTCGAAGATGAAGAAATCGGCGAAGCTGGTGTTGTCGGGATCGGCCTTGTCGTAGGGGTATTGGTTCGCAATGGTCTCGACGAGTTCGAAGTCGGGCCGGTGATCCTGGACCCAACGCGTGAATTCACGGTGCCGGACGTGCGGACTCGACCACGACTTCTCGCTGTTGCTCGAGTAGACGATCACATATGTGGTCGCCGAGTCGAACAGCTGCCCCATATAGCTGTCGTACACGGCGTCTTCCACGAGGTGGTAGATCACGTCGAGCGAGAGCGCGAGCTCGGCTCGGTCCTTCGTCGTCATTTCGCTGGTGTGCAGGAAACGCTTTGACGAATCGCCCGCGAACAGTCGTCGCGTCGATTCCAGCGCAACCTGCGATACGTCGACCCCGGTGTAGTCGGGGTACTCGGCAAGAGTCAGTTGCGCGCCGTCACCGGACCCGATCTCGATGACGGTGGTGACGTGGTGCGTCGCCACGAAGTCGTTCAGTACTGCGGCTTTGAAGCCGGCCAACCTGCTGTACGAGCCGGCACCGGAGGTGCCGCCATTCCGATACCGTTGCTCCCAGTACTCGCCCGACGTCCGGAATGTCTTGTTCCCTCTGATCGCATAACCGGCCCGACGAATGAGCTGTCGCAAGGTTCCTTCGGCATCCACAGTTCCCCCGGTACCTTTCCTTGTGCCTGCTTGGGCAACCGGTCCCGAAGAACCGATCGCCACCTGCCCCCGCGGGTCAGGCTAGAGCAACGTTGCACGATGCGCCATCAAGTCCCCGCCGTGTATACAACGTTGCGGTTTGCCAACCGCCCGTTGAATTTTCGATTCGGCTGTGGTGATCGGCTCGCCGAATACGCCATCAGCAGCTATCGAGATCGGCGAATCGTGCGCGGTGCTCCGCGTGGTGCAGATTCTGTAAACAAGCGCATGCGCACATGATCGATGATCGAACGTGGCCTCGTACTCGGAACGCCGCAGGCTATCGAGTCCCACTGACGCCACGCGGCGATGTGCACGTTGGGTTATGTTGTGCTTCAGCAACTTATGATCTTGATCGCCGTGGCTGTCCGTTGTTCTACATACGCCAAATCTCCGCTCAGCGGCGTCGTTCGACCCTCCGGAAGCCGTTCTGTTCGCTAGACTGTGCCGAGGTCGGCCAAGTTTTCCTGATTACAGCCGCGGGGCAGCCGCCGACCAATCTGGTTAGTGCCGTTAATAATTGCGGTGCTGGCCCAGTCGTAACGTTCCCTCGGGGACAGGCCTGGGGGGGTCTCGCTATGCGTAACACGGGTGCTATTCCGAAGAGCCCAATCAAATATCTGCTGGCGCTCACCGAGTTTCTCGCTCTCGAACCGAAGCTTGTCATGACGAACCACCGGTCCACGTCGCCGATCGTCGGCGACGGCGACGCCCACGTCTCGCTCACCAGCTACGGCAAGCGGATAGCGACGGTGTGGAAGACGATCGAGACCATCGGCGCCGGGAACCTGAAACCACGCCGGATCATCCTGTGGCTGGATGACGCCGCTGCGCTCGTGGATCCGCCGGCAACGCTCAAGCGACTCTGTGCTCGCGGGCTGGAAATTCGTTCCTGCCGGGACTACGGACCGCACAAGAAGTACTTTCCGTACGTCTGCGAGATCTTCCCTGGCGAATCCGAGCGCACCCTGGTGACCGCGGACGACGATGTCTTCTATCCACCGAACTGGTTGGAAGAACTACTGGCGGCCCACCGGCCCGACGAGGTCACAGCGTTCCGCGCGCGAATCCGCACCAACGCGCCATACCGTTCGTGGCTGACATGTACGACGACGGAGCCCTCGGAGAGGGTGTTCGCCACCGGGGTGTCCGGGGTGGCCTACCCGCCGAGATTGCTCGACACGCTCCGCGACCGCGGCGACGAGTTCGCCGATATCTGCCCGTTCGCCGACGATTTCTGGCTGCACTACGCGGCCGTGGCCACCGGCGTCCCGATCCGGCAGGTTCGTGACACCTCTGTGCTGTGGTGGGCGATGCCCATCGCGGCCGGCCGGGGTCTGTGGGACGGCAAAGGCACCGCCAACGACGCCATCGCCGAACGGACCAGACAGGCTTGGCTGCCCGGTTCTGCGTCGGCCGGCGCCTAGAGGTCGATCGCGACAATCGCGCTGTCGGGCCACAGGTTGCGGTCACGCGCCCGACGCAACTTCTGGCGCAGTGATAGATCTCGGTGCACGTTGGTGACACCGGGGATCTTCAGTAGCGGGACGATGTTCCACTGCCAGCGGTAGCGCCGGTGCAGCTCCGCATTGCCGCGCTGCGCCGCGTCACCGGAGAGAATCCTGGCCCGGCCGGGCATGGGGGTGCCTCGGCGGTTGCCACGGTGATCACACGCCGCCAGCTGGACGTCTCCTCGCGCCTGCAGCCGCCGCGTCTTGGGTCCGATCTTGGTGCGGAACAATGCGGTCCGGCCATCGACGACGAACCATATCGGTGTGTCGACCGGGGTGCCGTCGCGGCGGTAGGTGCGCAGCATGGCGTAGCGAGAGCGGCTCAGGGCGGCAAGGTCGGTCGCGGTAGATGGCATGATTGCAGTGAACTACTTAGAGTTGGCTCTAAGTCAAGGGGGCGCACACGTGACCGCATTGCTGACCATCGGTGAGGTCTCGCGGCGCGCCGGGCTCGCTCAGACGACGTTGCGCTATTACGAGCAGGTCGGCCTGTTGCCTGCACCGGATCGCGTCGGTGGCCAGCGTCGCTACCGGGAGTCGACGTTGATCCGGCTGGAGGCGATCCGCGCGTGCAAGGCCGCGGGCTTCACCCTCGACGAGATCACGGCTCTGTTGGGTGATGATTCGCCGGGCAAGCCGGTGGCCCGCGCGTTGGCCGAGGCGAAACTCGGCGAGATCGATGAGCAGATGGCAAGCCTGCTCCGCGCCAGGCAGGTCATCCAGTGGGGGATGAGTTGCGAATGTCCATCGATCGACGATTGCACGTGCGGTATCCACCACACACTTCGTGCCTGAGTAAGGGCTAGCGACGGGCGGACATACCGCCGGCCAACCACACCAGTGTCGCTGTGCCCGCAGCGGTGAGCACGGCCGGGCCGAGGCTGGCGGTGACGAGACCGACGACCACGAGCATAAGGGCGCCGATGACCAGCGCGAGTGCCTTGTACGTCGGCCAGGGAACGCCGGCGACGCTGATTTCGGTGGGCGTGGTCACGGGTACACGATAACTCGCAACCTAGAGTTCGGGCAACCGAAACCCTGGATGTGTCGGATTATCCGTTTTCGCCTGGAGAGCAGGTGATGGCACCATTGAGCGGTGTCCGCTGATCTGATTCGAGGCCCCCAGGTATCGCCGCTCACCGCGGCCGACATCGATGAGGCCGCAGTGCGAATCGCCGGCGTCGTCACCCAGAGCCCACTGCAGTTCAGCGACCGGCTGTCACACGCGACGGGCACCCAGGTGTACCTCAAGCGCGAGGACCTGCAGGTGGTGCGCTCCTACAAGCTTCGCGGTGCCTACAACCTGCTGATGCAGCTGACCCCCGACGAGCTGGCGGCCGGTGTGGTCTGTTCCTCGGCGGGCAACCACGCTCAGGGCTTCGCGCTGGCCTGCCGGTCCATGGGCGTACACGGCCGGGTCTATGTGCCGGCCAAGACGCCGAAACAGAAACGCGACCGGATCCGCTATCACGGAGGCGAGTTCATCGAGCTGATCGTCGGTGGCAAGACCTACGACCTGGCCGCGCAGGCCGCACTCGATGATGTGGCCCGCACCGGAGCCACCCTGGTGCCGCCCTATGACGATCCCCGCACCATGGCCGGGCAGGGCACCATCGCGGTCGAACTGCTCGAGCAACTGCCCGGTGAGCCCGATGTGGTGATCGTCCCGGTCGGCGGTGGCGGATGCATCGCCGGTATCACCACCTACCTGTCCGAGCGCACCGCCAACTCCGCGGTACTCGGCGCCGAGCCGGCGGGCGCGGCGTCGATGATGGCCGCCTTGGCCGCCGGCACGCCGGTGACGCTCGAGCATGTCGATCAGTTCGTCGACGGGGCCGCCGTCGCGAAGGCCGGCGCGAACCCGTACGCGGCGCTGGCCGCGGCCGGTGACATGCTGTCGATCACCTCGGTCGACGAGGGCGCGGTCTGCTCGGCGATGCTCGACCTCTATCAGAGCGAAGGCATCATCGCCGAGCCGGCGGGGGCGTTGTCGGTGGCCGCGTTGATGGAGGCCGATATCGCACCCGGCTCCACCGTGGTCTGCATCATCTCCGGTGGCAACAACGACGTGTCGCGGTATGGCGAGATCCTCGAACGGTCATTGGTGCACCGCGGGCTCAAGCACTACTTTCTGGTCGACTTTCCGCAGGAACCCGGTGCGCTGCGCGGTTTCCTGGACAGCGTGCTCGGCCCCAACGACGACATCACGCTTTTCGAGTACGTCAAGCGCAACAACCGCGAAACCGGTGAGGCGCTGGTCGGTATCGAGCTGGGCTCCTCGACCGATCTCGACGGGCTGCTGCAGCGGATGCACGAATCCGAGGCGCATGTCGAACTGCTGGAACCGGGTTCGCCGACCTACCGCTATCTGACCTGAGTCGCCGCCCCTCCCCCACATCTTGTTGCCCCAAGGGGTTTTCGGGCGGCGCCCTGCGCCCCCCCCTCTTGATGCCCGCGCCCCACTCTTTCCCGTTGCCACCCCCCGTCGCCCCCCGGGCGGGTGAGCAAGAACCCCCCCGTGCCCCCCGGCGGCCCCTCTTCGGACATCTCGGCGATGTTCCCCCTCACTCGGCCCCCGGGCCCGGTCGGGCCTCGGTTCCCCCTCACCTTGTAGGGCCCTACAAACCCCCGCTCCGTCCCAAAAAAACAAATCAAAAGGGGGGGGGGAAAGCCCACCGTCCCTTCAAGGCCACGCCAGCGCTGGCCGATGTCGGCGGGTGACCGTACCGGATCGGTGGCGGTCTCGAGCGGCGGAATGGGCAGGATCGCAGTCATATCCGCATCGTCGGGCAACTCGGCAGTCCCGGCAAACGGCCATCCACAGCCTGTGGATGGTCAGTTGACAGCGCGTAGCACCGCGAAAGAATGCCCGGGCACGACGGTGCCTGCACCGTCGGCCGACGGGTCGTCCCACGCCAGCACCACCTGGCCGGTGACCGGGACCGTCACCGCGGAGTCGCCCAGGTTGCACGCCACCGCGAGCGTGCCACGGTGCATAACGATCCAGCGCGCGTCCTCGTCGTACTCCACCCTGAGGTGGTCGAGCCACGGGTCGGCGAAGTCGGGTTCGTTGTGCCGCAACGCGATCAGCTGGCGGTAGGCGTGCAGCAGCCGCGCATGCCCATGCTCGGTGACCTCGGTCCAGTCGAGCTTGGACCGGGTGAAGGTCTCGGGGTCCTGTGGATCCGGGATCTCGTCGGCATCCCAGCCGTGGGCGGCGAACTCGGCCTTGCGGCCTTCAGCGGTGGCCCGGCCCAGCTCTGGCTCCGGATGTGAGGTGAAGAACTGGAACGGGCTGCTCGATCCCCATTCCTCACCCATGAACAGCATTGCCGTATAGGGGGAACCGAGAGCCAGCGCGGCCTTCACCGCCAGCTGACCGGTGGTCAGGTTCTGCGACGGCCGGTCACCGGTGGCCCGGTTGCCCACCTGATCGTGGGTGAGGGTGTAGGCCAGCAGCCGGGTCGCCGGAATCGTTGCGGTGTCCAGGGGGCGACCGTGCCGACGGCCCCGGAACGACGAGTGGGTTCCGGCGTGGAAGAAGCCGTGCGTCAGGGTCTGCGCCAGGGTCTCCAGGGTGCCGAAATCGCGGTAGTAACCCTGGCGTTCACCGGACACCGCGGTGTGGATGGCGTGGTGGATATCGTCATCCCACTGCGCGGTGAGCCCGAGCCCACCCTGTTCGCGCGGGGTGATCAACCGGGGGTCGTTCATGTCGCTCTCGGCGATGAGGGACAGTGGCCGTCCCAATTCGGCTGCCAGGGACTCGGTTTCGCTTACCAACTCTTCGAGTATGTGGATGGCTGTGGTGTCCACCAGCGCGTGCACGGCGTCCAGACGCAGCCCGTCGGCGCCGAAATCTCGCATCCAGCGCAGTGCGCAGTCGATGATGTAGCGGCGCACCTCGTCGGCCCCGGCATCCCCGATGTTGACCGATTCACCCCACGGGTTGCTGCCGCTGGACAGATACGGCCCGAACCTGGGCAGGTAGTTCCCGGACGGCCCGAGGTGGTTGAACACCGCGTCGATCAGCACGCCCAGACCGAGAGCGTGGCAGGCGTCGATGAGGCGCAGCAGGGCGTCCGGGCCGCCGTAGGGTTCGTGCACCGCGTACCAGAGCACACCGTCATAGCCCCAGCCGTGGGTGCCGCTGAAGGCGTTCACCGGCATCAGTTCGACGAAGTCCACACCGAGATCGACCAGATACTGCAGCTTCTCGATGGCGGCGTCGAGGGTGCCCGCCGGGGTGAAGGTCCCGACATGCAACTCGTAGATGGTGGCGCCCTCGATGGAGCGTCCCGTCCAGTCTTGCGGTGGCGCGGTGGGCGTCCACAGTTGCGAATGTGCGTGCACGCCGTCGGGCTGGCGGGGCGAGCGGGGGTCGGGCAGCACGGTGTCGTCGTCATCGAGGACGAACCCGTAGCGACTGTCCGCGCCGGCGGACACCGTGGCCCGCCACCAGTCGTCGGTGCCGCGCTCCATGGCGTGCAGGGTGCCGTCGACGTCCAGTTGAACCCGGTCGGGACGCGGCGCCCACACCGCGAATTCGCGCTCAGACATCGGTGCGCTCCAGCAGTACCACCGGCAGTTCGGCGAAGAGTTCGATCGCTGCCGGGGTGCCCGCGTGCGTCCGCCCGGTCAGCCGGTCGGTCCAGATACCCTGTGGCAGTGTCACGGTGGTATCCCCCCAACCGATCTCGGCGAGCTTGACCGTCCACCGCGACACCGCCACCAGTACGTCATCGCCCCGCAGGAAGGCGACCAGGTGCGCGGCCGCGGAACCCGATGCCGGTACCGGCCGGTAAGCGCCTTCGAGGAAGGTGTCGGGCAATTCCCTGCGCAGCCGCAGCGCGGCGCCCGCCACCCGGATCTTGGGATCGGTGCGGGCCTCCAGCGCCGCGCGGCGCGCCGCGTAGTCCACCGGCCGGCGATTGTCCGGATCGACCAGACTGTCGTCGAACAGTTCGGTGCCCTGATACACATCCGGGATGCCGGGCACGGTGAGCGCCAACAGTTTCTGGCCGAGACTGTCACTGTGGGCGTGCGCATCGGCGCGGGCCACCAGCGCGGTCAGTTCCTTGGACACCGGTCCGTCGATGATGGCGTCGACCCAATCGTGCACCGCCGATTCGAATTCGGTGTCCGGGTCGTTCCACGATGTGTGCAGGGCCGCCTCCCTGATCGCCTTCTCGGCGTAGGAATGCAGGCGGGTGCGCAAGGTATCGGACACCTCGCCGTCGACAGGCCAGACTCCGAAGACGTTCTGCCACAGGAAGAGTGTGGTCGCCCGGTCCGGGCTCAGCACGATCTGAGACCAGCGTTCGACACGCTCTGCCCACTCGTCGGCCAGCTGGGACAACACGCCGATGCGGGTCCGCACATCCTCACTGCGCTTGGTGTCGTGGGTGGACAGCGTCACCATGGCGTGTGGCCACAGCCGAGCCCTGGTGGCGGACCGCTCGTGGAACTCGGCGGCGCTCACCCCGAAGAGCGACGGCTCGCCGCCGACCTCGTTGAGACTGACCAGCCGGGCATCCCGGTAGAACAGGCAATCCTCGACGGACTTGGCGGTCACCGCGCCGCACAGCTGCTGGATGCGTACCGCGGCCTCGCCGTCGTGCGCGAGGGCCGCAGCGACCAGTTGCAGCGGTTCGGCCAGTTCGGGCCGCGTGCGGACGGCCGCGGCGATGGCGGTGGGCCCCACCGCGGTCAGGTTCAGGTAGTCGAACCGGTAGACGTGCACGTGGGTCAGCAGTGCGGTGACCGCATCCGGTAGCAGGGCATGGTCGGCGCCGATGTCGGCGACGATGGACCGGCACACCCGGGCCAGCTCGCTGCTCAGGGTGTCGGTGGCGGCGACTGTCTTCAACTCCGAGGTCTGGTGCTCGGTGGTGCCGCGGTCGGTGCCGCTGCTCTCGTAGAGCGCGGTCAGTGCCGGTTCGCCCGCCGGGTCGACGAACAGTCCGCCGATCTCGCGCAGCGCGTCATAGCCGGTGGTGCCGACCACCGGCAGCCCGGTGTCGAGCGGCTCGTCGGGGGCCAGGATCTTTTCGATGACGATCCAGGCCGTCTCGCCGACCAGCTCGCGAAGGTCCGTGACGTAGGCGGCGGGTTCGGCGAGCCCGTCGGGATGGTCGATGCGCAATCCGTCGACGAGGCCATCGGTGAACCACCGGCCCACCTCGGCATGGGATGCGTCGAACACCGCGGGGTCTTCCTGGCGCAGGCCGGCCAGCGAGGTGATGGAGAAGAACCGGCGGTAGCCGCAGAGATTGTTCCGCCAGCCGACGAGCTTGTAGTGCTGACGGTCGTGCACCTCGGCGCCCGGCGCGCCGTCGTGCGCGGTGCCCGGGGCGATCGGCCAGGCCCGGTCGCCGAGCCGCAGCAGATCCGGGCTCTGATCCCCGGGTCGCTCCGCTCCTGCCCGCCGGTCCACGGTCAATTCGGCGACATCGTCATCGGATCCCAGCACCGGCAACACGATCCGGCCGTGGTCGAGATCCCAGTCGATGTCGAAGTAGCTGCTGTAGGCGGAGTCTCGGCCATGCGTGAGCACATCCCACCACCAGGCGTTCTGCGCGGGATCATCGACGCCGACGTGGTTGGGCACGATATCGACGATCAGTCCCATGCCGCGGGCCCGGGCGCGGGCGGACAACTCGGCCAGGCCCTCGGGCCCGCCGAGTTCGTCGGACACCGTGGTCGGGTCGGTGACGTCATAGCCGTGGCTGGAACCGGCGGTCGCGGTGAGGATCGGGGAGAGGTAGAGGTGCGACACCCCGAGATCATCCAGATAGTCCAGCAGGTCGACCGCGTCGGCGAAGGTGAAGGAATCACCGCGCATCTGAAGCCGATACGTGGAGAGCGGGACACCCATCAGCCGTTACCGCCTAGGTCGTTTTCCGGAGCACCCGAAGCGATCGCGGCTGCAGCGAGATCTTCTCGCCGGCAGAAATCGTCACCTCGTGGGCACCGGCGGGATCGCCGGTGTCCAACGCGGTTACCCACTTTTCGGCGTAATCATCGGGGGGCAGCACGAAATCCAGCGATTCGTCGTGTGCGTTGAAGCACAGCAGGAACGAATCATCTCGGACGCGTTCGCCGCGGGCGTTGGGTTCCGGGATGGCGTCGCCGTTGAGGAACACCGCGACGCTCTTGCCGAAACCCGAACCCCAGTCCTCCGGAGTCATCTCGGCGCCGGCCGGGGTCAGCCAGGCGATGTCGCGTTCCTGCTCGCCGCTGCGGATCGGGTTGCCCGCCAGGAAGCGGCGACGCCGGAACACGGGGTGCTTCTTGCGCAGGGCCACCGCTTTGCGGGTGAACTCCAGCATTTCGGCGTTGTCCTCGAGCTTGGACCAGTCCACCCAGGAGATCGGGGAATCCTGACAGTAGGCGTTGTTGTTGCCGCCCTGGGTGCGTCCGATCTCGTCACCGTGGCTGATCATCGGTGTGCCCTGCGAGATCATCAGGGTGCCGATCACATTGCGCATCTGCCGCGCCCGCAGCGCATTGATGTCCGGGTCGTCGGTCGGGCCCTCGACGCCGCAGTTCCAGGACCGGTTGTGGCTTTCGCCGTCGCGGTTGTCCTCGCCGTTGGCCTCGTTGTGTTTCTCGTTGTAGGACACCAGATCGGCCAGGGTGAACCCGTCATGGCAGGTGACGAAGTTGATGCTCGCGCCGGGGCGCCGTCCGGTGTTCTCGTAGAGGTCCGAGGAACCGGTCAGCCGCGACGCGAACTCGCCGAGCGTTGCCGGCTCGCCGCGCCAGTAGTCGCGCACGGTGTCGCGGTACTTGCCGTTCCACTCGGTCCACAGCCCCGGGAAGTTGCCGACCTGATAGCCGCCCTCGCCGACATCCCACGGTTCGGCGATCAGCTTGACCTGGCTGACCACCGGATCCTGCTGCACCAGGTCGAAGAACGCCGACAGGCGGTCCACATCGTAGAACTCGCGGGCCAGGGTGGAGGCCAGGTCGAAGCGGAAGCCGTCGACGTGCATCTCCAGCACCCAGTACCGCAACGAATCCATGATCAGCTGCAGGGTGTGCGGGTGCCGGGCGTTGAGGCTGTTGCCGGTTCCGGTGAAGTCCTTGTAGAACTGTTCCTCGCCGTCGAGCAGCCGGTAGTACGCCGCGTTGTCGATACCCCGGAAGTTCAGGGTCGGGCCGAGGTGGTTGCCCTCGGCGGTGTGGTTGTAGACGACATCGAGGATGACCTCGATGCCGGCGTCATGGAAGGACCGCACCATGGCCTTGAACTCGGCCACGGCACCGCCGGCGTGGCGGCTGGCCGCGTACTGGGCATGCGGGGCCAGGAAACCGAAAGTGTTGTAGCCCCAGTAGTTCCGCAGTCCCAACTCGAGCAGCCGGTGATCATGCAGGAACTGGTGTACCGGCATGAGCTCGATGGCGGTCACGTTCAACGACTTCAGATGCTCGACGATCACCGGGTGCGCGAGCCCGGCGTAGGTACCGCGCAGTTGTTCGGGGATGTCCGGGTGCAGCTGGGTCAGGCCCTTGACGTGGGCTTCGTAGATGACGGTTTCGTGGTACGGGGTGCGCGGCGCCCGATCCGAACCCCAGTCGAAAAACGGGTTGATCACGACGCTGGCCATGGTGTGGCCCAGGGAGTCCACCGCGGGGTCGGCGGGGGTGACAGCGGGCTCCTCGGATTCCAGGTCATAGGAGAACAGCGCCTGGGTGAAGTCGAAATCGCCGTGGAAGGACTTCCCGTACGGATCGAGCAGCAGCTTGCTGGGGTCACACCGGTGGCCGGCCACCGGGTCCCACGGCCCGTACACCCGGAACCCGTAGCGCTGACCGGGGCTCACCGTGGGCAGGTAGGCATGCCAGACGTAGCCGTCCACCTCGTCGAGCGGAACCCGTTGTTCGGTGCCATCTTTGGCGATCAGGCAGAGCTCGACCTTGTCGGCGACCTCGGAGAACAGCGAGAAGTTGGTACCGGCCCCGTCGTAGGTGGCGCCGAGCGGATATGCGGTGCCGGGCCAGACCGTGATGTCCATCTCACCACCAGCCGGTGGCGGCTGCGAGCTGACGCCCCAGTTCGTTCGTCATGGTACGAACGTATGTTGTCGATAGGTGGTGAGAGTCGTGATACATCAACACATTTCCCTCTACTACTCGGCAGAAATCCGGTCGGCACACCGCGTCGGTCATGTCGAGTGGCTTCAGATTCGGGAACCGTTGCAGATAATCCAAAGTCGGGTTGTCGTCGGACAGTACCGCAGAGCGCTTGACGCCGCACGAGATGGCATCGCCGCCGCCGGCCAGGCAGTCGGCCGGGAAGTACGGCTTGTGGTTGCGCACCAGCCAGGGGGTGTCCCGCATCGCCAGCACATCGATGCCGGCGTCCGAGAACTGCTGCCAAATACCAAGATACGAGCTGGGCATGACATCGCCGGGTTTGATGTTCCAGGGCCTGGTGGAGGTGGTGAACACGAAGTCGGGCTTGTCCGCGAGCAGCTTTGGCATCACCACGTCGTTCCACTGCCGGCACTTCGGGTACGGCCGGTTGTCACCCATCACGAGGGGTTTCTGTTCGGTGGTCAACGGGCAACCCATCTTCAGGTAGGTGACCACCTTGAAGTCGTGTAACCGGCCGAGCAGGTCCAGCGCGGTGATCCAGTGTTCGGCGTGCGATCCGCCGGCCAGTGCGATGGTGCGTTGGGCGTCTTTGTTGCCGTAGGTGCAGTTGATGACGTCGACGTTGGCGAAGTCGCTGATGCAGCCCGCGTTGGTGGACTCCGGGATGTCGTTCTTGGCCTCCAGCACGGTGGGCCGCATCGGCAGCTTGGGCACCTTGGCGTTGTCGGTCAGCGCGCGAGACCCGGGGTAGTCGCGCGCCGAGAGCCCGGACAGCTCCTTCCCGCTGGCCCGTTCGACGGTGACGTGCTCGCGCCAGGTGAACGATGTCGCGGTCAGCGTGACGCCCAGCAGGGTCACGACCGAACCCAGCACGATCGTCGGGCGGCGCAACCGGGTGCGCCACGGCACACCGGTCGGCCGCTGTGCCGGTGCCCGGTAGCGCAGTGGGGTTTCGACGTATCTGGTTGTCAGCCAGGCCAGGACGCCGGACACCAGCAGCACGATCGCGCCGTCGGTGAAGCCGGCGTGGTCGCGGCCGCTGTAGGCCAGCCAGAAGATCAGCAGCGGCCAGTGCCACAGATACAGCGAATAGGCCATCGACCCCAGCGCGACGAACGGCTTGGTGGCCAGCAGCCGGTTCGGTGCGGGCAGCTTGCCGCCGGTGTGCGGATCGGCGACGCGGTTGGCTGCCGACAGGATGAACAGCACGGTGGCGCCGACGGGCACCAGCGTCCACGGGCCCGGGAACTCGCGTACCCCGTCGATGAGCCAGCCGCACGCCAGGATGGCGATCAGCGATACCGTCGCCACGATGGTGCGCACCCACATGGGCCAACGCACATAGGGGACCAGGGCGCCGATCAGTGCGCCCAGGGTGAGCTCCCAGGCCCGGGCGAAACTGTTGTAGTAGGCCACGGCCTGATCGGCGTTGTGCGCGATGATGGCGTACACGAACGAGGCGATGGTCAGCGCGCTCAGCAGCACGATGAACACCCAGCGCACATGCCTGCCCAGCGGTCGGCGCAGCAGGTAGGCGAGGGCGAAGATGATCGCCAGCAGTGCGATGTAGAACTGGCCCTGCACCGACATCGACCAGATGTGCTGCAGCGGGCTGACCGTTTCACCGGCGCGCAGATAGTCCGCGGCGGTGTTGGCCAGTTCCCAGTTCTGGTAGTACCCGAGGCTGGCGAGGCTCTGGTCAGCAAATGTTTCCCAGCGGGTTTCCGGCTGGATCAGGATGGTCAGCACCGCGGCCGCCGCGAGCACCACGATCAGCGCCGGCAGCAGCCGGCGGACCAGTCGCACGACCTCCGGAATCGGACGCAACGCGGTGGCCGGGTCGATCGCGGCGCGCAACAACCGGCCGCCGAAGAAGAACCCGGACAGCGCCAGGAACACGTCCACCCCACCGGAGACCCGGCCGAACCAGACGTGGAAGATCGCCACGAGCGCGATCGCGACCCCGCGGAGTCCGTCGAGGTCGTGCCGGTAGAAGGCCGATGCGCGACTACCCACGGGCGTGCCTGCGGTCGACACAGGAGCGGCTGTGGAGGAACCGCGGGTGGAGGGTCGGGCGGGAGCGAGGGTCATCATGGTCGGGGAGTCAATCTACCTAAGAACCCTGGGTGTCTCAGGCCACGGGCGTGACGTCACACCAGCTGAGCCAACCGATAGTGTCCGGTCCCATGCCGGCGTTGACACCGGATGAGATCAGCGCGATCGACACCGCGCACATCTGGCACCCCTACAGCACCATCGGTTCCCGGGCGCTGCCACCGGTGGTGGCGGTGGCGGCCAAGGGCGCCTGGCTCACCGTCGTGCATGACGGCCGGTCGGTCGAGGTGCTCGATGCCATGAGTTCGTGGTGGACGGCGGTGCACGGCCACGGTCACCCGCGACTCGATGCCGCGATGAGTGCCCAGCTGGCCACCATGAACCACGTCATGTTCGGCGGCCTGACCCATGAGCCGGCCGCCCGGCTGGCCCAGCTGCTCGTCGAGATCACCCCGACGGGCCTGGAGTCGGTGTTCTTCAGTGATTCGGGCTCGGTGTCGGTGGAGGTGGCCGCCAAGATGGCGCTGCAGTACTGGCGCAGCCGCGGTCGGCCGGCCAAACACCGGCTGATGACGTGGCGCGGCGGCTATCACGGCGACACGTTCACCCCGATGAGTGTCTGTGACCCCGACGGCGGGATGCATTCGATCTGGACCGATGTCCTGGCCCGGCAGGTGTTCGCACCGCAGGTGCCCGGGGAGTACGACCCCTCCTACGTGGCGGCCTTCGAGCGGCAGCTCGCCGGGCATGCCGACGAGCTGGCCGCGGTGATCGTCGAGCCGGTCGTACAGGGGGCCGGCGGTATGCGCTTTCACGACCCGCGCTATCTCACCGATCTACGACGGCTGTGCGACGAGCACGGTGTGCTGCTCATCTTCGACGAGATCGCCACCGGATTCGGACGTACCGGGGAACTGTTCGCCGCCGATCACGCCGGGGTCACCCCCGACATCATGTGCGTGGGCAAGGCGCTCACCGGTGGTTATGTGACGCTGGCCGCCACCTTGTGCACGGGTCATGTCGCGGCGACGATCAGCGCGGGGGAGCCGGGCGCTTTGATGCACGGACCCACCTTCATGGCCAACGCGCTGGCCTGTGCGGTGTCGGTGGCCGCGGTGGAACTGCTGCTGGAGGGTGACTGGCGGGCCATGGTGGGCGAGATCGAGGCCGGGCTGCGGGCCGGGCTCGAACCCGCGCGATCACTGCCCGGTGTGGCTGATGTGCGGGTGCTCGGCGCCATCGGCGTCATCGAGATGCGCGAGCCCGTCGATATGGCGGTCGCCACCCGCACCGCGATCGAGCACGGTCTGTGGCTGCGACCGTTCGGCAGGCTGGTCTACGCGATGCCGCCCTTCATCTGTACCCCCGACGAGATCGCCGATATCGGTGCCGGCATGGTCGGCGTCGCGCGTGCACTAACCTGAACGGTGTTCAAGTGTCGAAAGGACGTCCAGTGACGCGCACCGGTCTTTCCCCGCTGGCCTGGCTCGCCGAGATCGAGGCGCAGCGCCGTGCGCAGGGGCTGCGCCGATCCCTGCGGGCGCGCCCGCCGGTAGGCACCGAGCTCGATCTGGCCTCCAACGACTATCTCGGGCTGTCCCAGCACCCGGCCGTGCTCGACGGTGGCGTCGAGGCGCTGCGCACCTGGGGTGCCGGTGCCGGCGGCTCGCGGCTGGTCACCGGGAACACCGAGTTGCACGAGGAATTCGAAGCC
Source organism: Mycobacterium sp. (assembly GCA_034520035.1). Lineage (GTDB taxonomy): Bacteria > Actinomycetota > Actinomycetes > Mycobacteriales > Mycobacteriaceae > Mycobacterium. The sequence goes on along the minus strand of JAXHOA010000085.1, from coordinate 118,391 downwards.
GAGCTGGCGTCGTTCACCGGCGCCGAATCGGCGTTGGTGTTCTCGTCGGGATACACCGCCAACATCGGCGCCGTCACGGCGCTGACCGGTGCGGGCTCGCTGCTGGTCTCCGATGCGCTCACCCACGCCTCCATCGTGGATGCCTGCCGGTTGTCGCGGGCCAGGGTCGCGGTGACACCGCATCTCGACGTCGCCGCCGTCGAAGCGGCGTTGTCCGGGCGCGCCGAGGAGCGGGCGGTGGTGGCCACCGAATCGGTGTTCAGCACCGACGGTGGCCTCGCCCCGCTGCGTGAACTGCACCAGGTGTGCCGCCGCTTCGGTGCGCTGCTGCTGGTCGACGAGGCGCACGGGCTCGGTGTCCGCGGCACCGGCGGCCAGGGGCTGCTGCACGAGGTCGGTCTGGCCGGCGCGCCGGACGTCGTCATGACCACGACGTTGTCCAAGGCGCTGGGCAGCCAGGGCGGCGCGGTGCTCGGACCGGCCGCGGTGCGTGCACATCTCATCGACACGGCCCGCACCTTCATCTTCGACACCGGGCTCGCGCCGGCCGCCGTCGGCGCCGCGCTGGCCGCACTGCGGGTGCTGGACGACCAGCCGCAGCTGGCCGCCGCGGTGCTGGCGCGCGCCGCCGAACTCGCCCGGATCTGCGATGTGGCCGAGACGCCCACCTCGGCGGTCGTCTCGGTGATTCTGGGTGACCCCGAGGTGTCCGCCGCCGCTGCCGCGGCGTGCCTGGAACGCGGGGTGCGGGTGGGCTGTTTCCGGCCGCCCTCCGTCCCGGCCGGCACCTCGCGACTACGGCTGACCGCCCGCGCCGCCCTCACCGACGACGAGATCGCCGTGGCGGCAGGGGTTCTCACCGAGGTTCTCGGCCTGCAGCGATGACTGTCCTGATGGTGACGGGCACCGACACCGGGGTCGGAAAGACGATCACGACGGCGGCGCTGGCCGCGGCCGCCCGGCTGGCCGGTATGGATGTGGCGGTGTGTAAACCGGTGCAGACCGGGACCATCGACGGCGACGACGATCTCGGCGAAGTACGCAGGCTCTCCGGGGTCGACGCGCTGCACGGGGGCTGGCGTTATCCCGAGCCGCTGGCGCCGGTCGCGGCCGCCGCCAGGGCCGGACTGCCGTTGCCTGACCGCAATGAGCTGGTGGCCTCGGTGCGGGCCGCCGACGCGCCGGGACGGTTGACGATCGTCGAAGGTGCCGGTGGCCTGCTCGTCGAGATGGGTGCCGGCGGGGTGACGCTGCGCGATATCGCCGCCGAGGTGTCCGCGCCGGTTCTGGTGGTGGTGTCGCCGGGGCTGGGCACCCTCAACCACACCGCCCTGACGTTGGAATCACTTGCCGGACAAGGTATTGCATCGGCCGGGCTGGTGATCGGCGCGTGGCCGGCGGAACCCGGCGTCGCCGAGCAGGGGAACCGGGAGGCGCTGGCGGCGCTGGCCGATGTCCGCGCCGTGCTGCCCGCGGGAGCCGCCGCGCTGAGCCCCGAGGACTTCCAGTCGCTCAGCGTGGAGGCCTTCGACCGGAGCTGGATCGCGAGCCTGGTGTAGTCATGGTGCACTCGGTCGAGCTCACCTGCGACGCTGCGACCGATGCCGCCGTCCGCCACCTCTGGGACGAACTCGAGGTCAACGGGGTGCGCAGCCAGGCTTCGCACCGCTCGCCGAGCAACCGGCCGCATGTCACGCTGACCGTCGCAGCTGGCCTGGCCGGTGCGGCCGACACCGCACTGGCCGAGGTGGCGGACCGGCTGCCGCTGACCTGCCGAATCGGTGCGCCGATGCTCTTCGGGCGTGGTCCCTACACGCTGGCGTTGCTGGTGATACCGTCCGCCGGACTCCTGGACCTGCACGCACAGGTCAACCGAATCTGCCTGCCGCACATGGAGTCCGGTCCACTGCGGCATACCCGGCCCGGGCAGTGGACTCCGCATGTCACCCTGGCGCGCCGGCTCGGTGCCGACCTGTTGGAGCAGGCGCTGGCCGTGGCGGGAACCGCAACCGATATCGAGGGTTCGTTCGCGGCGCTGCGGCACTGGGACGGCGATGCTCGTCAGGAGCACCCGATTTTGCTGCCCGGCTGAAGGCAATGCTTGGTCAGAATGGTGGCGGGTCTGGGTCACCGGTCCTGACGACATGGTCGTGGAGAACGTCGTCTTGTGTGGTGGTGGCCCTGATCGCGCTGTCCCGGAATCGCTCTTTGGCGACCTGCTCGAGGGTGCGTTGGAGTTGGTTGCGTGCGCGTTCGGTGGTGATGCGGTATTCGCGGTCTTGGGCGCGGGTGCGTTGTCGGACCGGCATCTTGGTGTCGCGGTCGGTGTCGTTGATGAGGCTGATGGCCCGTTTTCGTGGGATGGGGGTGTCGATGTTCCAGTGCGGGAACAGGATTGCCGCCCCGGGGGCTTTCTTGTAGGTGTGGCCGGTGGGTGCGCTCCAGTGGATGGTGCCGTCGGGTTTCGCGGCCGGTGTCCAACCGCCGAATGTCTTGACCAGATGGTGCAGACGGCACAGCGGCCCAAGGTTGCCGGGGTGGGTGGCTCCGGCCGGCCATGGGGTCAGGTGGTCGAGGTCGCAGCGGTGCGCGGCCCGGTTGCAGCCGGGGAAGCGGCAGGTCATCGAACGCATCCGGACGAACGCGGCCAAGGCTGTGGAGGGCCGGTATTGGCGTTCGGTGGGGAGATTCGCGATCTCGGTGAGGGGTTTGATGGTGGCGCCGGCGGCGATGAGTTCGGCGAGCATGGCGGCGGGGATGATGGCGCCATCGAGCATCACCGCGGGGCTCGGGTTGGTAGCCGCGGGAGCCGCAGGGCGGACGTTGGCCGCGGGCGCGGCAGGCGCGGCGCTCCGCGCGGTGCGGCCGCGGCGCGGCGGCCGGGGCGCGGCCCGCCCCGGTGTCTGCTCCTCGTTGTCTGGCGCAGCGTCGGTCGCGGTTGGCACCGGCTCCGGGGTGCCCGCACTGCCCGGTGTGCTCTGCGGCGGGGTGTCCTCACCCGCGGCGGGCACCTGTTCGGTGAGCGCATAGATGGTGACCGCGCCCGCGCGCGGATCTTTCCCGCTGCCCGCACAGTTCACGTCCCCGCACTCACAGGCCAGCCGTTCCAGCGCAGGGCCGACCACCCCGAGTGCGGCCAGGGCCGCGGCGCGTAGTTCGCCACGGCGGCGCGGATCATTGGCGCAGACGGTGTCGGCCAGGGCATTGAGGCGCTGCTCCAAGATCTTCTTGTCGGTGACGCGCAGCCTGCCCCAGAAGGAGGCCACCCCGTTGGGGTCGTCCTTGTCGTCGAACTCCACGTAGAGGTCTTTGGCTGCCCTCCTGGAGCGGATCACGGCGTCGGGGTCGAATTTCTCCACCCAGAGGTCGACCGCGCCGATCAGTTGTTTCTCCGAATGCGCCCCGTACTCGCCGGCTTCGCCGGAGATGGCGGTGTCGATCAACACCAGCGCGTCCTCGTCGACGACCAGATGAGTGCGCCAGGTGATCGCATCGATCACCGTCGCCGAGATCGCACCCGTGGCGAACAGGGCCGCGGTGCGCGGTAGCCGGTCACGCAACGCTTGGGCGATGCGCATCTGCTTGGACGCCGCATACGGATTCAGGTTGCACGCCGCCGCGACCGCGGCCTGGGCCCAGGCCCAGCCGTCGATCACCTGGTGGGCGACCGTGTCGTCTTCGTCATCGCATTGGCGGGCGATCACCTCGCCGATCAACGCCAACCGGCGCGCGGCCGCCCTGGCCTCGGTCTGGGTCATGGTCGTGACCGCGGAGATGAGCGCTTCATCGCTCAACCCGGCGAGGGCGACCCGATCCAAGACTTCGAACATGTGTGCGATTCTACCGCCGGGGTAGGACACGTCCGGCACCGAAGGACCGAGTTATCGGACCGCCGCGTCCCGGTGTGCCGCCATGCCGTCGATGAGCAGGTTGAGTCCGAATGCGAACCGGCGGCCGGCGTCCTCGGCAAGCACCGATTGGCCTTCCGGCAGGTCGGCGCCTGCGGCATCCCACTGCAGGCGGGACTGTTCATCGACGGTGAACCCCAGCACGTAATAGACGACGGTGCGGGCGGCCAGCGCGCAATGCTGTCCGTCGACGCCGGATTCGGCCACCGCCGCCGACAGGCGGTCGACGACCCGCGTCATCGCCTCGGACTGCCCGGCGGCGAAGCTGGCCGACACCAGTTCGGCGCCGTCGGTGTGCGACAGCAGCGCGTCCCGCAACCGGTGGCAGTCCCCGGCGACCTGCTCGCGCCAGGTTCCGGACGGATCCGGTTGCAGCGCAGGCGCCAGGATCCGGTCGGCCACCGCGCCGAGCAGTTGCTGCTTGTTGGCGAAATGCCAGTACAACGCGCCGGGGCTGACGCTGAGTTCGCGCGCGAGCCGGCGCATGGTCAGATCGGCGATCCCGAAGTTGTCCAGGATCGCCGTGGCGGCGTCGACGAGGTCACGTTTGTGCAGCTGCACAGAGGTAGCCTAACCTGAACACCGTTCAATGGTCAGCAGTGAGGGAGACGTACCGGTGACGGACATTCTGGTTCAGGCGCGCGAGCAGGTCTTGGAACGCGGCGTCGGCCTCGATCAGGAGCAGACCCTGCAGGTGCTGCAGCTGCCCGACGATCAGCTCGACGCACTGCTCGAACTGGCCCACGACGTCCGGATGAAGTGGTGCGGTCCCGATGTCGAGGTCGAGGGCATCATCAGCCTCAAGACCGGCGGTTGCCCCGAGGACTGCCACTTCTGTTCGCAATCTGGTCTTTTCGCCTCGCCGGTGCGCAGCGCGTGGCTCGATATCCCGAGCCTCGTCGAGGCCGCCAAGCAGACGGCCAAGACGGGTGCCACCGAATTCTGCATCGTCGCCGCGGTGCGTGGCCCGGATGAGCGGCTGCTGTCGCAGGTCGCCGCGGGCATCGAGGCCATCCGCAACGAGGTCGACATCCAGATTGCGTGCTCGTTGGGCATGCTGACCGAGGAGCAGGTGCAGCGGCTCGCCGACATGGGCGTGCACCGCTACAACCACAACCTGGAGACGGCGCGCTCCTTCTTCACCAACGTCGTGACCACCCACTCCTGGGAAGAGCGCTGGGACACCCTGCGCATGGTGCGCGAGGCCGGAATGGAGGTCTGCTGTGGCGGCATCCTGGGCATGGGCGAGACACTGGAGCAGCGCGCGGAGTTCGCCGCCAACCTGGCCGAGCTGAACCCGCACGAGGTGCCGCTGAACTTTCTGAACCCGCGCCCGGGCACCCCGTTCGGCGACCTGGAGGTATTGCCTGCCGCCGACGCCCTGCGGGCGGTCGCGGCGTTCCGGCTGGCGCTGCCGCGCACCATGCTGCGGTTCGCCGGTGGCCGCGAGATCACTCTCGGCGATCTGGGCGCCAAGCAGGGCATCCTGGGCGGTATCAATGCCGTCATCGTCGGCAACTACCTCACCACGCTGGGCCGTCCGGCCGAGGCGGACCTGGAACTGCTCGACGATCTGCAGATGCCGATCAAGGCCCTGAACGCGACGCTGTAGCCCGCGCGGTAAGACTGACAGTGTGATGAGTAGCGAGCTTGCGGCCCTGCCCGCGCCCGTGGGCGCCGGTCTCTTCAACGTCTACACCGGTGCCGAGATGGGTGCCGCGGCGGGCACGGTCATCCCGACGGCGGCTCAGCTCGGCTTGGAGCCGCCACGCTTCTGCGCCGAATGCGGTCGCCGCATGATCGTCCAGGTCCGCCCGACGGGCTGGTGGGCGAAGTGTTCGCGGCACGGTCACGTCGATTCCACCGACCTGGACCCCCGGCGATGACGAGTCCTTGGGGTGCGCCCGGTGTGTCCAGGCGCGCCGCGTCACTGCGGGTGTTTCTGGGCCTGCTCGTCGCGGGCGCGTTCATCGGCGCGCTGTGGGCGTGGCTGGCGCCGCCGATCCAAGGCGTCGTCGCACTCACCCGAGCCGGCGAGCGGGTGCGGGCCTATCTGGGCAATGACTCCGATCATTTCTTCCTCGGCGCATTTCTGCAGGCCGGTCTGCTCGGTGTGCTCGCCGTCGTGGCGACCGTGCTGGTGTGGCAGTGGCGGGCCCATCGCGGTCCCGCTCAGGTGGTGACACTGGCGGCAGGTATGGCCGCCGCCGCCGTCACTGCCGCCGGTGTCGGTGCGGCACTTGTGCATTGGCGCTACGGCAGCATCGACGTGGATGCCGCGCCGGTCACCGAGGCCAACCGCGTGCACTACGTATCGGAAGCTCCTGCGGTGTTCTTCGGGCACGGGCCGTTGGTGATCGCCACCGCCATCCTGTTGCCCGCCGCGGTCGCCGCGTTGACCTACGCCCTGCTGACGGCCTCGACCTCACGCGATGACCTGGGCGCCTGGCCGCCGGTGGAGTACGCAGGCGTGTACCCCCCGATTCCGGTGCCGGCGGCGCCGTCCACCGGGGTCGCCGACTCTGCGCAAACGTAGCCCCCACAGCTCGCGCGCACGGAGGTAGATTGACGCGCGCACAGCTGCGTCACAGCAAATGGCAGCTGCGATCATTGTCTGTGAGTGAGGTCCCGCCATGCCCATGCTGGAGTACAAGACGACGCCCGCGTGGCTGCAGGCCTCCCGGCGCAGGGTGGTCGACCGGATTCCGGTCACCACCATGCGGCAGTTTCTCTACCTCTCGATGATCCGTAAGCGGGGCAATTTCACCGACCCGAAGACCTTCAACGAGAAGGTGAACTGGCGGATCTTCAACGACCGGCGGGACCGGATCATCAAGGCCTGCGACAAGATGTGGATGAAGGAGATGGCCCGGGAGGCCTACCCGAGTCCCGATCTGCGCATCCCGGCCACCTACTGGTCCGGCACCGACCTGCGCGAGGCCCCCGATCTGACGTCGCTGCCGCCGTGGGTCCTCAAACCCAACGCCAGCAGTGGGCGAGCGCTGTTCGGGCCCGATCCGCAGACGGATCTGGCCGATCTGCTCCGGCAGACCAGCACCTGGTTCGACGAGACGCCACTGGAACTCGGCGAGTGGGGATACAGCGAGGCCCGCCCGCATCTGCTCCTGGAGGAGCGCATCCCGACACCGGACGGGCGGGCACCCGTGGACTACAAGTTCTTCGTCTTCGACGGCCGCATCGAGCTGATCCAGGTGAACCGGGGCAGGTTCGGCAAGCACCAGACCACGACCTTCCTGGACGCCGACTGGCGGCAACTGCCGGTGCGCTGGCGGATTCAGCCGGTGGCCGATGAGCAGCGGCCCGCCGAACTGGACAAGATGATGGAGATCGCCTCCACACTCGGTGCCGACTGGGATTTCATCCGGGTCGACCTCTATGCCGTCGACGGCGACGTCTGGTTCGGCGAGTACACCCCGTACCCGGGCAGTGGGTTGCTGCGCTACAAACCGATGAGCTTCGACATGGACCAGGGCCTGCAGTGGAAACTGCCGACTCTGGCCGAGGTGCAGCGCGGCCGGCCCTGAGCCGGGCCGAGCGCCGGGTCGCTACCGGTCGAGCACCGAGAGCGGCAGACGGTGCACCTTGCGCCCGGTCAGCACCTTGGCCGTGATGACGGCCAGCCGCGCCATTCCCTTGTAGGTCGACGGGTTGAACATGGTCGGCCACTTGGTGCGCAGCAGGTGCTCGCCGAGCGGGCGTCCGGCGAAGCGGTCCGAGAGCCAGCGCAGTGCCATCGGCGCCGACATCGGGTGCAGCAGCAGGTGCTCGCTGAACATGTCGCGGTGATAGGTGACGTGGGCGCCGCCGGAGGAATAGGTCTCGGCCAGCTCATCGATGCCGTCGACGGAGATGATCTCGTCGTGCACGGCCTGGATGATGAGCACCGGCGGTGTGGGCACCGCGACGCCGAGCTTGATATCGGCGAAGACATGCTGCACCTCGGGGGTGGACAGGATCTGCTCCAGTGGCTGATCGAGCAGGTCGCCCATGTCGGTACGCCACAACCGAACGATGGCCTCGACGGTGGTCATGTGGTGCAGCCTGTCCAGCAGGGCGCGGCCCTGCTCGCTGGCATGTTCGGCGATGATCCGCTGCAGTCCGGGGTAGACGTCGGCGAGAGCCGCGACCACCAGCGCGGGCAGCGCGGCGGCGAAGGTGCCGTTGAGCTTGCGGAAGGTGCGGCCCAGGTCACCGACCGGCGAGCCGAGGACGGCGCCGACGATATTGAGCTCGGGAGCGTAGGTACCGCTCATCTCGGCGGCCCACGCGCTGGCCAGACCGCCACCGGAGTAGCCCCACAACCCGATCGGCGCTGTGTCCGACAGCGTCAGCTGCTCCGAACCCAGCGCCGCACGCAGCCCATCGAGCACCCGGTACCCGGGTTCGTACGGGGTGCCCCAATTGCCGTTGACGCCCTCATGGTCGGGCACCGACACCGCCCAGCCCTCGGCGACGGCCGCGGCGACGAGCAGCATCTCGAACTGCGGCACCGCACCCGGGGCGACCGAATGACGGCGCAGGGCATAGGACGGGAAGCAGCGCGACGAGATGGCATCGATGGCGCATTGGTAGGAGACCAGCGGACAGGCGCGTTCGGGACCCCGTTCGGCCGGAATGACCACGGTGGTCGCGGCAGCCTCGGGCTTACCGTTCATGTCTGTCGTCCGGTAGAGCAGCTGTACCGCCCGCACCTGCTGGGGAATCAGTCCGAGAAAGGCCAGTTCGACGTCCCGGCTGCGCAGCACGGTGCCCGGGGTGGCGTGCTGGAAACCGGCCGGGGCGACGTAGAACGGATCGTCCTTGGGCAGCTGGGGACGCGCGGAGCGGTCCAGCGCCTCGTGCGGGACGGCTCCGATCCATTCGGCGTCGGGCGCGGCCGCAGTGCTGCCAAAGTCCATCCGGGCATTGTTGCCTAAGAATGGTCTAAGAAGCCAGCCCGACTCACCCCGGCGGACGCAATGCGGCGAATTCGTCGGTGACGCGGTAGCGCGACTCGGTGAACCGGTACAGCGCGGCCGGTCGGCCTCCGCTGCGTCCCGAGCGCGCGGTGGTGCCGGTCCTGGTGATGACGTTGCGGCGTTCCAGCACACGCTGCAGATTGGTGGCGTCCACCGGGTGCCCGAGCGCGGCGCTGTAGATGTCACGCAGCGCCGAGAGCGCGAATTCCTTGGGTGCCAGGGCGAATCCGATGTTCGTATAGGACAGTTTCGCGATCAGCCGGGAGCATGCGTTGGCCACCATGGTGCCGTGGTCGAACGCCATCGGGGGCAGCGCCGACACCGGATGCCAGCGGGTATCCGGCGGTAGCTCCGGGGTGGCGGGGGAGGGCACCAGCCCGAGGAAGGTGGAGGCGATGGTGCGCGGACCCGGCACCCGCAGCGGGTCGGAGAACACCGCCAATTGCTCGAGATGGGCCAGTTCGCGCAGGTCGACCTTCTCGGCGAGTTGACGCCGAACTGAACTGATCATGTCCTCGTCGTGTCTCAGCTGCCCGCCGGGCAGCGCCCAGGCACCGCGCTGGGGGTCCATGGCCCGTTCCCACAGCAGCACGCTGAGCTGCGGATTTTTTGTGGACAGCTGGCGAACCTGGAGGACGACAGCAAGCACTTCATGGGCGGTGCTACCATATGGCATGTTTTCGATTGTAAGTCGAAAACCTCGTTGGCACAAAGGAGACTGCCATGACGGTCCTGGATCGCACTGCAGCGCACGACAGCGTTCTCGCCTCGCGCATCGTCGACGGCCCCGGCGGTTACGCCGGAGTGGTGGGCGACGGGCAGTGGGCGGCCGAGGTTCGCCGGCTGGCGAACCTGCGCAACGCCACGCTGCTCGCGCACAACTACCAGTTGCCCGCCATCCAGGATGTCGCCGACCATGTGGGCGATTCGCTGGCGCTGTCCCGCATCGCCGCCGAGGCGCCCGAGGACACCATCGTGTTCTGCGGCGTGCACTTCATGGCCGAGACCGCGAAGATTTTGGCGCCCGCCAAGACGGTGCTGATCCCGGACCAGCGGGCCGGCTGCTCACTGGCCGACTCGATCACCGCCGATCAGCTTCGCGAGTGGAAGGACGAGTACCCCGACGCCGTCGTGGTGTCCTACGTGAACACCACCGCCGCAGTGAAGGCGCTCACCGACATCTGCTGCACCTCGTCGAACGCGGTCGAGGTGGTCGCCTCCATCCCCGAGGACCGCACCGTGCTCTTCTGCCCGGACCAGTTCCTCGGCGCCCACGTCCGGCGCGTCACCGGCCGCAAGAACCTGCACATCTGGGCCGGCGAATGCCATGTGCACGCGGGGATCAACGGTGACGAACTCGCCGACCAGGCTCGCGCCCATCCAGATGCTGAGCTGTTCGTGCACCCCGAATGTGGTTGCGCCACATCGGCGCTGTACCTGGCCGGTGAGGGAGCGGTACCCGAGGAGCGCGTGAAGATCTTGTCCACCGGCGGCATGCTCGACGCCGCCCGCGAGACCAAGGCCCGCCAGGTGCTGGTCGCCACGGAGGTCGGCATGCTGCACCAGTTGCGCCGTGCCGCGCCGGATGTCGATTTCCTGGCGGTCAACGATCGCGCGTCCTGCGGCTACATGAAGATGATCACCCCGGCCGCGCTGTTGCGCTGCCTGGTCGAAGGCGCCGACGAGGTGCATGTCGACCTGGAGACTGCCGAACTGGCGCAGGCCAGTGTGCAGCGCATGATCGAGATCGGGCAGCCCGGCGGCGGGGAATGAACGCCGTCTCGGCCTCCTGTGGGGGGGCCGGGTACTGGCAGCAGCGCGCCGACGTCGTCGTCATCGGCACCGGAGTGGCCGGTCTGGTGGCCGCGTTGGCTGCGGTGCGCGACGGGCGCAAGGTCATCGTGCTCAGCAAGATCGCCGAGACGGCGACGTTCTACGCCCAGGGCGGTATCGCCGTCGTCCTGCCCGACGCCTTCTGCACGGGCGGCGATTCCGTGGAGGCGCATGTGGCCGACACGCTCGCGGCCGGTGGTGGGTTGTGTGATGAGGACGCCGTGCGCTCCATCGTCGCCGACGGCTACCCGGCGGTCGTCGACCTCGTCGACGCCGGAGCCCGGTTCGACGAGTCCACACCGGGACACTGGTCGCTGACCCGCGAGGGTGGCCACAGCCGCCGGCGGATCATCCACGCCGGCGGGGATGCCACCGGAGCGGAGGTGCAGCGCGCGCTCGATCACGCTGCCGCGCACCTGGATATCCGGCGCAATCACGTCGCCCTGCAGATCTGTCATGACGGTGACCGGGTGACCGGGGTGCTGGTGCACAGCGAGGACGGGCCGGGCCTCGTGCACGCCCCGTCGGTCATCCTGGCCACCGGCGGGCTCGGGCACCTCTATGCCGCCACCACCAACCCCGACGGATCCACCGGTGACGGTGTCGCGCTCGCGCTGCAGGCCGGGCTCTGCGTCACCGATATCGAGTTCATCCAGTTCCATCCGACGATGTTGTACACCGGGCCGGCCGGCGGGCGCCGACCGTTGATCTCCGAGGCACTGCGGGGTGAGGGCGCCGTACTCGTCGATCGCCGAGGGGATTCGGTCACCGCCGGGGTGCACCCGCTCGGCGACCTGGCGCCGCGTGACGTGGTCGCGGCCGCCATCGACGCACGCCTGCGGGAGACCGGCGATCCCTGTGTGTACCTGGACGCCACCGGTATCGATGATGTGCACCGACGTTTCCCGACCGTCACCGCGGCGTGTCTGGCCGCCGGTATCGACCCGGCCGCCCGGCCGATCCCGGTGGTACCGGGCGCGCACTACAGCTGCGGTGGCGTGCGCACCGACGTGCACGGTCGTACCGACCTGCCGGGACTGTTCGCCGCCGGCGAGGTTGCGCGCACCGGCATGCACGGCGCAAACCGGTTGGCGTCCAACAGCTTGCTTGAGGGTCTTGTCGTCGGAGGCCGGGCCGGCCGCGCCGCATCCGCCCACGCCCAGCAGGCCGGGCCGGCCACGGCGGCCGCGCCGGTGGCGGTGCGACTGCCCGCGCTGGACCGAAATGTGCTGCAGCACGCCATGAGTCGGCACGCCTCGGTGGTCCGCGACGCCGACGGCCTGCAGCAGCTGGCCGCATTGCTGACGGACGCACCGCAGCGCGCCATCGCTGACCGTGACACCGCGGAGGACGCCGCGCTCACATGTGCGGCCCGGGCCATCGCCGCGGCCGCCCTCGCGCGCACGGAATCGCGTGGTTGCCATCACCGTGGCGATCACCCGGAAACAGACGCCGCACAGGCGGTCAGCGTCTCGGTACGCATGAATGCCGCCGCTGATCCCGCTGTCGTCGCACCGGTCGGGGCCGGCTGATGACGCATATGACCCAAGGAGCGCAGGTGATGTCAACAGCATTGTCGGCAGGCGAACTCGTCGAAGCCAGGGCTGTCATCGCCCGCGCTCTGGAAGAGGATCTGCGCTACGGGCCGGATGTCACCACCCTGGCGACGGTGCCCGCCGACGCCATCACGACCGCCTCGATGGCGACCCGTGAACCGGGCGTCATCGCCGGTGTGGATCTGGCCCTGATGGTGCTCGACGAGGTGCTGGGAGCCGATGGCTACACCGTCCTGGACCGGGTGTGCGACGGTGCCCGCCTGGAGGCCGGTCAGTCGCTGTTGCGTCTCACCGCGCCCGCGCAGGGATTGCTGACCGCCGAGCGCACCATGCTCAACCTGGTCTGCCATCTCTCCGGGATCGCGACCGCGACGGCCCGGTGGGTGGATGCGGTCGAGGGCACCGGCGCCAAGATTCGGGATACCCGCAAGACGCTGGCCGGATTGCGATTCCTGCAGAAGTACGCGGTCCGTGTCGGCGGTGGGGTCAACCACCGGATGGGGCTCGGCGACGCCGCGCTGATCAAGGACAACCACGTCGCGGCGGCCGGCTCGGTGCTGGCCGCGCTGAACGCGGTGCGGGCGCTCGCACCCGACCTGCCGTGCGAGGTCGAGGTGGACTCGCTGGAGCAACTCGACGATGTGCTGGGTGCCGGGGTGGAACTGGTGTTGCTGGACAACTTTCCGGTGTGGCAGACCCAGATCGCGGTGCAGCGTCGTGACACCCGGGCGCCGGCGACCTTGCTCGAATCCTCGGGCGGGCTGTCGTTGGAATCCGCGGCCGACTATGCCGGCACCGGTGTCGACTACCTGGCCGTCGGTGCCCTGACGCACTCGGTGCGGGTGCTCGATGTAGGCCTGGACACCTAAGCGGGTGCGCCGCGGCGCACCAGGGACAGCACGACGGCGGCTGCCGCGAACATCGTGGCGATGATGCGGTTCAGGATCGTCTGCTGGCGCGCGTTGTGCAGCCAGTTCATCAGCCGGCCGGCCAGCCCGGTGTAGAAGCCCATCACCACGATGTCGATGACGATCATTGTCAGCCCGATGGCCAGGTACTGCGGCAGCAGCGGCGCGGCCGGCACCACGAACTGCGGCAGCGCCGCCAGGAAGAACACCAGTCCCTTGGGGTTGGTGGCGTTGACCAGAAAGCCGCGCGCCACCAGACCGCGGCGGCTGCTGCCGGTCGGAGCGCCGAGTTGTTCCCGCAGATCGCGCGGGGCGGTGCGCCACTGACGGATTGCCAGATACGCCAGGTAGGCCACCCCCAGCCACTTGATCACGGTGAAGGCCAGCGCCGACGCCGCGACGATCGCACCGACGCCGGCGGCCACCAGCGCCAGTTGCAGCATCAGACCGATCTCCAGGCCGAACACGCTCCACCAGCCGCGCCGCAGACCCTCGGTCATCCCGGTGGCCATCGACTGCACCGCGCCGGGGCCCGGCGCCACACTGATCACGATCGCCGCACCGAGGAAAGCCAGCCACACCTGCCAGGTCATGGAGAAAGTGTGGCAGGTCCGGTCAACGGAGTTTTCAGGCGATATCGGCGACGAGGACCCCGGTCTTGCGTGCCATCACGCGAGCGATGACGGGCAGCGACGGATCTTTGGTGCCCGCCGGCACGACCCGCGGATTCACCAGGTGCAGGTTCTTGCGCGACACCAGGATGTCCGCCTCACCGGCGGCCAGCACATTCTTCACCCAGTTCGTCTTGCCGTGGATCAGTCCGATGGCCAGGGTGTTGCCCTTGCGGTAGGCCGTGACCGGGGTTTCGTACCGGGTCCCGGAGGTGCGCCCGATGTGCGTGATCACGCTCATCCCGGGCAGCTTCCTGCTGATCGGTGTCATCAGCGGATTGATGTACTTGATCTGGAAGTTCTCCAGCGCCGGCGGTACCAGCATCGGCACGCCGGAGGCGTTGTTGGGATGTTGCTTACGTGACGGCGACGCGGACATGACGGCTCCCGAATTCGATTTGGCCTGCTCTGGGACAATAGACCCGTGACGTCACCACGATCCCTCATGGCCCGCATCGATCTGCGGGGTGCGGACCTGTCCGCGGCCCGGTTGCGGACGACGCTGCCGCGCGGCGGTGTCGACGTGGACTCGGTGGTCCCGAAGGTCCGTCCGATCGTCGACGATATCGCCGCGCGTGGCGCGATCGCAGCCCTGGAGTACGGCGAGAACTTCGACGGTGTGCGCCCCGCGACGGTCCGGGTGCCCACCGCGAAACTGCAGGCCGCGCTGTCGGAGCTGGACGCCGACGTACGCGCCGCCCTCGAGGTGGCGATCGACCGGACCCGCATCGTGCACGCCGATCAGCGCCGCACCGACACCACCACGACGCTGGCGCCGGGTGCCACGGTCACCGAGCGCTGGGTCCCGATGGAACGGGTCGGGCTCTACGTACCGGGCGGCAACGCCGTGTATCCCTCCAGCGTCGTGATGAATGTGGTGCCCGCCCAGACCGCCGGGGTCGAGTCGCTGGTGATCGCCAGCCCACCCCAAGCCCAGTTCGGCGGCCTGCCGCATCCGACCATCCTGGCCGCGGCCGCGCTGCTGGGTGTCGACGAGGTGTGGGCCGTCGGCGGTGCCCAGGCGGTCGCCCTGCTGGCCTACGGCGGCACCGACACCGACGGGGCTGGGGCGAGCGGAGCGACGGGACATGGCAGCGAACTCGCCCCGGTGGACATGATCACCGGGCCCGGCAACATCTACGTCACCGCCGCCAAGCGCATCTGCCGGTCCCAGGTGGGCATCGACGCCGAGGCCGGTCCCACCGAGATCGCCATCCTGGCCGACCACACCGCCGATCCGCGGCACATCGCCGCCGACCTGATCAGCCAGGCCGAACACGACGAGATGGCCGCGAGCGTGCTGGTCACCGACAGTGTCGCGCTGGCCGACGCGTCCGACCGGGAGGTGGCCGCACAGCTGGAGACCACCGTGCACCGCGAGCGGGTGACCGCCGCGCTCACCGGCAGGCAGTCCGCGATCGTCCTGGTCGACGATGTGGCCGCCGGGGTCCGGGTCGTCAACGCCTACGCCGCCGAACACCTGGAGATCCAGACCGAGGACGCCGCGGCGGTCGCGGGCAAGATCCGTTCGGCGGGCGCGATATTCGTCGGTGCCTGGTCGCCGGTCAGCCTCGGCGACTACTGCGCCGGTTCCAACCACGTGTTGCCCACCGCCGGCTGCGCACGGCACTCCAGCGGACTGTCGGTGCAGACCTTCCTGCGCGGTATCCATGTCGTCGAGTACGACGAGGCCGCACTCAAAGATGTTGCCGGTCATGTGATCACGCTGTCCAAGGCAGAGAATCTGCCGGCCCACGGCGAGGCGGTCCGGCGGAGATTCGAAAGGTAGGAATGGCCAAGATCACGCTCGACGATCTGCCGCTGCGGGACGACCTGCGCGGTAAGACGCCGTACGGCGCGCCGCAACTGTCGGTGCCGGTGCGGCTGAACACCAACGAGAACCCGCATCCGCCCACCAAGGCGCTCATCGATGACGTGGCCGAGTCGGTGCGGGACGCCGCATCCGATCTGCACCGGTATCCCGACCGGGATGCCGTCGCCTTACGGACCGACCTGGCCGCCTATCTGAGCGGCCAGACCGGTATCGAGGTCACGGTCGAAAATGTCTGGGCGGCAAACGGATCCAATGAGATCCTGCAGCAGATCCTGCAGGCGTTCGGCGGGCCGGGGCGCAGCGCGATGGGTTTCGTGCCCTCCTACTCGATGCATCCGATCATCTCCGACGGCACCCAGACGTCGTGGCTGCACGCCGCGCGCGCCGAGGATTTCGGCCTGGACACCGATGTCGCCGTCGCCGCGGTGGCGGCCCAGGAGCCCGATGTGGTGTTCCTGGCCAGCCCGAACAACCCATCGGGGCAGAGCGTTTCGCTCGACGATCTGCGCCGGGTGCTCGAGGCCGCCCCCGGGGTGGTGATCGTCGACGAGGCCTACGGCGAGTTCTCCTCGCAGCCCAGCGCGGTGCAGCTGATCGCCGACTACCCGGCCAAGCTGATCGTCACCCGCACCATGAGTAAGGCCTTCGCCTTCGCCGGCGGGCGGCTGGGCTACCTGATCGCCGATCCCGCGGTGATCGACGCCCTGCTGCTGGTCCGGCTGCCCTATCACCTCTCGGTGCTCACCCAGGTCGCCGCCCGCGCGGCGCTGCGGCACGCCGATGACACCCTGGGCAGCGTCGCCACCTTGATCGCCGAGCGCGAACGCGTGGCCGCGGCGCTGACCGGGATGGGTTTCCGGGTGATCCCCAGCGATGCCAACTTCGTGCTGTTCGGGGGATTCGCCGACGCGCCCGCGGTCTGGCAGCGCTACCTGGACGCCGGGGTGCTGATCCGCGATGTCGGCATCCCCGGGTACCTGCGCACCACCATCGGCCTGATCGACGAGAACGATCTGCTGCTCGACGTCAGTGCCACGATCGCCGAATCGGGCGTCCTCGGTACCGTCTCGGCACCCACAGCCCACCTGCAAGGAGCCTCATGACCCGTCGAGCGAGAGTCGAACGCAAGACCAAGGAGTCCGACATCGTCGTGGAGATCGACCTCGACGGCACCGGCAAGGTCGACATCGACACCGGCGTGCCGTTCTTCGATCACATGCTCACCGCGCTGGGCAGCCATGCCAGTTTCGATCTCAGCGTGCAGGCCCGCGGCGATATCGAGATCGAGGGCCACCACACCGTCGAGGACACCGCGATCGTGCTCGGACAGGCCCTCGGCCAGGCGCTGGGGGACAAGAAGGGCATCCGGCGGTTCGGTGACGCCTACATCCCGATGGACGAGACCCTGGCGCACGCGGCCGTCGACGTCTCCGGCCGCCCCTACTTCGTGCACACCGGCGAACCGGAGTACATGGTGGAGTTCACCATTGCCGGCTCCAGCACCCCGTACCACACCGTGATCAACCGGCACGTCTTCGAATCGCTGGCCTACAACGCGCGCATCGCATTGCACGTGCGCACCCTCTACGGCCGCGACCCGCACCACATCACCGAGGCGGAGTACAAGGCCGTCGCCCGCGCGCTGCGCCAGGCGGTGGAGTTCGATCCGCGGGTGTCCGGTGTGCCGTCCACCAAAGGCACCCTGTAAACGTGGAGAGTTCGCGAAAAGTTGTGGTGCTGGACTACGGGTCCGGCAACCTGCGGTCGGCGCAGCGCGCCCTGGAGCGCACCGGTGCCGATGTCGAGGTCACCGCGGATCCCGGCGCGGCGTTCGAGGCCGACGGTCTGGTGGTACCCGGCGTCGGCGCCTATGAGGCCTGCATGACGGGCCTGCGCGATATCGGCGGCGAACAGATCATCGCCAAGCGCCTGGCTGCGGGCCGTCCGGTGCTCGGCGTCTGCGTCGGTATGCAGATCCTGTTCACCCGCGGCGTCGAGTTCGGGGTACAGACGCAGGGCTGCGCCCAGTGGCCGGGAGCGGTGACCCGCCTCGATGCCCCGGTGATCCCGCACATGGGCTGGAACGTCGTCGATGCCCCCGCCGGGAGCACCCTGTTCCGCGGCCTCGACGCCGACACCCGCTTCTACTTCGTGCACTCCTATGCGGCGCAGACCTGGGAGGGTGACCCCGACGCGCTGCTCACCTGGGCGACCCATCAGGTGCCGTTCCTGGCGGCCGTGGAGAACGGG
Source organism: Mycobacterium sp. (assembly GCA_034520035.1). GTDB lineage: Bacteria > Actinomycetota > Actinomycetes > Mycobacteriales > Mycobacteriaceae > Mycobacterium. The sequence continues at coordinate 100,452 of JAXHOA010000085.1, read as the reverse complement.
CCGCTGTCCGCCACCCAGTTCCACCCCGAGAAGAGCGGCGACGCCGGTGCGACGCTGCTGCGCAATTGGGTCGACAGCCTCGGCTGACGAGGCAAGTAAGGTAACCGCACGTGTCCCTAATTCTTCTTCCCGCCGTCGACGTCGTCGAGGGCCGCGCCGTACGCCTGGTTCAGGGTGTGGCCGGCAGTGAAACCGAGTACGGCTCCGCCCTGGACGCCGCGCTCGGCTGGCAGCGCGACGGTGCCGAATGGATCCATCTGGTCGACCTGGACGCCGCGTTCGGGCGTGGTTCCAACCGCGAACTGCTCGCCGATGTGGTCGGGCAACTCGATGTCGCGGTAGAGCTCTCCGGCGGTATCCGCGACGACGAGAGCCTGAAGGCCGCGCTGGCCACCGGATGCCGCCGGGTGAACCTGGGCACCGCGGCGCTGGAGAATCCGCAGTGGTGCGCCGAAGCGATCGCCGAGCACGGCGACAAGGTGGCCGTCGGGCTGGACGTCAAGCTGGAGAACGGCGACTACCGCCTGCGCGGCCGCGGTTGGGAGACCGACGGCGGTGACCTCTGGCCGGTCCTGGATCGCCTTGTCGGCGAGGGCTGCTCACGCTTCGTGGTCACCGATGTCACCAAGGACGGCACCCTGAACGGGCCGAACCTGGAACTGCTGGCCTCGGTCACCGAGCGCACCGACGCGCCCGTGATCGCCTCCGGTGGGGTGTCCAGCCTGGACGACCTGCGGGCCATCGCCACCCTGACCGACCGCGGCGTCGAGGGCGCCATCGTCGGAAAGGCGCTGTACGCCGGGCGTTTCACGCTGCCCGAGGCGCTCAGCGCGGTCAGCGGCTGATGGTCGAGCCCGGGAAACTCGCGGCACTGCTCGCCACCGCCGCAGACGTCCTCGACAATGTGTCGGCGGCGTTCATCGACGGACACCGGGCCGACTCCGCAGTCCGCAAGCAGGGCAACGACTTCGCGACCGAAGTGGATCTCGCCATCGAGCGCCGCGTGGTGGCGGCCCTGACCGAGCAGACCGGCATCGGGGTACACGGCGAGGAATTCGGCGGAGCGCCCATCGATTCCGAGCTGGTGTGGGTGCTCGACCCGATCGACGGCACCTTCAACTACGCCGCCGGTTCGCCGATGGCCGCGATCCTGCTCGGTCTGCTCGCCGACGGGGAGCCGGTCGGCGGGTTGACCTGGCTGCCGTTCACCGGCAACCGCTATATCGCGGCGGCCGGTGGACCGTTGCGGGACAACGGAACAGAGCTTCCCGCCCTGACACGGTCCACTCTCACCGATTCGATCGTCGGCATCCAGACCTACAATATCGACTCGCGCGGCCGCTTTCCCGGCCGCTACCGGGCCGAGGTGCTGGCCAACCTGAGCCGCGTGTCGTCCCGGGTACGCATGCACGGCGCCACCGGCGTCGACCTGGCGTACGTGGCCGCCGGGGTGCTCGGCGGCGCGATCAGTTTCGGTCACCACATCTGGGATCACGCGGCCGGTGTGGCACTGGTGCGCGCCGCCGGCGGCATCGTCACCGATCTCGCCGGGAAACCGTGGACGGCCGAATCGAAGTCGGCGCTGGCCGCTGCCCCGGGCATCCACGAGCAGATCCTGGAACTGGTCGCCGCCGCGGGTTCCCCGGAGGAGTACTGAGATGGGTGTCGCGGTCAGGGTCATTCCATGCCTGGACGTCGATGACGGTCGGGTCGTCAAGGGTGTGAACTTCGAGAACCTCAGGGATGCAGGCGATCCCGTCGAGCTGGCGGCAGCCTATGACGCCGCCGGCGCCGACGAGCTGACCTTCCTGGATGTCACCGCCTCCTCGGCCGGGCGGTCCACCATGCTCGAGGTGGTGCGCCGCACCGCCGAGCAGGTGTTCATCCCGCTCACCGTGGGCGGCGGGGTGCGCTCGGTGGCCGATGTGGACACGTTGCTGCGCGCGGGTGCGGACAAGGTGTCGGTGAACACCGCCGCGATCGCGCGACCGGAACTGCTGGCCGAACTGTCCAGGCAGTTCGGTTCCCAGTGCATCGTGCTGAGCGTCGATGCCCGCACGGTGCCCGCGGGGTCTGAACCGACCCCGTCGGGCTGGGAGGTCACCACCCACGGCGGCCGTCGCGGCACCGGAATCGACGCCGTCGAATGGGCCCGCCGCGGAGCCGAACTCGGGGTGGGGGAGATCCTGCTGAACTCGATGGACGCCGACGGCACCAAGGCCGGTTTCGACCTGCCGATGCTGCACGCGGTGCGCGCGGCGGTCACGGTCCCGGTGATCGCCAGCGGCGGCGCGGGCGCGGTGGGCGATTTCGCCCCGGCCGTGCAGGCCGGCGCCGATGCGGTGCTGGCCGCCAGCGTGTTCCACTTCGGTGAACTCACCATCGGTGAGGTGAAGGCGGCGATGGCGGCCGAGGGCATTGAGGTTCGATGACATCCCTTGACCCCGTCATCTCCGCCCGTCTCAAACGCAATGCGGCCGGCCTGTTCACCGCGGTGGTGCAGGAACACGGCAGCGGCGACGTGCTGATGGTCGCCTGGATGGACGACGAGGCGCTGGCCCGCACCCTGGAAACCCGCGAGGCCACCTACTTCTCGCGATCCCGCGGCGAACAGTGGGTCAAGGGCGCGACCTCGGGGCACACCCAGTACGTGCGCTCGGTGCGGCTGGACTGCGACGGCGACAGCGTGCTGCTCGTGGTCGACCAGCTCGGCGGGGCCTGCCACACCGGGGATCACAGCTGCTTCGACGCGGACCTGCTGCTCGGCGACGCTTGACCGGATTTGTCGGTGGCATCGTTGACAATGGCCCGGTGACCGAAGACACCGCCGCCACCCGCAAGGCACGTGGTGCTTTCTTCACCCCACCGCAGATCACCCGGTATCTGGCCGACTGGGCGGTGCGCGCACCCGATGACGCGGTGTTCGAACCGTCGGCCGGTGATGCTGCCTTCCTGGTCGCAGCCACCGAACGGTTGCGTCGGCTCGGCGCCGAACACCCCGAGCTCGACGGGGTCGAGATCCATCCCGCCAGCGTCGCGACGGCCCGGCGCCGGGTGACCGAGGCCGGTGGCCGGGCGCGGGTGCGCACCGCGGACTTCTTCGACATCGCCCCTACGCCGACGTATTCGGCGGTGCTGGGCAACCCGCCCTACATCCGCTACCAGGACTTCCGCGGCAGTCAGCGGGCCCAGTCCCGGCGCGCCGCGCTCAAGGCCGGCGTCACGCTGTCGGCGCTGGCCTCCAGCTGGGCGGCATTCACCGTGCACGCCGCGCTGTTCCTGCGTCCGGGCGGCCGGATGGCGCTGGTGCTGCCCGCCGAGCTGCTCAGCGTCAACTACGCCGCCGCGGTGCGCAAGTTCCTCTTCGACCGGTTCGCCAGCGTGGAACTGGTGATGTTCGATGAGCAGGTCTTCCCGGGGGCCGAGGCCGATGTGGTGCTGCTGCTGGCCGATGGCTTCGGGGCCGGCCCGTCCGGGCACGCCGTCATCCACCGGGCCCGCAATGCCGAAGCGTTGACTTCCGAACTGGTGCAACGGCATTGGTCCCCGGTTGATCCGGCCGACAAATGGGTCAGCGGGCTCATCGGCAATCGGCCCGTCGAGATTCTGCACGGCCTGCACGACGACGGGCGGTTCAGCACGCTCGAAGAGTGGGGTGACACCACGCTGGGCATGGTGACCGGCAACAACGGCTACTTCGCGTTGTCCCCGGCCCGGGTGTCCGAGCTCAGGCTGCGACCGGCCGATCTGCTGACCCTGTCCCCGCCGGGCAGCGGTCACCTCCGTGGGCTCACCCTGTCCACGAACCAACTCGCGGCGCTGGGCGCCGACGGGCGCTCGGTGCACCTTTTCCGGCCCAGCGGTCGGCTCTCGGCGCCGGCGCAGCGCTATATCGAGGCCGGCCACGCCGCCGGGGTGCACCTGGCCTACAAATGCCGGGTCCGCACACCCTGGTACCTGGTGCCGCTGGTCAAACCTGCCGACCTGCTGCTGACGTGCATGAATGCCGACACGCCGCGGCTGGTCACCAATCGGGCCGCGGCGCACCACCTCAATTCGGTGCACGGGGTGTACCTGCGCGATGAGGTGGCCGCACTGGGCCGCGATCTGTTGCCGCTGGCCGCGCTGAACTCGGTGACGGTGCTGCATGCGGAGATGGTGGGCCGCGCCTACGGCGGCGGTGTGCTGAAAATCGAACCACGCGAAGCGGATCGCTGGCTGGTCCCGGCCCCGGAACTGATCGCCGCCCGCGCCACCGAATTGCGGGCCGCCCGGCGCCCCGTCGCCGCGCTGCTGGGCCGCGGCAAGCTGCTCGATGCGATCGGCGTCATCGACGATGCACTGGACCTGGCGACGGACCTGGAATCGGTTCAGGCCGCGCGCCATTCGCTGGCCTCCAGGAGAGCGGTAAGGTCGCGGCGTGCCCGCTGAGCCCTCCACCAAAGCCACCGCCTGGGCCATCTTCGACCGGATCGTCGCCGACGCCGCGCCCGCCGGGGTGCACACCAACCCGTGGCTGCGGACCGCTGACACGCTGACCTTCCGCCCGGACTTCAAGGTGCTGCGCAAACTGCTGGGCGTACCGCTGTACCTGGACGCCCCGTCGACCACCGGGGTGCCCGCGCTGGCTCTGGACGTCTGGATGTCCTACGAATTGCGCCGCGCGGGCTTCGATCCGGATGCGGTGTGGCCGCGGCCCACCGACCCACGGATCATGCCGGGTGCGATCGCCAGTCTGCTCGAGGCGCTGCCGCAACGGGAACGTCAGCTCATCGAGGCAAGGCTGGGGCGCTCGATGAAGGGCATCGTCGGCTCCAGCGCCAGCGTGCTCGGCAAGCACTACATGAAGCAGGTCGACGTCGTCATGTCGGACTGGGACACCGGTCCGGAATTGCTGATCAGCACCAAACGGATGGATTCCAGCTTCGGAAAGAACGCCGCCAACCGCGTCGAGGAGAGCTACGGGGACGCCAAGAACCTGCGGCTACGCCACCCGCTGGCTGCGCTCGGTTTCGTCTACGGACTGCGTTCGACGATCCTGACCTCCGAGCCCGACAAGGCCGAATGGCTGATCGACCTGCTGGGCAAGCTGGGCACCGAGGACGACGCCTATCACGCCACCGCGCTGGTCATGATCGACTATGAGGCCGACGGAGTCGAGTCACCCGAGGATGAGGTGGACAGCGTCGAAAAGGCGGAGTCCGGACTGCTTTTCGAGATCGTCGACGTGGCGACCGCCGCGGTCGATGAGGCGCTGGCCGCGCTGCCCGACATCGCGATCCGCCACGATGTGGTGCCGCCGCAGTTGCAGCCGGCGAGGTTTCTGGCCATCATGGCCAATCGCGTCATCGACACCTCGCCGGTGACCCGGCACCGCGAGGCGCGCCGCCGCCGCGATCAGGCCCCGGCGGGTTAGGTCACCCGCGCAGGGTGAATCTCCCCGTCGCTGCGCTCGCGCCGCGCCTTGGCCCGTGCGCTCCACCGGCCGTCGTCGAACCCCACGGTCACCGGATGCCGGAACGCGGCGCTGACATGCTCGGTGGTCACGGTGCTCTGCGCCGGCCCGATGGCCACCGTGCGGCCCGCGCCGATCAGCAGCGCGTGGGTGGTGCTGGTGGGCAGTTCCTCCAGGTGATGGGTCACCAGGATGGAGGCCATCTCCGGATGCGTGACCTCCAGTGTGTCAATGGTTTCCAGCAGTTGCTCGCGGGCGGCGACGTCCAGGCCGGTGCTGGGCTCATCCAGCAGCAGCAGCCGCGGTTCGGCGATCAGGGCGCGGGCGATCAGCGACCGTCCACGCTCGCCCTGGGACAGCGTCGGCCAGATGGCGTCGGCGCGCGCGGACAGTCCGACGGTGTCGATCAGCTCGTCGGCCCGCCGCACCTGCGCGGGGCTGGGGCTCCAGTGTGCCGCGGTGTCCACGGTCGCGGTGAAACCGGTGAGCACGACCTCGCGCACCGTCAGCGGGTACTGCAGCCGGTGCCGCGGATTGACGTGGCCGATGGATCGGCGCAGCACCGACAGATCGGTGCGTCCCATCTGACCGCCCAGGATGCGCACCGTGCCGCTGCTGGGAAACGTCACTGCCGCGCAGAATCCCAGCAGCGTGCTCTTGCCGGCACCGTTGGGTCCCAGCAGCGCCCAGTGTTCACCGGCCTGCACCGTCAGCGAGATGCCGTCGATGATCTGCTTGCCGTCGCGGCGGAAGGTGACGTCGGTGATCTCCAGCACGGTGGTCATGAGAAGGACTCCTTCAGCGCGGTCAGGTGAGTGCGGCTGGCTGTGGCCGCGGCAGTGGGGGATCGGGCCGCGATGGCGTCGGCCAGTTCCTGGTGACACGCATGGTCAGCGGCCTCGCTGGTCACCGGCGCGATCTTGAGCATGTCGATCATCGCGGTGCGCAGTCGCGGCAGGAAGGCATCGAAGAGTCCGGAGAGCACGTCGTTGTGGGCGGCGGCGATCACCGCGCGGTGAAACGCCATGTCGGCGTCCACGTGTGCGGGCACCGACTGACCCCGAACACCGCGTGCCGCCAGCGTGCGCCGGATGTCGCGCAGGTCCGCGGGGGTGCGGCGGGTGGCGGCCAGCGCCGCCGCCTCGGCCTCGATGGCGATCCGGGCCTCGATCACCGAGGCGATCGTGGTGCGTCGCAACACGGCATCCCAGTCCTCGGTGGCATCCACCGCGGTGACGAAGACGCCCGCGCCCTGCCGGCTTTCCAGAACCCCCCGGCCGGCGAGTTCGCGGATGGCCTCGCGCAGGGTAGAACGTCCGACGCCGAGTTGGGCGGCCAGCGTGGTCTCGCCGGGGATCCGGTGCCCGAGTGGCCACTCGCCGTCGCGGATGCGGGTCAACAGCAGTTCCGCGGCCTGCGCGGCCAGCGGGTGGCGTTGGACTTGAGTTGCCATCGTGCCCCAACCTCTCTACTTGTCTGAGGAGTTGAGGTACAGTCTAGCCATCATGACGCGCCAGCTTCTCCTTCGCCGCCTCGGCAGGGCCTGACCGACCGGCCCCCTGTCGTGGGGCCTCATCGCGCCGGTCGGATCCTTCATCGACCGAACGGGAAGCAATCGTGAACTGGAATCGTCAACAACGCTCACCGATGCCGTGGCACCGATACACCGGCGTCTACGATCGGGTGGAAGTGCCACTGCGGCAACGGTACTGGCCGGATGCGCGGCTCACCGAGGCGCCGTTGTGGGTGCCGGTGGATCTGCGAGACGGCAATCAGGCGCTGGCCGAACCGATGGACCCGGCCCGCAAGAGGCGATTCTTCGAACTGCTGGTGAGCATGGGCTACAAGGAGATCGAGGTCGGTTACCCGTCGGCGTCGCAGACCGACTACGACTTCGTCCGGCTCATCGCCGAATCCGACGTCGCTCCGCCCGACGTCACCATCGTGGTCTTCACCCCAGCCCGCCGCGACCTGATCGAACGCACCGTGCAATCCGTGCGCGGTATCGGCAATGACGTGGTCATCCACCTGTACACCGCCACCGCGCCGGTATGGCGGAATACGGTGCTGGGCAAGGGCCGCGACGAGCTGCGTGAGTTGATCACCGCCGGCGGCCGCGACGTGCTCGAATTCGCCGGCGACCGGCCCAACATCCGGTTCGAGTTCTCCCCGGAGGTGTTCAACCTCACCGAACCCGACTATGTGCTGGAGATCTGCGATGCCATGACCGGTCTGTGGGATGCGACACCGCAGCGACCGGTGATCCTGAACCTGCCGGCCACCGTCGAAGTGGCCACCCCGAACGTCTACGCCGACCAGATCGAATACATGCACCGCAACATCGCCCGCCGCGACAGCGTCGTCCTGTCGGTGCACCCGCACAACGACCGCGGAACCGGGGTCGCCTGTGCCGAACTGGCGGTGCTGGCCGGCGCCCAGCGCGTGGAGGGCTGCGTGTTCGGCAACGGTGAACGCACCGGCAATGTCGACATCGCCACCCTGGCGCTCAATCTGTACGCCCAGGGGGTGGACCCGAAGATCGATTTCTCCGATATCGACGCGATCGCCCGCACTGTCGCGCACTGCACCCGGATGCCGATTCATGAACGGCACCCCTATGTGGGCGATCTGGTGCACACCGCGTTCTCCGGCACACACCAGGACGCCATCAAGAAGGGGCTGGCCGAGCATCGCGCCCGGGCGGCCGCGGCCGGGCGAGCGGAGAACGACATCGACTGGCGGGTACCGTATCTGCCCATCGACCCGGCCGATATCGGCCGCACCTACGACGCGGTGATCCGGGTCAATTCACAGTCCGGCAAGGGCGGCATCGCCTATCTGCTGCACGCCGAACACGGGTTGGAACTGCCGCGGCGCCTGCAGATCGACTTCGCCCGGCACGTGCAGGCGCACACCGACGACAGCGGCGCCGAGATCGGCGCAGCCGAACTGTACGAGCTGTTCGAGGCGACCTACCTGGGCCCCGAAGGTCCGGTGCAGCTGAAGGACTGGCACACCGGCAGCGACGACGTCACCGAGATCAGCCTCATCGTCGACGGGCGCGTCCAGACCAGCTCGCACCGCGACGTCGGGCCCGTCGAGGCGCTCACCCGGGCACTGGCCTTGGCCGGGCATTCGGTCGAGATCCTCGGCCTGACCCAGCAGTCGATCGGCGCCACCGCCATCACCTATCTGGAAGCGCGGTCCGGGTGGGCGTGCGGACGCAGCGATTCGGTGCTGGGTGCCTCCATGGCGGCGGTGCTGCGGGCGGTCAACGCGCCCTGAGCACCTCGAGGGCCTTGTCGGCGTGGGTGTCCATGCTGAACTCGCTGGAGATGACCTCGAGCACGGTGCGGTCGGTGTCGATCACGAACGTCGTCCGCTTGACCGGCATCAGCTTGCCGAGCAGGCCGCGTTTCACCCCGAACGCGGTGGCGACCGTGCCGTCGGCGTCCGAGAGCAGCGGGTAGTCGAAGCGCTGCTGATCGGCGAACTTGGCCTGCTTCTCCACCGCGTCGGTGCTGATGCCCACCCGGGATGCACCAGCGGCGGCGAACTCGGCCGCCAGGTCACGGAAGTGACAGGCCTCCTTGGTGCAGCCGGGCGTCATCGCGGCGGGGTAGAAGAACAACACCACGGGTCCGTCGGCGAGCAGTGCCGACAGACTGCGCAAGGTGCCGGTCTGGTCGGGCAGTTCGAACTCGGCTACGCGGTCACCGGTCTTGATAAGCGTCACGGCTGCCCACGCTACGCCGAACTGCTTTCCGGCGTCTGGGAGGATTGGGCCCGTGCAACCCAACACCGTCACGCTGGCCGTCACCACGCCTCGCGAGGACTTCCGGGAACTCGCCGCCGGGCACCGGGTGGTTCCGGTGACCCGCAAGGTGCTGGCCGACAGTGAGACGCCGCTGTCGGCGTACCGCAAGCTGGCCGCCAACCGGCCGGGCACGTTCCTGCTGGAATCCGCCGAGAATGGACGGTCCTGGTCGCGGTGGTCGTTCATCGGTGCCGGCGCGCCGTCGGCGCTGACGGTCCGCGACGGCGAGGCGGTCTGGCTGGGTGCCACGCCGCAGGACGCGCCGTCCGGTGGCGACCCGCTCGTCGCGCTGCGCAGCACGCTGGATCTGCTGGCCACCGCCGCGCTGCCCGGGCTGCCGCCGCTGTCGTCGGGGCTGGTCGGATATTTCGCCTACGACATGGTGCGCAGGCTGGAACGGCTGCCGGAAATCGCCGTGGACGATCTGGGGCTGCCCGACATGCTGCTGTTGCTGGCCACCGACATCGCCGCCGTCGACCACCACGAGGGCACCATCACCCTGATCGCCAACGCCGTGAACTGGAACGGTACCGACGACCGGGTCGACGAGGCCTACGACGATGCGGTGGCCCGCCTCGACGTGATGACGGCCGCCCTCGCCGAACCGCTGCATTCCACGGTGTCCACCTTCAGCCGGCCGCAGCCGCAGTTCCGCGCGCAGCGCACCGTCGAGGAGTACAGCGCGATCGTGGACAAGCTGGTCGGAGATATCGAGGCCGGTGAGGCGTTCCAGGTGGTGCCCTCGCAGCGTTTCGAGATCAGTACCGCCGCCGATCCACTGGACGTCTACCGGATGCTGCGGGCGACCAATCCGAGCCCGTACATGTACCTGCTCAACGTGCCGGATACCGAAGGGGGACTTGATTTCTCCGTCGTCGGGTCCAGCCCGGAGGCACTGGTCACCGTCAAGGACGGCAAGGCGACCACGCATCCGATCGCCGGGACCAGATGGCGCGGCGACACCGAGGAGGAGGACGTGCTCCTGGAGAAGGAGCTGTTGGCCGACGAAAAGGAACGCGCCGAGCACCTGATGCTGGTCGATCTGGGCCGCAACGATCTGGGACGGGTGTGTCAGCCGGGGACGGTGCGGGTGGAGGACTACAGCCACATCGAGCGCTACAGCCACGTCATGCACCTGGTGTCGACGGTGACCGGGCATCTCGCCGACGGCAAGACCGCGCTGGACGCCGTCACCGCGTGCTTCCCGGCGGGCACGCTGTCCGGTGCGCCCAAGGTCCGCGCCATGGAACTCATCGAAGAGGTCGAGCTGACCAGGCGCGGCCTCTATGGCGGCGTGCTCGGCTACCTGGACTTCGCCGGCAACGCTGATTTCGCGATCGCCATCCGGACCGCCCTCATGCGCGACGGCACCGCCTACGTGCAGGCCGGCGGGGGAGTCGTGGCCGACTCCAACGGGCCCTACGAGTACAACGAGTCCGCCAACAAGGCCAAGGCGGTGCTGAACGCGATCGCGGCGGCCGAGACGCTGGGCCAACCTTGATCCGGCTCGCGCAGGCACTGCTGGCTCTCGGCGCGTTGGCGCTGTGGGGGGCCTCTCGCCTGCCCTGGGTCGAGGTGAGCACGTTCGACGGTCTCGGGCAGCCCAAGACCTCGACATTGTCGGGTGCGGCCTGGTCGACGGCGCTGGTGCCACTCGCCCTGGTGCTGCTGGCGGCGGCGGTGGCGGCGCTGGCCGTCCGGGGCCTGCTGTTGCGTGCGGTGGCCGTCCTGGTCGCCGTGTCGGGTGCCGGGATCGCCTATCTGGGCATCAGCCAGTGGGTGACCCATGACGTCGCGGTACGCGCTGCCGGGATTGCCGAGGTCCCGGTCTCGGCGCTGGTGGGCTCACAGCGCTTCTACGCCGGCGCCGGCGTGGCGGTGGCTGCGGCGGTGATTGCGCTGGTCGCAGCCGGATTGTTGATGCGTTCGGCGGCGACCGCTCGGACGTCGACGGCCCGTTACGTCGCGCCGGCGGCACGACGCGACGCGGTGCGCTCGGAAACGGCCGACGGCGGCGGCCCGGAGGGAATGTCGGAGCGGATGATGTGGGACGCGTTGGACGAGGGCAGTGATCCCACCAGCGAGCCGAACAGGCCGGATCCGGACAACCAGGGTCGGTGACAGAAGGTGTGGCGCTGGCGACTAACCTTTCAGAAAACAACGGGGTCCATGACATCGATGTGGTCGACGCAGACCATTCCGGGAGGATCCCGGCCGACGGAAAAGGACGATGGCCAATGAGTTCGGCGACCGTGCTCGACTCCATCATCGAAGGAGTCCGCGCCGACGTTGCCACCCGTGAAGCCGCCGTGAGCTTCGCCGACATCAAGCAACGGGCCAAAGATGCGCGGCCGCCACTGGATGTGATGGCCGCGCTTCGTGTGCCCGGCATCGCTGTGATCGCCGAAGTCAAGCGTGCCAGCCCGTCACGTGGTGAGTTGGCGTCGATCGCAGATCCCGCGCAGCTGGCGAAGGCCTACGAGGACGGTGGCGCCCGCGTCATCAGCGTGCTCACCGAGGAACGCCGCTTCAACGGATCGCTCGACGATCTGGACAGTGTGCGTGCGGCGGTGTCGATTCCGGTGCTGCGCAAGGACTTCATCGTCGGCCCCTACCAGATCCATGAGGCCCGCGCCCATGGCGCCGACATGCTGCTGCTGATCGTCGCAGCGCTGGAGCAAAAGGCCTTGGAGTCGATGCTCGACCGCACCGAATCGCTCGGGATGACCGCCCTGGTGGAGGTGCACACCGAGGAGGAGGCCGACCGGGCCCTGCAGGCCGGGGCTTCGGTCATCGGCGTCAACGCGCGCAACCTCAAGACCCTGGAGGTCGACCGCGACTGCTTCGCGCGGATCGCGCCGGGACTGCCGTCGAAGGTCATCCGCGTTGCCGAGTCCGGTATCCGCGGCACGGCCGACCTGTTGGCCTACGCCGGAGCGGGCGCCGATGCCGTGCTCGTCGGGGAGGGACTGGTCACCAGTGGCGATCCGCGTAGTGCCGTTTCCGACCTTGTCACCGCAGGCGCTCACCCGTCCTGCCCGAAACCCGCCCGCTGAGTTAGACATGGGCGATATCTCCGGCCCCGAGCTGCCCCACACCAGCGCAGCCCTCGCCGAACCCACCAGCCACGACCCGGACGCCAAGGGACATTTCGGACCCTATGGCGGACGCCTGGTCCCCGAGGCCCTGATGGCCGTCATCGAAGAGGTGACCGCCGCCTACGAGAAGGCGCGCCGCGATCAGACCTTCCTCGATGAGCTCGACCGTCTGCAGCGTCATTACAGCGGCCGCCCGTCCCCGCTGTACGAAGCGGAGCGGCTCACCCGCCATGTCGGTGGTGCCCGGATCTTCCTGAAGCGAGAAGACCTCAACCACACCGGATCTCACAAAATCAACAATGTGCTGGGGCAGGCGCTGCTCGCCCGTCAGATGGGCAAGACAAGGGTCATCGCCGAGACCGGCGCCGGCCAGCATGGCGTCGCGACCGCCACCGCCTGCGCGCTGCTCGGGTTGGACTGCGTCATCTACATGGGAGCCGTCGACACGGCCCGCCAGGCACTCAATGTGGCCCGGATGCGCCTGCTGGGCGCGCGGGTCGTGTCGGTGGAATCGGGATCGAAGACGCTCAAGGACGCCATCAACGAGACGTTCCGCGACTGGGTCGCCAACGCCGATGACACCTTCTACTGCTTCGGCACCGCGGCCGGTCCGCACCCGTTCCCGCTCATGGTCCGCGACTTCCAGCGAATCATCGGCATGGAGACCCGGGTGCAGATCCGCGATCAGGCCGGCCGGCTACCGGATGCGGTGACCGCCTGTGTCGGCGGCGGTTCCAATGCGATCGGAATGTTCCACGCCTTCATCGACGATCCGGGCGTTCGGCTGATCGGGTTCGAGGCAGCCGGTGACGGAGTCGAAACCGGTAGGCACGCAGCAACATTCACCGGCGGCTCGCCCGGCGCTTTCCAGGGCTCATTCTCGTATCTGTTGCAGGACGAGGACGGTCAGACCCTCGAATCTCATTCGATCTCAGCCGGTCTGGACTATCCCGGTGTCGGCCCCGAGCATGCGCTGCTCAAGGATGCCGGCCGTGCCGAGTACCGACCGATCACCGACACCGAGGCGATGGATGCATTCCTGCTGCTGTGCCGGACCGAAGGCATCATTCCGGCCATCGAGTCGGCGCACGCGGTGGCGGGCGGGATGAAGCTCGCCGCAGAACTCGGGCCCGGCGCGATCATCGTGGTGAACCTGTCCGGTCGCGGTGACAAGGACGTGGAGACCGCAGGAAAGTGGTTCGGACTGTTGGACGGTGATTCGTGAGCCGGCTCGCCGGATTGTTCGATGGTTGCCGCGCCGAGGGGCGCTCGGCGCTCATCGGCTACCTGCCGACCGGCTATCCGGATGTCGAGACATCCATCTCGGCGATGACGGCCATGGTCGAATCCGGCGCCGACATCATCGAGGTCGGTGTCGCCTACTCCGATCCCGGTATGGACGGGCCGACCATCGCACGGGCCACCGAGGTGGCGCTGGCCGGCGGCGTACGGGTGTACGACGCCTTGCGGGCCGTCGAGGCCATCAGCAACGCCGGTGGTCACGCCGTGGTGATGACCTACTGGAATCCGGTGCTGTGCAAGGGCGTCGAGACCTTCGCACGGGATCTGGCGTCGGCGGGTGGACTCGGCCTCATCACGCCGGATCTGATCCCGGATGAAGCCGATGAGTGGATTCGGGTGTCGGAGCAACACGATCTCGACCGGATTTTCCTGGTGGCGCCGTCATCGACCCAGGAGCGGCTGGCCGCGACGGTCGAGGCCTCACGCGGATTCGTCTACGCGGCGTCGACCATGGGAGTGACCGGTGCGCGTGATGCCGTGTCGAACGCCGCCCCGGAGCTGGTGAGCCGGGTCAAGGCGATATCGGATATCCCGGTCGGCGTCGGACTCGGCGTGCGCTCGCGTCAGCAGGCCGCCGAGATCGGCGCCTACGCAGACGGTGTGATCGTCGGCTCGGCGCTGGTATCGGCTCTCGACGACGGTCTGCCGGCGCTGCGCGCCCTGACCGCGGAACTCGCCGAGGGTGTGCGCCAGGCGGTGCGGGCATGACGGTGACGACACTGGCCTACATCCCCAGCCCCGCGCAGGGCGTCTGGTTCATCGGTCCGGTTCCGCTGCGCGCGTACGCACTGTGCATCATCATCGGCATCGTCGCTGCGCTGGTCATCGGTGATCGGCGGTGGGAGGCGCGCGGCGGCGAACGTGGCGTGATCTACGACATCGCCCTGTGGGCGGTACCGTTCGGGCTGGTCGGTGGCCGCCTCTATCACGTGATGACCGACTGGCCGACCTACTTCGGGACCGGTGGCGCCGGGTTGGGCGCGGCGTTCCGGATCTGGGATGGCGGACTGGGTATCTGGGGTGCGGTGGCCCTCGGCGGGGTCGGAGCCTGGATCGGGTGCAGACAGCGGGGAATTCCGTTGCCCGCCTTCGCAGATGCTGTTGCACCGGGAATCATCCTGGCGCAGGCGATCGGGCGGTTGGGCAACTACTTCAACCAGGAGCTGTACGGCCGGGCGACGACCCTGCCGTGGGGCCTGGAGATCTACGAGCGTCGTGATGCTGCCGGGTTCCGTGACTCCCTCAACGGTGTGTCGACGGGCGAGGTGGTCGGTGTCGTCCACCCCACGTTCCTGTACGAACTGCTGTGGAATCTCCTGATTTTTGCGCTGCTGATCTGGATTGACCGGCGTTACAAGCTCGGTCACGGCAAGGTGTTCGCGCTGTACGTCGCCGGTTACTGTCTTGGCCGGTTCTGGGTCGAGTTGTTGCGCAGCGATACCGCCACGCTGATCGCCGGTATCCGGGTCAACTCGTTCACCTCCACGTTCGTCTTCATCGCGGCGGTGGTTTACGTGATGGTGGCGCCCAAGGGGCGCGAGGATCCGGCGTCGCTGCGCGGTAACGCCGACATCGGTGAGACACCGGTCGCCGACGAGGCGGCCACCGAAGTGATCCAGGTGGGCGCCGTCGCGGGTGTTGTCGCCGCCGCCAAGGTCGCAGGTGAGGCCGACCGCAAGGACTCGGAGAGTCCCCCGGGTGGCGCCTCGGCGACTGCCGAGGACGCAACGGTGGCCGACGCCGCCGATGAGGCTGACGACGTCGAAGAGCCTGTAGCGCCGGCGGTTATCGA
Organism: Mycobacterium sp.; assembly: GCA_034520035.1. Taxonomy (GTDB): domain Bacteria; phylum Actinomycetota; class Actinomycetes; order Mycobacteriales; family Mycobacteriaceae; genus Mycobacterium. Next base: position 84,988 of record JAXHOA010000085.1, on the reverse strand, counting down.
GCTCGCCGACTCGGAGTCCGAGGAAGCCGAGGAAGCCGAGGAAGCCGAGGGTGACGCTGTCGCTGCGGTGTCTGAGGCCGTGACCGATGAGTCCGTTGCCGAGGCTGAGCCCGCAGAAGACGAGCAGTCGCCCGAGGCCGAGGCGGCCGACACGGCGGAGGCCACCGACGAGTCTGTCCCGACTGAGGAACCCGCTGACGCCGGAGAAGCCGTTGCCGAGGCCGAGGTCGCCGACAGCGATTCCGACGAGGCGGCGGTGTCCGAGGCCATGGCCGATGAGCCCGTTGCCGAGGCTGAGCCCGCAGACGTCGAGCAGTCGCCCGAGGCTGAGTCGGCCGGTGCGGCCATGGCCGCCGACGAGTCCGTCCCGACTGAGGAACCCGCCGACGCCGAAGAAGCCGTTGCCGAGGCCGAGGTCGCCGACAGCGATTCCGACGAGGCGGCGGTGTCTGAGGCCATGGCCGATGAGTCCGTTGCCGAGGCTGAGCCCGCAGACGTCGAGCAGTCGCCCGAGGCTGAGTCGGCCGGTGCGGCCATGGCCGCCGACGAGTCCGTCCCGACTGAGGAACCCGCCGACGCCGAAGAAGCCGTTGCCGAGGCCGCAGACGTCGAGCAGTCGCCCGAGGCCGAGGCGGCCGCCGCGGCGGAAGCCACCGACGAGTCTGTCCCAACTGAGGAACCCGCCGACGCCGAAGAAGCCGTTGCCGGGGCCGAGGTGGCTGACAGCGGTGCCGACGAGGCCGCGGTGTCTGAGGCCGTGACCGATGAGCCCGTTGCCGAGGCTGAGCCCGCAGATGTCGAGGAGTCACCGGAGGCGGAGTCGGCCGGTGCGGCCATGGCCGCCGACGAGTCGGCCGCAGATGAGTCTGCCGCAGCTGAGGAACCGGTCGACGCCGAAGAGGCCACCGCCGCGGAGGTGACCTCGGAAGCTGCGGTGTCCGAGGTCTTGACCGCACAGCCTGTCGCTTCTGACGACTCTGTGACCGATTCCCAAGAGTCGCCCGCTGTGAACAGCGACGTCGAATCAAGTGCGGACACAAAGAGTCTCGGTGAACGCTTCCGTAAACCCCGGTGGTTCCGCCGCAACGGCTGACCGGCTCGCGGGCTTGGGCTCCGGGTCCGGGGGTCCGAGCAGTTCCTCCGGATGCTGGAAATGATGCAGGGTGCCCTGACCGACTTCGAGCGGCCAACTGCTCGCAGACCGAGTCGAAGGCGTCGAAAGCCGCCAGCACGGTCTCCCGACCCGGCACCGCATTCGCAAGCATGTTCGAATTCTATCGAAGACAATCGGCCCGCAAATCAGTTGTCCACAGGCAACTGTTCTATCCACAGATCCAGAAAAGGTATTGGCGCACAACCGCTTCAGGGAGTACCCCCAACCCCTAGGTGGTGATCTGGATCCGCCCGTCGACCTCGGAAACCGGATAGCTGCGCACCGGGGCGCCACCACCGGATTCGATACCGGTGCACATGTCGTAGGTAGCTCCGTGCAGGGGGCACACCACCACGGATTCATCGGCCAGCCCATCGGCGAGCGGCCCACCCTTGTGCGGGCACACAGCGTCCAGCGCCCGCAGCGATCCGTCGCGCAGCCGGAACACCGCGATCTGGCTGTCCGCCACGGCGAAGGTCCGGCCCTCACCCAGGGGAACCTGGGAGACCGACCCGAGATCGCTCATCGCACCGGCACCTGCGGCAGCGGTAGCAGTGGCAGCGAGGTGCGGAACTGTCCCTCGGTCGCCGGCTCTCGCCCGTCGAGCCACGGATCTCGGTAGGCATCAATCGATTTCTGCATCCGCGCATCCAGTCCCTCGGCGAGCCCGTCGGTGTCCTCCACCACGACCGCCCGGATGTGTTCGATGCCCACCCGCGGCACCCACGAGTAGGTGCGTTCCAGCCAGTTGGCACTTTCCCGGTAGTACTGCAGGAACCGGCCGGTCAGCGTCATCACCTCCGCCGCCGAGTCGACGGTGGCCATCAGGTCGCCTTTGCGGATATGGGCGCCCGCGGCACCGCCGACGTAGATCTCCCAGCGGCCACCGTCCACGGCCACCACGCCGAGGTCCTTGCACAGCGACTCCGCGCAGTTACGCGGGCACCCGGTGACGGCGAGCTTCATCTTGGCCGGACTGGCCAGACCCTGGAACCGTTCCTCCAGGGCGATGCCCAACGCGGTGGAGTCGCCCACGCCGAACCGGCAGAAGTCGCTACCCACACAGGTTTTCACGGTGCGGAAACTCTTGCCGTAGGCATAGCCGGATGGCATCTCCAGATCGGCCCACACCCCGGGTAGGTCTTCCTTGCGAATGCCGAGCAGGTCGATGCGTTGTCCGCCGGTACATTTGATCATCGGGATCGAGTACTTGTCGGCAACATCGGCGATACGCCGCAACTGCCACGCGCTCGTCACGCCGCCCTTCATCTGCGGTACCACCGAAAACGTGCCGTCCCGCTGGATGTTGGCGTGCACCCGATCGTTGATGAACCGCGAATCCTTCTCGTCGACGAACTCGTCGGCCCACATCATCTCCAGCAGTGACGCCAGCGCCATTTTCGATCCCGCGTCGTGTTTGCCGTCGGGTGCCAGCGCATTGAATACCGAAGAGACCGAATGAAGTTGCAGATCCCGGATCAGCCGCATCAGCTCCGGCTTGGCGTACGGCACGCCCGGCACGTACCAGGAGGCCGACGGATCCTCGGTAACCGCACCACCCGCCGCCCATTCGACGACCTGTCCGACCAGTTCCTTGCACGATCCACAGCCCTTGCCGGCCTTGGTCTTTGCCATCACTGCCGACACCGACGTCTCACCAGCCTGCACACACGTCACCAGCGCGCCCTTGGATACGCCGTTGCAGTTGCACACCTGCGCGTCATCGGCCAACTCGGCGACGCCGACGGCCACATCCGGTGTGCCGATGTCGAACATCAGCGCCACCCGCTCGTCGGGCAACGGCAGCCCGTTGTCGAAGGCCTGGGTGAGGAACGACACCTTGCTGACGTCACCGATCAGCGTGGCGCCCACCAGCTTCCCGTCCCGGATGACGATGGTCTTGTACACACCGTGTTTGGGCTCGGAGTACTGGACGAACTCGTCGTCGGGATGTTCGGGTCCCTTGACCCCCATCGACGCGACGTCCACGCCGGCCACCTTGAGCTTGGTGGCCACCCGCGAACCGTGGTAGGCGGCCTTGCTGTCAGTGCCGGTCAGATGGTCGGCAAGCACCTTCGCCTGCTCCCACAGCGGTGCGACCAGACCGTAGACCTGCCCGCGGTGTTGTGCGCATTCGCCCACGACGTAGATGTCGTCATCGTCGACTGAGCGCATGTGGTCGTCGGTGACGATGGCGCGCTCGACGGTGAGCCCGGCCCGTTGTGCCAGTCCGACATTGGGCCGGATGCCGGCCGCGATCACCAGCATGTCGCAGTCCAGCCGCTCCCCGTCGGCGAACACGATCCCGGTGAGCTTGCGGTCCTGCACCAGCACCTCTGTCGTTCTCTTCGACGTGTGCACCCCGATGCCGAGGCTCTCCACCGAATTGCGCAGAATGTTGCCGGCGGGGTCGTCGAGTTGGGCGTTCATCAGCGTCGATGCGGCATGCACCACGTCGACTGCCATGCCGCGACTCTGCAACCCGCGGGCGGCCTCGAGTCCGAGCAGGCCGCCACCGATGACGACGGCCTTGGTGCGGTTGGCTGCCTCGGCGATCATCGCCGACGTGTCGTCGAGGGTACGGAAACCGAACACGCCGTCGGCCATGTTCTTGTCGTCGGCCCACAGACCGGTCATCGGCGGAAAGAATGAACGGCTGCCGGTGGCCAGGATCAGCTTGTCGTACCGTACCCGGGAGCCGTCGTCGGCGAGCACCACATGCCCGAAGGTGTCGATGCGGACGACGCGTACCCCGGCCCGCAGGTCGATGTGATTGTCGGTGTACCAACCGAGTGCGTTCAGATAGATTTCTGACGGATCATCCTTGCCGGCAAGGACATTCGACAGCAGTATCCGGTTGTAGTTGCCGTAGGGTTCGTCCCCGAACACGGTGATGTCGAACTTCTCGCCGCCGCCACGGGCCAGCACGTCCTCGATGGCGCGGATACCGGCCATCCCGTTGCCGACCACCACCAGGCGCGCCTTCGCGGTGGACGCCCGATGTCCGGGTCGGATGATCGCTTCGGAGACGGTCATCTAGACCTCGACGAGGCCGAGATCGAGGATCACGGTGCCCGAGCAACCCTCGGGCGCGGCGATGTGCACCTCGAGCACTGTGTCGGCGAGCAGATCTTCGACGACGCGCAATGCGACGTGGGTGGCGCCCCTGGCGGCAATGGGGAAGTAGCGCATCGGGACACCGTCGCGGACCAGCACCACCGAGACCATCTGTTTGGTCGAGTTCCCGCCGCGGAAGTACACCGGCTGGGTGACGATGCCCGCCGGGACCACGTAGCGCAACGTGTCATGGATGGGCACCGGGTTGTCCAAACCGGCCCCTTCGAAGGGGAAGGCGCCCTGCAGGAAGCGAGGTGTACTGCCGTCGGTCATACGCTGTGCTCGCCTTCCGTGTGCGCACCTCGCCGAGGTGCGGCAGGTAAACTACTCCGAGCATCGGCAGAGCGAAAAGCACTGCGACGCAATGGGCTGAGCGACACGGACGATGGTGCCGGCACCGACGGCGACACCTGGCGATGGCCCGAAGCTAGATCGCCACTGTTACGGAACTGTTTCAGTGGTGGGTCGGCAGTGAATAGCGTCGCTGACATTCGAGACGGCGCGAAGATGAGATCTAATTATCGGTTGCTTAACGCCCAGCGCGGGGACGCGTAACACGACGTTCCTACCTTCTCCCCATAGGTCTGGGTACCGCGGTGGCCCGGAACAACTCGATATCCACATCGCTTCGGAGAACAGGAGAACCGCCGTGACCGTGACCAGCAACCCGGCGCCAGAGCACAGCCGATGCGGCCCCGACCCACAAGGGGAAGCACTGGATCGATGATTGGCGGCCAGAGGATCCCGAATTCTGGTCCACCGTCGGCAAGCCCATCGCCCGACGGAATCTGATCTACTCGATCTTCGCCGAGCACATCGGTTTTTCGGTCTGGCTGCTGTGGAGCATCGTGGTCGTGCAGATGACCGCCGGTCCTGACGGTAGCCCGGCGGCATCGGGATTCGCACTGACCACTTCCGAGGCGCTGTGGCTGGTTGCCGTCCCCAGTGGCGTCGGCGCGTTTCTGCGCTTGCCCTACACATTCGCCGTACCGGTGTTCGGTGGCCGCAACTGGACCATCATCTCCGCTCTGCTGTTGTTGATCCCCTGTCTCGGCCTGGCCTGGGCCGTGAGCGATCCGGAGATCAGCTTCGTCGTGCTGCTGTTGATCGCGGCCAGCGCGGGCTTCGGCGGTGGCAACTTCGCCTCCTCGATGGCCAACATTTCGTTCTTCTATCCCGAGCAGGAGAAGGGCTGGGCGCTGGGCCTCAACGCCGCCGGTGGAAACATCGGTGTGGCCGTGGCGCAGAAGATCATCCCGGTGGTGGTGACCATCGGTGCCGGTGTCACGCTGTCCTACGCAGGGCTGTTCTATGTGCCGTTCGCCATCGCCGCGGCCGTCTGCGCGTTTCTGTTCATGAACAACCTGACCGAGGCCAAGGCAGATGTGAAGCCGGTGTGGCAGTCGCTTCGCCACACCGACACCTGGATCATGTCGCTGCTCTACATCGGCACCTTCGGGTCGTTCATCGGCTACTCGGCAGCATTCCCGACACTGCTCAAGGCGGTGTTCGATCGCGGTGACATCGCCTTGATGTGGGCCTTTCTCGGCGCCGGCATCGGAAGTATCGCCCGGCCGTTGGGTGGCAAACTGTCGGACAAGATCGGCGGCGCCCGCATCACCGCGGTGAGCTTTGCCATGCTGGCCATCGGCGCAATCGGGGCGTTCTGGTCGGTCCGAGCCGTGAATCTCCCGATGTTCTTCGTCGCCTTCATGTTCCTGTTCATTGCCACAGGCATCGGTAACGGTTCAACGTATCGGATGATCTCAAAGATCTTCCGGGTCAAGGGCGAAGACGCCGGCGGTTCTCCTGAGACGATGGTGCACATGCGGCGTCAGGCGGCCGGCGCGCTGGGCATCATCTCGTCGGTGGGAGCCTTCGGTGGTTTCATCGTGCCGCTCGCCTACGCGTGGTCGAAATCACAGTTCGGCACGATCGAACCAGCCCTGCAGTTCTACGCCGCATTCTTCGTCGTGCTGCTGGGGGTGACCTGGTTCTGCTATCTCCGCAAGGGCACCAGAATGAGCCAGGCCGGGGTATAGGCCAGACCTGCCGATCCATCGGCAACACACCGCCGCACAGCGGGCTCACCGAGGGGGTGAGCCCGCTGTGAGGTCGAGTTTTCTTCGCGATAACGTCGGCTCAAAGGAACCGGAACAGTGCCCGCGCACGATGGTCGGATGACGGCGACCGTGGGAGCGACGACACGTACCGCGTGTTCGTACTGCGGTGTGGGATGTGGCATCGAGGTCACCACCGCGCCGGATGCGGTCACCGGGCTCCCCGTCATCGCCAGGGTCAGTGGGGACAAGCTGCACCCCACCAACTTCGGCAGGCTGTGCACCAAGGGCGCCACCCACGCCGAGATGATGGCTGCCACCGACGGCCGGTTGACCACGGCCCTGGTGCGTGGGGAGCGGGGCGGCGAACCGCAACCGGTGCCGGTGGACGCGGCCGTCGCTGAGGCCGGCCGGCGGTTGCGGGCCATCATCGACGAGCACGGGCCCGATGCCGTCGCGCTGTACGTGTCCGGCCAGATGTCCATCGAGGCCCAGTATCTGGCGACCAAACTGGCCAAGGGCTATCTGCGCACCGTGCACATCGAGTCGAACTCCCGGCTGTGCATGGCGAGCGCGGGAACCGGATACAAGCAGTCCCTCGGTGCGGACGGCCCGCCGGGGTCCTACACCGATTTCGACTCGGCCGACCTATTCTTCGTGATCGGCGCGAACATGGCCGACTGCCATCCGATCCTGTTCCTGCGGATGGCCGACCGGATCAAATCCGGTGCCAAGCTCATCGTGGTGGACCCGCGGCGCACGGCCACCGCGGATAAGGCAGACCTGTACCTGGCGATCAAACCCGGCACCGATCTGGCGCTGCTCAACGGACTGTTGCACCTGCTCGTCCAGAACGGCGACATCGACCACGATTTCATCGCCGAACACACCGAAGGCTGGGACGCGATGCCGGCCTTCCTGGCCGGACTACCCGCCCGAACGTGTCGCCGAGATCACCGGGATCCCCGAGGCCGACATCCGCACCGCCGCCGCGATGATCGCGGAATCGGGGGAGTGGATGACCTGCTGGACCATGGGGCTCAACCAGAGCACACACGGCACCTGGAACACCAACGCCATCTGTAATCTGCACCTCGCGACCGGAGCCATCTGTCGGCCCGGCAGCGGTCCGATGTCGCTGACCGGACAGCCCAACGCCATGGGCGGTCGCGAGATGGGCTACATGGGGCCCGGGTTGCCCGGCCAGCGTGCGGTGCTGTCGGCCGAGGACCGGGAATTCTGCGAGCAGCAGTGGGGGCTGGACCCCGGCACGATCCGCTCCGATGTCGGCCCCGGCACCATCGCGATGTTCGAGCAGGCGGCCGCCGGGGAGATCAAGGCCTGTTGGATCATCTGCACCAATCCAGTTGCCACCGTGCCGAATCGAGCAACCGTCATCGCCGGACTCGAGATGGCCGAACTGGTGATCACCCAGGACGCCTACGTCGACACGGCCACCAACCGCTACGCCGACATCATGCTTCCCGCCGCGCTGTGGGCCGAGACCGATGCCGTCATGATCAACTCCGAGCGCAACCTCACGCTGCTGCAGCAGTCGGTCCCGGCCGTCGGGGACGCGCGGGCGGACTGGGAGCTGATCTGCGGGGTCGCCGAATACCTGGGCTTCGGTGACGATTTCGCCTACAAGTCTGGTTCGGAGATCTTCGACGAGATCCGCCTGTTCGCCAACCCCCGCACCGGATACGACCTGCGCGGGGCCAGTTATGAGCGGCTGCGGGACACCCCGCTGCAGTGGCCCTGCCCGCCCGACGGGGAGGCCACAACCACAGATGGCCGGATCCCGATCCGCTACCTGAATGACGGTGTGTCCCAGCGCCTGCACCTCGACGAGAACGGTCGCCGGCCGCGGCTGGCCTTCGCGACACCGACCCGGCGGGCGAAGTTCTTCGCCCGCCCGCACATGGACGCCCGTGAGCTGCCCGACGACGACTACCCGATGGTGCTGAACACCGGCCGGTTGCAGCACCAGTGGCACACCATGACCAAGACCGGACGGGTTGACAAACTCAACAAGCTCAACGCCGCACCTTTCGTGGAGGTGCACCCGGATGACGCTGTCGCGCACAGCATCACCAAGGGGCAGCAGGTGGAGCTGATGTCGCGGCGTGGGCGGGCCGTGCTGCCCGTGCAGATCACCGACCGGGTGCAGCCGGGCAATGTGTGGGTGCCGTTCCACTGGAACGACGAACACGGCGAGTACCTGACGGTCAACGCCCTGACCAATGACGCCGTCGACGCCGATTCGCTGCAGCCCGAGCTCAAGGTGTGCGCGGTACGGCTGCGTCCCATTCCGATGGAGCGACCCGATCCGTTCGGGTCGGCGTCGATGACACCGGAGTTCACCGAGGACGAGAAGTACTATCTGTCCGGCTTTCTCGCCGGCCTCGACGCCGGTACACCCGGAGTGCCCGTGCTCCCGGCGTCGGCCCCGCTGCGCGCCCAGGTCCGGCTGTGGGTGGACGGCCTGCTGGCCGGGACCTATTCACGCGCGGAACCCGAACGTCTGACCGGGACCGGGCCGATGGTCTTGTGGGCCTCCCAGACCGGCAACGCCGAGGGGTTCGCCGCCCAACTGGCCGCCCGGTTGTCCGGGGCCCGGCTGATCACGATGAACGAGGCCGTCCTGGAAGACCTGGCTGCTGCCGGTGACGTGGTGTTCGTCACCAGTACCTTCGGTGACGGCGGGCCGCCCGACAACGGTGCCGAGTTCTGGGACCGGTTGGTGTCCGCGGACGCGCCCACCCTCGACGGTGTGCGGTACTCGGTGCTGGGCATCGGCGACCAGTCCTACGACAATTTCTGTGGGCATGCCAAGGCATTGGATGCCCGGCTCGCAGAGCTGGGAGCCGTCCGTTCCGTCGACCGCGCCGACTGCGAGATCTACGACGAGGCGCCGATGGCGGCCTGGGCCGACGAGGTGATCGCCGGACTGGATGCCGCGCCCGCACCGATCGCCCCGGCCACCCCCACATCCCCGGTGCCACTCACCCGCAACGCGCCGGTGCACGCACCGCTGTGCCGCAACACCCGGCTCACCCCGCTGTCGGCGGCCAAGGAGGTACGCCAGTTCGGGTTCGACATCTCCGAGCACGTCGCTGAGCACGGTGCCGGCTACGCCGTGGGCGACTCCCTCGGGGTGTTCGTCACCAACTCCGCGGAGTCGGTTTCGGCGTGGCTGGCCGCCACCGGACTGTCCGGCAACGAGATCATCGAGGTCGACGGCGCGGATACCGACCTGCGCAGCGCGCTCACCGTCTCCTATGACATCTGCCGGGTGACCCCGAATCTGCTGCGCTTCGTCGCCGAACGCAGCCCGGACGCCAAGAAGCTGCGCAAGTCCGGTGACAAGACCGCGTGGCTGGCCGGGCGCAATGGCCTCGATATCGTCGAGGAGTTCGCGTTGCGCGCCGATGTGCTGGAATGGCAGGACGCGTTGGTGCGGCTGACGCCGCGGCAGTACTCGATCTCATCGAGTCCGCTGGTCAGCCCCCACGAGGTGCAGTTGACGGTGTCGGTGGTGCGCTACCGGAGCGCTCGCGGAGAAAACCGCGGCGGTGTGGCATCGACGTATCTGGCCGACCGGGCGTCCTCGGTGCCGGTGTTCGTGCAGCGCTCGCCGAACTTCCGGCCTCCCGCCGAATCGACGACCCCGATGATCATGGTCGGCCCGGGCACCGGGATCGCCCCGTTCCGAGGCTTCCTGCAGGAGCGCCGCGCGCTGGGCCACACCGGGCGCAACTGGCTGTTCTTCGGCGACCAACACCGTGCCGAGAACTTCTATTACCGCGACGAGCTGGAACACATGGTGGCCGACGGCCTGCTGAACCATCTCGATCTGGCGTTCTCCCGCGATCAGGCCAGCCGGATCTACGTGCAGCACAAGATGCTCGATGCCGGCGCCGAACTGTGGCGCTGGATGGAGGACGGCGCGCACTTCTACGTGTGCGGTGACGCCACCCGGATGGCCCGCGATGTCGACGACGCTCTGATGAAGATCATCCGTGAGCACGGCTCGATGTCGGCCGAGGCCGCCCACGACTACAAGAAGGAACTTGTCGCCACCAAGCGGTATGTCCGCGACGTGTACTGATCTGCGCGAATAAAAGTCGCACCTGCCGCGTTACACAGGCGTAATCGATAGGCAGATTTGGTTCAGGGAGACGACAGAAATGGCTTGGCATAGTGGTGACGTTGTGACCGCCCGCCGCGAGATCGACGAGATGGACGTTCAGACCGTTCCCGAAGGTGCCGCCGGCACGGTCGAGGAGACGACGTTGTTCGGGCAACCCAAGGTGGTCTGCTTTGACGTTCCTACCGTGTGGGGACCAAAGCGCGCGTGCGTGCACGTGCGCCGCGGAGACGTCGCGCTCGCAGGCTGAGGACGCGGTCAGCGGTCCCCGGTGGACCGTAGCGCGGTCGCGATCTGCTCGACCGCGTCGACGTTGCGCAGCGAGGGGTCCAAGGCCGTGCCCGGCACCACCACATACCGTTTTTCACGCACCGCGGTGAGCTGGCTGGCCAGCGGATCACTCTCGAGGAACTCGATCTTGGCGGCAGCGCTGTCACCATCGTCACCGCGGGTCAGATCGGCCAACACCAGCACGTCGGGATCGCGATCCAGGATGGCCTCCCACGAGGTCTCCGGCCAGAGTTGGCGGCTGTCGCCGAATGCGTTGCGGGCGCCGACCGCCTCGGTAATCAGCCCCGGCGCACCGCAGCACCCGGCAATATAGGGCGTCCTGGTCGCCGAGTACCAGTACATCAACGTGGATTCGGAGGCGTCCAAGCCGCTGGTGGCCGCCGAGAGACGGTCCTGCATCGACGTGACCAGTCGATCACCGGCGTCCTCGACGCCAAACACCTGGGAAATGTCGGCGATCTCGGCGTAGATATCGTCGAAGGTCAGCGCACGTTCCTGGACGGCCTCCTGCCCGGCGCATTCGCTGGCGGACAGATAGGTCTGAATCCCGAGCTGCTGGAACCGGTCCCGGGCGGCGATGCCCTGATCGGAGAACGTGTACGCGAACGTCGCGTATATGAAATCCGGTTCCTGCTCCAGGACGACCTCCAGCGACGGGAAATCCGGGCTCAGTTCGGGGACGGTGGCGTTGGCGGCGGCAAGTGCCGGGAGCACCGGATCGTTCCACGACGCCGTCCCGACCATCCGATCGGCCAACCCGAGGGTGAGCATGAGTTCGGTCGCGGGCTGATTCACCGAGATGACTCGCAAAGGCGGGCCCGCGATGTCGACCTCGACACCACAGTTCTGCAGCGATACCGATTGTCCTGTGGGCGAGCTGATCTGATTGGCGGTGTTGGCACCGCAGCCGACAGCAACAAGCGACACCGCCGCGGCGGCGGCCAGAACTGCGCCCCGCGACATCACTTCACCCCCAACACGACGTAGTCGTCGAGTACCTGCCACACGGTGCCGACCTCGGAAAAGCCAGCCTGCGCGAGTGCGGCGAGGTGGAAGTCGACCGCCGTGCTCGGCGGAGCGGTGCGATGCGCAAACCGCTCCTCCCGCAGGGTCGCCAGGGAACCTGCACCGTCGCGCGCCGCGGCCGCGGCCCACCATTGGTCCCAGGTGAGCGCACCCGCGGCATGTGTCCGCGCCTGGGTTGCGGTGTCGTGGGCGTCGGCGAGCCGTTTCAGTGTGGGTTGGCGGCCATCGAACCGGAAATGGTCACCGTTGAGCAGCAACCCGTTGCGGGGCAGCAGCTCTGCGGCCGCGGTGTAGACACGCAACAGGGCGTCCGGGGACAGCCAGTGCAGCGCGGTGGTAGAGACGAAGGCCGATACGGTTTCGCCGGCCAGTACATCGGTCAGAGCGTCTGACCATGCCTCGTCGGCGAGGTCCGCCTCGACAAGGCGCGCGCGATCACCGTGCTCGACGGCCACCGTCTTGGCGGCGAGATCGAGCAGCAGCGGGTCGAAGTCGACGGCGATGACCCGCGCACCGGGCAGTGCCTGCAGCACCCGGGCACTCAGTGAACCTGGCCCGCAGGCCAGATCGACGACCAGTGGTTCGGTACCGCAGGCGAGACCGATGACATCGGTGATGGCGGTGAACCGAGACTCGCGAGCTGCGATATAGGCGGACTGCTGGTCATCCCAGGCGCGTACGAGTGCGGCCGGGTCGCTGGCGGATGCGGACACGTGGCAATCCTTCGGACATCAGGGGCCTGATCAGCGAGACCCGTTGACAACCGCGACGGTCGCCGCGGGCGCCAGCAGGTATTCGGACTCGGGATCATCCTCGGCGGGCCGCCTTCCCAGAAGTGGCGACTCCCAGTGGCATTCGAATCTGCCCGCCTCGTCATCCCTCACCGCTGCGCGTCAGTCCCGGATTCGCACCGGGTTCCCTACTCCTTGCGGAGGTGACTGGCCCGCAAAGATTAGCAGGCGTACTCAGACCGCATCGACATCCCGTACCGCACCCTTGTCGGCGGACAGCGCCAGCGCAGCGTACGCGCGCAGTGCCGCGGACACTGTCCGTTCGCGATTCCTCGGGCGGTAGCCGCCCGACGCCTCCAAGGCGCGACGTCGGCGCTGTAGTTCCTCGTCGGGCACTTGGAGTTGGATACTGCGGTGCGGGATGTCGATGGTGATCAGGTCACCGTCGGCCACCAGCGCGATGGTGCCGCCGGCGGCCGCCTCGGGGGACACGTGGCCGATCGACAGACCCGACGTCCCACCGGAGAACCGGCCGTCGGTGATCAGTGCACACTGTGCGCCGAGCCCTCGCCCCTTCAAATAGGCTGTCGGATAGAGCATCTCCTGCATACCGGGCCCGCCCTTGGGGCCCTCGTACCGGATGACGATGACATCGCCTGGCTGCACCCGCTTGTTCAGGATGGCGTCGACCGCGTCCTCCTGGGATTCCAGCACCACGGCCGGTCCGGAGAATTTCCAGATGCTCTCGTCGACGCCCGCAGTCTTGACGATGCAGCCGTCCACGGACAGATTGCCGCGCAGTACCGCCAGTCCGCCGTCGGCGGAGTAGGCGTTCTGCAGATCGCGGATGCAACCGTTCTCGGCGTCGGTGTCCAGGCTCTCCCACCGCTCGGACTGGGAGAACGCAGTCGCCGAGCGCACACATCCCGGTGCGGCATGGAACAGCTCGACGGCCTCCGCTGACGGGGATCCGCCGCGGATGTCCCAGTCGCGCAACCACTCCGCCATCGAACCCGCGTGCACGGTGTGCACGGTCTCGTGCAGGTGCCCGCCCCGCCACAACTCGCCGAGGATCGCGGGGATACCGCCGGCGCGGTGCACGTCCTCCATCAGATAGTGCCCGTTGGGGGCGACCTTGCACAGGCACGGGATCATCTGGCTGCGCTTCTCGATGTCGGAGAGGGTGTAGTCCAGTTCCGCCTCGCGCGCGGCGGCCAGCAGGTGCAGCACCGTGTTGGTGGACTGCCGCCCATGGCGATGTCCAGCGCCATGGCGTTGTCGAACGCATCGCGGGTGGCGATGGCGCGCGGCAGCACGCTCGCGTCATCGCGGTCGTAGTAGGCCCGGACGATGTCCATCACGGTGCTGCCGGCCTTCTCGTAGAGGGCGCGGCGCGCGGTGTGGGTGGCCAGCACCGATCCGTTGCCGGGCAGGGCCAGGCCGAGCGCCTCGGTCAGGCAGTTCATCGAGTTGGCGGTGAACATGCCCGAGCACGAGCCGCAGGTCGGGCAGGCGGCTTCCTCGATGCGGGCGATGTCGTCATCGGAGACGTCGGTGTTGACGGCGTCGGCGATGGCGGACACCAGGTTCAGCCGGGTCTTCACCGTGCCGTCCACCAGGACGGCGGTGCCGCCCTCCATCGGGCCGCCGGACACGAAGACCGTCGGGATGTTGAGGCGCAGCGCGGCCATCAGCATGCCGGGAGTGATCTTGTCGCAGTTGGAGATACACACCAGGGCATCGGCGCAGTGCGCGTTCACCATGTATTCGACCGAGTCGGCGATCAGCTCGCGCGAGGGCAGCGAGTACAGCATGCCGCCGTGCCCCATGGCGATACCGTCGTCGACGGCGATGGTGTTGAACTCGCGCGGCACACCACCGGCGGCCGAGATGGCCTCGGACACGATCCGACCGACGGGCTGCAGGTGGGTGTGGCCGGGCACGAACTCGGTGAAGCTGTTGGCCACCGCGACGATCGGCTTGCCGATGTCCGAACCGGCCACACCCGCGGCGCGCAGCAGTGAGCGCGCCCCCGCCATGTTGCGACCGTGGGTGACCGTGCGTGACCTCAATTCGGGCATGGCACCTAGGGTCACATCGAGCGCGGCCGCACAGAAGACGGCGCTGGTGCTAGTACCGGTACTACCAGTCTGTGGCCGGGAATAGGCTGGCGATCATGGACAAGCGCGCCCAGCAACGGCTCGCCCTCGGCGCGTTCCTGCGCACCCGCAGAGAGGCCGCGCCGCGCGACGAGCTGGGCTATCCCGCGGTGCCCAGGATGCGAACCAGCGGGCTGCGCCGCGAAGAAGTCGCACTGTCCGCCGGGGTGAGCGTCACCTGGTACACCTGGCTGGAGCAGGGGCGCGAGATCAATCCGTCCAAACAGGTGCTCGACGCGGTGTCCGGAGCGCTGCGACTGACCCGCGCCGAGCATGACTACGTGCTCGCCCTGGGCGGCCACACGTCCGACCCGGCCGTCTCCGGTGGCCCCACACCACCGCATATCCAACGATTTCTGGACGCTCTTGCCGGCTACCCGGCCTTCGCGATCGGCCCCGCGTGGACCATCGCAGCCTGGAACTCGGCGTACGCGGCGCTGTATCCCAACATCGCCGCCATCGACGCTGCCGATCGCAATCTGCTCTGGCTGGTTTTCATGGATCCGGCAATCCGGGAGTTGTTGCCGGACTGGGAAACCGACAGCCGACGGTTCCTGGCCGAGTTCCGCGCCGAGGCCGGGGCGCGGGTGGGGGAACCCTCCTACACCCAGCTGGTCGAACGACTCCGCGAAGGAAGCGCGCATTTCAGGGCGGAGTGGCAGGCGAGCAGTGTCGAGCGTTTTGCGTCCCGGGAGCGCCGATTCTTCCACCCGGGCGTCGGTGAACTGCTCCTCGAGCATCATCAGCTGACTCCCGCGGACGCGCCCGGGATGCAGATCGTCGCGTACCTACCGCTGCCGGGCAGCGATGCCGCGGAGCGCCTGGCCCGCTTGGTCGGACCGTCATGACGGACGGCACGATCGACCCACAGGTGCGCGTCTACGCCTCCCGGGTGCACAACCTGCGGACGGTCGACATGGCCGCGCCCCGGCAACTCCTTCGTGGCGTTCACCGACGAACCGACCACCGGATTGCATCCCGCCGATGTCGAGTTGCTCGTCGTGCAGTTGCACCGCCTGGTGGATGCCGGCAACACGACAGGTCGCGGCAGCCAAGGGAAGTCGTACTGCGCCTTACCTGGCGAAGCACGCGTGAGGATCTGGGTGTCCGAGGGGGGACTTGAACCCCCACGCCCGTTAATAGGGCACTAGCACCTCAAGCTAGCGCGTCTGCCATTCCGCCACTCGGACATCGCGCCGTGCCACCGGCACGGAGCGACTAAGGCTAACGGATGGGGGCGGTCTGGCCCAAACCAGACCGTCGCCGGCGGTGCGCCACCCCGCCCGGGGGAGTCGGTGCGGTGGTACGAATGGTGACTGTGAGCGTTCCCCCCACAAGCGCGGATGAGGTCGTCGACCTCGTCAGCGCCCTCATCCGATTCGACACGTCCAACACCGGTGACCCCGCGACCACCGCGGGCGAGGCCGATTGTGCGCAGTGGGTGGGTGATCGGTTGCGAGAGGTCGGATACGAGACCGAATACCTCGAAGCGGGCGCCCCGGGGCGCGGCAATCTGTTCGCGCGACTGGCCGGGTCCGATCCCGAGCGAGGCGCGCTGCTGATCCACGGCCACCTGGACGTGGTGCCCGCCGAGCCCGCCGACTGGAGCGTGCACCCGTTCTCCGGGGCGGTGAAGGACGGCTACGTGTGGGGACGCGGCGCGGTCGACATGAAGGACATGGTCGGCATGATGATCGCCGTCGCCAGGCACTTCAAACGCCACGGGATCGTGCCGCCGCGCGATCTGGTGTTCGCCTTCGTCTCCGATGAGGAGCACGGTGGCACCTACGGCGCCCAGTGGCTGGTCGACAACCGACCGGACCTCTTCGAGGGGGTCACCGAGGCCATCGGCGAGGTCGGTGGGTTCTCGCTGACCGTGCCCCGCCGCGACGGCGGGCAGCGCAGGCTCTACCTGATCGAAACCGCGGAGAAGGGTCTGGCCTGGATGCGGCTGACGGCCCGCGGGCGGGCCGGGCACGGCTCGATGGTGCACGACGACAACGCCGTCACCGAGGTGGCCGAAGCGGTCGCCCGGCTGGGCCGACACCAGTTCCCGCTGGTGCTCAGCGAGCCCGTCGAACAGTTCCTCGCCGCGATCTCCGAGGAGACCGGCTACGAGTTCGACCTGAACTCGCCGGATCTGGACGGCACCATCGCCAAGCTCGGCGGTATCGCCCGCATCATCGGGGCCACGCTGCGCGATACCGCCAACCCGACGATGCTCAAGGCCGGGTACAAGGCCAACGTCATCCCGGCCACCGCCGAAGCGGTACTGGACTGCCGGGTGCTGCCCGGCCGGCGGGCGGCGTTCGAGCGTGAGGTCGACGAGCTCATCGGCCCGAATGTGGTGCGCAGCTGGGAACGGGACCTGCCGTCCTATGAGACGTCGTTCGACGGCGATCTGGTGGACCAGATGAACGCCTCACTGCTGACTCTGGACCCGGAGGCGCGCACCGTGCCGTACATGATGTCCGGGGGTACCGACGCGAAGTCGTTCCAGCGGTTGGGAATTCGCTGTTTCGGGTTCGCGCCGCTGCGGCTGCCCGCCGACCTGGATTTCGCCTCACTGTTCCACGGTGTCGACGAACGGGTACCCGTGGACGCACTAGAGTTCGGGGCGAAGGTTCTCGAACACTTTCTGACCAACTGCTGAGCGAAAGGCAAGAATGAGCGCCTCACCGTATGACATCCTGCCAGAACTGCCGACGTTCACGCTGACCTCGGAGACCGTGACCGACGGACAGCCGTTCGGCAACGATCAGGTCAGCGGCATCATGGGCGCCGGCGGCAAGGACATCTCGCCGCAGCTGAGCTGGTCGGGCTTCCCCGAAGAGACCCGGAGCTTCGCGGTCACCGTGTATGACCCGGACGCCCCGACGGCGTCCGGCTTCTGGCACTGGGCGGTGGCCGACCTGCCGGTCGACGTGACATCACTGCCCGCCGACGCCGGCAATGGCGACGCCTTGCCCGGTGGTGCAGTCACGCTGGCCAACGACGCGAGCCAGCAGCGATTCATCGGTGCCGCGCCGCCGGCCGGGCACGGACCGCACCGCTACTACATCGCGGTGCACGCGCTGCCCGTCGAGAGCCTGGAACTGCCCGACGGCACCACCCCGGCCTACCTTGGCTTCAACCTGTTCGGTCAGGCGATCGCCCGCGCGGTCATCCACGCCACCTACGAGCAGAACTAGCGGGTCGCGGCGCCGACCGCCTCGGACAGCGACGCGAACCCACCCTCGTGCAGCCTGCGGGCGACACCGTCGTGAATCTGCTTGGCCCACAACCCACCGCCGTAGATGAACCCGGTGTAGCCCTGCAGGAGGGTGGCGCCCGAGATGATGCGCTCCCAGGCGTCGTCGGCGGTCTCGATACCGCCGACGCTGATCAGCACCAGCCGGTCGCCGACGCGTCCGTACAGGCGGCGCAACACCTCCAGGGACCGGGCGGCGACCGGAGCGCCGGACACGCCACCCGCTCCGAGCTCGGTGGCCCCTGGGGTGCGCAGGCCCTCGCGGGATATCGTGGTGTTGGTGGCCACGATGCCCGCCAGATCCAATTCGACTGCCAGATCCGCGATTTCGTCGATATCGGCATCCGACAGATCCGGCGCTATCTTGACCAGCACCGGGGTGGAGGTGGCTTTTCGGACGGCGGCCAGGATGGGCCGCAGCGACGACACCGCCTGCAGGTCGCGCAGGCCCGGGGTGTTCGGCGAACTCACGTTCACCACCAGATACGACGCCAGCGGGCCGACCAGCCGGGCACTCTCGGCGTAATCCTCGACGGCCCGTTCGGCCGGTGTCACCTTGGTCTTGCCGATGTTGACACCGATCGGGACGTCCGCGGTGTGCCGGGTCAGTTGCACGGCCAGCGCGCCGGCGCCGTGGTTGTTGAAACCCATCCGGTTCAGTAGGGCGCGATCCTGCGCCAGCCGGAACAGCCGGGGTCTGGGGTTTCCCGGCTGTGCCTGCGCGGTCACCGTGCCGACCTCGGCGTACCCGAACCCGAGCGCCCCCCAGCTCGCCAGCCCGTGCCCGTCCTTGTCGAAACCGGCGGCCAGCCCGAGCGGGCCGGGGAAGCGCACTCCCCAGACGGTGCTGGCCAGCACCGGATCCTGCGGCGCCAGGGTCGCGGACAGCCGGCGCCGCGCGATACCGGTCCGGGTGGCCAGGCGCAGCGCGGCGAACACGAAGGTGTGGACGCGTTCGGGGTCGACCTGGAAAAAGGCCCGCCGGAGCAGTCGATAGATCACAGTGCGGGCTGATCGCCGAGCACGGACTTCTTGCGGCGCAACAGCACCCGCCGACTCCCGTCGGTGTAGAGACGCACCCGGGTCAGCTCCCAGCCCCGGTACTGCGCCTCGATCGACAGCCGCACCGACGCCGACAACCGGGTGACGTCGGGAGGAAGCCGGAGCGGAACCCAGTCGTATTCGTCGGAAAGGTCGGCCGCCCACCCGGCCGGCATCCGTCCACGCTGAACCGTGCTCATGAGATCCTCCTCCTCGCCGCGGGCATCATCGGGGCGCCGCCCCGGTGATCACCTGCACTCCGGCACCGGAACCCGACACCACATAGAGGGTGTTCGTGGCGCCGTCGAAGGCCAGGGTGTTGGGTTGCTGCACAGTTCGATAACGCACCTTCTCGACGGGTATTCCGGTGGCCAGATCGTAACCAACGACGGTGTTGGTCGCCGTCTGTGACACCCACGCCAGATCCGGCGACCCGGTGACGCCATACGGCGCGTCGTGCACCGGGAAGCGCTGCCGCAGGATCAGTGGCTCGGTGCCGTAGACCAGCAGGGCACCGCCCCGGGTGTCGGTGACCAGCACCCGGCCGGCCGGATCGGTCGCCATCGACGTCGCACCCTCGCCCGCCCGCAGCGCCTGCTCGGCGGCCGTACCGTCACCGTCGATCTCGGTGACCGAGGTCTGGCCGCGATCCAGGACCACCATCGAGTCATCCTGTGCGACAACGACGTCGACCCGCGCGAACTTCTTCAGTGTGGCACCGACCTCGGTGTCGGAGCGCAGGGTGTACAGGGTGCCATCGGCGCTGCCGAGCACCAGACGGCCGTCGTCGTGCCGGGCGATGGCGGTGAAGTCGGTGTCGGCGTGCCCGTCGACCTCCACCGGGGTGGCGGCGGCCGCGGCGACGTTGACCCGCAGATAACCGCCCCGGGTGGACAGCCAGACCTCACCGCTGCCGTCACCGGTGAGCGCGGTGGCCTCCGCGGGCAGGGCGAGGGTGCGGGGCGGCCCGTCGGTCGGGAGCACCGTGAGCTGGTCGGCCGGGCCGAGCACGACCAGCGCGGAGGTGCGGATATCGAAGAAGGCCGCGGTTCCCGGCGCGGAAAGCGGTTTCACGACACCGTCCGACACGCCGGTGACCGGCGGGGACAGTGCGGGTTCTGCGACGGGAATCGTCGGTGGTGGCGAATCGACAGGGTTTGATGAGCACCCCGAAGTGAATGCGGTCACCAGGGCCAATACACCTGCCGCCAGGAGGTGGAATCCGGATTTCGTATGCAATGGCCCCAAAAACTCCTGATTTCGTTGTGGCATTGGTTCCGTTTTCAAATTTTAGGCAAAGAAACTCAAGTCGAACGCTAGCGTAAATATGACGGTATGGTGCGGGATATGACTCGTGCCCTGGGAGCGGATCTGGTGGCAGACGAGTTTGCCATCGAGGACATCTCGACAGGCGTGCATGCCAGCGGGTTCGGCGCGCTCGGCGGTGGACGTAGCTTCTCCTTTCACGTCGAGGACCGGCAATTACTGGTCGTCGAGGTGTATCGGCCGCGGCTGAGCGGACCGGTCCCGCAGGACGAGGACATCGTCGCCACCGCCACCCGCCGCCTGACCGATATCGACGTCACCGATGAGCGCAGCGTAGCCGCCGCCGTCCGCGATGCCGTCGCCGGAGCCGAGCCGGTGCGCACAGCGCGCTGACAACAGCCCCACGGTACGGTCGTCCGCGTGGCTGAGATGTCGTGGTTGCAGGTCGTCGTACTTGCCGTGGTGCAGGGGCTGACCGAATTCCTGCCGGTGTCGTCGTCCGGCCATCTCGCGATCGTTTCGGAGGCCTTCTTCGGCGGCGACGCGGGCGCCTCCTTCACGGCCGTCGTGCAGATCGGTACCGAAGTGGCGGTCCTCATCTATTTCGCCGGAGACATCGGCCGCATCCTCACGGCTTGGTTCGGCGGCCTCACCGACGCCGCCCGGCGGACCCCGGACTACTGGCTCGGCTGGTGGGTGATCATCGGCACCGTGCCGATCGGCGTCTTCGGCTTCACCTTGCAGCACTTCATCCGCGATGACATCAGGAACCTGTGGATCATCGCCACGGCGCTCATCGTCTTCTCGTTCGTCATCGCCGCCGCCGAGTACTTCGGCAAGCAGACCCGCGAGATCCAGCAGTTCACCTGGCGCGACAGCCTGATCATCGGGTCGGCCCAGGCGCTCGCCCTCATACCCGGCGTCTCGCGGTCCGGCGTGACCATCAGTGCGGGTCTCTTCCTGGGCCAGAAGCGCGAGGCCGCGGCGCGATTCGGGTTCCTGCTCGCCATCCCCGCGGTGCTCGGGTCCGGACTCTATGAACTCCGCCACGTTTTCGAGCCCGGCGCCTCGGGAATGAGCGCGACGGTTCCGCAGATCGTGATTGGCACGCTCATCGCCTTCGTGGTCGGCTATGCCGCGGTCGCCTGGTTCCTGCGCTTCCTGGTGCGTCACAGCATGTACTGGTTCGTCGGTTACCGGATCATCCTCGGCACGCTCGTCCTGGTGCTGCTGGCCACCGGCGTGCTGGCCGCGCAGTAACGACCAAAGGATTCCCCATGACCGTCATCCTGCTGCGGCACGGCCGCTCGACATCGAACACCGCGCACACCCTGGCCGGGCGCTCCGAAGGCGTCGACCTCGACGACAGGGGCCGCGAACAGGCGCAGACCGTGGTCACCCGGATCGGTGACCTGCCGGTGAAGGCCATCGTGCGGTCACCGCTGCTGCGCTGCGAACGCACCGTGGCACCGCTGGCGGCCGCACTGGGCGTGCAACCGGTGGTCGAGGACCGCATCATCGAGGTCGACTACGGCAGCTGGACCGGCCGCACGATCGGCGAGCTGGTCAAGGAGCCGCTGTGGAAGGTGGTTCAGCAGCAACCCAGCGCGGCGGTGTTCCCCGACGGCGAGGGCCTGGCGCAGGTTCAGGCCAGGGCGGTGGCCGCGATCCGCGAACACGACCGCAGGCTGGCCGGCGAGCACGACGGTGACGTGCTGTGGGTGGCGTGCACCCACGGTGACGTGATCAAGGCCGTGCTGGCCGACGCGCTCGGCACCCATCTGGATACCTTCCAGCGCATCACCGCCGACCCCGCGTCCATGAGCGTCATCCGCTACACCGACACCCGTCCGTTCGTACTGCACGTCAACCACACCGGCAGTGGTCTGACCGCCGCATTGAGCGCCAAGCCCGCCGCCGCTCCCGAAACGGATGCGGTAGTCGGCGGCTCGACTGATTGAGGTAGCCCCGCTACCGGTATTTTGAAAGGTGCCATGTCCCGCGCAATCCACGTCTTCCGCACACCCGACCGCTTCGTGGCCGGGACTGTCGGGCAGCCCGGGAACCGAACGTTCTACCTGCAGGCGGTACACGACAAGCGGGTGGTCTCGGTGATGCTGGAAAAACAGCAGGTGGCGGTGCTCGCCGAGCGGATCTCGGCGCTGCTGGTGGAGATCAACCGCCGATTCGGCACCCCGATCCCGCCCGATACCGGTGAGGTCGGCGACCTGCATCCGCTGCTGACCCCGGTCGACTCGGAGTTCCGGGTGGGCACGATGGGGCTGGGCTGGGACTCAGAGGCACAGACCGTGGTCGTCGAGCTGCTCGCCGTCTCCGAGACCGAGTTCGACGCCTCCGTGGTCCTCGACGACGCAGAAGACGGCCCGGATGCGGTCCGGGTGTTCCTGAGCCCGGAATCGGCGCGCGAATTCGCCACCCGGTCCAACCGCGTCATCTCGGCCGGCCGGCCACCATGCCCGCTGTGCGATGAACCGCTGGACCCCGAGGGCCATATCTGCGTACGCACCAACGGCTACCGCCGCGGAGCGTTCGGTGCCGTGGAAGAAGATGAACCCCCTTTCTGAGGAGCAGGTACTGACCGACGGCGACCTCACCGTCATCGGCCGGATCCGCTCCGCGAGCAATGCCACCTTCCTGTGCGAGGCGCAGGTGGGGGAGCAGCAGGTGCACTGCGTCTACAAGCCGGTCGCCGGCGAGGCTCCGCTGTGGGACTTCCCCGACGGCACCCTGGCCGGCCGTGAGCGGGGAGCCTATCTGGTATCGGCGGCGCTGGGGTGGGACGTAGTGCCGCACACCATCATCCGGGAAGGTCCGGCCGGTCCCGGCATGGTGCAACGCTGGGTGGACCAGCCCGGTGACGCGCTGACCGACGGCGAGGAACTCCAGGACGCCGACGAATCACCCTCAGGTCCAGATCTCGTCGATCTGCTCCCCGTCGGGGACGTGCCACCCGGCTACCTGGCCATCTTGCAGGCCTACGACTACGCGGGCGACCCGGTCACCCTGGTACATGCCGACGACGACCGGCTGCGGCGGATGGCGATCTTCGATGTGCTGATCAACAATGCGGACCGCAAGGGCGGGCACATCCTGGCCGGCGTCGACGGCAGCGTCCGTGGCGTCGATCACGGTGTGAGCCTGCACGCCGAGGACAAACTGCGCACCGTGCTGTGGGGGTGGGCCGGTAAGCCCGTCGACGATGACTCGCTGGCCGCGATCGCGACACTGCGTGAGAAGCTGAACGGCGAGTTGGCCGCTCACCTGGCCGCGCACATCACCGCCGGCGAGGTCGCCGCACTCCGGGCCAGAGTCGTTGGCCTGCTGGATCATCCGGTGATGCCGACGCCGGATCGCCACCGTCCGATCCCATGGCCGGCGTTCTAACCGCGCGGACCGAATCCTTCGAACGGATTCCACGACCGGCTGCCCCGGACATGTTGGTAGTAGGCGTAGTTGGCGGTCGTCATGATGGCGCCGGCGAACCCGAACGTGGCGGCCTGGGACAGGAAATTCGGTGCCTGCAGCACCGACAGCACGATGCCGATGCCGATACCCGCGCCCAGGATCGTGGTCCCCTTGCGCCACATGCCCTTCACATAGAAGTAGAGGAAACCGAACAGGAACGCCCACACATTGGATGTCAGGCGCACCTTGTCCCAGAACGGCAGCGTCCGGTACGCCGCCTTGGCCGCCGGGCTGGAGCTGGGCAGCCCGTAGAGGTCGAAGAAGGCGAAGCGGCGCTGCCAGCTGATGGCGAGCTCGCCGGCTTCCGGTGCGGTCATGTGCTGCGGCCTTTCCGTCCAGAGTGTCCGGCATCATCCTCATTCATCGGGCGGTGCCGCGGGGCGTTTCCCACTCACGCAATACTGAGTCGGTGAATCCCGTTGAGCAGACCGACGCCGCGGTGGCCGCCATGGTGGCCGCCGAGGCCGGTGAACTGCTGTTGGCCGTCCGCGAGGAGGTCGGCTTCTACGACTCCTATGACCTCGGGGACGCCGGGGACCGCCGCGCCAACGTGCTGATCCTCAAACGTCTGGCCGAACTGCGGCCCGGCGATGCGGTGCTCTCCGAGGAGGCCGTCGACGACCGTTCCCGGGTGCATGCCGACCGGGTGTGGATCGTCGACCCCGTCGACGGCACCCGCGAGTTCTCGATGGCCGGCCACGCCGACTGGGCGGTGCACATCGCCCTTTGGCAGCGCAACGGGACATCGGAAGGGGCCATCACCGATGCCGCGGTGGCGCTGCCCGCGGTGGGCGAGGTGTACCGCACCGACACGGTGCAATCCCCGCCACCGCGCCGCGAGGGACCCATTCGCATCACGGCGAGCACCTACCGGCCACCGGCCGTGCTGTGGTGGTTGCGTGAGCACCTCGATATCGAGGTGGTCCGGATCGGTTCGGCGGGTGCCAAGGCGATGGCGGTGGTGCGTGGCGATGTCGACGCCTACATCCATGCCGGCGGACAGTGGGAGTGGGACTCTGCGGCGCCCGCGGGGGTCGTACAGGCGGCGGGCCTGCACGCATCCCGGCTCGGCGGGGCACCACTGATCTACAACCGGAGTGACCCCTATCTGCCCGACCTGCTGATGTGCCGGCCCGAGCTGGCCGGGCTCCTGCTGGAGACCATCCACGCCGCATTCTGAGCCGCCGGGGGAATGGAATGGCCGTCGAACTTGTCGGTTCCCCGTGAGCGCCACCGCTCGAGTGACCACACCATCGAAAGGCATCGGTGACCGAACACCTTAGAGTCGACGTCATGCAATCCTGGCCGGCGCCGACCGTTCCCACGTTGCCTGGTGCGGGTGTGCCGCTGCGGCTCTTTGACACCGCCGACCGTCAGGTACGGCCGGTATCCGCTGGTCAGACCGCCACCATGTACGTCTGCGGGATCACCCCCTACGACGCGACCCACCTCGGCCACGCGGCGACCTATCTCACCTTCGACCTGATCAACCGGGTCTGGCGGGACGCCGGCCACGATGTGCACTACGTGCAGAACATCACCGACGTGGACGATCCGCTGTTCGAACGCGCGGCCCGCGACGGCATCGGCTGGCGCGAGCTCGGCGACCGCGAGACCCAACTGTTCCGCGAGGACATGACCGCGCTGCGGGTGCTGCCGCCGCGCGACTACGTGGCCGCCACCGACGCCATCGCCGAGGTGATCGCGCTGGTGGAGAAGATGCTGGCGTCCGGGGCCGCCTATGTCGTCGACGACGCGCAGTACCCCGATGTCTATTACCGCGCCGACGCCACGACGCAGTTCGGCTACGAGTCGGGCTATGACCACGACACCATGGCGCGGCTGTTCGCCGAGCGAGGCGGCGATCCGGACCGGGCGGGCAAGGCCGATCCGCTGGACGCCCTGTTGTGGCGCGCCGAGCGTCCCGATGAGCCCAGCTGGCCCTCACCGTTCGGTGCCGGCCGGCCGGGATGGCATGTGGAGTGCGCCGCGATCGCCCTCGACCGCATCGGCACCGGCCTCGACATCCAGGGCGGGGGCTCCGATCTGATCTTCCCGCACCACGAGTTCTCCGCCGCGCACGCCGAATCCGTCACGGGGGAGCGCAGATTCGCCCGCCACTACGTCCACGCCGGCATGATCGGCTGGGACGGCCACAAGATGAGCAAGAGCCGCGGGAACCTGGTGCTGGTGTCCCGGCTGCGCGCCGACGGTGTCGAGCCCGGCGCGGTCCGACTGGGTCTGTTCGCCGGGCATTACCGGGAAGACCGGTTCTGGAGCCCGGCGGTGCTCGATGCGGCCAACGCCCGCCTGCAGCACTGGCGCGCCGCGGTGGCGCTGCCGGCCGGACCGGACGCCACCGATCTGCTGAGCCGGGTGCGCCGGTACCTGGCCGACGATCTGGACACGCCGAAAGCGCTTGCCGCTCTTGATGGTTGGTGTACCGACGCGCTCACCTACGGCGGTTCGGACGCGGCGGCACCCGCGTTGGTGGCCGATATCGTCGACGCGCTGCTGGGCGTGCGGTTGTAGCGGCGGCGCGCCGCCCAGTGGCGGGTTTCAGCGGGGACGCGTGCTGGTTGCGCTGTTGCGGAAATCGCGGGGCGTGACTCCATGGTGCCGTTTGAATGCGCGTGACAGTGCGAACTCCGAGGTATAGCCGACCGCATCGGCGATGCGGGAGAGCGGATCAGACGTCTGACAGAGCCGACGCGCGGCGACCTCCATGCGCCAGCGCGTGAGGTAGGCGAGGGGAGGTTCGCCGACGGCCCGGGCGAAATGCCGCGACAGCGTTGCCCGAGAGACGCCGACGCGGTCGGCCAGTAGCCCCACAGTCCATGGGTAGGCCGGTTGCTGGTGAATGAGACGGACGGCGGCAGCGGTGGTGTGGTCGTGCAACCCGGCCAGCAGCGTGGCAGAGGTTGTTGCCGCTCGCAGGGTATGAACGAAGAGGACATCGACGAGACGGTCCACCACGGTCACCGATCCCGGTCGGGGATGGGAGATTTCGGTCTGCATCATGGCCAGAGTTGCCGCGATCGACGGGTGCGCGGTCGGCACGTCTCGCAGGATGATTTCGGGAGGCAGTCGCAGCATGGGGTGGGTGCGGTGGCCATCGAAGTGATAGCCGCCGCATAGCAGCTGCGACCGTGGTCCGGGACCGGCGATATCGATGATGGCGATCGCAGCGTCGGGGTGACTGTTGGTCAGCTCGGTGAAACTCTTCGTCGGCCCGCTCGGGTCACCGGCGATCACGTGGCCGGTTCCGACCGGCAGGAGAACCAGGTCGCCCGACGACAGCGGCAGCGGCCCCTCTCCGGGGCGGCGCAGCCAGCAGTCTCCGGCAAGGACGTGGTGGAACGCGGCGAAGGGTAGCGGCGGGAAGTCGACTCCCCAGGGCGCCGCCGCCGTCACCGACGCGGCCACGGTTCCCCGCAGCTTCGTTGCCGCCAGCACATCGGCGAGTATGTCCATCCGTATCGCCGTCAGTGAGACGATGGGATAGGAAAGAGACTATTTCGGCCATTCATGTCGCAATTCTAGCGTTCTAACGTTCGAGCTATGGAACAGACAAAGGTAACGGCGCTGCCCGTCCTTGGCCGGGGAAACGTGAACGCCTTCATGCTGCGCGGTCGCAAGGCGGTGCTGGTCGATACCGGAACTCCAGGGTCGGGGCCGCGAATTCTGGGGATGTTGAACCGCTGCGGTGTCCGCCCGGGCGATGTCTCCGCCATTATCGTCACGCATGGCCACATCGACCACTTCGGATCGGCGGCCGAACTGCGTCGGGTAACCAGGGCTCCGATACTGGCGCATCAGGCTGATCTCGGGGCATACGCGATGGGCCGCAGTTCGTCACCGCTGCGGCCCACCGGTCCGTTCGGCCGGCTTTTCGCTGCGCTGCCGCCCATCCACCAGAGCACCGAGCCGTTCGCGCCCGATGAACTGATCGACGACGGCTACTCACTGGCCGGCTACGGTGTCGACGCCCGTGTACTCCACACGCCCGGACACACGCCCGGATCGACGTCGGTGATCACCGAATCTGGGGCGGTGGTCGCCGGCGACCTGGTCGCCGGCTCATTCCTCGGGGCCATCCCGAATCGACCTGCGCTTCCGCCGTTCCATGCGGACCGGGCGGGCAACCTGGCCAGCCTTGAACGAGTGCTGGCACTCGGTCCCGAGGTCATCTACGTCGGCCACGGAGGGCCACTGGACCCTGTTCGGGTGCGACGGTGGGCTGCCCGGGAACGCCGGGAGCTCGCGCGTCGCAGCCGGATGACTGTCGACAACCATGAGCTTCAGCAATAATCCACCTGCTGCGGGGTAAGTTTCCGCCATGGGATCGATGGCCGGTAAGACAGTCTTCATCACCGGCGGTGCGCGTGGTGTCGGGGCGGAGGTGGCCCGCCGGTTGCGCCGCAAGGGCGCGAAGCTGGTGCTCACCGACCTCGATGCGGCGCCGCTGGCCGAACTGGCCGACGAACTCGGTGGCGAGGCGCATGTGCTGACGGAACTGGCCGATGTGCGGGATCTGACGGCGATGCAACGCGCTGCCGACGCGGCCGTCGCCCGGTTCGGCGGTATCGACATCGTGGTGGCCAACGCCGGTATCGCCAGCTTCGGTTCCGTCCTACAGGTGGACCCGGAAGCATTCCGGCGGGTCATCGACATCAACGTCGTCGGGGTGTTCAACACGGTGCGCGCCACGCTGCCCGCGGTCATCGATCGGCGCGGCTACGTGCTGGTGGTGTCCTCGCTGGCGGCCTTCACCTCGGCTCCCGGGTTGGCCGCGTATCACGCCTCCAAGGCCGGCGCGGAGTACTTCGCCAACACCCTGCGCCTGGAGGTCGCCCACCGCGGCGTGGACGTCGGATCGGCGCACATGAGCTGGATCGACACCCCGCTGGTACAGGACGCCAAGGCCGATCTGTCCACCTTCCGCGAGATGCTCTCGAAGCTGCCGACCCCGCTGAACCGGACGACCACGGTCACCGCGTGCGGCGCCGCATTCGTCAAGGGCATCGAGGGACGCAAGAAGCGCATCTACTGCCCGCGCTGGGTGGGCGCCTTCCGGTGGATCCGGCCCCTGGTGTCCACACCGATCGGCGAGCGCGACATCCGCAAATTCACCCCCGAGCTGCTGCCGAAGCTCGACGCCGAGGTCGCCGCCCTGGGCCGCTCCACCAGCGCCCGCATCGAATCGTTGGAGAAGTAGGACAGCTCGCCGAGTGCCCACTTGACGCACGCGCTACCCGGAAAATCGTGCGATAAGTGGCCGCTGGGAAGACCTAGCGGCCTCGGCGGCGCAGGTATCGCTCGAACTCGGCGGCCAGCGCATCACCGTCGATCTTGGCGACGGCCTCGTTCATGTCGACCTCGGCGTCGCCGCGTTCCTCCAGGGACTGGACGTACTCCGCGATCTCCTCGTCCTCGGCGGTCATCTCGGTGACCGCCTCCTCCCATTCCTCGGCCGCGGTGGGTAGGTCGGCCAGCGGAACCTCGATGTCGAGGACATCCTCCACCCGGCGCAGCAGCGCCACGGTGGCCTTCGGGTTGGGTGGCTGCGACACGTAGTGCGGGACGGCCGCCCAGAACGTCACCGCCGGGATACCGGCCTGCACGCAGGCGTCCTGGAACACCCCGGCGATACCGGTCGGGCCCTCGTAGCGGGTCTCCTCCAGGCCGAAGAACTTCGCCGAATCCGACGAGTAGGCGGCACCGGACACCGGCACGGGGCGGGTGTGCGGGGTGTCGGCCAGCAGGGCGCCCAGGATGACGACGGTGTCGACGTTGAGTTTGTCCGCGATGGCCAGCAGCTCGGCACAGAAGGTGCGCCACCGCATATTGGGTTCGACACCGTGCATCAGCACGATGTCACGGTCGCTGCCGGGCGGGCGGCAGTGCGAGATGCGCATCGACGGCCACACCAGCTCGCGGGTGACCCCGTCGATCTGCCGGATGACCGGGCGATTCACCTGGTAGTCGTAGTAACTCTCGTCATCGATCTCGACGATGGTCTCGGCCTCCCAGATGGAGTCCAGGTGTTCCAGCGCTCCGCTGGCCGCGTCGCCGGCGTCGTTCCAGCCCTCGAAAGCGGCCACGACGACTGTGTTCTGCAGGTCCGGTAGGCCGGGCACGCTCGCATCCGACGGTGTCACTCTGCCAGCGTAAGCCCTGTATCGCGGTGATGAGTCGCAGCGGCCCGCGCGGCGATTTGCGGCCGGGCGTCCGGCTCTGGAAACGCGACCGTGTACACATGAAATACGCCTGGGGGGCAATCCGGTTGATCGTGTGGACCGCGCCATTGCCGACACAGCCACGAGATGGCGTCCAAAACTCTGTTGGATGACGACGTAGACTTTTCACCGTCGAGAGGCGTTGCAACGGCTACTCGGGGGGACAGGGTCCCTCCTCGGTATCCGCCACGCTCGGCAGAGTTAAGGACGCCTTCCGCTACGGAAGGAGTGCCCTGTGAACGCCGCGAAGCCGGAAGTCTGCGCACCGGACACCTTTGTGCCCAACATCCGCCCCGACTGCACCGACGAACTGACGGCCGCCCTGCGACGGCGGATCATGGTGATCGACGGTGCCATGGGCACCGCGATCCAGCGTGACCGTCCGGACGAGGACGGATACCGGGGCGAGCGATTCACCGAGTGGCCGACCGCGCTGCAGGGCAACAATGACCTGCTCAACCTGACCCAGCCGCAGATCATCGAGGGGATCCACCGCGAGTACCTCGAAGCGGGCGCCGACATCCTGGAGACGAACACGTTCAACGCGAACGCGGTCTCGCTCTCGGACTACGACATGGCCGACCTCAGCTATGAGCTGAACTACGCCGGAGCTGCCCTGGCGCGCGCCGCCTGCGACGAGTTCAGCACCCCGGACAAGCCCCGCTACGTCGCCGGCGCCCTCGGACCGACGACGCGCACCGCGTCGATCTCACCGGACGTCAACGACCCCGGCGCCCGCAACGTCTCCTACGACCAGCTGGTCGGCGCCTACCTCGAAGCCCTCAACGGCCTGGTCGACGGTGGCTCCGACGTCATCATCATCGAGACGATCTTCGATTCCCTGAACGCCAAGGCGGCGGTATTCGCCGTCGAGACGCTGTTCGAGGAGCGCGCACGCCGCTGGCCGGTGATCATCTCGGGCACCATCACCGACGCGTCCGGGCGGACGTTGTCCGGTCAGGTCACCGAGGCGTTCTGGAACGCGATCCGGCACGCCAAGCCGATCGCCGTCGGCCTCAACTGCGCCCTGGGCGCGCCCGAGATGAGGCCCTACATCGCCGAGGTGGCGCGCATCGCGGACACCTTCGTCTCCTGCTACCCGAACGCCGGGCTGCCCAACGCCTTCGGTGAGTACGACGAGTCGCCGGAAGCGCAGGCCGGCTACATCGCCGAGTTCGCCGAGGCCGGCCTGGTCAACCTGGTCGGTGGGTGCTGCGGGACGGCGCCGCCGCACATCGCCGAGATCGCCAAGGTCGTCGAGGGCAAGCCGCCGCGCGCGCTGCCGGAGATCCCGGTGGCCACCCGGCTGTCGGGTCTGGAGCCGCTCAACATCGGTGACGATTCGTTGTTCGTGAACATCGGTGAGCGCACCAACATCACCGGCTCCGCCCGGTTCCGCAACCTGATCAAGGCCGAGGACTACGACACCGCGCTGTCGGTGGCCCTGCAGCAGGTCGAGGTCGGTGCGCAGGTCATCGACATCAACATGGACGAGGGCATGATCGACGGCGTCGCCGCGATGGACCGCTTCACCAAGCTGATCGCGGCCGAGCCGGACATCAGCCGCGTCCCGGTGATGATCGACTCTTCCAAGTGGGAGGTCATCGAGGCGGGCCTGAAGAACGTGCAGGGCAAGCCGATCGTCAACTCGATCTCCATGAAGGAGGGCGAGGAGAAGTTCGTCCGCGAGGCGCGGCTGTGCCGCAAGTACGGCGCCGCCGTCGTCGTGATGGCCTTCGACGAGCAGGGCCAGGCCGACAACCTGGAGCGCCGCAAGGAGATCTGCGGGCGGGCCTACCGGATCCTGACCGAGGAAGTCGGCTTCCCGGCCGAGGACATCATCTTCGACCCGAACTGCTTCGCGTTGGCCACCGGCATCGAGGAGCACGCGACCTACGGGATCGACTTCATCGAGGCCTGCGCCTGGATCAAGGAGAACCTGCCGGGGGTGCACATCTCCGGCGGCATCTCCAACGTGTCGTTCTCCTTCCGCGGCAACAACCCGGTCCGCGAGGCGATCCACGCGGTGTTCCTGTTCCACGCCATCAAGGCCGGCCTGGACATGGGCATCGTCAACGCCGGCGCGCTGGTGCCGTATGACTCGATCGACCCCGAGCTGCGGGACCGGATCGAGGACGTCGTGCTCAACCGTCGCGAGGATGCGGCCGAACGGCTGCTGGAGATCGCGGAGCGGTTCAACAGCTCCGAGAAGGCCGACGACCCGGTGGCCGCGGAGTGGCGCAGTCTTCCGGTCCGCGAACGCATCACGCACGCTCTGGTCAAGGGCATCGACGCCGACGTCGATGCCGACACCGAGGAGCTGCGGGCCGAGATCGCCGCGGCCGGTGGCCGGCCGATCGAGGTGATCGAGGGCCCGCTGATGGACGGCATGAACGTCGTCGGTGACCTGTTCGGCGCGGGCAAGATGTTCCTGCCCCAGGTGGTGAAGTCGGCCCGGGTGATGAAGAAGGCTGTTGCCTACCTGCTGCCGTACATCGAGGAGGAGAAGGTGACGTCCGGGGCGGCAGCTTCGAAGGACACCAACGGCACGATCATCATGGCGACCGTGAAGGGTGACGTCCACGACATCGGCAAGAACATCGTCGGAGTCGTCCTGCAGTGCAACAACTACGAGGTGATCGACCTCGGCGTGATGGTGCCCGCCCAGAAGATCCTGGACGCGGCCAAGGAACACGATGCCGACATCATCGGGCTGTCCGGTCTGATCACCCCGTCGCTGGACGAGATGGTCACCTTCGCCGTCGAGATGGAACGTCAGGGGCTGGAGATCCCGTTGCTGATCGGTGGGGCGACCACCTCGCGTGCGCACACGGCCGTGAAGGTGTCGCCGCGTCGCAGCGGTCCGGTGGTCTGGGTCAAGGACGCGTCCCGTTCGGTGCCGGTCGCCGCGGCGCTGCTGGACGACAAGCAGCGACCTGCCCTGCTGGAAGCCACCGAGAAGGACTACGCATCGCTTCGCGAACGGCATGCCCAGAAGAGCGAACGGCCGATGCTCACCCTGGAGAAGGCCCGGGCGAACCGGACGCCGATCGAATGGGAGGGCTACACGCCGCCGGTGCCGGCCCAGGGCCTTGGCGTGCGGGAATTCCTGGACTACGACCTCGCCGAGCTGCGCGAGTACATCGACTGGCAGCCGTTCTTCAACGCCTGGGAGATGAAGGGGCGCTTCCCCGACATCCTCAACAACCCGGTCTCGGGGGAGACGGCACGCAAGTTGTACGACGACGCGCAGGAGATGCTCGACACGCTGATCAAGGAGAAGTGGCTCACCGCCAACGGCGTGATCGGTTTCTTCCCGGCAAATGTCGTCGGGGACGACATCGAGGTCTACACGGACGAGACCCGGACCGAGGTACAGACCACGTTGTTGAACCTGCGCCAGCAGGGCGAGCACCGTGACGGCATCCCGAACCGGTCACTGGGTGACTTCGTCGCGCCCAAAGAAACGGGTCTGCGGGATTACGTCGGCGCGTTCGCCGTCACCACGGGCCTCGGCAGCCATGTCAAGATCGACGAGTTCAAGGCGGCCCACGACGACTACAGCGCGATCCTGCTGGAATCGCTGGCCGACCGGTTGGCGGAGGCGTTCGCCGAGCGGATGCATCAGCGGGTCCGCAAGGAGTTCTGGGGATTCCAGCCCGACGAGCAGCTGGACAACGAGGCGCTCATCGCGGAGAAGTACCGCGGAATCCGCCCGGCGCCGGGCTACCCGGCCTGCCCGGAGCACACCGAGAAGGTGACGCTGTGGGAGCTGATGGACGTCAAGGAGCGCACCGGCATCGAGCTCACCGAGTCGATGGCGATGTGGCCCGGAGCTGCGGTCAGCGGCTGGTACTTCTCGCACCCGCAGTCGCAGTACTTCGTCGTCGGCCGGATGGCCCAGGACCAGGTGGCCGACTACGCCAAGCGCAAGGGCTGGACGCTGGCCGAAGCCGAGCGCTGGCTGGGTCCCAATCTCGGCTACAACCCGGAGGACTGAAGCCCAGCCCAGATCAGTTCGGCATGAACAGCTTTCGGTTGCCGGCCGCCCACTGTCGCATCGACAGCGCGGGCGTGCCGGTCAACTGCTCGACCAGATCGTTGGCGTGCTGCGGCCCGGTGTCGTCATCGAACAGGTCCAGGTACCAGTCCACGCCGTCGCCCATCACCGGCCGCAGCAACGCGTCGGCTTCGGGCCGGTCGCACCGCTGCATCTGCACGGGGGTGCCGAGGCCCTCGCCGATCTGACGCGCGATCTCCGCACGGGTGATCGCCTCCGGTCCCGTCAACTCGTACATCTGGCCCAGGTGCGCGTCCTTCGGGTCGGCCAGCAGGTGCGCGGCCGCCCGGGCGATATCGTCCATGGACACCGGCGACTGGACCGTCTCGGGCGCCACATCACGCACCACGCCCGTCGGGATCTGCGGTGCCCACATGGCGAAGTTCTCGCAGAACTCGCCGGGCCCGAGTTGTGTGCTGGGCACCGGGGTGGCGGCGATCCTGTCGGCGTGTTCCTGCCAGTGCGCGGCACCGGACAGCGCCACCACATAGCTGACCCGCGCCGCGGCGATCATCTCGCAGGTGATGCCTATGGTGCGCGGGAACGGCGCCAGGTAGATCTGGTCGACATCGGCGAGCGCGGGCGACAAGGTCTCAGGCCTACCCAGAAATCCTGTGACCACTTCCACACCCGCGGGCAGATTCGCCTTCGCCGGGTCCGATGTCAGGGCGCGGATATCCGAGACACCCAGGTCCAGAAGTCGATCCACGACCTTGCGGCCGATATTGCCGGTGGCACCCGTCACAAGAACCGTCATGGCGACCACGCTAGCCGGGCCCGCCGACAGCCTCGGGTTTTCAGGCCCACCGCGATCGATGAGACAATCGGGGTCATGCGTGCAGTGCTGTGGGATATGGACGGCACCCTCGTCGACTCCGAAAAGCTTTGGGATATCGGACTCCAGGAGTTCTATCGCCGGCACGGGCGGGAGCTCAGCGAAGAGGTCCGCGCCACCACCATCGGCGGGTCCAGCGAGATCGTGATGCGGATCGTGTACGCCGACCTGGGCCTGGAACCCGATCCGGTGGACCTCGCACAGACCGCCGATTGGTTGCACGACTACGTCGGTGAGCTTTTCGAGACCGGACTGCCGTGGTGTGCCGGCGCGCGCGAGATGCTCGATGAGCTGTCCGCCGCCGGCGTCACCATGGCGCTGGTGACCAACACCCGTCGTGGGCTCACGGAAAAGGCCCTCAACAGCATCGGCCGCCACTACTTCAGCGTCACGGTGTGCGGGGACGAGGTACCCGCGGGCAAGCCGTCCCCGGACCCGTATCTACGGGCGGCCGCGCTGCTGGACCTGGACCCTCAGCATTGCCTGGTGATCGAGGATTCGGTCACCGGCACCACGGCCGCCGAGGCCGCGGGATGCGCAGTGCTGGTGATTCCCAACGAGATCGAGGTTCCGGCGGGTCCCCGGCGCCGCCACGCGGAGTCGCTGGCCGATCTGACGGTGAACCAGCTCCGCATTGTGCACGCCGAACTGGGCACCGAATTGGACGAACGCACCGCCTGATCCAGACCATTTCGGGTCGCGACTGTGCGATTGTGATGTGACACGCATCACGGCACGGGGTGGAGGGACAATCCATGACGCACGGTCCGGTCGGAGGCGACGAAGCCTCGTTCCTCGACGACGATTCCGGCTTCAGTTCCGGTCGCACCGCAGTGCGGATTGCGGCCGTCGCAG
Organism: Mycobacterium sp.; assembly: GCA_034520035.1. Lineage (GTDB taxonomy): Bacteria > Actinomycetota > Actinomycetes > Mycobacteriales > Mycobacteriaceae > Mycobacterium. Next base: position 49,269 of record JAXHOA010000085.1, on the reverse strand, counting down.
CGCTCGGCGGTCTGCTGTTCGGCTATGACAGCGCCGTGATCAACGGCGCGGTGTCCTCGATCCAGGAAGACTTCGGCATCGGTAACGCCGAGCTGGGCTTCGCGGTGGCCTCGGCTCTGCTGGGCGCCGCGGCGGGCGCCATGACCGCGGGCCGGATCGCGGACAAGATCGGCCGCATCGCGGTGATGAAGATCGCGGCCGTGCTGTTCCTGATCAGCGCCTTCGGCACCGGCCTGGCACACGAGGTCTGGACGGTGGTGCTGTTCCGCATCGTCGGCGGTATCGGTGTCGGCGTGGCATCGGTCATCGCGCCGGCCTATATCGCCGAGACGTCGCCCTCCGCACATCCGCGGACGGCTGGGCTCCCTGCAGCAACTGGCCATCGTGCTGGGCATCTTTGCTTCCTTCGTCGTCAACTGGCTGCTGCAGTGGGCCGCGGGCGGGCCCAACGAGGTGCTGTGGCTGGGCCTGGACGCCTGGCGCTGGATGTTCCTGGCGATGGCAGTCCCCGCCGTGCTGTACGGCGTGCTGGCCTTCACCATCCCGGAGTCACCGCGCTATCTCGTTGCCAGCCACAAGATTCCGGAAGCGCGCCGGGTGCTGAGCATGTTGCTCGGCCAGAAGAACCTGGAGATCACGATCACCAGGATCCGGGACACCCTGGAACGCGAGGACAAGCCGTCCTGGCGTGACCTCAAGAAGCCGACCGGCGGTATCTACAGCATCGTCTGGGTGGGCCTGGGGCTGTCGATCTTCCAGCAGTTCGTCGGTATCAACGTGATCTTCTACTACTCCAATGTGCTGTGGCAGGCGGTCGGATTCAGCGCCGACGAGTCGGCCGTCTACACGGTGATCACCTCGGTGATCAACGTGCTCACCACGCTGATCGCGATCGCGCTGATCGACAAGATCGGTCGCAAGCCGCTGCTGCTGATCGGTTCGACCGGCATGGCGGTCACTCTGGCCACCATGGCGATCATCTTCGCCAATGCCAGCGTGAACCCCGACGGCACGCCGAGCCTGCCGGGCGCCTCCGGCGTGATCGCGCTGATCGCCGCCAACCTGTTCGTGGTGGCCTTCGGTATGTCCTGGGGCCCGGTGGTGTGGGTCCTACTCGGGGAGATGTTCCCCAACCGCATCCGTGCTGCCGCACTCGGCCTGGCCGCGGCCGGTCAGTGGGCGGCCAACTGGTTGATCACGGTGACCTTCCCGGAGCTGCGCAACAACCTGGGACTGGCCTACGGGTTCTACGCGCTGTGCGCGGTGCTGTCGTTCCTGTTCGTGATGAAGTGGGTCCGTGAAACCAAGGGAGTGTCCCTGGAGGACATGCACGCCGAGGTGCTGCACGAAGACAAACGCCCGGCCCCCGGATAGCCGCGTCGCTTCGCTGGACAAACCCGCGTGACCGCGTGACGGTCCACGTGAAAGAATTTCGGTCCGTGAAGACCTTCGAAGGCCTGTTCGCCGAACTCAGCGACAAAGCGCAGACCCGGCCCGCCGGAAGCGGCACTGTGGCGGCATTGGATGCCGGCGTGCACGGCCTGGGCAAGAAGATCCTCGAAGAGGCCGGCGAGGTCTGGCTGGCCGCCGAGCACGAGAGCGACGAAGCGCTCGCCGAAGAGATCAGCCAGCTGCTGTACTGGACCCAGGTGCTGATGCTGTCGCGTGGCCTCAGCCTCGACGACGTGTACCGGAACCTGTGATGACCACCCTGCGCGTCGCCGTGCCCAACAAGGGGGCGCTGAGCGAATCCGCCGCCGAGATCCTGTCCGAGGCCGGCTACCGGCGGCGGACCGATCCCAAGGATCTGACCGTCGTCGACCCCGCCAACAATGTCGAGTTCTTCTTCCTGCGGCCCAAGGACATCGCGATCTACGTGGGCTCCGGGGAACTCGATCTCGGCATCACCGGCCGCGACCTGGCCGCCGAGTCCGAAGCTCCCATCCGTGAGCGACTGGCGCTCGGCTTCGGCTCGTCGACGTTCCGGTACGCCGCGCCCAAGGGACAGAACTGGACGGTGGCTGCGCTGGCCGGTAAGCGGATCGCCACCGCGTACCCGAACCTGGTCCGTAAGAATCTGGCCGACAAGGGCATAGAGGCCACCGTCATCCGCCTCGACGGCGCCGTGGAGATCTCCATCCAGCTCGGTGTCGCCGATGTCATCGCCGATATCGTCGGATCCGGTCGCACCCTGGGACTGCACAATCTGGTGGCCTTCGGTGAATCGCTGTGCGATTCCGAGGCGGTCCTGATCGAACGCGCGGACACCGAGGCGGATCCCGCTCGTGATCAACTCACCGCCCGGGTGCAGGGTGTGGTGTTCGGCCAGCAGTATCTGATGCTCGACTACGACTGCCCGCGCAGCCTGCTCGAAGAGGCCAGCGCGGTAACGCCCGGGCTCGAATCGCCCACCATCGCACCGCTGGCCGATCCCGACTGGGTGGCGGTGCGCGCACTGGTGCCGCGACGCGATGTCAACGCCATCATGGACGAGCTCGCCGCCATCGGCGCCAAGGCAATCCTGGCCTCCGACATCAGGTTCTGCCGGTTCTGATCGTGACGCGCGATGCCGTCGCGCGTGTTAGCGTCCGGATGTCCGTCCAGCGTATGGAGGTCCGATGACGCAGGTTCTCGTTCTTGTTCTGGCCCTACTGATCGGCGTCATCGCCGGACTGCGCGCGATGACGGCACCGGCGGTGGTCGCGTGGGGTGCGATGCTCGGCTGGATCGACGTCACGGACAAGTGGTCGGAATGGATCGGGCATCCGATCACGGTGACCGTGTTGAGCATTCTGCTCGTCGGCGAACTCATCACCGATCAGCTCCCGAAGACGCCGAGCCGGAAGGTGCCGCCGCAGTTCATCGCCCGGCTGATCACGGGCGGCTTCGCCGGCGCGGTCATCGGCAGCGCGTTCTTCCACACGTTCTCGGCCACGGGTGCCGGCATGGTCGGCGCGGTGCTGGGCACCTTGGCAGGTGCCGAACTGCGCAGCAGATTGTCGGCGTCCAACAACGGAAACGACCGTCCCGGCGCGTTCATCGAAGATGCCATCGCCGTGGGCGGTGGATTCCTCGTCGCGTTCCTGGTCGGCCTCGTCTGATGGCCGGGCCGGAGACCGACTTCGACGCCATCATCGTCGGCGCGGGTCAGGCGGGACCGCCGCTGGCCGGCAGGCTGACCGCAGCCGGGCAGCGGGTCGCGGTCATCGAACGCCAACTGGTCGGCGGCACCTGCGTCAACTACGGATGTATCCCCACCAAGACGCTGGTCGCCAGCGCGCACGCCGCCCACATCGCCCGCCGCGGAGCCGAATTCGGTATCGGCACCGGCGAGGTGACCGTGGACATGGCGAAGGTGAAGGCGCGCAAGGATCACATCGTGCGGGCAGACCGCAACGGTGTCGAGAACTGGCTCGAGGGGATGGACGGCGCCACCCTGCTACGCGGGCATGCCCGGTTCACCGACCCACACACCATCGACCTCGACGGCCGGCCACTGCGTGCCGAACGAATCTTCCTCAACGTCGGAGGCCGTGCCGTGGTGCCGGACATGCCGGGCCTGTCCGATATCGACTATCTGACCAATGTGTCGGTGCTGGAACTTGATTCGGTGCCCGAACACCTCGTCGTCATCGGCGGCAGCTACATCGCCCTGGAGTTCGCCCAGATGTACCGGCGGTTCGGGGCGCGGGTGACGGTGATCGAACGTGGGCCCCGGCTGACCTCCCGCGAGGACGAGGATGTCTCGGCGGCCATCCGCGGCATCCTGGAAGCCGAGGGCATCGAGATTCATACCGGCGCCGACGATATCCGGTTCACCAAGTTGCAGGACGGGTTCGAGGTGACCACGCGATCCGGTGCCGCGCCGATTGTCGGCAGCCATGCCCTGATCGCCGTCGGGCGGGTACCCAATACCGACGACCTCGGCCTGGAGAACGCCGGCGTGCGCACCGACCGCCGAGGCTACATCGAGGTCGACGACACCCTGCGCACCAGCGTCGAGCACATCTGGGCGATGGGGGACTGCAACGGCAAGGGCGCCTTCACCCACACCTCGTACAACGATTTCGAGATCGTGGCGGCCAATCTGCTCGACGATGACCCACGCCGGGTCAGTGACCGCGTACCCACCTACGCGCTCTACATCGACCCACCGTTGGGCCGCGCCGGGATGACCGCAGACGAAGTGCGCCGCAGCGGCCGGAAAGCACTGGTGGGCACGCGCCCGATGACCCGGGTCGGCCGCGCGGTGGAAAAGGGCGAAACCCAGGGCTTCATGAAGGTCGTGGTCGATGCCGACACCGAGGAGATCCTGGGCGCCTCGATCCTGGGGGTCGGCGGCGATGAGGTGGTGCACGCGATCCTGGATGTGATGACCGCCAAGCTGCCCTACACCGCGATCTCACGCACGATGCACATCCATCCCACCGTCAGCGAACTGGTGCCCACCCTGCTGCAGGATCTCAAGCCGCTGAACTAGCCGCCCGGCCGGCGATCAGTTGGGCGCTCACCGCGGCTCCGGAGCCGCCCCGCGCATGCCGCTCAGGTCGCACCGTCCACCGCCGACCGCCGTACGTCCAGCCACGGCCCTACCTCCGCTGTACGAGGAGCGTCTGTGCAGACGTTCCGATGAACCCCTGCCGATCGAAGATATCGGCGGTCGTCACCCCGATGCCATCCGGGCCGATCGAGCCGCGGGCGCGCAGCGCGAAGTCACTGCCGACGGGCGCGCGGTGCAGATGGACCGCGGTGTCGGTGTTCATGAACACGAACACGTCGGGATCGAGCGCGGCGCCGACGCCATTGGCCGAATCGACGACCATGGCCAGCCGCTGCAGATCGGTCACCGGTTCGGAACCCACCAGTGGCACAAGCGGACTCATCCACACCACGGCCGGCTCGCCCGGCTGGGTCCGCTGCTTGCGCCAGCTGACGGTGTCCAGATAACCGGGTGCCCCCATCCACCCGTGCGGATTGTCCATCGCCGCGCCCTCCACCAACGGTGGATAACGGTCGGTGACGGCGTCGGCGGTGTCGCTGGTGGCCAACAGCCAGGCACTCACCCGCGCCAGAACCCGGTCCTTGCCGTCGACGGTGCGCATCTCGGCGACCGCCATGGTGATCCGGGCGCCCGGGCGTTCCACCCAGGCGCGCACCTTCACCGGGGCGACCGGGATGGCTCCCAGGATATCGAGTACGAGCCGTCCCACCCGTAGCTCGGGACGCTGGGGATAGAGCTCCTCGATGGCTCTGGTCAGTAGCGCCAGGGGCGGTGACCCGTGCTGGATCGCGGCGTCCCAGTTGCTCGCGGTACCCGGCGTCGACTCGAAGCACTGGAATCCCTCGGACTCGGCCAGCCGCCGGTAGTGGCAGTCGCTCACTCGACCGCCGTCGCTGGTTCGCCCCTGCCGTCAGGTGATGGTTCCTGCGGCCATCCCGGGTACGCCGGCGGCGTGCCCCCGAACTCCGGGCAGAGCTGCTGGTGCGCACCAGCTGCTACAGCAGCTCGACCTGCTGACCGGAAATCGCCTGTGCTACCAGCGGACTGGATCGCCCGCCAGATTGCGGTCAGGGTCCGCTCGAAGCGCACCAGCTCATCCAGATCGGGGGAGTAGTCCAGCACCTGTCCGTCGGCCAGATAGAGCAAACGCAACTTGGCCGGCAGCACACCGCGCGAGCGCCATAACGCGACGGCATAGAACTTCATCTGGAACAGCGCCTTGGCCTCGGCCAGCGCCCACAGCTCCGATGGTGATTTCCCGGTTTTGTAGTCGACCACCCGCATCTCACCGGTCGCAGCGATGTCGATCCGGTCGACGAAACCGCGTAGCAGCGTGCCGTCCTCCAACTCCACCTCGACGCGCTGCTCACAGCTGTGCGGGTCGAAGCGGGTCGGATCTTCCAGGCGGTAATAGCCCGACAGCAGCTTGCGGGCGTCGCGCAGGAGTTCGGCACGCAGATCGGAATCCACCGCAAGTCCCGTTTTACTGCCCTCGGCGACCACCCGGTCCAGGGCAGGATCGACCAACGTCAGCGCGGTGTCATGGAGGCGTTCGGCGGCAGGCAGCGCGTAGAGCTCTTCGAGCGCGGCATGCACCACCGACCCGCGCAGCTGCGCCGGCGAGACCGGCTCGGGCAGCCGGTCGATGGCCCGGAAGCGGTACAGCAACGGGCACTGTTTGAAGTCGCTGGCCCGTGACGGTGACAGGGCCGGGCGCCAACCGGTGCGGGCGGGTGCTGGGGCGCTCATGCCGCAAGCCTAGGCCTGCGGACCGACAACAATTCGTAGCCTCGGCGGCGCGCGCCGGCAGGCGGACCCCTTGTGAAACCGAGCTGGTCGTTCGTCATCGGCGATCGCGTGCAACTCACCGATGCCAAGGGGCGGCACTACACGATGGTGCTCAGTGCGGGTGCCGAGTTCCACACCCACCGCGGCGCCATCGGCCACGACACCGTGATCGGCCGGCCCGAGGGCAGCGTCGTCAAGTCCACCAACGGCGACCCGTTCCTGGTGCTGCGGCCGCTGCTGATCGACTACGTCCTGTCCATGCCGCGTGGCGCGCAGGTCATCTATCCCAAGGACGCCGCGCAGATCGTGCACGAGGGCGATATCTTCCCGGGTGCGCGGGTGCTGGAGGCCGGTGCCGGCTCAGGTGCACTGACCTGTTCCCTGTTGCGCGCCGTCGGGCCGACCGGTCAGGTCATCTCCTACGAGGTGCGTGACGACCACGCCGTGCACGCGATCCGCAATGTCGAGACCTTCTTCGGTGAGCGCCCGGCCAACTGGGATCTGCGGATCGCTGATCTCAACGACTACCCGGCCGGCGGCCGTCCGGGGGCGAGCGGAGCGACGGGGGAGACTGAAGTCGACCGCGTCGTGCTGGACATGCTGGCCCCGTGGGATGTCCTGGACACGGTGTCGACGGCGCTGGTGGCCGGCGGCGTGCTGATCGTCTATGTCGCCACCGTCACGCAGTTGTCGCGCACCGTGGAGGCGCTGCGCGAGCAGCAGTGCTGGACCGAACCCAGGGCCTGGGAGACCATGCAGCGCGGCTGGAATGTCGTCGGGCTCGCGGTGCGGCCGCAGCACAACATGCGTGGGCATACCGCTTTTCTGATCAGCGCCCGCAAGTTGGCGCCGGGCACGGTGACCCCGACCCCGCTGCGCCGCAAACGCCCTCAGGTCTGAGCGGCTATCGCGGCGGATCAGCCGGGGGAGGCGCCGCCGACGAGGTGCTGGGCCCCGGCCCGAGCTCCAGCAACTGGTCCGCGGTGACCCGCGTCAACTGCCAGGCACCCTCGTTGAGGGTGAACTGCATGGGGAAGGTGAACGGCCGCGCTTCCGGGGCCGGGTTGGCCGAGCCGACCGTGACGGTGGCGACCACATCGCCGTAGTCGGCGGGTGACCAGGTGAGGTCGGCCGCCTGGAAGGTCAGCGGCGCCAGCCCACCGTCGACGGTGGCCTGGGCGAAACGGTCGAGCGCGGCGCCGTCCTCCGGAGTGGCGTATTGCACCAGGGCGACCTTCTGCGCACCGGGCACTGACGGGTCGGCCAGCTTGGCCAGGACATCGGTGAGGGCCTGGGGCGCCGGCAGCGGCGCCTGCGGCGCGGCTTGGGCGCCGGCGATCGCGGGCGCGGACACCGAGGCTTGCGGGGCGGGTGGAATCGGCTCGGGCCCGCAGCCCGAGAGCCCGAGCGCCACCGCCAACGCGGTGGCGCTCAGGACCGCTACGGACGTGCGGCGCATCGGCGCGTGAGTCAGCCGGCCGCCGAGAGCAGCGCCAGAGCCGACTGCCTGGACACCCGCCAGCCGGTCGGGCTCGGGCCGGCCGTGACCACGTCAATTGCTTTCGATCAAGACATGCCGCGCCCCCGTGCTGAAACGGCTTGGCAACCTTCGCCCTGACCAGATCAGCCAATCGGTCATAGACGGATACGTCCAGACAGGTGGCAAGGCAATCAAATGAGAAGGCAAACGCGTAGCCGCCCCAACACCAAACCACAAACCATTTCTAAGTTTACCGTAGTTCACGAACGACCTGTACTTCGCGCGGCCTTGAACGATGCCTACGCGCAACAATGTGTTAGCCTCTCTTGCGGTCTACCGGTTCAAGATCAGCGAGAATAAACCCAAGGACGTTTGGTTGCCCAACAGCGAGGTGCAGCGGATACTTGCCCGCTGTGAAGATCAGCGCAGAGCACACCTTGAATTGTACATTTTGCTTTCTCGTCGCCACAGCCGCGCGAAAAACGTTCATCCTTTCATTGACTTGGGAACAGACCTTATAGCCTTGCCCGCATGAAGAAGGATACATTCGGCAAGGACATACACATGTATACATATCGACTTCGGGGAATGCTCCGGGAACAAGCGCCGCCCCAAAATTCCCGTTGGCGAAAACTATCGCTTACGGACGTTGCTAACGCCTCTTATCCGCCTCATGGCAGGCGATGAATGCCCGCACAGCAATTATACCGTCACCTATCAGGGTAAGCCCAGGGTCAGGACCCATTGATCTTGCGGAAGCGGCCTGATTCAAGCTCCGCAAGGAGACTGGATCATGAGCAACCTTTTCTGGCTGACCGACGCGCAGATGGCCCGTTTGCAGCCCTTCTCTCCCAAGAGTATCCCAAGACACAGCCGACGGCAAGCCGCGGGTCGATGACAGGCGTGTGCTGAGCGGCATAATCTTCATCAATCGCAATGGCTTGCGGTGGTGCGATGCGCCCAAGGAGTACGGCCCGCCGAAGACCCTCTACAACCGATGGAAGCGGTGGGGGGACATGGGGGTCTTCGCCCGGATCATGGAGGGGCTGGCCTCCGAGGCCGCCGTTCCGAAGACGGTGATGATCGACGCGACCTATCTCAAGGCGCACCGCACGGCGACCAGCCTGCGGGCGAAAAAGGGGGGCCTGACGACCAGCGGGGCCGTCTGATCGGCCGAACCAAGGGCGGCATGAACACCAAGCTGCACGCCGTCACCGACGCCGAGGGCCGCCCGATCCGGTTCTTCATGACCGCAGGCCCCCCTCTCGGCGATGCTCGCAGCGCCTGCCGGGCAACGGGTCAGCGACTACACCGGCGCGGCGGCCCTGCTGGGCAGCCTGCCAAAGGCGGAGTGGCTGCTGGCCGACCGGGGCTATGATGCCGACTGGTTCAGGGATGCGTTGAAAGACAAGGGGATAAAGCCCTGCATCCCCGGCCGGAAGTCTCGCGGCAAGCCCATCAAGCACGACAAGCGCCGCTACAAACGCCGCAACCGGATCGAGATCATGTTCGGTCGCCTGAAGGACTGGCGCCGGGTCGCCACCCGCTACGACAGGTGCCCGAAGGTCTTCCTCTCCGCCGTCGCCCTCGCCGCAACCGTCATGTTCTGGCTATGACGCGAGAACGAGTCCTGACCCTAATCGGCGCTGAATTCGTCATCTGGCCGGGACGGTTTGCCTTTCTGCGGCTTGGGGGGCGGTGGGGTTGTGGCTGCTGGCTGTATGTTTGGCTCTGCGCGCTGCCGGTTTTCACCCTCAGGCTGCCAGCAACCGGGGCAGTCGGGCGAGGTTGTTGGCGGCCATTGTGAGGATGAAGCGGGACCGCACCCGTTCGACGCCGCGATAGACGGTCTGGGCCATGCCGCCGATGGTTTTGGCCCAGCCGAAGGCCTCTTCAATCCGCTTGCGGTGCTTGATCGACAGGGCATAGCCCTTGTGTCGGGTGGTGCGGGCGTCGATCGCTGAATGGCGCGATTTCTGCGCGACATGCGCGGTTACACAGGCCTTGCGCAGGTCGGCGACGAAGCCCGCGGGGTCGCAGCCCTTGTCCGCGCCCATCATCAGCCGCCGGGTCGATCCGGGGGAGTGGGAATGGATCATGTCCAGTGCTGCGCGTTCGGCATGACCACCCGTTGCCCGGCAGGCGGGCGCCTGCATCCGCCGAGAGGGGGCCCGGGTCAGGTCGCCTTGCACGATCAGGCCCGAGCGGTTCTCCACAAGCGCATGCCCCATGAAGCAGAGCATCGCACCCGTGCCGGGAGACTTTTTGTAAACCCGCGCCTCGCGGTCAGTGGTCGCGACACGGGTGGCGTTCGAACGCTTCTCGCCCCGGAAATCGACTTCGGCATTGCGGTGCTGGTGGGTGGCGCGGGGCATCAGGTTTGTCTCGGGTTCGGGTTCGGGTTCGGGTTGGGCGGGCTGGTCTGTGGCGGTGCTGTGTCCGGGCGGATCACCCGGCCCTTCATCCTGCGGTGGCACACCCTCTGCCTTCGGCTGGAAGCTCTTCATGGCGGCCCAGGCCTTGACCAGCGTGCCGTCGACCGAGAAATGCTCGTCCGACAAAAGCGGCGCGACCCCGCGATGCGCCAGAATCGCCGCCATCACCTTGCGAGACAGGTCCGTGGTCAGCAGCCGGTCGCGGTTTTTGGTGAACACGGTGGGAACCCAGACCGGATCGTCGATGCCAAGGCCGACAAACCAGCGGAACAAGAGGGTATGCTGCATCTGTTCCATCAACGGCCGCTCGGACCGGATCGAGAACAGGATCTGGATCAGGCTGGCCCGCCTCTCGGGCCATTGCTCCGCGATGCCCTGCCGGTCGCAGATCAACCGTTCCGGCGCAATCGAGGGGCGGCCGAAGTCAACACAAAGCGCCGCAAACTCGGCATCGAGACTGGCCAGAGCATCATTGACCACCTGCCGGATCTTGCGCAGCGGGTGCTTGACGGGGATCCGATCCTCAAGATCGACGTAGCTGAACAGCGATCCGCTCTTCTCATCAGTCCCGCGCATCATGACCCACGCAGTTGCCCCGCTGAGGGTGAAGCATGTTCCCCAAACCACGTCGAGGGCCGACTGTTTCAGTGTGCTGTTAGGGTCCAAATGGCCGATTGCCTCTGCACATACCGTCGCGACATAAGGGACGCAGCATCATGGGGGCGACATGCAGACATCAGCACCACTCGGGCCGCGCGTCACCGACTGGACCCCGCCGCTCTGCACGCCCGCCGGCCTGACGCAGCGGGGGTCGCTATGTCCGCCTTGAACCGCTGGAGGCGGATTGAGCACGCAGCAGACCTTTTTGCCGCGTTTTCCGGCCATGATGGGCTGTAGGATTACATCGGCATTACGGACCGTTCTCTGTCGGCCTCGGCCTATCACCGCTGGGTCAAGGATCAGCAGGGCCGCAATGATCCGGTGTTCTGGGCCTGCGCGACGTGACAACGGGCCATGTCACCGGGATCGCCGCCGGGCTGCGGATCACCCCGGATGCGGGCAGCATCGGGGTGTGCCACATCTGCATGTCGCCCGCCCTGCAGCGCCGACCTGACGCCACCGAAGCGATGGTGCTGATGATGGGATGGGCGTTTGCCGCCGGATACCGCCGCTATGAATGGAAATGCAACGCCCTAAACCTACCGCCACGCCGGGCGGCGCAGCAACTTGGCTTCAGCTTTGACGGTGTGTTTCGCAACCAGGCCGTGGTCAAGGGGCGCAACCGCGACGCCGCTTGGTTTTCAGTGATCGACATGCGAATGGCCGGCGCTGAGCGAGGCGTTCAACGCCTGACTGTCACCCGCCAACTTCGACGCGGCGGGCCATCGGCGTAAGCGGCTTTCAGACCTGACGCGTCTGGTGCGGGCAGCGTCCGACCCGGCACTTTAACAACGCCTTTGGCCTCGCGCTGCGGTACGCCTTGCCATTACGCCGTCAGAACGAAGCCCCGTCACGCAGTCGCCGCTGGACCAGGGATTGCAACCGCGGCAGTGCATCCGCGGTCTGGGCGGCGGCGGCGGCGGCGGCGGCAAGATCGCTGTCGCCCGCGCTGCGGGCCACCCCCGCGACAAAGCCTGCCAGATAGCCGCGCGCGTTTGCGTCCAAATCATTCGACAAGCACAGGGCGGCGCGCGCGAGGTCGTCTTGCAGCGCAAGCAGGTCAGGCGGCGCCGTGACATCTTCGTCCCGCAGTGACGGCGCGAGTCGCCCCGGCAAGATGCCGCAACACCGCCCGCTGAAACGCGCCCAACCCCGCAAGCGGCTTTTCCAGAAACCCCGCCGCCCCGGCCTGCAAGGCCAAGGCCCGGCCATCCGGGTCACCCGACAAGCCAAGCACCAGCATCGGCTGCGGCAGGGCGACCAATTCGCGGATCAGCAGATCCCCCCGCCCATCGGGCAAGCCCAGATCCACCAGCACAACATCTGGGAATAGGTGCGCAGATGCGCCCGCGCCTGTTCCATGCGTCTCGGCCCGCCGCAACCGCGCGCCCGACCGCTGGCACAAAAGCCGCAGCGCATCCGAGGCAAAGCGGCTATCCTCGACCACCAGAAAAGTCAGACCCGAAAGCGGCAGCGCCCCGATCCGCGGGACGCCGACCCCACTCGGCAGATATGACGGACGACAGGGCAACAGCCTCGGCACGACGGGTATGTGGCATCGACGGGATGACCTTTGCTGCAGGATACCTTTGATCCTTCGGCCAGTATCGGCATAAGCGATCCACCTTAACCGTCGGTTACGCCGCGGTGATTTTTATCTGGCGCAGCGGCGCGGCCCCTTGCCCGCCACGGCGACCGCTCGCGCATTACAGGGGCCGCAACGGCCAAAAGGAGACGCCCATGATCGGCCGCCTGAACCACGTCGCCATCGCCGTTCCCGATCTGACGGCCGCCGCTGCGCAATATGCCGGCACCCTTGGCGCATCCGTGCGCCCGCCGCAGGACGAACCCGATCACGGGGTCACGGTGGTGTTCATTGACCTGCCGAACACCAAGATCGAACTGCTGTACCCCCTTGGTACCGACAGCCCGATCCAAGGGTTTCTCGACAAGAACCCGGCCGGCGGCATCCATCACATCTGCTATGAGGTCGACGATATCCTCGCCGCGCGCGACACGCTGAACGCAGCCGGCGCGCGGGTGCTGGGCACGGGCGAGCCGAAGATCGGCGCCCATGGCAAGCCGGTGCTGTTCCTGCACCCCAAGGATTTCAACGGCTGCCTGATCGAGTTGGAGCAGGTATGACCATCACCGCCGCCGTCGTCCTGTTTGCCGTTGTCTGGTTCATGGTGTTCTTCATCGTGCTGCCCTTGCGCCTGACCACCCAAGGCGACGCAGGCAGCGCTGTGCCGGGCACCCCGCTCAGCGCGCCGCGCGATGAAATGGTGGGCCGCAAGGCCAAGGTCACCACGCTGTTTGCCATCCTCGTCTGGGGGCTTTTGGCGGGCATCATCACCTCGGGCCTGATCTCGGTGCGTGATTTTGACTGGATGGGCCGCATGCCCCCCGTCTCGGCCTCCGCCCCGACCACCCCATGATCCGTTCGTTGGACCCGGCGGCAGACCGCGCGGCCGTTGCCGATCTGCTGACCCGCGCGCAGGATTACTACCAACTCTGGCTGGCACCGCCCGCCCACCACGGCCGAGGTGGAGGATGTTCTCAACGCCGCGCCCGCCGCGCGGCGACCCGGACAGCATCCCATGCGGCTTGGGTTCTGTATCGGACGACACGCTGCTCAGGCGTGGCCGAACTGTTCTTCGGCTTTCCCGAGACGGGTGATGCCTATCTGGGGCTGATGATGCTCGCCACCCGCAGGCCCGGTCACAACGGACACGGCGCGCGTTTTCTGGCGGACGCTCGAAACCCTCGCCCGCACCGCACAGGCCAAAACGCTCTGCCTTGCCGTGCTACAGGCCAACCCGCGCGGCGCCGCATTCTGGGCCCGCATGGGGTTTTGCACCCACCGGCGTCAGTCGGATCGACACCGACACGGCCTGTGCGCACAAGCTTCACCGTCTGGTCCAAACCGCTCTGACGGCTCGCCACCGCAACGCCGCCCAAAATAAGCGCCGAGGCCAGCCAGAACCGCAGCCCCACCCCTTCGCCAATCACCAGCGCCCCGCCAAGGGCTGCCAGCATCGGCACCGTCAACTGCGCCACCCCCGCCCGCGCCGCCCCCAGATCCGGCACGATCACCGCATACCACAGCGCATAGCCAAGCGCCGAGGTCACCGCCCCCGACACCACCGCCAGCCACACACAGCCAGATCGGCGTGGCGGCAGCGGCCCAGATCCCCACCACCAGCGCCACCGCCACACCACCGGCACCGACAGCAAGAAATTCCACGCCGTCGCCCCCAGCGCATCCCGCGCCCCGCGCCCGGCAAGCGAGTAAATTCCCCAGCCAAACCCCGCACAGGCCATCGCCACCGCGCCCAACGTCTCGACCTGCGCGACCTGTCGATGCCCCCGGTGAGCCACCAGCCCCACCAACCCGGCAAAGGCCATCCCCGCCCCGGCCCAGCGCCGCCCCGGCACCGCCTCACGCGCGGCAACCGCCCCGGCAAACATCGTCACCTGCACCGCCCCAAACAGGATCAGCGCCCCCACCCCGGCCCCAAGCGCCAGATAGGCCCAGGAAAACCCAACCAGATAAACCACCAACCCGAACACCCCCGGCACCCGCCCGCGCCAGCCCGGCCATACCTGCCCACCGCGCAGCGCCACCAAGACCGCCAGCACAACCGCCCCCGCCACCACCCGCACCGCCGCAAAGGCCAAAGGGTCAATCAGACCCGGTCCCCCACCGCCATCCGCGTCAGCACCGAATTGGCGGCAAAAGCGACCATCGCCAGCGCCGTCCACCCCAACAAACGCACGCCCGTCATACCCGCCGCCCCCCTATCCATGCCACACCGCCGGAGGCAGCCCGCGCAGCGCATTGCCCAGCCATAGCCGCACCTGCGGCAGATCGCGGGCCAGCAGCACCTCCTCGGGGCAGGCAAGCTCGGCACGTAACACGCCGGGCAACAGGCCCGAAGCACAGCGGCGGCGTCCGCAAGTCCACGCGCCCCGATCAAAGAACAGCGTGGTGATGGACCCGTCGCAGACCTCGCCGCGCTCGTTCACGAACACCACCTCGTCCAGCCCCGTCGGCAGGGTTGCGCGCGCCCGGTCATAAGCCGCGCGGCGGGTCGATTTGATGCCGAGCCATGGGTCGGATCGAGCGACAGCCCCTCCGGCCGCCAGCCCCACGCCGCCAGACGCGCAATCGGCAGGCGGCACCGCGCCAGCCCTCGCCATCAACCGTTCCCGCCGCATCCAGCGTCAGCCGCAGCCGCGCCACCTGCCCCGCAGGCCCCGCGGGCGCTATCG
This sequence comes from Mycobacterium sp., assembly GCA_034520035.1. Lineage (GTDB taxonomy): Bacteria > Actinomycetota > Actinomycetes > Mycobacteriales > Mycobacteriaceae > Mycobacterium. The sequence goes on along the minus strand of JAXHOA010000085.1, from coordinate 34,130 downwards.
CAGGCAGGGGCCAGCCCAATGCCACAGCCCCGCGCGTCAACCGCGCAAGGTGCAGTGGCCAGCGCGGCACCCCCGCGCCATCCCACAGCATCGTCTCGATCAGCTTCAGCCCCGGCGCGTCAGCCGCCTTCGCGAAGCGCGCTTTCCACAGCGCCTCCTCCCATTCCCCGTCTTCGGTCGAATCGTGCACCACGCCGCCGCCCACATTCAACCGCACCTCGCCATCCGGCCAAACCGCGCGCAGCGTGCGGATCGCCACCGACCAGCAGCTCGATCGGCCATCCGGCGCCGCCCAACCGATCGCCCCGCAATACACCCCGCGCGGCTCGGCCTCGACCTCGGCGATAATCTCCATCGCGCGGATCTTGGGCGCGCCGGTGACCGACCCGCAGGGAAACAGCGCCGCCATCAGCCCCGGCAAACCCGCGCCGGGGATCAGACGCCCCTGCACCCGGCTGCTCATCTGATGCACGGTCGCAAAACTCTCGACCGCAAACAGTTCCGGCACCTTGACCGACCCGACCCGCGACATCCGCGCGATATCGTTGCGCAGCAGGTCCACGATCATCAGGTTCTCGGCCCGCGCCTTCTCGCTGGCATGCAACTCGGCGGCCAGAACGGCATCCTCGCACCGGATCGCCATCGCGCGGGGCGGTGCCCTTCATCGGGCGGCTTTCAATCACCCCGCCGCCGACGCGAAAGAACAACTCCGGGCTGCGCGACACCACCACCGGCCCAACACCCAGATCAACAAAAGCGCCAAACCCCACCGGCTGCCCGGCGCGCAACGCGCCATAAAGCCCCAGCGCCGTGCCGCCCATCAGCCGCGTCGCAAGCGGAAAGGTCAGGTTGATCTGATAGCAATCCCCCGCCGCGATATAGGCCTTCACCCGCTCAAAAGCCGCAGCATAGGCGCGCGGACGACAGGCTGGGCACCAGCGGGGCCAGACCGACCCCTGCGGCTTCGGTCGCCGCCCGGGCAAGGGCGGGGGCAGCATCACCGGGGGCGTCATAGGCAGCAAGGCACACCAGCGGCCCGCGCCGCCCCGCAGGCATCGACGCAGCCAGACGCGGTTCCTGCGCATAACCCGCCTCATAGGCGACATAACCCGCGACCCACTGCGCCGTCGGCCCGCGTGCCGGTTTCGGCGGCGGCAAGGGTGGAGGCGACCTGATCGGGGTCATTGGCGATGAAACGCTGGGCAGGCCGCTCGAACGCGACCGGCTGCCCCTTTGGCCCATGCTCTATGACAATCATCGCCTGATTTCCGCCTTGCAGTTGTTTGGGTTATCTAGCACGCGTCCCCCACCCGAACAGGGCAGCCGCTCGTGCGCCAAGAAGGGTTGCGCCTTGCCCCGCAACCCCCTAAACCCCCGTCAATTTGCGCAATCCGCACGAATCCGCGAAACGGGGATGTCCCGTTTTTCGCCATGCACAGGGGCCGCCATCATGCCGAAAAGAACCGACATCAAATCCATCATGATCATCGGTGCCGGCCCCATCGTCATCGGACAAGCCTGCGAGTTTGACTATTCCGGCGCACAGGCCTGCAAGGCGCTGCGCGAAGAGGGCTACCGGGTGATCCTGGTCAACTCGAACCCCGCCACGATCATGACCGATCCGGCTCTGGCGGATGCCACCTATATCGAGCCGATCACCCCCGAGGTCGTCGCCAAGATCATCGAAAAGGAACGCCCCGACGCACTGCTGCCCACCATGGGCGGGCAGACCGGGCTGAACACCGCGCTGGCGCTGGCCGACATGGGCGTGTTGGAAAAGTTCAACGTCGAACTGATCGGGGCCAAGCGCGAAGCCATCGAAATGGCAGAAGATCGCAAGTTGTTCCGCGAGGCGATGGACCGCATCGGGCTGGAAAACCCCAAGGCCACCATCATCGCCGCGCCGAAACTGCCCTCGGGCAAGTATGACATCAACGCCGCCCTGCGTGAGGCGATTGACACGCTCGATTACGTCGGCCTCCCCGCCATCATCCGCCCCGCCTTTACCCTTGGCGGCACCGGCGGCGGCGTCGCCTATAACCGCGACGATTATGAGGCGATCTGCCGGTCGGGCCTGGAGGCCTCGCCCGTGGCGCAGATCCTGGTCGACGAATCCCTGCTGGGCTGGAAAGAGTTCGAGATGGAGGTGGTGCGCGACACCGCCGACAACGCCATCATCGTCTGCGCCATCGAAAACATCGATCCGATGGGCGTGCACACCGGCGACAGCATCACCGTCGCCCCCGCGCTGACGCTGACCGACAAGGAATACCAGATCATGCGCAACGGCTCTATCGCCGTGCTGCGCGAGATCGGGGTGGAAACCGGCGGGTCCAACGTGCAATGGGCGATCAACCCCGCCGATGGGCGCATGGTGGTGATCGAGATGAACCCGCGCGTGTCGCGCAGTCCTCGGCGCTGGCGTCAAAGGCCACCGGCTTTCCCATCGCCAAAATCGCCGCCAAGCTGGCGGTCGGCTACACGCTGGACGAGCTGGACAACGACATCACCAAGGTCACGCCCGCGTCCTTCGAGCCGTCCATCGACTATGTCGTGACCAAGATCCCGCGCTTTGCCTTCGAAAAATTCCCCGGCACCCAGCCCAACCTGACCACCGCGATGAAATCGGTGGGCGAGGCGATGGCCATCGGCCGCACCATCCACGAATCGATGCAAAAGGCCCTGGCGTCCTTGAAACCGGCCTCACCGGCTTTGACGAGATCGCCATTCCCGGCGGCCCCGACCGCGCCGCCATCTCCAAGGCGCTGTCCCTGCAAACCCCCGACCGCCTGCGCGTCATCGCGCAAGCCATGCGCGACGGCTTCACCGACGACCAGATCAACGCGATCACCTCCTTCGATCCGTGGTTCCTCGCCCGCATCCGCGAGATCATCGACGCCGAAGCCCGCATCCGCCGCGACGGCCTGCCGCTCGACGCCACCGGCCTGCGCACGCTCAAGATGATGGGCTTCACCGATGCCCGGCTGGCCAAGCTCACCGGCCGCGACGAGGCGCAGGTCCGCCGTGCGCGCCGCAATCTGGGCGTCGACCGCGGTGTTCAAGCGCATCGACACCTGCGCCGCCGAGTTCGAGGCGCAGACCCCCTACATGTATTCCACCTACGAAACCCCCGTGATGGGCGATGTGGAATGCGAGGCCCGCCCCTCAGCCGCGAAAAAGGTCGTGATCCTCGGCGGCGGCCCGAACCGCATCGGCCAGGGGATCGAGTTCGACTATTGCTGCTGCCACGCCTGCTATGCGCTGACCGCGGCGGGCTATGAAACGATCATGGTCAACTGCAACCCCGAAACCGTCTCGACCGATTACGACACGTCGGACCGGCTGTATTTCGAACCGCTGACGCTGGAACATGTGCTGGAAATCCTGCGGGTCGAGCAGGAGAACGGCACGCTGCACGGCGTCATCGTGCAATTCGGCGGCCAGACCCCGCTGAAACTGGCCAACGCCCTGCACGAGGAAGGCATCCCGATCCTCGGCACCACGCCCGACGCCATCGACCTGGCCGAGGACCGCGAGCGTTTCCAGCAACTCCTCAACACCCTCAACCTGCGCCAACCCGTCAACGGCACCGCCCGCAGCCGCGACGAGGCGTTCGCCGTGGCGGCAAAGGTCGGCTATCCGCTGGTGATCCGCCCCTCCTTTGTGCTGGGCGGCCGCGCGATGGAGATCATCCGCGACGATGCCCAGCTGGAGCGTTACATCCGCGAGGCCGTGCAGGTCTCGGGCAACAACCCGGTGCTGCTCGACAGCTACCTGTCGGGCGCGATCGAGGTTGATGTTGATGCCCTGTCCGACGGCACCAACGTGCATGTCGCCGGAATCATGGAACATATCGAGGAAGCCGGCGTCCACTCGGGCGACAGCGCCTGCTGCCTGCCGCCGCATTCCCTCTCGGCGGAAACCATCGCGGACCTCAAAACCCAGACCGTCGCCATGGCCCGCGCGCTGAACGTGGTCGGCCTGATGAACGTGCAATTCGCGATCAAGGACGGCACGATCTTCGTGCTGGAGGTCAACCCCCGCGCCTCGCGCACCGTGCCCTTCGTCGCCAAGGCCACCGACAGCGCCATCGCCGCCATCGCCGCCCGCCTGATGGCGGGCGAGCCGATGTCGAACTTCCCGCAGCGCGCGCCCTATCCCGCGGGCGTCGGCCCCGACACCGCCCTGCCACTGGCCAACCCCTTCACGCTGGCCGACCCGATCACCCCGTGGTTCTCGGTCAAAGAGGCCGTGCTGCCCTTCGCCCGCTTCCCCGGCGTTGACCCGGTGCTTGGGCCGGAAATGCGCTCCACCGGCGAGGTCATGGGCTGGGACCGCACCTTTGCGCTGGCCTTCCTCAAGGCGCAGATGGGCGCAGGCACCATCCTGCCCGAAGGCGGCCGCGTGTTCCTGTCGCGTCAAGGACACCGGACAAGGCCGACGGCCCTGGCCTCCGCCGCGCGCGATCTGGTCGCCATGGGGTTCGAAATCGTCGCCACCAAAGGCACCGCCACATGGCTGGCAGGCGTGGGCGTCGCCACGACCCCCGTCGCCAAAGTCTATGAAGGCCGCCCCAACATCGTGGACCGCCTGAAGAACAACGACATCGCGCTGGTGATGAACACCACCGAAGGCACCCAAGCCATCAACGACAGCCGCGACATCCGCCGCGTGGCACTGATGGACAAGATCCCCTACTTCACCACCGCCGCCGCCAGCATCGCCGCCATCGCCGCGATGAAGGCCCGGGGGGAAGGGTACGGTGTAAGAACCCTGCAAGGGTGAAAAGTCAAGTTCCGTTGAACAAAGCTTCGCAAAGGGGGGATCGGTGTAAATCTATACGATGCGCCGAAACCAAGAAGCATGTTGACCGGGCAGATAAGGCCACGGGTGCAGGCAATAAAACTGCCGACGACATCATTATCGTTGAAGTGAGCTGCCCCCGAAATTCGGCCACTGACATAAGCTGGGATTAGTAGTCTGCTGATCTTCAATACGAAGGAGATCAGACATGTCGAAACGGAAGCAACATCACCCAGAGTTTAAGGCCAAGGTCGCGTTAGAGGCGCTGAAAGGCGAGGAGGCGGTCAGTTAACTGGCCAGCCGGTTCGGCGTGCATCCAACAATGATACACCAATGGAAACGCGCTTTGCTTGGGGGCGCACCGGGCGTGTTCGAGGGCGGCAGCCGGAAGGCCCCGGAAGTCGATGAGGAACAGGTCAAAGACCTGCACGCCAAGATCGGGGAGTTGGCCGTCGCCAACGATTTTTTGGCCAGAAAGCTCAAACCCTGGACCGGCAAGTGAGGCGCAAGATGATTGAGCCGCACCTTCCAGATCTGTCTGTCGGCAAGCAATGCGCGTTGCTGTCGATCTCACGGTCGTCATTTTACTATGAGCCGAAGGGCGAGAGCGAAATAAACCGCTACGTGATGCGCGCGATTGACAAGCAATTCCTTGGGACCCCGTTTTACGGAGTGCGCCAGATGACGTGGCATCTGCGTAATGAAGACCACCTCGTGAACGAGAAACGCATCCGGCGCTTGATGCGGCCGATGGGCCGGCGTCGGGAAAACAGTCCCCCCGACTGTTTTCTGACCCTCCTCCGTGCCGATTTACCAAAAACCCAACACCGGCAAAGCGCCGAAGGGACACAAAATTTACCCCTATCTGTTGCGCGGCCTGCGCGTGGATCGGCCCACCCAGGTTTGATGCGCCGACATCACATACCTGTCGATGCGACGTGGCTTGCTCTATTTGGTCGCCATCATGGACTGGCATACACGCAAGGTTTTGGCGTGGCGCATCTCCAATACGCTGAAGGCAGACTTCGGCGTCGCAGCCCTGAACGAGGCCATCCACAAGTTCGGGCCTCCTCAGATCATGACCATTGACCAAGGCTTTCAGTTCACGTCCTGAGCCTGGACCGACCGGTTGCGCAGATCAACCATCCACATCTCCATGGACGGCAAAGGCCGGTTCCTCGACAACATCTTCGTGGAGCGACTGTGGCGGTCGATGAAATACGGGTGCGTCTGTTTGCATGCCCGGGAGACCGGATCAGAGGCCTGGGCCGGGATCGGGAAACGGATGGCGTTTTACAACCACAAGCCACTACACTCTTCCATTGGCGCGGCTCTGTTGCACAAACCCGGCGAGAGATTAAGCTTATGAATCCGGTGTTAAGCTGGAGGGTATGAGCAGACGTATACCCCCGCCTACAAGACCAGGAACTTGCCTGACTATCGAGCCATTGAGGCGCCATTGGTTCGAGCCCAATGGCGAACGCGCTGAAGCGCCGTGGTTCGCTGACGGTCCATTGGCCGGCGGGCGGTTGCGTGCAATCGCCGTGGGGCTGGTTTGATCCCGCCATGACCTGGGAAGCCGCGCCCACCGGCAACCGTGGCCGCCAGCCCGACGACAGCGGTGAGGAGGATCAGAAAACAGTCCGGGGGACTGTTTTCCTGACGAACGCGATCCAGACCTGCCTGACCTGTGCCCGGCAGGGCATTGCGCAGCAATGTCCCGAGAGGGGATGAAGGTTCTGTCCGGGATGACGCTCCGCCAGACGACCGGGTTCGTCGAGAGCCTGCTGCTGATCGGCCGGGACTGAAATGTGCCTGACTTCAGCACGCTGTCGCGTCGCCAGAGGACCTTGCAGGTCAACACCCCCTACCGCGGTTCGGACGACCCGTTGCACCTGCTGATCGACAGCACAGGCATCAAGGTCGAGGACGAAGGTGAATGGACTGAGGAGGGTCAGCAAACAGTCCGGGGGACTGTTTGCCCGACGAAGGCGCAAGCACGGCGGCACGAAACGACGTTTATGGCGCAGGATTCACGTTGGAATTGACGAGAAAACACTCGAAATCCGGGCGGCCGGGTTCACCACCAGCGACACAGGCGACGCGCCCATGCTGCCCGAACTGCTCGACCAGATCCCGCCCGGCCAGGAGATTGCCAGCGTCACCGCCCCCTCTCACGGTTTGCATGCAAACCGTTGCCCGCTGGGCAACGGACGGCGCCTTCGACACCCGCAAGTGCCACGATGCGATCCACTGCCCGGCAGTGCATGTTCACATGCCCGAGAGGGGCAGCCCACGGTGCCGCCGCGATCATACCACCGCGAAAGAACGCCAAACCCTGGAAACCCGATACCGCCGGCGCAATCGCCCGCAACGAGGCCCTGCGCACATCAAAGCGCTTCGGCCGAACCATATGGCGACCCCTCTCGGCAGCATCCTTTGGATGCGCCTGCCGGACAGTGGATGGAGCGGCCATCACCGCCAGAGCCGCGCCGGGATGTGAGGAGGATCAGAAAACAGTCCAGTGGACTGTTTTCCCGACGATCGGATGCACTGTATCAAACTGCTGGGTCAGCGCCTGAGCGCAAGGGACTGCGACCGTCAGGTCGCAGAGTTCCAGGTCCGGGTTGCCGTCCTGAACGACTTCACCGCGCTCGGCATACCCGTCACGGAAGATGTGGGACGACGCTGTCCGGGAAAAGGAAACGCCCGAAAATCAGCTGATTTGTGCAACGGGGCCCATCGGCGGCAAATCACCAGCCGTGGTCTATTACCAGCAAAATGAAACAACCAAACCCGATCAGCAGGAGCAAACAGCAGCTTAATTTACGCCAGGACCTGTCCAACACTTGGGGAGTAGCTCAGTCTGACGGCGCGACAGCGTTCTGAAGTCGGGCACCGTCCAGTCGAGGCCAACCACGCGCAACAGGCTTTCGACGAACCCAGTCGTCTGCCAGAGCGCCATGCCAAACAACACCTTCATCGTCAGGCAAGTCTGAATGGCGGTATCGCTGTAGGTCTGCTGGCGACCACGCTTGCCTGTCGGCGCGGCATCCGAGGTCATCGCGGCATCGAACCAGCGTCACGGCGATTGCACACAATCGCCTGCCGGACAATGGATCGTCAGCGGGCCTCGGCGATTGAGCGCTTCATTGTAAGCTGGTCAGTTCCTGATCTTGTAGGCGGGGGTGTAGGTCTGCTCAGGCATCCCAGCTACCACACTGGATTCACGAGATGAATCCTTTATGGGATTTGTGCAAAAGAGCCGAAACTAAGAATGCTTGTTATTTTTCATCAGGGCGTCAAGTTTCATATCGGCAGCAATTGAGACAGGGCTGAATAGACTTCGGGTTTCTGCACATCCCAGATAGTGCGGTTACTCATCATGCTAGTGCGGGCGTTGTGTAATGGTAAGACCGGAGCCTTGCAAGCTAAAGACGCGGGTTCGATTCCCGCCGCCCGCTCCCATTTGACCCGTCATGAGGTCACCTTATTGCCGACCAATAACTTCCCAATGCGCCATGCCGTCCCCTCCGGTGCACATTACAGCACACACGGGGCACACAGGTCCAATCTTGAAGTACATTGAGCAACCGAAGATCGGGCAGTTGGCAGTATCGCCGTAGGGTGCCCAAGGACATCTCTAAGGTCATCACCAAGCGGGAGTTCAAGGAAAAAGTCCGGTGATCTGGCGCGGGAAGCCCTAGCGGGCTATCTGCGGTTTCGCCTCCATGTGAAGCGACAAATCGCGGTAGCGAAACGAGGCCGGGTTCGGTCCGAGGTGGCCAACAGCGCCCAAGCGATCTGAGCGTGCCGACGCCCATGCGGAGGCCTCCGGTGGCGGGCCGAACTGGTCGCCTTGGGTGCATCTCAGGAGAAACTGGAGATTGCTGCGTACAACCTCGCGGACGAATACGCCCAAGACTATCACGGGCCTATCGGTGTTCCCCTTCGCCACACCGCCATAAAGATCAACCTGCTGGGGTACCTGCCTCCGGGTGGAGATCAAGGCTCCCGAACCGACCCTTGGGGATGCCCGGAAGCTTTACCTCAAGGAACACTTGAACGAAGACTGCCGGAGACCGAACCAGTCGCACTTTGGGCCTTGCGCGGAGGGTCATCGGTGCCGCCATCAGCGCCGTGGGTTGCGACCCCGAACTGTTCACGATCACCCGAGAGGATGACCCCGAACGGTGCGGGACGAAATGTCCTGACCGGGTGAAGGCCAGGGGCGAGGGGTTGGCGGGAAGATCGAGTGCCTGCTCCGGTGGTCGAGTTAATCTTACGATCATCACGGCCATCATCAACTTTGTAAAGGTGGAGTTTGGATTGGGCGATGCCGCTCGGAACCGGTTAAGCCGGCCTGCGCGTGGAACGGTGGCCAGGGGCGAGGCCGGAACGCCTACGAGAAGAGAGACCCGCCGCTACGCCAACGTACTGGCTGGAGACACGGGGCCGTGATGCTGGCGAATGGTTCCAAGCGCTGGCTTCCCCTGATCTGGCGGCTGATCGAGGGTACCGGGTGCTGGATTGCCGAAGTAACCGGGCTTGGGGTCGAGGACGTGAGAAGGTTGACGGTGATCTGCCCACATCCTGCATCGAGCCGCACGGCTTGCGGGGTCTGAAAACGGAGTCATCCCGCCGTCAAGTTCCCCTTGTGGGTGACGCTTTCAAGCCGTGCAGGAGGCCCTTGAGGCCTCTCCCGGTGCCCTGATGCTGTTCCCCGATTATGGGCGTGTGCGTGGTTCAGACGCGGCCTCTGCGGCCCTTGATGAAGTACCTGCGGCGGGACTCCATCGACGAAAAAGCACGGCTCGCATCCATTCCCTGCGCCACAACATGAAGGATCAGGCTGGTGCTAACAGAAGCTGCCTCACTGGATCCAGATCTGATACTCCGGCCACACGCTGGGCGGTGTCGGTGACCGCGTCGCGCATGGTGGAGAGGTGGCCAAGCTGCGGGCCACAACATGCGGTCATGCTAACGCAGCGCCTTCGGGCTGGAGGACTAACGACAGGTGCCCCGGCAGGTTTCCCCACCGGATGCCCGTGACGCTGCCACTCAGTGCCCCGTGGTGAGGCCCCTCGGCCTCGCGTGACGCAGCATAGGCCAGCCGGTCGGCCCGTTCGTTGAACTCGTTGCCATTGTGGCCACGAACCCACTGCCATGTCACGTTGCGTCCTTCGGCTGCTGCCTCAGGGCGTTCCCACAGGTCGCGGTTCATCACTGGCTTGCCGTCGCCTTTCTTCCAGCCCTTGGCCTTCCAGTTGTCCAGCCATCCGTTCATCGCGTTGGGAATGGGGTTGGCATCACAGCGCAGGGTGATCGGTTCATCGGTGACCCGGCCAAGGCTCTCAAGGGCAACACAGGCTGCGGTCATCTCCATTCTGATACTGGTGGCATCGGCGGCTCTCGTGGCCGCTGCGCTGCTTCGGCGGTCCTTGATGATCTGGTCGCGCGATCATCAATGCCGCCGAGGTAATAACGCATCTCTCCCCAGCGACCGGGGTTTCCTGATGCAAGAGCCATCAGTGTAAATCTCAATCCGGGTCGGGCTCACTAGGGGCTGGTCACCGGCTGCGGTTGAGGTGGTCTGGTAATCGGTCGTGGGGTTGATCTGGTCGGCGATTGCCGGGGTGGTGTTCAGTGCCATGTTGGTTCCTTTGGGTGATGATTGGCAATGCGTCGCAAAGACCGCCTGAGCGGCGGATGTGGGGCGGCATCGGAGGTTTGACCGGGTTGGCCGTTGCGCTGGGCGCAGGGGGCCTCTGGTGGGCGATCTGGGCGCTGTACGGGCGCTCAGAGTGTACCAATGGTACATATCAGGAGGGTACATGCCGGGGCCTAGAAGTCAGCGTTGGGGTCGCGGTGTGGTACTGCGAGCGGGCGCTGCATCGCATCTTCGAAAGGTCGTCTTCATCCGCGAGGAACCTGCCCGACACCATGGCCTTGAGCCGGGGTGGACCTGTCGCGGTTTGGTGCCGCTCCTTTGATAGCGTAATGTGCAACAGAGGAGATGAACCATGGGCACAGGAAGAACGGATGAATTTCGTAAAGATGCGGTGCGAATTGCACTGACGAGTGGTCTTTCGCGACAGCAGGTTGCGGATGACCTGGGCGTCGGGAAGTCGACGCTGAACAAATGGGTGACGGCACATCGGGACACGGATGTAGTTTCATCCGAGGATCGCGACCTTGCGAGGGAGAACGAACAGCTTCGGCGCGAAAACCGCATCCTTAAGGAGGAGAGGGACATCTTAAAAAAAGCCACCCAGTTCTTCGCGAGCCAAAAGCCATCAAGAGGTTTCGGTTCGCCGAAGAACATCGAGGGGCCTTCCCAATCGACCGGTTGTGTCAGGTGATGAACGTCAGTCCGCGTGGATTGCGGGCTTTCCGCAGCCGCCCGGCCAGCCGCAGGCAGCGCATGGACATGGTGGTTCTGGCGCATATCAAGGAGCAGTCGCGCCTGAGCGTGGGTAGCTATGGCCGCCCCAGGATGACCGAAGAACTGAAGGAGGTCGGCGTCGATGTGGGGCATCGGCGTGTCGGGCGCGTTCGACAGGAAAACGATCCCCCGGATCGTTTTCAGAACCTGTCTCACTGCGTGAGAACGGAATTGTCGTTGAAAGAACACGCAAATTCAAGGTCGAGGAGGGTCAGGAAATGATCTGGGGATCATTTCCCCGACGAGGGACGGACAGCGATCATACGTTCAACATTGCGCCGAACATTCTGGATCGTGACTTCACAGCGGATCGGCCCAACCAGAAATGGGCGGGCGACATCAGCTACATCTGGACCCGCGAGGGATGGTTGTATCTTGCCGTGATCCTGGACCTGCATTCGAGGCGTGTCATCGGTTGGGCCGTCAGCAATCGCATGAAGCGCGACTTGGCTATTAGGGCGCTGAAAATGGCCATCGCCCTGCGGTCACCGCCTAGATCATCTTGCTTTTACGTTGAGACATATCCTGCGTGCCTGAGGTAGTTCGAGCATTCCTCGGGTGTGAAGAGATCGCAGATGTCGCCCAAAGCTTTGAGCAGCTGGTCGAAGGTTCTGGCACCGATGCCGCGCAGGAGTTGCTTGAGTTTGGAGAAGGCCATCTCGATCGGGTTCAGGTCGGGTGAGTAGGGCGGCAGGTACAGAAACCAGCAGCCGCGGGCCTTGAGGGCCGATGCGGCGCGGGTGTTTCTGTGGGTGCTGAGGTTGTCGAGAATGACCACGGTACCCGGTTCGAGCGCCGGGGCAAGCTGGGTCTCGACGTAGGTCGCGAAGGCCTCGCCGTTCATGGCTCCCTGGATGATCCACGGTGCGATCAGGGCATCTGCGGTCAGGCCTGCGATGAAGGTCTGGGTGCTCCACTTGCCGAAGGGCGCTGCAGCGTTCAGGCGCTGGCCCTTGGGTGCCCGGCCCCGGGTCCTGGTCATGTTGGTCTTGACGCTCGTTTCATCGATGAAGACCAGGCGTTCGGGTTGCGCCTGCGCTGCGGGAAGGCGAAGCCTTATCCAGTCGCGGCGGGCACGGGCGACATCGGGTCGGCGCTGTTCGTCCGCGACCAGCGACTTTTTTTGTATGTGAAGCCCAGACGGCCCAGGGCGCGCGACAGCGAGGTCTGATTGGCGTAGACGCCTTCCGCCTCGGCCAGTGCCCCCTGAAGCTCGCGCAAGGTCATGTCGGGGTCCTGCGCCACGACCTCCAGCAGGAAATCCTTGCACGGGCCGAGCTTGCCCCAACCCGGCGGGCGGCCGCACTTCGCAGGTACGAGCGGCACTCCCGAGCGCACCCGCTTCGCCAAACGCGCGCCCGTTGCCGCCGAGATCATCAGCCGACGCGCCGCCTCCCGGCCACTCAGGCCCTCCTCGATACAGAGTTGAAACCGGCGGCGAATGTCGAGCGAAAGCGGTGCGGCATGGCATGATCCTCCTGAACAGGATGAATCACAGCACCGACACTTTGGGAATCCCTTGATTCAACGTAAGTGCAGGATGCTCTAGGGCACAGAAAATGGCCATCGCCCTGCGGTCACCGCCTAAGGGCTGCATCTTCCACAGCGATCGTGGCAGCCAATACTGTTCGCATGATTACCAGAAAATCCTGCGCCAGCATAAATTCCAGGTCTCGATGAGCGGCAAAGGGAATTGCTATGATAATGCTGCTGTCGAGACGTTCTTCAAAACCATCAAGGCCGAGATGATTTGGCGGCGGACATGGGAAACCCGCCGACAGGCTGAGGCGGCAATCTTTCAATACATCAACGGGTTCTATAACCCTCGGCGCCGGCACTCAGCATTGGGCTGGAAAAGTCCGGTCGCTTTTGAACGAAAGGTCGCTTAAACGAGCACTCGGAGCGGCACAAATACGCGACAGGTCCAAGATTTGTAGACGCCTTGCTTGGTAATTTTGGAAGCAAGGAGAGACATGAGATGGGTAAGCAGGATCGGTTTACTAAATAGCCCTGTCATCTGGTCGAGGGTGAACGTTCTGGCATATATGATCAGCATGGTGGGTATCTACTGCCTCACTGGAACGGGGACGCAAAAGAGGCGGATGCCTAAAAGCGCCAAGACATTTCGTATGGAACATGCGCAGAAATAAAATGAGTCGTCTTATATGACGTGGGCTGTGAGATCGTCAGGCCAGTCGCTTAGGTTTTATGACATAGGCCAAGGACCAGCGAGGGAGGTCATGTCCTGGCTTGGCTTGGCTTGGCTTGGCTTGGCTTGGCTTGGCGTGCCGATAGACCGCTCGGTGCTGGCAGACCGGATGGCCGGACCGGCGCGCTGGTCGTACCGATGATTGACCGCATGGCGGCGCTGCTGAAAGCGGAAAACACGCGGCTTTACATTGACGAGACGACGGCGCTGGACCCCGGTCCTGGCAGGACCAAGGCCGGCTCTTTCAGGGCGATGCTTCAGGACAGTCGGGGATGGGGAGGCCCCCTGCCGCCCGGCGTCTTCTTCGATAACCGCCCCAGCCACAGCAGCGATTATGCCGACGAGATCCTCGACGGCTTCGACGGCACCATCCAGGGGGAAGCCTATGGCGGCTAGCGCTACCTCGCCAGGCCGACGAAGGGCACGCCCATCCGCGAACAGCCTTGGGCGGCACATTCGATACGGGCTGAAGCATTGGCCCGGGCTGACACTTTTGCTTAACGACGGTCGGCTGGAAATGAATACCAACGGCGTCGAGAACGCGATCCGTCCGATCCCGTTGACGAATACAAACGCGCTCTTGGCCGGGTCCGATGACGGGGCGAAAATCTAGGCCCACATCGCCTCGCCAAGTGGCACTTGCTGCCTTAATGGCACAACCCAGAGGCCGATATCGCCGCAACGCTCCACAAGAGCCTAAACCGGCACAGACAAAGCGATATCGCGGCGCTGATGCTCTGGAACTTCCGAGAACAGCAAAGCCGCAAGGCAACGGGCGATGGGCGGGCGCTTACGCGCGCCACGGTTCCAGAGCAGGATGCACGTAGCAAGAACGCGGTTTACGTTGGTGTCGATAGCCCAAGCCAGTTTAGGTCTGCTTGCAGAAATTACTTTAACGACCCGATTAACTTGGCAAGACCCAACCGGCAGGCAGCTGGTATTCGGGAAGGCAAATCAGCCATCTCACGCCGTCAAAAACACCCGCACCGTTTCCTCGAACTCGCGCGGTTTTTCGGCGTGGAGCCAGTGGCCAGTGTCGGGGATGCGCGCAAAGCGGGCGGCGGGGAACAGGCTGCGGATCGTGTCGCGGTATTCGGGTTTGACGTAAGGGCTGTCGGCGCCGGTCAGGAACAGGGTGGGGTGATCAAACACGCCCTTGGTGCCAGGCCAACCGACGATATAGGGCATCTCGGACTCGAGCACTGGCAGGTTCAGCCGCCAGCGTGGCCCGCCCGCAGCCTTTAGGTCCAGCGATTGCAGGAAAAACGCACGCAGGCTGGGGTCGGGCAAGGTCTGGGCCAGCCGATGGTCGGCCTCTCGCCCCGCGTGGCGACGCCCGTCAGATCCAGCGCCATCATCGCGCGGGCGTGATGCGACTGATCGTGGGCATAGGCCACCGGCGCAATATCAGCGACCACCAGCCGCCCGACCCGCGCGCCATCGGTCAGTGCAAGCTGCATCGCGGCCTTGCCCCCCATCGAATGGCCCAGCACATCCGCCCGCCCGCCAAGGCTTTCTATCACCTCGGCAAGATCAACGGCCATGTCGGGATAGCGCTGCGACACTGCCCGCGGGCTGTCGCCGTGGTTGCGCATGTCGACCGCCACCACATCGCGCACATCCGCAAGCCGCCGGGCGATCACCCCCCAATTCCGCCCCGACCCATAAAGCCCATGGGCAATGACCAGCGGCAGGGCATCTGACGGTGTGGCGGCGGGGTGATGGATCGTGGCAAGCATATCACCTCTTTACCGCCTGTCGCCGCGCCCGGCCAGAGTGGTTGAGGATTTTGTCCCACCGGCTTATGGTCTGGGAAAAAGGTGTCCAATCGCATGCATGCAGCCTCCCTTCAGCAAATGGCCGACCGGGTTGCCGGGCTGATGGAGGCGCGACTGGGCGTGCGCGGCAATAGCTTGGACGAAAAGCTGCGTCGCGGGGGACGGCATTTGCCACGGTCTGTGCGGGCCAAGGCGCGCAACTTGGCGGATCTCGCCGAAATGTCAAAGCACCCCAAACTGCTGATGCAGATCGATCAGGCCCGTGCGGCGGCCTGTCGCGACGGACGGCCTGCGCCATCTCGGACCGCGCAGCGCACCGGGATCGGTACGGATGCGCGCGCTGGTCCGGGTGCTGTCGACCGTGGCCTTGGGTCTTTTTGGTTCTTGGGCGCTGTGGATCAGCGTTTGGTACCAGCGGATGCAGGGGCGTTCTCCCTTGAGCCCGAGATCCACAGGCGCAGCGGACGGATGCCCTGCGCCGGTTTTCAGAAGGAGATTACAGGTTCGGATAGATCGGGAAGCTGCTCGCACAGGGTCTCGACCTCGGCCTTGACGCGGGCCTCGACCTCGGCGTTGCCGTCTTCGCCGTTGGCGGCCAGACCGTCGACCACCTCGACGATCCAGCGGCCGATCTGGCGGAATTCTTCCTCGCCAAAGCCGCGCGTGGTGCCTGCCGGGGTGCCAAGACGCACGCCGCTGGTGATGGTCGGCTTTTCGGTGTCAAACGGGATGCCGTTTTTGTTGCAGGTGATATGGGCGCGGCCAAGCGCCTTTTCGGTGGCGTTGCCCTTGACGCCCTTGGGGCGCAGATCGACCAGCATCAGGTGGCTGTCGGTGCCGCCGGTGACGATGTCAAGGCCGCCCTTCATCAGCTGATCGGCCAGCGCCTGCGCGTTCTTGACGACCTGCTGCTGATAGGTCTTGAATTCCGGGCGCAGCGCCTCGCCAAAGGCGACCGCCTTGGCGGCGATCACATGCATCAGGGGGCCGCCCTGAATGCCGGGGAAAATGGCCGAGTTGATCTTTTTGGCAAGCGCCTCGTCATTGGTCAGGATCATGCCGCCGCGCGGGCCGCGCAGGGTTTTGTGCGTGGTGGTGGTGGCCACATGGGCATGCGGGAAGGGCGAGGGGTAAAGACCCGCCGCCACCAGACCCGCGAAATGCGCCATATCGACCAGCAGGTAGGCGCCGACCGAATCCGCAATTTCGCGCATGCGGGCAAAGTCGATGATGCGCGGAATGGCAGAGCCGCCTGCGATGATCATCTTGGGCTTATGCTCGGTCGCCAGCGCCTGCAACCTGGTCGTAATCCAGCAGCATGTCCTGCTTGCGCACGCCATATTGCATGGCGTTGAACCACTTGCCCGACTGGTTGGGGGCCGCGCCATGGGTCAGGTGGCCGCCGGCATCAAGGCTCATCCCCAGAATGGTGTCGCCCGGTTTGAGCAGCGCCTGAAACACGCCCTGATTGGCCTGGCTGCCCGAATTGGGCTGCACATTGGCAAAGCCGCAGCCAAACAGCTTGCAGGCCCGGTCGATCGCCAGATTTTCGGCGATATCGACATATTGGCAGCCGCCGTAATAGCGCTTGCCCGGATAGCCTTCGGCATATTTGTTGGTCATCACCGAGCCCTGCGCCTCCATCACCGCGCGCCGAGACGATGTTTTCCGAGGCGATCAGCTCGATCTCATGGCGCTGGCGGCCCAGTTCGCTGCGCATCGCGCCGAAAAGTTCGGGGTCGCGGCTGGCAAGGCTTTCGGTGAAAAAGCCGGTGTCGCGGTGCGGGCGGTCATGGCGCGTCTCCTGGCTGAAGGTTTGCGCCGTATGTAGGCCAAGGCGCGCGCGACAGGAAAGCGGTCGAAAACGACAGAATTCCTTGCAGCGCGTGCGCTCGGCAGTGGCGGGAACAGCCTATGCCGATTGCCTCGAGCGGCCGCGCAAGGCTTGAGCTTGGCAAGAGCCGGCCGCGCTTTGGCAGGAACATAGCCGACAGATCGATCCATGTTCGCCTGCCTTTCTGGCCAGCTCCGCCCCGCGCGCAAGGCGGCGCTGTGCCGCGCTGACCGCGCCGCATGGCCAGGTGCCCGCGCCAGGCGCGCCGATGTGATTGTGGCGCTGGGCGGCGATGGGTTCATGCTGCAAACCCTGCACGAGGGCTATGGCCTGCCGGTTTACGGCATGAACTGCGGCACCGTCGGCTTTTTGATGAACGAATATAACGCGGCTGATCTGCCCGCGCGGCTGGCGCAGGCGGAAGAGGCGGTGATCCATCCGCTGGCGATGCGCGCCGATCGATCGCGATGGGCCGATGCATCGCGGCGCTGGCGATCAACGAAGTGTCCTTGCTGCGCGCAGGGCCGCAGGCGGCCAAGCTGCGCATTTCGGTCGATGGCAAGGTGCGGATGGCCGAACTGGTCTGCGACGGGGCGCTGGTGGCCACGCCTGCGGGATCCACCGCCTATAACTATTCCGCCCATGGGCCGATCCTGCCGATCGGCTCGGATGTGCTGGCGCTGACCGCCATGGCGGCGTTCCGCCCCCGCCGCTGGCGCGGCGCGCTGCTGCCCCGCGGCGCCGTGGTGCGGTTTGACGTGCTGGAACCCGACAAACGCCCCGTGCGCGCCGATGCCGACAGCCGCCTCGGTGCCCGATGTGGTCATCGGTCGAGATGCGGTCAGAACCCACCATGTCGCCACCGCATCCTGTTCGACCCTGGCCACGGGCTGGAAGAACGCCTGCTGGTCGAGCAATTCGCCTGACAGGTGGCTGTCAGGCTACGCAAGGCCTCCGACTTTGCCCCAACTTTCAAGCTTGCGGTAGAGGGTTGAGGGCGATATCCAGAATGCGTGCCGCCCGCTGACGCACCGATCCGCCATTGCGCGAAAGCGTGTGCCTCGATCACCAACCGTTCAATCTCGGCCATGCGGTTAGACCGATCAGGCTGTCAACCACCGGGTCCGTCTGGGGGCAGTTGCGGCGGTGGTTGGCCTGTGACCCGCACTTCAAACCAGCCCTCGGGTAGCATGTCCAGCGTACCCGCCCGCCGGGGTTCAGCACAACAACGTTGCGCATCACGTTCAACAACTGCCGGATATTGCCGGGCCAGCGGCAGGCGGCGGAACAGGTCTAGCACCTCGGGCGCAAAACCCGTAAAGTGTCGGCCTTATTCGCGGGAAGAAGCGGTAAAGTGCTGCGTCGGCAATTTCGATCACAATCTTCGCCACGGTCGCCCAGAGGGCGGCATATGGATGGGCACCACGAACAACCGGTAATACAAATCTTCGCGGAACTGGGCACGGCGCACGGCCTCCAACGGGATCGCGATTGGTGGCACAGACGATGCGCACATTCACCTTGCGCGGGCGCGTGGCCCCCACGGGCTGCACGGTGGAGGTTTGCAGAAACCGCAGCAATTTGGTCTGCAGGGAATGGGGCCATCTCGCAAACCTCGTCCAGAAAAAAGCGTGCCACCATCCGCTGCCGTGTAGCCGCCCCCGTCTTGTCGGAAATCGCACCCGGTAAAAGCTGCCCTTCATATGGCCGAACACTTCGATTCAAGCAAATCTCTGCGGAATGGCCCCACAGTTACAGCGCGATGAAGGGCCGCCTAGCGCGGGGCTGCCATTATGCACCGCAAGCGCACCCAATTCCTTGCCGCGTGCCGCTTCCGCCGGTGATGAACACGGTCATCATTGACGGCCTGCAACCGACCGGATTTTATCCTGCGACACGCCGCATCGCGGTCAGAGGTACCCATTCGAGCATCCTGGGCCATTGCCCACCGTGCACTGGCCGCGCGCCGCGAGCGGGCGGCGCCTCCATGCGGTGCCACGTCGACAAAAATTGCGTCCACCGCCCCCAGAAAGACGTGCCTCGTCAAAGGGCTTTACCAAAAATCATAATCACCGGCCCGCATCGCCTCGACTGCGCGGTTGAGTGGACCCATGCGCGGTAAAAACCACGATCACCTTGGTTTCGGCGGATCGTAAGCCAGCATATCTTCCATACCAACTGACAGGCCGTCCCGGTCGGGCAGTATCAGGTTCAACAAGCACAACGTCAGCGCAGCGGACATCCTGAAACATCCGCATGCCTTCGGCCGCGGTCCCTGCCACGCGGACAGTGTGACCGGCCGCTTGCAGCACGGACCGGTAGATCATCTGCAAGGATGGCGTGTCTTCGATCAGCAAAAGCGGCGCAGTGCGATGGCATCGTCACTCTGCGCGCCCATGGTCTTGCATCCCAGATCGGCGGCCTTCCGACCGTCGCACGCCCGTTCGACAACGGCGATCAAAGGCCTCCAGCCCGGCCATCACCATCGGCCCCAGATCGGCCGGTCGCTGCATCGGGGATATGCGCCGCCCGGTTTAACTGCTGGCAGGCAGATTCAAGCCCATAGGCCCCAGCGGCCCCGGCCAGCGCGACCAGAACGTGGGTTTGACTTCGAATCTCATCCCAATCAGGCACCGCCAAACCGACCGACAAGGCGACAGAAACCGCGCGCAGATCGGCCGACATCTGCGCCACCAATTCGGGGCCCACGTCCGGTCCAGCCATGTCAAGCAAGGCATCAAACACCGACTGGTCCATGGCGCTACGCCCCTGATGTTCCAGCGCCATCAGTGCCTCTTGTGACCTCTGCAGCGCGCAGACGCGCCGGGCCAGGTAAAACGCAGCCCGCCATCCGCGCCAGGGCTGCGCGCAAGGCTGCCAGGTGCGGCGCCGGATCGGACTCAGGCACGCCAAACACATCCATCATGCGGCGAACGTATCGCAAGCGGGGCAGCTGTCCAGAGTCTTTGGCACCAGCCGCCATCCTGAGGCGCAGCTCTAGGCTTGCCAGGCGTTAGTCTACGGCCAGCCCCAGCCCCTGCAGCGCCTGTTTGATCTCGTCCAGAATGGCGGGATCGTCGATGGTGGCGGGCATCTTCCATGGCTTGCCATCGGCAATATTGACCATCGTCGCCGCGCAGGATCTTGCCCGAGCGGGTCTTGGGCAGCCGGTCCACCACCACGGCGCGTTTAAAGTCGGCGACCGGGCCGATTTTGTCGCGCATCAGGCGCACACATTCGCGTCCCACCACCTCGGCATGCGTGACGGCTGCACGCCCTTGTTCAGGCACAAGAAACCCAGCGGCGATTGACCCTTCAGCGTCATCTGCCACCCCGATCACCGCACATTCGGCCACATCGCGATGTCCGGCCAGCACCTCTTCCATCGCACCGGTCGATAGCCGGTGCCCCGCCACGTTGATCACATCATCGGTGCGGCGCCATGATATACAGATAGCCGTCCGCGTCAACAAAACCCGCGTCGCCGGTTTCGTAATACCCGGGGAAATGCGCGAGATAGCTTTTGCGGAACCGCTCTTCGGCGTTCCACAGCGTGGGCAGCGTGCCGGGCGGCAGGGGCAGCTTGATGGCGATGGCCCCCAACGTGCCCGCCGCGGCACCGGGTGGCCGCCTTCGTCCAGCACATGCACGTCATAGCAGGGCATCGGCACCGCGGCTGAGCCCGAGCTTGACCGGCAGCAGACCCAGCCCCAGCGGATTGGCCGCGATGGCATAGCCGGTTTCGGTTTGCCACCAATGGTCGATCACCGGCACGTTCAGATGTCGCTGCGGCCCAATGCACCGTATCTGGGTCAGCCCGCTCTCCGGCCAGAAACAACGCCCGCAGCCGGAGAGGTCGTAGTGGCCGCGGACCAGCAAGCCTTGCGGATCGTCGCGTTTGATCGCGCGCAGCGCGGTGGGCGCGGTAAAGAATGACTTCGCACCTTGTGCTCCCTAATCACCCGCCAGAAGGTGCCCGCATCGGGCGTTCCAACCGGCTTACCTTCGTAACAAAATCGTGGTGCAACCCTGCGATGAGCGGCGCCGTAGCACGATATAACTGTGCCCCACGACCCAACCCACATCAGACGCGGCCCAGAACACATCGCCCGAGTCCACATTGTACCATGGCACTCATGAGTCCAGTTCAGCGCCACCAGATGACCCGCCGTCGGGCGCACCACCCCCTTGGGCACACCGGTGGTGCCGGAGGTGTACAGGATATAGGCCGGATGATTGCCCGCGACCGGCACGCAGCTGGCGGGTGCCCACCCCATCTGGAAGGTCGTGCCAGGCGACGTCGCGCCCGGGGATCAATCGCGCAATCTCTTGTTCGCGCTGCAAGATCACACAGAATTCGGGCTTGTGGGTGGCGATCTCGATTGCCCCATCCAAGAGCGGCTTGTAATGCACCACGCGGTTCGGCTCGATCCCGCAGCTGGCTGCGATGATGGCCTTTGGCGTACAATCGTCGATCCGCACCGCCAGCTCTGCCGCCGCAAAGCCGCCAAACACCACCGAATGGATCGCGCCCAGGCGGGCGCACGCCAGCATCGCTTCCAACGCTTCGGGGACCATCGGCATGTAGATGATGACCCGGTCACCCGCGACTATACCCTTGGCGCGCAGGGCCCCGGCCAGCCGCGACACGCCGGTTCTGCAATTGGCCGTAGGTGATCACGCGCTTAATGCCGGTCACCGGACTGTCGTGGATTATGGCTGGCTGGTGGCCGCGACCGGCAAGGACATGACGGTCCACCGCATTCCAGCAGGTGTTCACCATCCCATCGGAAAACCACTCATACAGCGGCGCGCGATCGGCGTTAAGCGCACGACTGGGCTGTGTTACCCAATCGATCAAGCCAGCAGCGTCCATCCAGAACCCCTCGGGGTCGGCCTGCCATTTTGAATAGATATCGCGATATCCCATAGACCGCGCCTCCCTGCGCTTGGGATGGTGTTACGGCATCACAAAGCCTTTAGGCAACGCTATTACCGCCGGACGGCTCTGTTGCACAAATCCCGCGAGGGATTCATCCTGTGAACCCAGTGTGGTAGCTTGCGTGCATTGGCAGACCCATCCCTCCGCCTACTGGCCCGCCTCTGGCTCGCCTATAGTGAGCCATTGAGGCGCCATTTGTTCGAGCCTAATAGCGAACGCGCTCAAGCGCCGCGGTTCGCTGACGATCCATTGGCCGGCGGGCGATTGCGTGCAATCGCCGTGGGGCTGGTTTGATCCCGCCATGATCTGGGAGGCCGCGCCCACCGGCAACCGTGGCCGCCAGCCCGACGACAGCGGTGAGGAGGGGATCAGAAAACAGTCCGGGGGACTGTTTTCCCGACGAACGCGATCCAGACCTGCCTGACCATCCCGCAGGGCTGCTGCAATTTCCTGGCGATGAAGGTGCTGTTCGCGATGACGCCCGCCAGACGACCGGGTTCGTCGAGAGCCTGCCGCTGATCGGCCTGGACTGGGATGTGCCTGACTTCAGCACGCTGTCGCGTCGCCAGAGGACCTTGCAGGTCAACACCCCCTACCGCGGTTCGGACGGCCCGCTGCACCTGCTGATCGACAGCACCGGGATCAAGGTCGAGGGCGAAGGTGAATGGACTGAGGAGGGTCAGCAAACAGTCCGGGGGACTGTTTGCCCGACGAAGGCGCAAGCACGGCGGCACCAAACGACGTTGTATGGCGCAGGATTCACGTTGGAGATTGACGAGAAAACACTCGAAATCCGGGCGGCCGAGTTCACCACCAGCGACGTGGGCGACGCGCCCATGCTGCCCGAACTGCTCGACCAGATCCCGCCCGATCAGGAGATTGCCAGCGTCACCGCCCCCTCTCACGGTTTGCATGCAAACCGTTGCCCGCTGCCCGGCAGGGCATGTTTACATACCCGAGAGGGGCAGCCCACGGTGCCGCCGCGATCATACCACCCCGAAAGAACGCCAAACCCTGGAAGCCCGACACCGCCGGGGCAATCGCCCGCAACGAAGCCCTGCGCGCATCAAAACGCTTCGGTCGAACCATCTGGCGACCCCTCTCGGCAGCATCCTTTGGATGCGCCTGCCGGGCAGTGGATGGAGCGGATATCACCGCCGGAGCCGCGCCGAGATGTGAGGAGGATCAGAAAACAGTCCAGTGGACTGTTTTCCCGACGATCGGATGCACTGTATCAAACTGCTGGGTCAACGCCTGAGCGCAAGGGACTTTGACCGCCAGGTCGCCGAGTTCCAGGTCCGCGTAGCCGTCCTGAACGGCTTCACCGCGCTCGGGATACCCGTCACGGAAGCTGTGGGATAAGTCTGTCCAGAGAAAGGAAACTCCGACCCTCACCTGATTTGTGCAACCGAGTCAGTCGGCGGTCCAGACCCGCGTTCGGAAGGCGTCAACCAACTCTCAGAATTTGCCTCCATCGTCGATGACTTGGCAGCGCCGCAAGGCTCGACACAAAGGTGTCTCCGGACGCCCCAAACACGCCAGCTTTCAGGGCGACATGATTGGCGTCAGAAGAAACGTAAATAGCGCATGGGATAAATTCTGCTGCCTAAAGTCAAATTAGCTGACAAAAAGCGAGGCACACCAAACAAAAAATCGCGCAATCCATCAGGGATGCGCGATTTTTTTAGCCAGTCGTGGTGCGGATGAAAAGACTCGAACTTTCACTCCGATTAAAGAACAGCGAGCCTCAACGCTGCGCGTCTACCAATTCCGCCACATCCGCAAACACGACTAGCACCATGGTTTTTAGCGAAGCGCCCTGCCGAAGGAAAGGGGATTTTACGCCCCCTCGGTTTGACGCAGCACTTTACCAAACCAACGCCTCAGTTGCCGGGCGCCGCAGGTCCGGCGCGGGCACTGCCGCGAAGTGCGGCAACGCCGGCGCAGTAACCGGCACGACAGCCGGCGCAACCGGGGCCACATCGCCCGCCCGACCCGCCGCTGTCAGCGAGGCCTTGCGGATCACAGCCCCCCGGTCGCCCCCAAGACCCGGCGCAAAGACCGCATTGCCCCGGTCGATTGCCGCCAGCCCCATGTCATACCAATCCAGCGCCAGTTCCGGCCGGATGGTCGCACCGAATCATGGCTCAGGTGATGGCCCAACAGTTCGGCATAACCGGTTTCGCCCAAGGCGGTCAGAACCAAGGCCGAGCCTACCGCCACCTCCATCGCATCGGTGGTATAGCCTACACCAAGGCAGATCTTGGCCGTCCCTGCCATCTGCGCCGGTGCCATGCCGGAGGTAAGCACAAAACTTTGTACGCCCGACAGAACCTCATCGCGCGTCCGCAGCGACAGGGCTGCCACATGATCGGCCAGCACCGGACCAAAGCCCGCGCATTGCTTCCGCGCGATCTGCGCCGGCGTAAAGCCTGCAACCTGACTTGCCAGATCCTCGGACAGCGCCATCGCATAGGTCCGGGCCATGCAGAATTGTTCGGACAGCGCAAAGGCAGGGTCGGTCATGCTGGCGAGCAGGTCAGCAAAGCCGCCATTGGTGTCTGGTCATCAAGCTTATCTTGTTGCACTGGCTGGCCAGCGACACCTGTACGGCACCCGTCCCCATAAAGCTGGGCAGCGGAGCGGCGGCAGGCGGCTCTGGCGCCAGCGTGGGCAAGACCGGGGCGAGCCGCCATCACACCGGCAATCGCCGCCAGTGGCGCGACCAAGGGTGCGACCGGGGGCCATAGAGGCGCCGCCGCCACCGTCGGGGGCAGACCGGCCATTTCATCGCGCTGCATCAAAAGCAGAGCCTTTCATTCCCATCCGGATGGGTAGCCGCCGCTTGTGCAACCACCGGCCCGCCCGCGATGGCCCGATGATAGGCCGACACCAAGACCATCCGCTCATACTCGGTCAATTGTCCGGATGGCGGATAGCCAAAGAGGTTGCCTGATAGCTGGAAATCGCAGCACGGCTTCTGGGCCCGATGGCACCGTCAGGTGCGCCCACTGGATAGCCAAAGTGATTGAGCGCGGTCTGAACCTCGCGGTTCTGTTGACGCTGCGCCGCGGAAATCCCCGAGGACGATTTGGTTGACCGCCGCTGCGTCGTGGTGCGGCGCTGCTGATCCTTGGCAATTGCATGGCCGATGATCCCGCCGATCAACGCCCCGGCGATTGCATCCCCCGCATCAGCCTGAACCGGCTCTGCCGGGGCCAGCGTCAAACCTGCGATGATTCCGGCAGTTGCAATTGCTTTGAACTTCATCCCATCTCTCCAATGTGTCGATCACGCTTCAAGGCGTAAAGCGTATCACGGTTGCGCGACCTGCGAAAAACGTTTTTTAATCCACTGCGAAAGGCTTTTTATGCCCAGGAACGGCTGCACATCCCCGGCCTTGCGCCCTATGTCGCGACCCTCACCGCGATGGAGCAACGGGCCGAGGCCATCGCGCGCGGCACAGCGCCCGAGGCGATCTGGCTGCTGGAGCACCCACCGCTTTACACGGCAGGCACCAGTGCAAAAGCGGCCGACCTGACCGATCCGGACCGGTTTGAGGTGCATGCAGTGGGCCCGAACGCGGGCAGTACACCTATCACGGCCCGGGACAGCGGGTGGTCTATGTCATGCTGGATGTGGGCAAGCGCGGGCGCGACGTGCGCTGCTTTGTGCGGGCGCTGGAAAACTGGGTGATCGCAACGCTGGGCGACTTCAATGTGGCGGGCGAGGTGCGGCCCGGCCGGGTCGGCGTCTGGGTCCCGCGCCCCGACCGGCGCGCACCCGACGGCACGATCCCCGAAGACAAGATCGCTGCCATCGGGGTCAAGCTGCTGCCGCTGGATCAGCTTTCACGGGTTGTCGATCAATGTGGAACCCGATCTGGTCGGCATTTCAGCGGCATCGTGCCCTGCGGGATCCGCGGCCACGGGGTGACCAGCCTGGTAGGATCTGGGACTGCCGGTGACACTGATCGATCTGGACGCGGCCTTGATGGCCAATTTTGACCGCTTCTTCCCCGAAAGACGGCATCCGGACCGGACGGCAAATCGCGTCCGGCCTGCGCAAGCTAAGGCGCTCGATCACCCGACGCCTTAACAGGCCGCTGATGGAGTCTGCGGCCTGAAACGGTATTCCTGTTGCTTGGGCGGTGGCGTTGCGCTTTGGGCATCGTTGATGCAAGCGGTATGGGTGACTGACGCTGCCTTTGTCGTCCTGCGGCCAACAGCCGGGCGAGGGTTTTGGCGGCCATAGTCAGGACGCAGCGGGAACGCACGCGCCCGGCGCAAGCCGATCCGTTTGCGGTGCATGATCGACAGGGCGTACCCCTCGTGTCGGGTGGTTCTGCGGTCGATCGCGGATTCTCCCGGCCTCTACGCGACATAGGGTGTGACGCAGGCCCGAAGCCCTTGTCCGCACCGAGAGCATGCTGGTGGGATGGCCGTTGGATCATCCGCGGCGCGTCGTTCGGCATGGCTGTCGGCCTGGGTGGTCACCTGTACTGTGTACCCACGCAGGACGGGCGCGTAAGGTGGTGACGTCAGCAGCCCAGATGATGCTGAAAGCGTGCCGTGAGGCTGACCACCGCGACCAGTCACGGCCTGCGCAAGACGCGTACCGCTCTGATCATCAGATCTGGCGGCAGGAAATCCGCCCGGACAGCGCGGGAAGGGCGGGGCATCAGCCGCAAATCGCCAAGCACTATCTGCGCGATTGCGACCGCCACGCGACAACCATGGGACCAAATGTGCGGGGCGCATTGGGTACCGACACTCCCAAAAGTGGGAACAAGAACCGATAAGGTACTGAAAAAATAACATTAACAAATGGATATGGTACCCGCGTGCGGACTTGAACCGGCACGGCCTTTCACAGCCTGAGGATTCAGGTCCTCTGTGTCTACCATTTCACCACGCGGGCAAGATAAGCATGGCATAGCGAAGCCAGCAGCGGGCGAAGGGGCGACGTGTGAAAACTGTGCCGCGCCGCGGCAGGTGACTTCCGCACCGGTTCCGCCGCTTTATGGCTCAACACTGCTTGCGGGAAAGAGTAGCATGAAAAGGTCTATCTGGACGCACGTTCGGCGCTTGATGGGTTGCTGTTTGACGGGATGCTGATCGCGGCTGGGGGGTTTGTTTTATTGCGGCTTCCTTGAATTGCTGATCGCAGCGATCCGTGATGCGGGCACCAGGGATCTGACGGTCGCCTCCAACAATGCTGGCGTTGACGGCCACGGCCTTGGGGTGTTGCTGCAGACCCGTCAGGTCAGGAAAATGATCAGCAGTTATGTTGGCGAAAACGCTGAATTCATGCGCCAATACCTGTCCGGAGAGTTGGAGCTGGAGTTCAACCCCCAAGGTACGCTGGCCGAGCGGATGCGGGCGGGCGGCGCGGGCAATGCGCAGTTCTACGAAAACCGGCGTCGGCACCGGTGGATCTCGCCCGGCAACCGGCGGTGATGGACCTGGCGATCCGCCAGGACTATATCCTGGAACGCGGCATCGTGGCCGATCTGTCGATCGTCAAGGCGTGGAAGGCCGACCCGTCGGGCAACCTGATCTTTCGCAAGACCGCCCGCAACTTCAACCCGCCCGCCGCCACCTGCGGCCGCGTCTGCGTGGCCGAGGTCGAGGATATCGTGCCCTTGGGCAGCCTTGACCCCGACCACATCCACCTGCCCGGCATCTATGTCCACCGCATCGTGCAAGGCACCCACGAAAAGCGCATCGAACGGCTGCACCTGGTAAAATGCACCCGCGGCGCTGATCAAGGCGCGCGGGGGTGGCAGGCTCTCCCTATGACGGGCTTCCCGACCGAACCCTCAATGGCTGGGCCGCGGTGGACTCGTACCCAGACGGCTGCGCGATCTCGCATGAGCCCCGCGCTTTGCGGATTGCCCCCCCCGACCACGCCGATCTTTACAGAGTAACGGCTAACCTTTGCCCAGCATGTGCACCGCGCGTTGAAGGCAGCGGGTTACGCCGTGATCGAGGCAGAGCCCGCTCCCGAAGGCGTCGATCCCGCTGTTGCCGAGCGGTTCTTTTACGGCACGTTCTCGGCGCGCTTTGGCAATATCTGCCTTATTACCCCAGCCATGATTCACCAACCTTTTGGCCGAGGCGCAGGGCGATCACGCCCCCGCCTATCCGGTCTGGGAACGTGAGGGGCGGTTTTATGACGCGCTGCGCCCCAATGTTGACCCGGAGGGCCACGCCAGCGCCCTGTCGGTCGTCTTGTCGCGCGAAGATCATCTGGCGGCCGTGCGGCAGGCGCTGGCTCAGGTGCGGGTGCTGATCCTGACCCTGGGGCTGAACGAGACCTGGGAAGATCCTGCCAGCGGCACGGTCTATCCGACAGCGCCGGGCGTGATCGCGGATCCCCCCCCGCAGGCAAAGATCCGGTTTCTGTCGCTGGGACATGACGATGTGGTGGCCGATCTGCGCGCGATCCTGACGCGGCTGCGGCGCATCACCCCGGAGGTCAAGGTGGTGCTGACCGTGGCACCCGGGCCCTTGGTGGCCACGGCGGGTGGTCAGCATGTGCTGCCCGCCTCCGCCGCCTGCAAGGCGGTTCTACGGGCCGCTGCCGATACGCTGACCCGCAGCGATCCGCAGGTTGATTACTTTCCGTCCTATGAAATCGTCACCAATCCGGCCGCGCGCTCTGCGTTCTTTCAGCCAAACCTGCGCCTGCCGACGCCAAAGGCGATCTCGGTGGTGATGAAGCAATTCCTGGGCGCACATCAGGCCACACAGCGCCCGGTGGCACCCACCGCATCCCCGGTCGCCGATGCCGATCCGCAGGACAACGCCGCGATCTGCGAAGAACAGATGCACGACCCCGGCCTGCGCGTCCCCGCAGCCAACGGGCAACCGGCATGACGCGTGTCCTTGTCATCGGCAATTCACATGCCGCCACCCTGCGCCGGGCCTTTCCCGAGGTGCAGGCGGCGCATCCCGGCCTGTCGCTGACGTTCTGGGGTCTGCCCGGAGCCGCCTTTGACAAGGCCAGCAGCGGGCCTGACGGCCGCCTGCGCCCTGACCCGACAGATCGCACCAGCAGACGCAAGGTCGATCAGTGGAATGATGCCGCCGAGGCCGATCTGACCACGCCCGACCATATCTTTCTCGTGGGCCTGCGCTTTGGCCTGCGAGAGGCACTCAGGCTGGCGCGACAGCTTCAGCCGCTGGATCTGGGTCGCCGCGCGGGGTCGATCGGTGTCTCGGACAGCTTTTTGCGTGCCGCCCTGCACGCCACCATCGCGACCTCGCTTGCGGCTGTGGCGGCGCGCATCGCGCTGGATCCGCGCTTTGTGCTGATGCCTGCGCCCTATCCGGCGACGCTCGCGCTTGATCCGCAAAGCGGTTGTTTTGAACCGATCACCGCCGCAACGGCCGATCTGGCCCATGCGCCCACCCTGATGGCGCTGTTCGAAGCCGAGCTTGCGCAGGTCTGCGCGGCCCGCGGCCTGCGGCTGGTTCTGCAACCGCGCAGCACGTTGGCCGGGCCACTCCAGACCGCCAACCGCCATCTTGACGACGCCACGCGCGATGCACGCCACATGGACACCCGCTTTGGCCGCCTTGCCTGCGACGCCTTGCTGGCCGCAGTGGGACAGACATCCGCCGCATCCCCCTTACATCACGGAGAACAAAACCATGCCTTGGGATCGTAACCAGATGGCGGCACGGGCCGCGCAGGAACTGCAGGACGGATGGTATGTCAACCTTGGCATCGGCATCCCGACCTTGGTGTCGAACCACATCCCCGACGGCATCACCGTCACGCTGCAATCGGAAAACGGCATGCTGGGCATGGGGCCCTTTCCGGTCGAGGGCGAGGAGGACGCCGACCTGATCAACGCAGGCAAGCAGACCATCACCGAACTGCCGCAGACCGCGTTCTTTGACAGCGCGCAGTCCTTTGCGATGATCCGCGGCGGCAAGATCGCAATGGCCATCCTGGGCGCGATGGAGGTCGCCGAAAACGGCGACCTTGCCAACTGGATGATCCCGGGCAAGCTGGTCAAGGGCATGGGCGGCGCGATGGATCTGGTGGCCGGCGTCGGCCGCGTGGTGGTGGTGATGGACCACACATCCAAAAACGGCGAGTCAAAGGTGCTGAAATCCTGCACCCTGCCCCTGACCGGAAAGGCAGTGGTCGACCGCATCATCACCAACCTTGGCGTGCTGGATGTGGTCCCAGGCGGCCTGCGCATCGTCGAACTGGCCGATGGCGTGACCAAAACCGAATTGCGCAACGCCAACAGCAAGCCACCCCTGGTGGCCTGACGCCAGCCGCGCGGGGCACGCCAGTGCCCTCACCTAGCCACCCGCCGATATCACCTTGAACACACAGGGGTCGGTGACAAGTTCTGGCGGCGACAGGCACAGGCCCTGTGCCACCTGCCACGCCGCCAGCACCTTTGGCACATAATCGCGGGTTTCGGCATAGGGCGGCACGCCGTCATTGGCGCGCACCGCCCCCTCGCCCGCGTTATAGGCGGCCAGCACCATCAAGGGGTCGCGGTTGAACTCGGTCAGCAGCCAGTCAAGGTAAGCCACACCGCCCTTGATGTTTTGCGCGGCGTCCTTTGCGTCGGTCACGCCAAAGCGCGCCGCCGTAGCCGGGATGAGTTGCATCAACCCCTCCGCCCCGGCATGACGACACCGCATCGACCCGGCCGGCGCTTTCCACCCCGATCACGGCCAGCACCAGCGCGGGCGACACATTGGTGCCGACTGTGGCTGCCAGAATATGGGTCCCGTACCGTTCCGCGATGCCCTGCATATGTTGCAAACGAGGGGCTGCAACCGCGCTGCCGCCCGGCCCCTTGGACAAGGTCACCATTGCCAATCCGAACCGGTCTGCCACGGCACCACGGTTGGGTCGGCACAACCTGCCAGAACCAGTCATAGCTGGACGCCTTGGGCGCCACCTGTGTCAACCTGCCAGAGGGTGACGCCGCAGCGCCAGCAACCGTTGACCCCGCATCCGGGTCTGGTGTGGGCGTCCGAGGAACCACCTTGGGCGCCATAGCCAAAAGCCGCGCCTGTTCGGCAGGATCAATCTGCACGGTGATCCGCCTGCCCGCGCCCGTGCCGACCGGCACCCGCTTGAACGAGAAATCCCGCGCGCCGGACAGACCCTCGGCCACGCCAGACACCGGCGCCAGACCAAGCCCAGCCGTCAGAACCGCCGTTATAACCGCCGCAATCAACCGCATCGCCGCTCGATGCCCATCTGCTGTGCTCATGTATCGCTCTTTTGACGTATAGCGTGACACGTAACAGTCTGGCGATCCACCCTGACGCGTGATTTGGCCGCCAAATCTGGCGAAATTGCCGCAATGCCCGCAGCAGCTGCGTTTCAATCAATGCACATTCGACGATCCACGCAAAAGTCAAAGAACGCCTAACGGCGACAGAAAAAGACCCGATACACGCCCAAAGTTGCCACTGTTGCGGGTGAAAACGTGACCGTGCCGAACGGGCTACGGAACGGAACAGAAACCAGACTGTAACACTACCGGATCGGTGGCAACGTCCAAAGCAAACCGTGAAAGAGAGACACATCATGACACTGCTTAAGCTTCTCAAGACCTTCAAGAATGACAGATCCGGTGCCGTGACCGTTGACTGGGTGGTTCTGACCGCGGCCGTCGTGGGTCTTGTGCCTGATCGTGATCAACGCCGTCGAAGATCCCATCAACTCCGCAGGCGACGCGATTGCCAGCGATCTGACGCGCGCAACCGCGATCGGCCGCGGTGGAGAAGGCGGCGCTGGCGAAGGCGGTGCGGTGATCAGGCGATCGGCCGTCTTGCCCTGATGATGCTGGCGGGCGCGGGCCGACAGAACGGTCCGCGCCCCAATAGCATAAGGGCCATGCGGCCAAGGCCGGTGCCAGTATCCGGAACCAGCGGACGGCACAAGGTAAACCGGAGATCAGGGATCCTTTCAACGGAGTGACCACCATGGCCACCACTGCCAACCGGCAATTTTCGGACATCAGGCGCTTTTGGCATTGTGAAGACGGGGCCGTGACGGTGGATTGGGTCGTGCTGACCGCCGCGATTTGCGGTCTGGCGATATGGTTGTTTACGGTCATAACCGAAGAACAGTTTCAGGCCGCTGCGGCCAGGATCAATGCGACCATTCAAGCGGCTGCCTCGCGCGACTAAGGTGCGGGGCGCAAACACGCCGGGGGCCGCATCTGCGCGGGTCGGGTTGGTGCAGGAAAGGGTGACGTCATGAGGGGTATGTTTGGACTTGTACTGGTGGCGGGCGTGGCGCTTGCGGGCAGTGCGGTTTATCTGGCACAGGGCTACATCGGGCAGACGCAAACCCAGTTGGAACAGGAACGCCAGTTGCGCGAAAAGATCGGCCCGGTGGTTCAGGTCTATGTGGTGACCAAGACCAAGAATTTCGGCGACCCGCTGCTGCCCGATGACGTAAAGCTGGTCTATTGGCCAAGAATTCGCTGCCCAAAGGCGTTTTTACCGATCTGGCTTTGCTCTTTCCGGAGGGTGTCAAGGAAAGCCGGTTCATTCTGCGCCAAATGGATGAACTGGAGCCGCTGCTTGCGTCAAAAGTCACCGAGCAGGTAGAGGCCCGCAGGGCTGACCGGACCAGATCGCCAGGGCATTACGTGCCCATGCCATCAAGATCGACTTCGGCGTCGGGGGGTGTCGGGGTTCGTGCGGCCGGAAGGCCATCGTCGATGTGTACTGGACCGGCGCAGTTGATGTCACTGAAGCGGAGAGATCACGCGGCTGATCGAAAGTTCGATCCGGATCATCGCAGTGGACCAGCAATCCGGACACGGCACAGAGGCAACGCGGTCGCACGCGGACCGTGACGGTGGCTGCAACGCCGGAACAGGTTGCGCGTCTGGCGCAGGCCCAAGCAACAAGACAGTTGGCCCTTTCCCCTTGTGGGCGCGGGCGATGATACGATCACCGTACCAATCAGAAATCACCAATTCAAGAATTGTTAGCGACATCCAGAAAGAAGTGGCGCAAATCGGGGCCGAACGGGTCTGTATCGTTATCCAGCGCAACGGGAACGAGCGGGACCGAAGTGCCGATTCCCTGCACCAACTAAAGTCCAAACCCATCGGGCGGCACCGCATCTGGTGGTCACCCGCCCCGCTTTGCCGATCTGTTGGGGCTTGTTGCACGTTACCCACATAAACGATGACCAATAACCATCTGATTCTTGCACTAAAACAGCTTTTCATGCATTCTTCGTCGTAATACGGGCGCTTTCAGACCCGGACGAGGCGTGATCGAAAGGGCAGGTCACATGCTGCATGAAGATCCATTCTGCAGTCGGGCCTGATGGCTGACGGCCTTGGCGACCACGGCGCCGAGCGGTGCTGCGATGGCCGAAACGCTGCGGGTGATGCAGGGGTCTGTGTCTGCGCCGCTGAAAGTTCCGATGAACCGCGCGGTGGTGGTGGAGAGCGACACGCCCTTTGCCGAACTGTCGATCGCAAACCCGGGCATCGCCGATATCTCGACCCTGTCTGACCAGTTGATCTATGTGCTGGGCAAGACCCCGGGCCGCACGACGCTGACACTGCTGGGGCCAGATGGGCGACCGATTTCCAACGTCGATGTGCAGGTCACGCCAGATATTGCCGAGTTCAAAGAACACCTCAGCAGATCCTGCCCGGCGAGCCGATCGAGGTGCGCACCGCCAATGACGGTATCGTGCTGTCGGGCGTAGTATCCTCGACACCGAAACTGGATCGCGCGCTGGATCTGGCAACCCGCTATGCGCCCGAGCGGGTCTCGAACCTGATGAGCGTGGAGGGCACGCAGCAGGTGATGCTGAAGGTCAGCTTTGCCGAGATGCAGCGGTCGGTCGCCAAAAGGCGCCTTGTCTTATTGGCAGCGGTTGGGGGGGCGCGCAGAAGAGATACCCCATAACTGCCGAAACCGGCATCTTTTCTGGCAGGTAGCAAGTGCCATTGGGTGGCCCGATCACGGTTGCCCCCCGGCAACCCGCGGCGCGCTGGGTCTGGGCTTTTACCGCGGGGTCAGAGTGCGAGTTTGGCGTGCTGCTCGAGGCGCTGGAATCGAAGGACGTCGTGCGCATTTGCCGAACCGAACCTG
>JAXHOA010000084.1:0-188212 GCA_034520035.1 Mycobacterium sp. | reverse complement strand
AGTTACGTATTGCTATCGGCCTGGGCAGCAGAGCTGGCCTCACAGGACTGGGTTGCGGCGGTCATCGTTGTCTCCTTCGATTGCGTTCCAGCTCGGATGCGTTCATCCGGCTCACTGGGTTAGACGCGGCGGGATGCGCGATGCGCACGGCCACGAGATGTAGAACACACTGGGTTTGAGATCTTCGTTTTGTGGACAACATGCCGGGGTGCTGGACTCACTGCCCGACGAGACGCTCGCCCGACGGGCTCAACGGGGCGACTCGGCAGCGTTCGATGTACTGGTCGTGCGACATGCGCCCGCATTGCTGAAATTTGTCAGGCAAACCTATCCTGAGTCGAGCGACTGCGATGACATCGTCCAGGAGACGTTCATCGCGGCGTGGAAGGCGCTGCCGACGTTCGCTTTCCGGTCCAAGTTCCGGACCTGGCTGTACTCCTTGGCGTCACGGAAGACGATCGACGCCCTGCGACGACGGCGACCACAGAGCGATCTGGATTCGGCTCCGGAGACCGTGGATGTTCGGCCGGGCCCGGGACAGCGGGCCGAGCATGCGGCCTTCTTGGCGGCGCTGCACCGCGAACTGGCCACTCTGCCGTATCCGGCCCGCGCCGCATGGTGGCTACGTGAGGTCTACGACCTGCCGTTGGCCGAGATCGCCACGGTGCTGCACACGACGGAGGGTTCGGTACGCGGCCTGTTGCAGCGCACCCGAAAACGCCTGGCCACAACACTCGAGGAGTTTCGTCCATGAGAACCGCTCGGCTGTACAGCGGCAGCCACGTGGGTAAGACTGGAGGACACATGAGCATGGCAGCCGAAGACGATTACGAAGAGACCGCCGAGTCGACGGCGTGGATCGCCGATGCCACGCGCCGTTTCGCCGGACTCGCCGAAGCCGACGCCGACGCCGATCCGCGTTGGGCCGAAACGGGTTCCGCGCTGACCCAGCTGCGCGCCGGTATCGCGCAACGCATTTCGGCGCTGCCGAGACAGGGCAAGTTGATCCGGACCTCGCAGCCCGGGATCGGCGTCAGCCATATCGCGCTCGCCAAGCTGTTGACATGGGCGCTGGCCGAGCCGGCCGCCTCGGTGGCGGCCGCGGTCGCCGACGTGGAATTGACGGTGAAGGACCGCGCGCTGGCGGCGGTGCACATTCACCTCATCGGCATCGGCGCCGACGAGCGCGACCGGACCTACCTGCAGGACGGGGACGCGCTGCGAGCGGGTGCCGCACTCGTGCTGCGCGAGGCCATCGGCGACCATTCCGCCGAGATCACGGCCATCTGGGACGACCTGGTGGTCGTCGGCCCGTAGGGCTCGTCGCGAGACTCAGTCCGCGCCCGCCGCGATCGCCTGATTCACCTCATCGACCCGGACCGCCATCTCGGCATGGGCCTTCTCCAACGCGTCGGCGCTATCCTCGTCGGCCTTCATCAGCGCATCGATGTCGAAAGTGGCCATGTCGAGCACCCCCATGTCCGCGAACGCCTTCTGCACCTTGTCGCCCCAGAGACCGATGTCCTTGACGATCGGCACAATTCGGCTGAACAGGTGCGAGCGGAACTGGATCATCAGCGGCGAGTGCTCGACCCACTCGGCACATTCCTTGACATCGAGCCCGAGCGTCTCGAACACCTCCTCGCCGCGGAACCTGTCGCGCATCAGATAGCAGGCCTGCACGACGAACTCTTCGCGCTCGTCACGTTCGGCGGTGGTGAGCGCGGCGTAGTAGTCCTTCAGCGAGATTCGACCGAATGCCACGTGCCGGGCTTCGTCCTGCATGACGTAGGCCAGCAATTGTTTGGCCAGCGACGACGGCGGTGTCAGATCACGCAACACCCCGAAAGCGGCCAGCGCGAGCCCCTCGATGAGCACCTGCATACCCAGATACGGCATGTCCCAGCGAGAGTCGCGCAGGGTGTCCTCGAGCAGCGCGGTCAGGTTGGTGTTGACCGGGTAGACCATCCCGACCTTGTCCTGCAGGAACTTAGCGAACGCCTCGACGTGCCGTGCCTCGTCCATGGTCTGGGTGGCCGCGTAGAACTTGGCGTCCATGTCGGGCACCACCTCGACGATCTTGGCCGCGCACACCATGGCCCCCTGCTCGCCGTGCAGGAATTGCGAGAACTGCCAGGCCTGGGAGTGCCGGCGGAACTCGGCGCGACGGGCGTCATCGGCGGCGTCCCACATCGGGCTGCCGAACAGCGGGTGGAACTCGTCGGGCAGCCCGATCGGGTTCAGCGGGTCGACGTCCTGGCTCCAGTCGATGCGGGACTGGGCGTCCCACTGCTTGTCCTTGCCCTTCTGGTACAGGGAAAGCAGACGGGCCCGCCCGCCGTCGTATTCCCACGTGAAGCGCGCGTCGCCGACGCTCGGCACCTGCCACGAGTACGGCTCGGGGATCTCGGTGTATTTGTCTCTGGTCGACATCTGACACGTCCTCCCGACACCTCGCGTGATGTGTATCACAGTGCGCCCACGAGGCCCGGTCGTCAAGCCTGAATGAGCCGCCTATGCACTCGATCGGACGCTGCGCACCGCCCGCTGCTTGGGCGCCGTGCCGCCCACGCTGGCCTTGGGCGCCGACCGGGTCACCTTCGTCTCGGCGGCCGACTTCTCCGCCTCCGGGGACTTCGACACAGATTCATCGCTCAGGGTCGCCGACCCGTCGGCGACCCCGGCGGCATCCACGGACGTGTCCGTCCCGTCGTCGGCGGTGGTCGGCTCCGTGACGGCGGGCGACTCGGCCACGACGTCTCCGGTGCCGGGCGCTTCGGCGACGAGCTCTTCGGTCACCGGGACCTCGACGAGGACCTCCTCATCGACCACTTCTTCGGCCACCGGCACCTCCGCGACGACCTCGTCCGTCACCACGTCCTCGGTGACGACCTCCTCCGCGAGCGGCTCGGTCACCACCTCCTCGACGGGCACCTCCTCGGTCGCCACAACCTCCTCGGTCATCACGACGTCCACGGGGACGGTGACCTCTTCGGTCGCGGCATCAGCGGTGGGCACTTTGTCGGCGCCGGTCTCGATCGATTCAAGATCACCGGTCACCGGGGCAGCGGTGGTCTCATCCGCATCGGTGGTTGCCATGGCGGACCGCAGCGAAGCGCCAACAACCCCGGACTGCGCGGCCGATCCCCCCGCAAGCCCGGAGAGTCCGTTCAAGATCGAGCTGATCAGGTTCGATACGGCCGAAACGACCCCAGCTATCAGGTTGGGCACGAAGCTCAGGACCTGTGTGATGACCTGTTGAAGGAACTGCAGCAGCGACCCCACGGGGTTGGACGGGTTCGTCGGCGAGCAACCACCGAGGCAGTCGATAAGCCGCTTGAATTCCAGATATGCCGCCTCACCGCCTTTGAAATTCCCGTTCTCGTCGAAGAGCCCGAAGAATCGTTCATCTCCGATGGCACTCATATCGTCTTTGGTGGTGTAGAGAAAGACGGGGCCGCCACCGGAGAATGATTGCCAGGCATTCAGCAGATCGGTCATGAAAGCCAGCTGCGTCTCCGGCGTCACCACGCTGGTGGGCAGGCCGTACTCACTGATCCAGATCTTGAGCTGTTCTTCCCCGGGAGCAAGGTGCTGGTCCATCAACTCACGGATCTTCTGCACCTGGAACAGCGGCATCAGCTCCCGCCAGTCGAGGTCATCCTGCTCGGAGAACTTGGTGTCGAAGTTGTACGGGTGAAACGAGATGGCGTCGAAAAATCCGTCGGCGCCGGCCTCGTACATGGCTGCGACGAAATCAACCGGGTTCATGGTGGTGTCACCCCAGGTCAGCGTGGCGCTCACCACCGCGCCGACCACCGTGATATCCGGATTGACGGCCTTCAACGAGGTGTAGGCGGCCTTCAGCAGATTGGTGTACTCGGCCGGGTCGATCGGATTCCAGAAGAACGAGGCGTTCGGTTCGTTCCACACCTCGTAGGCGGTGATCTCGTCGCGGTAGCGTTCCGCAACCGCCGCCGCGAAATCGGCGAAATCCTGTACATCGGTGGGGTGCCCGCTGCCGGTCGTTCCGTCGGTCGCCCAGTCGGGTGACCACTGCAGCACACCCAGGATGCCCAAGCCCCGACGGTCGACTTCCTGGACGATCTGGTCGAGTTTCGCCCAGTCGAGGTCCTGATCCCAGTCCACCGGTCCGCCCATCGGATCCTGCTGCTGGATGAAGACCCACGGCACCAGGAGCCGGACATTCTTGACACCCAGGGACTCGATCAGGTCGAGGTGCTCCATCACCTCATCGAGGCTGTCGGTGAAATAGATGTTCGAGTCGGCAATGCCAACGGTGGTCGGTGACTCGTCGATCGCCGCAACATTCATCACCTCATACGAAACGAGCTCCTTCGCCTCGGGCATCACGAAATGGCTGCCAGTGGCCGCGACCAGCGCCGCCGTGGTCACCCCGATGACCGCTCTGTGCGCGATACCCCGCACCGACGGTGGGACGCATTTCCACATATTGACCACCCAGTTCCCAGGACCCGACACCAACCAATGCCAGACTTGACACTGCTCGGAAATTAGCCGAAGCGCCGCATATTTGCGCAACTTACCTGGAAGTAATATCACCATTCTCGAACGGGTAATGATCGTCGATTTCACGGCAAATAATTTACTGGTCCGCAATATTCGCGCACGGGCCTGGAACTTGCATTTCCAGCAAACCACACAAGGGTGCACAGCGGCCGCGCGGAGCCTCCCTCGCCCACTCCTGAGTTCCCAACAGTCCAGTTAGGAGCCACTACTCCCACGGGCACCGCGAGTTAACGTGGACCACAGCAGCCCGACAGCACCCAACAGAGTGACGGTCCAGCAAATTTCTCAGGCGTCATACGATCAACG
The DNA here is from genome assembly GCA_034520035.1 of Mycobacterium sp. GTDB lineage: Bacteria > Actinomycetota > Actinomycetes > Mycobacteriales > Mycobacteriaceae > Mycobacterium. The sequence continues at coordinate 183,355 of JAXHOA010000084.1, read as the reverse complement.
GACATCCGCACTACTACCGAACGTAGGAAACAGGTGTCAACTGAGCGTCTCCACGCCCTCGCCGAGGCATCATCCTGAAATGTGGGAAAAGTTCGCTAGGGCCACTATTGGTGCGGCATACCCGCGGCGATCCCGCGCTGCGGCCAACCCGGTGGGGAGTCCTCCCACGGCTCCTGGCGTCCATAGGGCGTCAGGTCCAGGAACGGGTAGCCGACCGCCGTATGGTCGAGGCCCCGCGCGTAGGTGGAGTAGGTGTGAAACACCTCGCGCCCGCGGCGCAGGAATACGCTGGCGCCGGGCCAGTCACCGCGGAGGTCACGCTCGGTCCATCCATCGCGGCGCAGGTCATCGCGCGACTTGTAGTTGTACTGCACCTCGGCACGTGCCGGATCCAGGGTGACGTGAAAGTCGTAGCTGAAATCGCCGTCACAGGTCGAGTACCACGGAAACGTCCAGCCGCGCGCATCGCGGTAGCGCGCGATGCTGGCGTACGGTGCGCGTGAAATGCAGGCGAAGGTCACGCCTTTCGCACTGAGCAGAGTCCGGTCGGATTCGGTGAACGTCAGATCGGCGGCTGCTGTGCAGCTGGGGCACCCCTGATCGATGTCATCGAGCCACATGAAGTGATGGACATAGAGTTGTGGGCGCCCCTCGAACAGGTCGATGAGCCGAGCCGGCCCGAACGGCCCCTCGAAGAGGTAGTCGTTCTCGACCCTGACCATGGGAAGCCGCCGGCGCTGTGCGTTGACGGCGTCACGCAGATGGGTGGCCTCCCGTTCGGCGGCCAGCAGCTCCAGGCGCGCTGCCAACCACTGTTCTCGCGATACGACGTCGGGATATCCGGCGCTGTGCGACATAGATGCTCCTCGCGGAAGTCGAAGGTGACCTTGGTGTGCAGACTCCGCAAGGCCCCGAGACTCATCTCGGCGTTCGACCACCCGCGCGCCAGGAGGCGATGACACCGACCACCGCCAGCGCCGCGAAACCGGCGAACAGCCAGCGCGCGGCCGCAGCCTCGGCGCCGGCGGCGCGGTTGACGATGACGCCGGCCACTCCCGCACCGAAAGCGCCGCAGATCAGCTGAACGGTGTTGATCGCCGCGGCCGCCACCGGCCCCTCGGTGGGGTCGTCGACACCGGTCATCGCCCAGACCGACAGGTGCGGCCAGGCCATCCCGATCCCGATTCCGGTCACCGCCAGGGTGAGCGCCCAGAGCAGCGCGAGCCACCCCGGCATACCGTCGCGCACCAGCAGCGCGCCGGCGCCCAGCCCGATCGCCATCACCAGCGGGGCCACGAGCACGATGCGCACCACCGAGGTCCGTCGGTCCACCGAGGCACTGACGATCTCACTGGCCGTCCAACCGACGGCCAGCGCGACACCGAGAAACCCGGCTGTCAGCGGCGCCAGGTGGGCCAGCCGCTGCCCGAACAGCGGCACATACATGTCGACCATCGTCGCCGCCATCAGCAGACCGAGGGTCAGATACACCCATTTGAGCGGTCCCGGCCGGAACGCCGTGGGAGGCAACACGCTCGCCCCGGCCACTCGCCGCCGGTCGACCACCAGGAAAACCATGATGAGGGCCAGCGCCGCGGCCAGCAGCGTGGCGGTGGACAACAGGTCGGTCATGATTCCCGCCACACTGACCATCAGCGCAGCCGCGCCGAGCAGGATCAGCGACCACACCGGGACACGGGTCACCGCCGTGCTGTCCGCCCGGGCCCGGCCGGGCAGCGCCAGCGGAACCAGCACGATCATCGCGCCGGTCAGTATGACGAGCGCCCCGAATGCCCAACGCCACGAGGCGAACTGGGCGAACAGCCCGCCGGCCGCCGGGCCCAGCAGGGTGCCCACTCCCCACATTGCCGACACCAGGGCGGACGCCCTGGTCCACAGGGCGCGGGGCAGCGCCGCGTTGATCACGGCGTAGCCCAGCCCGGCGAGCAACCCCCCGGCGGCGCCCTGCACCGTGCGGCCCGCCAGCAGCAGTTCCATGGTCGGCGCGACGGCACACAACACGCTGCCCACGCCGAACACCGTCAGCGCACCGAGGTAGGCCGATCTCGGGCCCACCCGCGCCAGCGTGGCGCTCACGGTGGTCGCGGCGGCCACCGAGGCGACCAGATAGACGGTCGTCACCCATGCGTAGTAGCGGTGGCCACCGATGTCGGCCACTGCGCTGGGCATCAGGCTGATCGTGAGGAACTCGTTGGTGGCGTAGAGCGCCACGCCACCGGCCAGAACCGTCGCGGCGCCAAGGTTTTTCGGCCCGAGGAGGTCACGCCAGCTGCCGCCGGTCAACGCTTGAGTGTCGGTCACACCCACAACCTAGAAGCTCAACCGCCGTTGAGATCAAGGGCTACTTCAGGCCGGCGGCATCCATACCGCGCAGCTCCTTCTTCAGATCCTGGATCTCGTCGCGGATACGCGCGGCGAGCTCGAACTGGAGATCACGCGCGGCAGTCATCATCTGCTCGGTGAGATCCTTGATCAGGTCGGCCAGCTCGGCGCGTGGCATGTTCGCGGTATCGCGTCCCTCGACGATCCCGGCGCTGACCGCACGGCCGGGCTCACCCTGGGCGCGGCGACCGCGGGACGCATTGCGTCCCGACCCGCCGACATCCACGGTGGCTTCGGTGTCGTCGGCTTCCCGGTACACCTGATCGAGGATGTCGGCGATCTTCTTGCGCAGCGGCTGCGGATCGACGCCGTGCTCCTTGTTGTAGGCGATCTGCTTGGCCCGGCGGCGGTCGGTCTCGTCGATCGCCTCTCTCATCGAGTCGGTGATCTTGTCGGCGTACATGTGAACCTCGCCAGACACATTGCGGGCCGCGCGGCCGATGGTCTGGATCAAGCTGCGCGGCGACCGCAGGAAGCCCTCCTTGTCGGCGTCCAAGATGGCCACCAGCGACACCTCGGGCAGGTCGAGTCCCTCGCGGAGCAGGTTGATGCCCGACCAGCACGTCGTATTCGCCCAGCCGCAGTTGCCGAAGCAGTTCCACGCGGCGCAGCGTGTCCACCTCGGAGTGCAGGTACCGCACCCGGATGCCCATCTCCAGCAGGTAATCGGTGAGGTCCTCGGCCATCTTCTTGGTCAGCGTGGTGACCAGCACCCGCTCGTCGCGCTCGGTGCGCAGCCGGATCTCCCCGATCAGGTCGTCGATCTGGCCCTTGGTGGGTTTCACGTGCACCTGAGGATCGACCAGCCCGGTCGGGCGGATCACCTGCTCGACGAACTCGCCGCCGGCCTGGGCCATCTCGTAGTTTCCCGGGTGTCGCCGACAGATACACCGTCTGCCCGATCCTGGACGCGAACTCCTCCCAGGTCAGCGGGCGGTTGTCGACCGCCGACGGCAACCGGAAGCCGAAGTCCACCAGGTTGCGCTTGCGGGACATGTCGCCCTCGTACATACCGCCGATCTGCGGCACGGTGACATGCGACTCGTCGATGACGAGCAGGAAGTCCTCCGGAAAATAGTCGATCAGCGTGGCGGGTGCCGTTCCGGCGCCGCGGCCGTCGATGTGACGGGAGTAGTTCTCGATGCCCGAACAGAAGCCGACCTGCTTCATCATCTCCAGGTCGTAGTTGGTGCGCATCCGCAGCCGCTGGGCCTCCAGCAGCTTGCCCTGGCCTTCCAGCTCGGCCAGTCGGCCCTCCAGTTCGGCTTCGATGCTGGAGATCGCCGTGGCCATCCGGTCCGGCCCCGCCACATAGTGGGTGGCCGGGAAGATCCGCACCGAGTCCACCTTGCGCACCACATCGCCGGTCAGCGGGTGCAGGTAGTACAGCGCCTCGACCTCGTCCCCGAAGAACTCGATGCGTATCGCCAGTTCCTCGTAGGCCGGGATGATCTCGACCGTGTCGCCGCGCACCCGGAAGGAGCCCCGGGTGAACGCGATGTCGTTGCGGTCGTACTGGACGTCCACCAGCAGGCGCAGCAGCCCGTCGCGGGGCACATCGTCGCCGATTTTCAGCTCGACCGACCGGTCCAGGTAGGACTGCGGAGTGCCGAGGCCGTAGATGCAGGACACCGAGGCGACCACCACGACGTCGCGGCGGGACAACAGGCTCGAGGTGGCCGAGTGCCGCAGCCGCTCGACATCGTCGTTGATCGAGCTGTCCTTCTCGATATAGGTGTCGGTCTGCGCGATGTACGCTTCCGGCTGGTAGTAGTCGTAGTAGGACACGAAGTATTCGACGGCGTTGTGCGGCAACATCTCCCGCAGCTCGTTGGCCAGCTGCGCGGCCAGCGTCTTGTTGGGGGCCATCACGAGCGTGGGCCGCTGCAGCTTCTCGATGAGCCACGCGGTGGTCGCCGACTTACCGGTTCCGGTGGCGCCCAGCAGCACGATGTCACGCTCACCGGCACGCACCCGGCGCTCCAGGTCGGCGATGGCGGCCGGCTGGTCCCCCGCCGGCTCGTACTCACTGACCACCTCGAAGTGTCCGCCGGCACGTACCACGCCGTCGACGGCGTCGGCAGCTGGTCGATACTCCGACTGCGCCAGCACGGGGTGTTCGGTCGCGAAAGCCATGGTCTCCAGGTTAAGCGTGTGGTCCGACAAGTTCATTCCCCGCCGGCGCGGCGTGCACGTTACGGTGACGCCGTGGCCGAACCCGTGCGAGTTGCCGTGCGCCTGCTGGGTCTGATCCTGCTGGTCGCAGGTCTGGCCTGCGCGGTACTGCTGGTATGGCCGGGCCCCGGCGAGATCGCCGCACGGTTGGGCTCCACGTGCGGCGACGGCGGCCTGCGACCGTCGCGCCAGTGCAGCTGGCTGGAAGCCGCCGACCTGCTGTGGACCGGTTGTTGGCTGGCCATCGTGATCGGCGCCGTGCTGCGATTGATGACGCGTCCGGCCGGCCGGGGCCCGCGCGTGCTGGACCTGCGCCGGCGGCGGTGACGTGCACCCACCGAAACGTGAGACGTTCGACCTCGGCGGCCGCACCAACACCGACCCCAAGGGCGTCGTGCGCGATGTCGAGGAGTTCGTCGTGCGCCCATGGGGCCTGTACATGGCCCGGCCTGCGCCGGGGCGCGCACAGTTCCACTATCTGGAGACCTGGCTGCTGCCGGCGCTGAATCTGCGGGTCACGGTCTTCCACTTCAACCCCGGTTACGAGCGTGACCAGGACTTCTACCTCGACATCGGCAGATACACCGCGGGCGCCGAACGCTGGCAGTCCGAGGATCACTACCTGGATCTGGTGTTGCGCACCGGCCGTGACGTCGAACTGACCGATATCGACGAATTGTTCGCCGCGGTCTCCGAGGGTCTGCTGGACGCCGCCAGCGCCGAGCAAGCCGTCGCGACGGCCGTTGCCACGGTGGACGGCCTGGCCCGCCACGACTATGACCTCGACCGGTGGTTGCGCGGACACGATGTGACGCTGACCTGGCGAACGGTAAAGTCAAGATCATGAGTGTCACCAGGCGTTCAGGAGTGACAGCCGCCGCGGCAGCCACGTTGCTGTTCGCGGCCCAACTGGTCGCCGCACCTGCTTATGCCGAACCCGACGTCGAACCCGCTCAGCCCGAAGTGACCGAGCAGGCACCCGGCTTGCTGCACAACGTCACCTACCGGGCCCGCGCGGACGGCACCTCGCGCGGCGCCGTCGTCGCCTACAAGGCCGACGATCAGAACGTCAACAGCGAACAGCCGACCATGCTGCCGGGTCAGACGTTCGAGGTGAACACGGTGCTGTCCGATCCCAATCTGGCCGGGATGGAGCTGTCCATCCAGTGGCCGTACGGTTCGAACCTGCACTGCGAGATCCTGGTCGACGACCAGGTAGTTGCCCAGGCCGACCAGTTCATCGCGCCGCGACTGTTTCGCGCCAAGGACGACCCGCTCTACGGGGTGATGAAGTGTGGTGCACCGCTGGATAATCCGGCCAGCGGCCTGCCCGCGCCGGTGCCGGAGGCCGGCATGCCGGACTATCCGCCGCAGCCTGCCTCGGAGGACATTCCCGCGGAGTGACGCACGGACGTCAGGGACGCCAGCCGGTGGCCTCGGCCCATTCCCAGGCGCGGTGATACGCGTCGAGGAACCAGGGCTCCTTGGCCTCCGCATAGTCAGGCGCACGCAGGGCCGCTTGCTTGGCCGCCAGATAGTCTTGCTGCACACCGGGATTGGCCTTCAGCCAGTCGACGCACAACAACGCGAATCGCTGATTCGGCCAGCCGTCCACCCGGATGTGCACATGTGTCGGCCGACCCGGATCGGCCGAGGCGTGGAACCTCTTGTGCCACAGAGCAGTATCCGCCGAATGCGGATTGTCCGCGGTGATGGCGGCCACCCGCGGATACCCCGCGGCGAGTAGCCCCTCGGCGAGCTCGTCGGCAACCTCCAGCGAGGCAACGGTCACCTGGACGTCGATGATGTCCTTGGCGTCCAGCCCGGGCACCGCGGTGGAACCGATGTGGTCGACGCGGACGGCCCGGTGCCCGCAGCTGGTCTGCAACCGCGCCACGATCCTGCGGGCCTGATCAGGCCAGCTGGGGTCGGACGGCACCACGGCCGGCTCGACGTGAACGGGTCGTCCGAGCCGCAGGTTGTGCGCGAACGGCACGATGCGGCCGTGCCACAGGCCGCGGGCCTGTTCCACCAACGCACCCGCGCTGCCCGAGTTGTCCAGCCAGACATCCGCGACGGCGCGGCGCTGCTCCTCGGTGGCCTGCGCCGCGATGCGAGCCCGGGCATCCTGCTCGGTGAACCCACGGTGTTCGATGAGCCGCTTGACGCGCAGTTCGGCATCGGCGTGCACGACGATGACCAGCGGAAACATCGGCGCCATCTGGGACTCCACCAGCAGCGGGATGTCCTCGATGATCACGGCATCCTCGGAGGCGGCTTCGATCAGCTCGGAGCGCCGGTGAGCCACCAGCGGATGCACGATGCCGTTCAGCGTCTGACGCTTCTCGTCATCGCTGAACGCGACGGCCGCCAGCGCGGGGCGATTCAACTCCCCGCTGTCGTGCAGGATGTCCCGGCCGAACGCGTCGACGAGTTTGGCCAGGCCTTCCGTCCCCGGCTCGACCACCTCCCGGGCGATGATGTCACCGTCGACGACGATGCCGCCGAGCTCACTGAACGTGGACGACACCGTCGACTTGCCGGCACCGATTCCACCGGTCAGTCCGATCCTCAGCATGATGCTCCCCTCAGCAGGTGCAAAAAGAACCGCGCAGCACATCCGTGAGGACGTGCTGCGCGGCTTCACTCAGGCGAATTGAGTGTCTTTGTTACGCGTTGCCCGCGAGCTTCTCGCGCAGCGCCGCGAGCTGAGCGTCGCTGGCGAGCGAGCCACCACCGGACTCACCCTCCGGGCGAGACGAGCTGCTGGAGGTCGACGGGCGAGCCGCCTCCTCCGCCTCGGCTGCGGCGAACTTCTCCATCTGCGCGGTGTGCATCTTGTGCCGACGCTCGGCCTCGGCGTACCGGGCCTCCCATTCGGTGCGCTGCTTGTCGAAGCCCTCGAGCCATTCGTTGGTGTCGGCGTCGAAGCCCTCCGGGAAGATGTAGTTCCCGGCCTCGTCGTAGCTGTCGGCCATGCCGTACTTCGAGGGGTCGAACTCCTCGGTGTAGTCCTCGTTGGCCTGCTTGAGGCTCAGCGAGATGCGGCGACGCTCCAGGTCGATGTCGATGACCTTGACCATGGCGTCGTCGCCGACCTGGACCACCTGGTCCGGGACCTCGACGTGGCGCTCGGACAGCTCCGAGATGTGCACCAGACCCTCGATGCCCTCTTCGACGCGGACGAACGCACCGAACGGCACCAGCTTGGTGACCTTGCCCGGCACGATCTGGCCGATGGCGTGGGTGCGGGCGAAGTGACGCCACGGATCTTCCTGAGTCGCCTTGAGCGACAGCGAAACCCGCTCGCGGTCCATGTCGACGTCGAGCACCTCGACGGTGACCTCGTCGCCGACGGTGACGACCTCGGACGGGTGATCGATGTGCTTCCAGGACAGCTCGGAAACGTGCACCAGGCCGTCGACGCCGCCGAGATCGACGAAGGCGCCGAAGTTGACGATCGAGGACACGACACCCTTGCGGATGGCGCCCTTGGTGAGCTGGTTGAGGAACTCGCTGCGCACCTCGGACTGGGTCTGCTCCAGCCACGCGCGGCGCGAGAGCACCACGTTGTTGCGGTTCTTGTCGAGTTCGATGATCTTGGCCTCGATCTCCTTGCCGATGTACGGCTGCAGATCGCGGACGCGGCGCATCTCGACCAGCGACGCGGGCAGGAAGCCACGCAGGCCGATGTCGAGGATCAGGCCGCCCTTGACGACCTCGATGACGGTGCCCTTGACGGCCTCGTCCTTCTCCTTGAGTTCCTCGATGGTGCCCCAGGCGCGCTCGTACTGAGCGCGCTTCTTGGACAGGATCAGGCGGCCTTCCTTGTCCTCCTTGGTGAGAACGAGAGCCTCGACCTCATCGCCCACGGAAACGACCTCATTGGGGTCGACATCGTGCTTGATGGAGAGTTCACGGGAGGGGATGACACCTTCGGTCTTGTAACCGATATCGAGCAGAACCTCGTCGCGATCGACCTTGACGATGGTCCCTTCGACGATGTCGCCATCGTTGAAGTACTTGATGGTCTTGTCGATGGCGGCGAGAAAGTCCTCGGCCGAGCCAATGTCGTTGATGGCTACTTGCGGCGAGGTGATGGAGGGGCTTGGCATGTGGTGGGTTGCTCCGGACAGTTTTAATCGTAGGGACGGTGTGTGTATTTGTGCTGCACACAGGGCTGTTGAGCATGGGTGCCCCGATGTGCGGTGTGCCCGCGGGGCCCGGAACATGACTGGGCACACAGGTACTGTGCAAGGGTACTAGAACGGGTACACGCTGGACAAACCCGGTCCCCGCAGCCGGTGCCTGGTTACCCTCCTGAACGTGTCCGTGACGCCCCAGCCTCCGCACCGCCATCTGCCGACCTGGCCGCCGACCGTCCGCAAGGTCGGGGCGCCGCTGGCGGTGATCATCGGGCTCAGCGTCATCGTCGGCCTGCTGATGATCCTGCTGACCGCGACGAATCCGGTCGGCACGGCCATCGGGTTCGTGCTCTCCAGCATCGCGATCGCCGTGGTCGTGGCCTGTTATCTGTGGCTGGACCGCTGGGAACCCGAGCCGCCGCGGCTGCTGATCCTGGCGTTCCTGTGGGGTGCGTCGGTGGCGATCATCTTGTCGCTGGCCCTCGAGTTGTGGGCGGACGCGGTCTTCCTGCCCACCCCCGGGCTGCCGGAGGGCTTCGAATCGACCGCGCTGCGCGCACCGATCATCGAAGAGGCCGCCAAGGGGCTGTTCCTGCTGATCATGATGACCGGGCGGCGCCGCCACGAACTGAACTCACTGACCGACTGCCTGGTCTACGCGGGCCTGGTCGGCGCGGGCTTCGCCTGGTTCGAGGACATTCTCTACATCGCCAACGGCGAGGACGTGGCCGCATCCCTGGTGACCGCCGCGCTGCGACTGATCATGGCGCCCTTCGCGCACTCCCTGTTCCTGTCGATGCTCGCGATCGGCGTCTACTTCGCGCTCACACAGCGTCATCCGATCGGCAAGATCGCCTGCATCGGCGCCGGCTATGTCGCCGCGGTGGTCATGCACGCGCTGTGGAACGGGTCCTCGGTGATCGGCATCGAGGCCTACTTCCTGGTCTACCTGTTGTGGATGATGCCCATCTTCGGGCTGGCGATCTGGCTGGCGGTGCGCAGCCGGCGTCGCGAGCAGCTGGTGGTCGCCGCCAAACTGCCGAACATGGTGGCCGCGAACCTGATCACCGCCAACGAGGCGAGCTGGCTGGGCAGCATCCGCAACCGCAAGCTGGCGATCGGTGCAGCCTCTCGGCACGGCAGCAAGGCTGCCGGCAAGGACGTGAAGGCCTTCGCGACCCAGGTGGTCGAGCTGGCCTTCATCCGTGACCGCATCGACCGTGGCTTCGGTGACGATCGGGTGCACGCGCTGCTGACCGAGGAGTCCTACCGCGTACACGCGGCGCGGCAGGCCGCCGCGCCCACACTGCAGTACCTGGCCGGCTACCGGATTCCCTGAACTCAGCGCGCTCGGCTACGCCTGACCACCTGCCAGAGCACCAGTCCGGCCTGCAGTCCGAAGGCGACCGAAATCATCGAGATCAAGGTGGCCGGCAGCGCCGAATCACCGTCGGCGCCGAACAATTCGGTGACACCGATCAGACCCATCGATCCGGGTACCAGTAGCCAGAAGCCCGGCAGGATCATGGTGATGGCCGGTGGGGCGCTGCGCCGGCGCGATACCGCCAGCGCCACCAGGGTCAGCGCCAGCCCACCGCAGAAGCCGCTGGCGTAGCTGCCCAGCAGCAGATCGCCCAGGTATTGAGCCGTGTACGCGGTGTAGGTGATGAGCACCAGCCACGGCAGAAACGACACCGGCGGTGCCAGGAAGAGCATCACTCCCAGCCCGTACACGAGGACACCCAGCCACGGCGCCCACGGACCGATGTGGTTGACCGCCTCCGAGCTGAGTTGGTCCTCGCGCATGCCGAGTAGCTGGGTGGCGATCAGGATGCCGAAGGCCAGCTGAATGATCTGCACGAAACCGGCGATCAGTCGGCTGGTTCCGGCGATGACATCTCGGGAGGTCAGTTCGATGACGGCCAGGGTGATTGCCGCGCCGGGCAGAAAGACTGCCAGTGGCGGTATCAGCGCACGCAGGCCGACGTGATCGAGGTCCAGCCGCAGTGCCGCCACGATGCAGATCGAGGCGACCGCGAACGCGCTGATCGCAGGCACCAGCTGGGCAAGCGCCGGGACACGCTGACTCGCGACCAGGAACCCGCCGACCATCGCGCCCAGCAGCAGCGCGGCCAGCACGTTCAACAGCGTCGGCTCCAGTACGAGGGACAGTCCGGCACTTTGGATTCCGTAGCCGATGACCGTGACCCAGGCGGGGTAGCGGCGGGCAACACCCTGAATCTCGTCGAGTCTGGTCTCACCCTCCTGCGCCGAGATCCGCCCGGCCATCGCGGAGGACACCAGCCGCGCGAGCGGGAAGATCTGGTCGAAGCGCAGGTCGTCGTCCACGCGCTCGCCACGCACCACGGTGCCCCCGGCGGTGGCCGGCCCCACCACCTGCACGTGGTTCGGCAGAGCTATGCCGTCGTTTCGGACGCCGTAGTGGGCCGCGGTCCGGTCCAGCATCTGCCGCACCAGGGTCACCGGGTAGTTGGCCGCGCACATGGCGGCACCGAGGCGTGCCAGAAACCGGATCTGCTGATCGCTGGTGTCGGTCATCAGGACTGTGCCCGGATCGTGCGCGGCGCTAGTGCGCCGCGGCGTCCCAGCTGCGTCCGTAGCCGACCGACACCTCCAGCGGCACGTCGAGCGGGTAGGCGTTACCCATGTGCTCGCGTACCAGGGCTTCGAGGGTGTCGCGCTCCCCCTCGGCCACCTCGAACAGCAGCTCGTCGTGCACCTGCAGCAGCATGCGCGACCGCAGGCCGGCGGCCTTGATCGCCTCGTCGACGTTGATCATCGCGACCTTGATGATGTCGGCGGCGCTGCCCTGGATGGGGGCGTTGAGCGCCGCGCGTTCGGCAGCCTCACGGACATTGCGGTTGCTGCTGTCCAGCTCGGGCAGATAGCGGCGGCGGCCGAGAACCGTTGAGGTGTAACCGTCCTTGCGGGCCTGGTCGACGACATCGCGCAGGTAGTCACGGATGCCGCCGAAACGGTCGAAGTACTGCTCCATCTGATTCTTGGCCTCTTCGGTGCTGATCTTCAGCTGAGCCGACAGCCCGTAGGCACTCAGGCCGTAGGCCAGGCCGTAGGACATCGCCTTGACCCGGCGACGCAGTTCGGCGTCGACCTCGTCGATGGGCACGTCGAACGCCCGCGACGCCACGAACGAGTGCAGGTCCTCGCCGGTGTTGAACGCCTCGATGAGGCCCTCGTCGCGGGACAGGTGCGCCATGATGCGCATCTCGATCTGGCTGTAGTCCGCCGTCATCAGCTCGGCGTAACCCGCACCCACCACAAACCCGTCGCGGATGCGGCGGCCCGCCTCGGTGCGGATCGGGATGTTCTGCAGGTTGGGCTCGGTCGACGAGAGCCGCCCGGTGGCGGCGATGGTCTGGTTGAAGGTGGTGTGAATTCGGCCATCTGCGGCCGTCGCCGCGAGCAGGCCGTCGACGGTGACCTTGAGCCGGGTGGCATCCCGATGTGCCAGCAGATGCTGCAGGAACGGGTGCCCGGTCTTGTCGAAAAGGCTCTGCAGCGCATCGGCATCGGTGGTGTAGCCGGTCTTGGTCTTCTTGGTTTTCGGCATCTCCAACTCGTCGAAGAGCACCACCTGGAGCTGCTTGGGCGAGCCGAGGTTGATCTGCTTGCCGATGACCCCGTAGGCGGCCTCGGCGGCATCGCGGATCAGATCCCCGAATTCGCTCTGCAGCTCCTTCAGGAACGCCACGTCGACGGCGATGCCGGTGCTTTCGAGTTCGGCGAGCACCCGCTGCACCGGGAGTTCCATCCGGTGCAGCAGCGAGGACGAGTCGATGCGGGCCAGCTCCTCGTCCAGCGCGTCGGCGAGATCCATCACCGCCCCGGCCCGCAGCAGCACCGCCTGCACGGCCTGCTCGTCGACGCCGTCGTTGTCATCCAACAGCGAAAGCTGCTGCTGCTCAGGGTTATCCGCCCGCAGCTCACGCTTGAGGTAGCGCAGGGACAGGTCGTCGAGGGCGAAACTGCGCTGTCCCGGCCGCACCAGGTAGGCCGCCAGTGCGGTGTCGGAGGTGACGCCGGCCAGCTTCCAGCCGCGGCCCTCCAGATCATGCATGGCCAGCTTGGCTTCGTGCAGCGCCTTGGGCGGGCCGGGATCGGCCAGCCAGGACGCCAGCGCGGCCTCGTCATCGGGCTGCAGCGTCGCGGTGTCGATGTAGCGGCCGTCGCCGTCGTTGGCGACGATGGCCAGCGCCGTCGCGTCGCCGTCGAAGGCCAGGTGGGTGCCGACGACCGCGACGCCGAACCGGTTACCCAGGCTGTGTTCGGACAGCCACGCCGCGAGTTCGCCGGGTTGCAGCGCGCCGCCGCGCACCTCGAAACCCTGCTCCACCTCCGGGTCGGCCGAGGCCAGAGTGTCGAACAGCCGGTCGCGCAGCACCCGGAACTCGAGGTCGTCGAACAGCCGGTGGATGTGGTCCCGGTCCCAGGGCAGCATGCGCAGCGTGTCGGGGGTTTGCGGCAGCGGCACGTTCTTCACCAACTCGGTGAGCTCGCGGTTGAGCACCACCGACGACAGGTTGGCGCGCAACGCATCCCCGACCTTGCCCTTGACCGTGTCGACGTTGTCGACCAGAGCCTGCAGCGAGCCATGCTCGACGATCCACTTGGTCGCGGTCTTCTCCCCCACGCCGGGGATGCCCGGCAGGTTGTCGCTCGGGTCGCCGCGCAGCGCCGCGAAGTCCGGGTATTGCTCCGGTGTGAGGCCGTACTTGGCCTGCACGGCATCCGGGGTGAAGCGGGTCAACTCGCTGACCCCCTTGACCGGGTACAGCACGGTGACATCGCTGCTGACCAACTGCAGCGAATCTCGGTCACCGGTCACCACCAGCACCCGGTAGCCGCCGGCCTCGGCCTGGGTCGCGAGCGTGGCGATGATGTCATCGGCCTCGAAACCCTGCTCGGCGAGCACCGTGATCCCGAGCGCCCCCAGCACCTCCTTGGTGATGTCGATCTGACCGCGGAACTCATCCGGGGTGGCCGACCGGCCCTCCTTGTACTCGGGGTACTTCTCCTTGCGGAAGGTCTGCCGGGACACGTCGAAGGCGGCGGCGATGTGACTGGGCTGCTCATCGCGCAACAGGTTGATCAGCATGGCGGTGAACCCGTACACGGCGTTGGTGGTCAGCCCACCCTGGGTCTTGAAGTTCTCCGCGGGCAGCGCGTAGAACGCGCGGAAGGCCAGCGAGTTGCCGTCCAACAGCATCAACGTGGGTTTCTCGTCAGTGCCGGGCTTCTTCTCGGATGCCTCGGCGGCAGTCTTGGCGGGGCTCACGCACCCAACTCTAGGCACCCACCCCGACAGGCGGGCGACGCTGTCGGGTGTTCATCCCGCCGGTCCGAGGCCGAGTGTCGCCCGGTGTGCGCGATCGCCGGGGAATGCGGCACACGGGCCTACACTCGATTCCGCGCGGCGCGGTCAAACTGCAACACGTTTCAGTTTTGCCCTCGGAATGGGTAGTCTGACCCCCGTGCCAGCAGCAACCACACAGCCCGCGTTCGAAGGGTGGTTCGCCACCGATGACGACGGCGACACCCATCTCATCGGCGGCAAGTGCACCGCGTGTGCCACCTATGTGTTCCCGCCCCGGGAAACCAACTGCCCCAACCCGGCCTGTGACAGCGACACCCTTGCCCTGGTCCCCTTGTCGCGGCGCGGCACCGTGTGGAGCTACACCGAAAACCGCTACGCACCACCGCCGCCCTACCCGTCCCCGGACCCCTTCCAACCGTTCGCCGTCGCCGCCGTCGAATTGGCAGAAGAGGGCCTCATCGTGCTCGGCAAGGTCGTCGAAGGCACCCTGGCCGCCGATCTGAAGGTCGGCATGACCATGGAACTGACCACCATGGCCCTCTACACCGACGACGACGGTGTCACCCGCACCACCCATGCCTGGAGGATCGCGAAATGAGTGCCACAACATCCCCCCAGTCGCTTCGCTCCAGCCCGCCGGAACCCGTTTACATCCTGGGCGCCGGGATGCACCCCTGGGGCAAATGGGGCCGCGACTTCACCGAATACGGCGTGGTCGCCGCACGGGCCGCCCTGGCCGAAGCCGGACTGGACTGGCGCCAGATCCAACTCGTCGCCGGCGCCGACACCATCCGCAACGGCTACCCCGGCTTCGTCGCCGGAGCCACCTTCGCCCAAAAACTCGGCTGGAACGGCGTACCCGTCACCTCCAGCTACGCCGCCTGCGCCAGCGGATCCCAAGCCCTGCAATCCGCACGCGCCCAGATCCTGGCCGGATTCTGCGATGTGGCCCTCGTCATCGGCGCCGACACCACCCCCAAAGGCTTCTTCGCCCCCGTCGGCGGAGAACGCAAAAACGACCCCGACTGGCAACGATTCCACCTCATCGGCGCCACCAACACCGTCTACTTCGCCCTGCTGGCAAGGCGCCGGATGGACCTCTACGGCGCCACCGTCGACGACTTCGCCCACGTCAAGGTGAAGAACGCCAAGCACGGTCTGAACAACCCGAACGCCCGCTACCGCAAGGAGGCCACCGTCGACGACGTGCTGGCCTCCCCCGTGGTCTCCGACCCACTGCGCCTGCTCGACATCTGCGCCACCTCCGACGGCGCCGCCGCCCTCATCGTCGCCTCCAAATCCTTCGCCGAAAAGCACCTGGGCTCGGTCGCCGGGGTGCCCTCGGTGCGCGCGGTCAGCCTGCAGAGCCCGCAGTACCCGCAGCATCTGCCCGAACTGCCCGATATCGCCACCGACTCCACCGCCGTCGTCCCCGGCCCCGAACGCGTCTTCAAAGACCAGATCCTCGACGCCGCCTACGCCGAAGCCGGCATCGGACCCGAAGACCTCTCGCTGGCCGAGGTCTACGACCTGTCCACCGCCCTGGAACTCGACTGGTACGAGCACCTCGGACTGTGCGCCAAGGGCGAAGCCGAACAGCTCCTGCGCTCCGGTGCCACCACCATCGGCGGCCGCATCCCCGTCAACGCCTCCGGCGGCCTGGCCTCCTTCGGCGAAGCCATCCCCGCCCAAGCCATCGCCCAGGTCTGCGAGCTGTCCTGGCAGCTCAAGGGCCAGGCCACCGGCCGCCAGGTCGAGAGCGCCACCGTCGGCGTCACCGCCAACCAAGGCCTCTTCGGCCACGGCTCCTCGGTCATCGTCGCGAAATAGCACCGGCCCCCGACCCGCGAGCGTGCGTGTCTGCAGCCGACACGCCGGGGCGACAGACCACTTTGCGCACGCTCGCGCAAAGATGGTGTGGTGAGCGAGAGCGTCGTCGTACGGGTCAAACCCGGCAGCCGCAAGGGTCCGCTCGTCGAGGTCGATGATGACGGCGAACTGACCGTCTATGTGCCGGAGCGCGCGGTGGACGGGAAGGCCAATGAGGCCGTCACCAAGCTGCTCGCCGCCCATCTGGGGGTGCCGCGGAGTCGGCTGGAGTTGATATCCGGGGCGGCCGCGCGGTTGAAGCGATTCCGCATCTCCTGAAGTGAGTGTGCGTGAACTCCGTCCGGGCGACGGCGTGTCGGGGTGCAGACACGCACGCTCGCGGGGGATGAAAGGGCGGACTCAGGCCACGCCGAGGTAGGCGGCCCGAATGCTGTCGTCCTTGAGCAGATCGGCTGCCACGCCGGTGCGGGTGACCTCGCCGGTCTCCAGGATGTAGGCCCGGTCGGATCTGCTGAGTGCCTGCTGCGCATTCTGTTCCACCAGCAGCACCGTGGTGCCCTGGCTGTTGATCTCGGAGATGATGCGGAAGATCTGCGAGATCACCATGGGCGCCAGACCCATCGAGGGTTCATCGAGCAGCAGCACTTTCGGTCGGGCCATCAGGGCGCGGCCGATGGCCAGCATCTGCTGCTCGCCACCGGACAGGGTGCCACCGACCTGGTTGCGGCGCTCGGCCAGCCGCGGGAAGGTGGTCAACACCCAGTCGAGCTTCTCGTCATGCTCGGCCTTGGAAGGGAATTTCCTTCCATAGCAACCCATTTCGAGGTTCTCGATGATGGTCATACCGGGAAAGACGCCGCGCCCTTCGGGGGCCTGGATCAGCCCGTCGAATACCCGCCGATGTGCCTTGACCTTGCCGATGTCCTTGCCGTCGAACCATACCGAACCCGACGTGAGCGGCAGCAGTCCCGAGATGGCCCGCATCATGGTGGTTTTCCCGGCGCCGTTGGAGCCCAGCAGTGTGACCAGCTCACCTTCGTGCACCACCAGCGAAACACCGTGCAGTGCCCGGATTCTGCCGTAGTGCACGACAACGTCACGGACCTCCAGCAGGACCGGACGCTGGGCGGCCTCAGGCGAGTTCGTCATCGGGGACCCCCAGATATGCGGCGATGACCTTGGGGTCCTCGCGGATTTCGGCCGGCAGACCGTCGGCGATCTTGCGACCGAACTCCAGTACCACGATCCGGTCGGTCACCCCCATCACCAGGCGCATGTCGTGTTCGATGAGCAGCACCGTGTAACCGTCATCGCGGATCTTGCGGATGAGGTCGATCAGCGCCGACTTCTCGCTCGGGTTGAATCCGGCCGCGGGTTCGTCCAGGCACAGCAGCTTGGGTTCGGTGGCCAGCGCCCGCGCGATCTCCAGGCGGCGCTGGTCACCATAGGGCAGGTTCTTCGCCTTCTCCTCGCCACGGTGCGCGATACCCACGAAATGCAGTAGCGCAGCTGACCTCTCGATGGCCTGCTTCTCTTCACGACGATGCCGCGATGACCGGAACAGCGCACCCGGCACCGAGGTCTGATGCCGCGCATCGGTGCCCACCATGACATTCTCCAGCGCGGTCATCTCGCCGAACAACCGGATGTTCTGGAAGGTGCGGGCAATCCCCAGCCGGGTGATCTGGTGCCGTTTGATGCGTCCGATCGTCGATCCGTCGAAGCTGACGGAGCCCGAGCTGGGCCGGTACACACCGGTGATCGCATTGAAGCAGGTGGTCTTGCCCGCCCCGTTGGGCCCGATCAGCCCGAGGATCTCACCGCGGCGGATGTTGAACGACACCGCGTCCAGGGCCGTCAGGCCGCCGAACTGGACGGTGAGATCGTTGGTCTGCAGCAGGACTTCGCCCTCACCGGCCTTGATCTCGCGGTGCACGCCGGCGATCTCGGCGACATGCTCGAAGCTCTCGGGATCGGTCATTTCACCGGCTCCGTATCCGTCGGCTTGCTCCGCATCAGCTCACGCGCGGCTTTGGCATAGGTGAGCAGATGCTGACGGGCCGGGAACAGGCCCTGTGGCCGGAAGATCATCAGCACCACCAGTGCGAGCCCGAAGAACAGGTACTTCAGGTTGCCCATGTCGATGCCGGCGAAGTGCACGCCGAGCAGCCGGTTGGGCAGGTACACGATGATGAACGCACCGAGGATGACCCCGAGCTTGTTGCCCTGACCGCCGAGCACCACCGCGCACAGGAACAGCATCGAGTTGATGATGTTGAATGTCGGCGGCGCAACGTACTGGACCTGACCGGCGTACAGCGCACCCGACAGACCGCCGATGGCCGCGCCGATGGTGAATGCCCACAGTTTGAACTTGAACGCGTTGACACCCATCACTTCTGCGGCATCCTCGTCCTCGCGGACCGCTATCCAGGCACGCCCCACCCGGCTGCGTTCCAGGTTGCCGACGAGCAGCAGGATGCCGACGATCAGAATGAGGCCCAGCCAGAACCACCAGGTTCCGTAATTCGCGTCCCCGCCGGAGTTGGACACCGAGAACACGCCCTCGGGATGCTGCTCGCTCTCCAGAAAGTGCGGGAAGGCAACCTCGTTGAGCCCGCGTGGGCCGTTGGTGACATCGGACAGATTGTCGGCCAGCAGCCGGATGATCTCGCCGAAGCCCAATGTGACAATCGCCAGGTAGTCACCGCGCAGGCGCAGCGTCGGGGTACCGAGGATCAGACCGCTCAACGCGGTGACCGCCATCGCGATCGGCACGCAGGACAGCCAAGCCCACGGGGTGCTGAAGAAGCCCGACGGGCCCATCTGGTTCCACGGGCTTTCCGGGCTGGTCAGCAACGCGACCGTGTAGGCGCCGACGGCATAGAAGCCGACATAACCCAGGTCGAGCAGACCGGCTTGGCCGACAACGACATTGAGCCCGATCGCGATGATGGCGACCATCGCGAACTGGGCCATGGTGCCACCGAAGCTGATGCCCGGGGTGTCCAGAAAGGCCGGTGTGAACAGCGGAGAGAGCGCGATCCCGGCGAACAGCACGGTGCCGAACACCCATTTCTGGGCGCGGGTCAGACCGTCCCACCAGTCCATGACCTTGGCCCAACGGGTGCCCGGGCCGGTAGAGGTAGTCATGCTCGCGCCTTCCCGAGGCTCTCGCCTAAGATGCCGGTCGGTCTGATCAACAGCACCAGGACCAGCAGGACGAACGCGACGACGTCACGCCACTGGGTGCCGAATACCGCCTGACCGTAGTTCTCCATGACGCCGAGCAGCAGACCTCCGAGCAGCGCACCGCGCAGGTTGCCGATACCGCCGAGCACCGCGGCGGAAAAGGCCTTGATACCCAAGAGAAATCCGCCCGAGTAGATGATGCCCTGAGGCACCTTCAGGGTGTACAGCAGTGCCGCGGCACCGGCGAGCAGGCCGCCGATGAGGAAGGTCGTCATGATGACACGCTCGCGGGACACCCCCATCAGCGTCGCGGTGTTCGCATCCTGGGCGACCGCGCGGACACCGCGACCGAGTTTGGTGCGGTTGAGCGCCACGTCGGTGAGCAGCGCCAGCACCAGTGCCGACCCGATGATGACGATCGTGGTGTTGGAGATCGCGACGCCGAACAGTTCGAACTGGGTCTTCGGTTGCACCAACACGATGGGTTGCTGGGCGTTCGGACCACCGTAGCCCGGTATCAGCTTGGGCAGGATGAACAGCACGAACTGCTGCAGCACAAAGGACATGCCGATCGCGGTGATCAGGAAGGTCAGCGCCTTGGCGTTGCGTTTACGCAGTGGGCGGTAGGCGACGAACTCCAGGCCGACCGCGGCGCCGCCGGATACCAGCATCGCGAACAACATCGCGAAGCCCAGGTAGAGGATGGTCAGCGCGACGCCCTTGTTGTAGGCGTTGCCGCTCGGCGTGAAGCCCATCAGGATGTCCAGCGCAAAGTAGGCGCCGAACATGCCGAGCATGAAGATCTCCGAGTGCGCGAAGTTGATCAGCCGCAGCACACCGAAGACCAGGGTGTAGCCGACGGCGACCAGGGCGTAGATCGCGCCCCAGGACAGGCCGTCGATCGTCAACTGCCAGAAGCTGTCGAACAATGCTCCGACATTGAAGTTGATGTTGGCGGCCAGGTTCATCCGGTGGTGAGCTCCTCGCTGACGCGATGACGGTTGCTGCGGCAGGGGTGCGAAGACGAAAGCGCGTCCGAGGCATGCGCTCTCGGACGCGCTTTCGTCTCAGCTGTTACTGAACGTCGTAGATCCAGATGAGCGTCGTGGTGAGCTCACCTTCCGGAGTCCACTGGTACTCACGGGCCACACCCTGGCCCTGGTAGTTGCGCACGAAATCCAGCAGCGCGGGGCGGGTGATCGCACCGGAGTCGATGCCCTTGAGCAGGATGGTGCCCAGGTCATAACCCTCGGCGCTGTACGTGCCCGGCTCGGTGTTGAACTTCGCGGTGTACTCCTCGGCGAACGACCCGGTGGCCGGACCGCACGGGCAGGCCAGCACCGCGCCCTTGGACGATTCGCCCGCCTGCTTGACGAACTCGGGATCCTTCGTACCGTCGGCGCTGGCGAAGACGCCCTCGAAGCCACCGTCGCGAAGCTGCTGAACCAGCGGCGCGGCCTCGGCGTAGTAGCCGCTGAAGAACACCGAATCCGGTGCCGCACCATTGATCTGGGTGACCGCAGCGGAGAAGTCCTTGTCGCCCTTCTTCACCGAGATGTTGCAGGCGGGGTCGGCTACGGGGCCCAGGGTGTCGCGCACCGCGGTGGCCAGCCCCAGACCGTAGTCGGTGCTGTCGTCGACCACGCAAACCTTCTGGTGGCCCAAGTTGTTCTTCAGGTAGTTGGCGACGGACGGGCCCTGCACGCCGTCGTTGGCCAGTCCGCGGAAGAAGGTCTTCCAGCCGTTCTCCGACAGCGTCACGTTGGTGGCCGAGGCCGTGACGGCGGGAAGGCCGGCCTGATCGAAGACACCACCGGTGGCCTTGGTCTCGCCGGAGAATGCCGGTCCGACCAGGCCGATCGTGTACTGGTCCTCGACGATCCGCGGGGCGATGTTGGAGGCCTTCTGCGGGTCACCCTCGGTGTCGAACGGCTTGAGCTGTACCTGGCAGCCCGGGTTGGCCTCGTTGTGCTTGTCGATGGCCAGCTGCACGCCATTCTTGATGTTGATGCCGAGCGCGGCGTCCGGTCCGTTGAGGGCACCGGCCATGGCAATCGACACCGGCGGGCAGGTGGCATTGCCGTCACCGGCCGGATCGGCGGGTGCAGCGCCCTCGGCGGCCGCAACCTCGGCGCCGTTCTCGTCGATCTGCACCTTTTCCACGATCTTGAGGTTCGTCTGGGACGCCTCTTCTTCGGGCGTGCTCTGACTGCAGCCGGCAATCGCCAGGGCCATCAGGCCCGCGCTTCCGAGAGCAAATGCCTTGCGTGCCACGTGACCGCGCACGTCTCACCTCCGGTTCCGTTTTCAGGTCGGCACCTTCGTTCCGGTCGGGACGACCGGGACGGGGATGCTTCGCCGAAAACCATAACCATTCCGGGGCTCCGTCGCGCCATGTTGAGCGACGCGTTGCGCAGATCAGCCGGGTTAGCCGGTCAAACGAAGCCGCCGGAAACGCAGTCTTAACCGGCAGAGTCGGTCAGGACGCTCATTTCTCGGCGCCGGAGGCATCCTCGGTCGGCGTGTCGAGGGTCTCGAGCACCACTTCGGCCACCCGCTTCATCGTGGTGCGGCGGTCCATCGCCGCCCGCTGGATCCACTTGAACGCCTCGGGCTCGGTCATCCCCTGGTTGGCCTGCAGCAAACCCTTCGCCCGCTCGACCAGTTTGCGCGTCTCCAGACGATCCGACAGATTCGCGACCTCGTGCTCCAGGGCGGCGATCTCGCCGAACCGGCTGACTGCGACCTCGATGGCCGGGATCAGATCGGTGATGGAGAACGGCTTGACCAGGTAGGCCATCGCGCCGGCATCGCGGGCGCGTTCGACCAGTTCGCGCTGGCTGAAGGCGGTCAGAATGACGATCGGCGCGATGCGCTTGGTGGCGATCTCCGATGCCGCATCGATGCCGTCGCGGCGGGGCATCTTGACGTCCATGATCACCAGATCCGGTTTCAGGCTTTCCGCGAGATCGACCGCTTCTTGTCCGTCTCCGGCCTGCCCGACGACTTCATAACCTTCCTCACCCAGCATCTCTGCCAGGTCCATTCGGATGAGCGCCTCATCTTCGGCGATGAGCACGCGGCGGGGTGCAGGAGCGTCGGTCATGACGCACATTGTCGCGCCTTTGTGGTCCCGGGGCGAGCTTGGGGTTAACAGTGCCTGCCGGGAAGGGTCACTGCACGCATCTATTAAGGTGGTACCTCGCGCCCTCGTATCCCAACTGGCAGAGGAAACGGATTCAAAACCCGTGCAGTGTGAGTTCGAATCTCACCGAGGGCACCACAGGCACCAGACAGTGGGCCGTGTCGCCACGGCCGGTAGGACAGCAGTTCGCTCACCGTCACGGACCGCTGCCCCCGTTTTTTTTTTTTTTTTTTTTTTTTTTTTTTTTTTTTCAGCAGTTTTTTTCGTCAAAGTGCGCGCGGGCGCTCGACCTCACATCGGCCAAACACCACTGTTGCTCCAATGGTCCGAGGGCGTGACGTGCACGCCCATTCTGATCCGAAAGAGACCCACAGATATGACGTTTTCACGCCCCGCAGTACGCGTGCTCGCCGGACTCGCCGCAGTCACCGGCATCGCCTTCGCGCTCGCCCCCGTAGCGGCATCCGAACCTTCCGGCAAGCTGATCGACACCACCTGCAGCTATCCACAAGTCATCGCCGCGCTGCAGACCGAGGCCCCGCAGATGGCGGACCGCCTGCAGAAGCGACCCGAGGCCCAGGCCAAAGTGCAAGAACTGCTGGCACTTCCCGTTCCCGAGCGACGTGATCGGGTCCAGGGGTTCCTCGACCGCAACCCGGATGTCCGAGCGGCCGTCGAGACGCGCAAGTCCACCCCGGAAGGCCAGGAAACGGTGGCAAAACTGAACCGGGTCGCCGATACCTGCCTCAACTACTAGTAGGACTTTGTTAAGTGGGGAAGTAGTGGTGGCATAGTGGGCAGGTGCCGATCCAGATGGCCAGTGCGCGTTGGATTTCGCGCAGGATGGCGTAGAGGGTCAGGCCTGCCCGCCGGCTTTTGGGGTGGTCAGCCGCAGGGTGGTGATGAACAGGTGGGCTGCGGTGACGAGGGTGGCGTGGTGGTGCCAGCCGAGCCAGGAGCGTCCTTCGAAGTGGTCGAGGCCGAGGCCTGTTTTGAGTTCGCGGTAGTCATGTTCGATGCGCCAGCGCATTTTGGCCAGTCCGACGAGTTCAGCGGCGGGGGTGTCGGCGGGCAGGGTGGACAGCCAGTAGTCGGTGGGTTCTGCCTCCTCGGTGGGCCATTGGGCGATGAGCCAGCATTCGGGCAGCGTTCCGTCGTCGTCGCGGGGGATGTTGCGGTTGGCCGGGCGTATCCGCAGGGTGACAAAGCGTGAGGTCATCGCGGCGGTCGGGTTCTGCGGGCCGGTCTTGGTTCCCTCTCGCCAGGTGACGGGTTTGGCGGCGCGGCGTCCGGCGGTCAGGGCGAGTTCTTTGAGACTGACCGGCGGGTCAGGGTAGTGCGGCGTCCCCGGCAGTGGCCCACGGCTCCCGGTTCGACGCCCCGTGACCGGTTTGGCCGCGCCGGGGTGGGCGGTGGTGGCGGCTTTGACGGCCACCACGTACGCGATGTTGCGTTCGGTGAGTTCGAGTCGGAATTCGGTGGCGTCGCCGTAACCGGCGTCGGCGATCACCGGGGGCGGGGTACGTCCCCAGTCGATGAGCTCATCGATCATTTCCAGCGCCAGTTTCCACTTGCGGCGGTGATGCTCGTCTGCGGGGATCGCGGCGCGGCGGCATCGGGTGGCGATACGGGCACGTTCCTCGGGATCCTCGGCGTGCTCAACATCCCAGCTCTGCGGCATGAACAGGCGCCAGTCCAGCGGCGCTGAGGCGTCGTCGGTGGCGGCGTGCACCGACACCGCGACCTGGCAGTTGTCGACCCGGCCCAGGGTGCCCGAGTATTGCCGTGTCACGCACGGCGAGTGCGGGCCGTCCTTGGCGAACCCGGTGTCATCGACCACCCAGCCCAGCGGCTGAATCAACGCGCAGGCCTTACGGGACAGCGCTTTACGTACCGGAACAACATCCCATGGTGAGGTCGTCACGAACTGCTGCAACTGCTGGTGATCCACCCGCAGCCGTTCGGCCATGGGCTGCATCGACTTTCGGCGCCCATCCAGCATCAAACCCCGAGCGTAGAGCCCCGCTTTGGCTCGCTGATCACTGCGCTTCAACGACGAGAACACCTCGGCGATAAACACATCCAACCGATCAGCTACACCCGCGAGTTCACCGTCATCCACCTACAAATGTTCTCGAGGGTCTACCCAGATGTCCAGACGACACGCCGATCTAACAAAGTCCTACTAGACCGGTGCGGCGACGCGTGCCCCGTCTCCCCCGACGGGGTGCCGTCGCCGACCGCCGCGGTCGGAGCAACCTCACAGCGCCCAAACACGCACGCGGGCACCATGGTGGGGTGCGAATACTCGTGGTGGAGGACGAACAACTCCTGGCCGACGCCGTTGCGGCCGGCCTGCGCAGGCACGCGATGGCCGTCGACGTGGTCTACGACGGAGCCACGGCGATGGAGTACACGGCACCGTCAACGCCTACGACGTCGTGATACTCGACCGCGACCTGCCGGTGATGTCCGGCGATACCGTCTGCGCCCGGCTCGCCGAAGGCGGAGGAACCGCTCGCATCCTGATGCTGACGGCCGCTGGGACAGTGGCCGACCGGGTCACCGGCCTCGGGCTGGGCGCAGACGACTACCTCTACAAGCCGTTCGCCTTCGCCGAACTGGTGGCACGCGTGCAGGCGCTTGCCCGTCGGTCCCGCGCTGCCAGTCCACCCGCGCTGCAGCGTGGCGGCATCCGCCTTGATCCCCATCAACGCACGGTGACCCGCGACGGTCTACCAATAACACTGTCGCGCAAGGAGTTTTCC
This sequence comes from Mycobacterium sp., assembly GCA_034520035.1. GTDB lineage: Bacteria > Actinomycetota > Actinomycetes > Mycobacteriales > Mycobacteriaceae > Mycobacterium. The sequence continues at coordinate 158,341 of JAXHOA010000084.1, read as the reverse complement.
GTTCTCGCCGAACTATTGCTCGCCGACGGCGGGGTGGTGTCGGCCGAGCAGCTGCTGGAAAAGGCATGGGATGAGCACGCCGACCCGTTCACTGGCGTGGTGCGATACACGATCATGATGGTGCGCCGAAAGCTCGGGGACCCTCCGGTGATCGACACCGAACCCGGCGTGGGGTACCGGCTGCGATGAAGATCCGGACCCGCCTCACCGCGCTCTACGCCGGCGCGCTGTTCCTGGCCGGCGTCCTGCTGATCGGGCTCATCTACTTCTATCTCGAACAGTCCCTGGATCATCGGCCCGGCGCGGCTCTGCAGGCAACCATCCGCGACTTCGCCGAACAGCGCGGAGGGCGCAGTTTCCCGCGCCTGGACAATCTGCTGACACTGGTGACCAATCAAGCCGAGCAGCAGCGGCAGGCGCTCATGCACGGCATGCTGCGCTGGTCGCTGACCGCTCTGGTGGTGGTCAGCGTGCTCGCCTGCGGCGCCGGGTGGCTGCTGGCGGGCCGGGCGCTGCGTCCGCTGCAAGAAGTCACGGCCACCGCTCGACGGGTCGCCGGGCGCAGCCTGCATGAGCGGATAGCGCTCCACGGACCTGACGACGAAATCAAGGAACTCGCCGACACCTTCGACGCCATGCTCGAACGCCTCGACCGCGCGTTCGACAGCCAACACCGCTTCGTGGCCAACGCATCCCACGAACTGCGCACGCCACTGACCATCAACCGCACGCTCATCGAGGTCGCGTTGGAGGATCCCGCCACTCCGGACTCGACCCGCAGACTGGGCGAGACGCTCCTCGCGGTGAATAAGCGCCAGGAGCGTCTCATCGACGGCCTGCTGGTTCTGGCCGGCAGCGACCAGCAACTGCAGACCCACGAACTTGTCGATCTCGCCGAGATTGCGCGTCGCGCGCTTCGGGCCGCCGAACCAGCGGCCCGAAGTGCCGGCGTCATGCTGCGAATCAGCCTGGATCCCTGCGCCGTTCGAGGTGATGCCGCGCTACTCGAGCGACTGATCGGCAACCTCGTCGACAACGCGATCCGCTACAACGTCGAGAGCGGATGGGTGGATGTCAGTGTGAGCGCCCACGACGGACTGGCCCTGCTTTCCGTGCAGAACAGCGGTCCCGAGGTGGGGCCGACCGAGGTGGAGGGGCTCTTCGAACCGTTCCGCCGGCTGACACGAACCGCGACGGCCGCCGGCGGCACCGGGCTGGGCCTGTCCATCGTGCGATCGGTCGCCAACGCCCACGGGGGGCAGGTGCACGCCCGCTCGCGCCCCGATGGCGGACTGATCGTGGAGGCCACCCTGCCACTCGCCTCGTGAGACGTCCCCCAGACGCAGATCTGCCGCTGTGGGAATGTCCGAGTTCCCACAGCGGCAGATCCTCTCGCCCCCTCCCGAGTCTTAGCGGTCACCGCCCGAGGGTGATCCGGCCGCGGCGCGCTGGCGCGTGGGCGCGGAACCGCCCTGGCCGCTCTCGCTGTTGGCCCGCACCGCGACGCGCGGTCCCCGCGGTGACCGCGTGCTCAGCGTCTGGCGCGCCTTCAGGTTGGGCACCGCGACCTTCCGGACCTCGGGGCCCACGGTGTCCGCGCTCTCCGCGACCGCGATGTCGTGGTTTCCGGCCAACGGCTCATCGGTCGCCTCGGATTCTTCGGTGACCGTTTCGTTCACCGTCTCGGTGGAGTCCGTGGACTCCTCGGCCGGTGCGGTCACCGTCTCCTCGGAGTCGGTCACCTCCACGACCGGGGCCTCCTCGGTGACCGGCAGCTCCTCGGCGACCGGCAGCTCCTCGGTGACCGGCTCCTCGGTGACCGGCTCCTCGGCGACCGGCAGCTCCTCGGTGACCACTGCCCCGCCGGTGGCTTGCTGAACCTGCTGCACCGACTGCACGGACTGCACTGCCTCAGAGCCGGTTTCGACGGCCTGGCCAGGTTCGGTCAGGACCGCCTCGGCTCCGTCGGCACTCTCGACCGGCTCCTGCAGCCCGTCCACCCCGGCGCTCGCGGTCCTGGCGCTCAGCGCCGTGGTCTTCGCCGTCGTCGGCTTCTTGCCGAAGAGGCCGCCGAGCAGGTTGGAGAAGATGGAACCGAAGGCGGTGAACAGGTTCGGGAACACGTTGAACATTCCGCTGAAGGCCTGCGAGATCGCCTTCAAGAAGGCTGCCACCGGGTTGGTCGGGGGCGCTCCCGCTCCGGGGCCCGGACCGGGGTCCGTGCCCGGGTCGGTGCCGGGGTCGGTCGGCGGCTTGGTCAGGAAGGCGATCAGCTCCTTGATGACCTCGCCCACCGGCTTCATGGTGCCGTCCGGCCGGAAGATGCCGAGGTTGGCCTCATCGTTGTTGGCGGTCGGATTCAACCAGTCCTTGATGGTGTACAGGAAGATCGGGCCGGCACCCTGCATGGTCTGCCAGAACTCGATGAGGTCACGGACGAAGGCGGCCTGGGTGGCCTCGGACACCTTGTTGGTCGGTGCGCCGTACTCGGTGATCCAGATCTTGACCTGCTCCTCGCCTTCCTCGAGGAAGGAGTCCATCATCTCGCGGATCTTGTTCAGCTGGTAGAGCGGCATGCCCTCTTTCCACGGCAGGCCCTCACCGACCGAGAACTTCCACTCGAAGTTGTACGGGTGGAAGGACAACGCGTCGAAGTAGCCGTCGGCACCCGCCTCGTACATCTTGCGGACGAAGTCCACGGGGTTCATGGTGAGCCCGGGCCAGGTCTTACCGGCGCCCACGACGCCGCCGATGACGGTGATCCCGCTGCCGATCTGCGCTTCGGCCTCCTTGAGCGCGGTGTAGGTCTTCTTCAGCATCTCCGTGTAGGCGGCCGGGTCCAGCGTGTTCCAGAATTGGATCGAGTTGGGCTCGTTCCACACCTCATAGGCGGAGATCTTCTCGCCGTAACGCAGCGCGACGGACTTCGCAAAGGCGGCGAACCGGTCGAAGTTGGCCGGCTCACCGTTGATCGGGGTGCTTTCCGACGCCCATATCGGGGTGGAGTTCAGCACCCCGAGGATGCCCATGCCGCGGGCTGCGGCGGCGTTGACCACCTTGTCGAGCTGATCCCACCGGGGTGCGCCGAGACCGAACGGGGTGTCCGGGTGCAGGGGCTGCACACCCGCCCACGGCACCATGATCCGGACATTGGTCACCCCGAGTGACTGCATGAGGTCCAACCTGGCGTTGATCTCCTCCAGGGATGCCGAGAGGTACAGCTCGGAATCGGCGATGCCGATGGTCGATGGGGCCTCGTCGATCTGCGCGACCTGCATCACGTTGTATGACCGTTGCTTGGTCAGTGGCAAGACCTGTTGGGTTGCGGTAGCCGCGAAAAGTGAGGCAGCTACCAAAGTGATCATTCCTTTGATGGCAACTCTGCGGATGGGCCTACGCATCTGATCCCACATGGCGACTTCCCCTCATACGGCGCAGGTTCGGACATTGACCTCGCACTCTGATTGAAATTAACCCATGCGACAGCAAATTGCGAAACTTACTCGAAAGTACTGTTCGGACCCATTTTGTTACGCGTCATTAGCCGTTTCTAGCAAACTCGTGTCAGGCACTGCGGAATTCGGATTGAGACGGTTCAATGCGGAACTGGCAAAGAATTCCCGGAACAAGATCGGGATCGAACCGAGACCGTGTTGTGACCTGAGTCACAGCAGTTTGCTGACGAGAGCACCGGTTTCGCGCCGGCGGTTCAAGATCACGACACGCCGGGGGTGTGGTTAGCGAATATTGACGCAATCGTTAGCTAATATGTCGCCCTGTCCACCGATCGGCGGACATGACACATCCGTCAATTTCTGGACAAGCGCTGCCCGTGGCGCGCGCAGATCCACCAAATCGAGCCCTTCGGCTCGGACGTCCAGAGGTACGCTCCGTTGGTGGCTGTCACGGGGCCCCGCGGGTGCCTTCCCGACCTTCCGGAAGGGCGTCGGGACTACTCGGATGCGGCCAGTAGGCGACGCGCAACGCTGATCATCAGCACCCGGATCGCGGCCGGAATCGTGGCGATCTATGGCATCGCGGAGCTGATCCTGATACCAGAAGTACCGCATATCGGGGTGATAAATCTCGCCAGTGCAGCGGTTTTCATGGCCACTCCGCTGCTCTACAGATTCGGGCCGCTGGTCGCCGCGACGGCGTTCGTCATCGCCGCGTACCTCTTCACCGTCTATGTCTGCAGCCAGCTCGGCACCGACAGCGGTCTGCAGTTCTACTTCTTCGTGGGCGCAGCCCTGATCATCCTCGTGATCGGCAGCGACCACCTGGTCATCGCATCGGTGCTGGCCGCGTCCGGGGCCGTGCTGGCGGTGGCGCTCGAATGGCTCATTCCCCGCAATACCGGGGTGTACACAGAGTCCGCCATGCGGATCAGCTTCGGCGTCACGGTGGCCGCAGCAAGCCTGATGATGATCATCGTGGTCGGGTCGGCGATGCGCCGGATCGACCACGCCGAAAGTGCGCTGAAGCAGGAATTCGCCAAGTCCGAGGCACTGCTCGCCAACATCCTTCCCGAGAGCATTGCCACCAGGCTCAAGGACCGCGACGACTCGATCATCGCCGACGGGTACGACGACGCCTCGATCCTGTTCGCCGATATCGCCGGATACACCAAACGTGCCAGTGACACCGACCCCACTGACCTGGTGTTGTTCCTCAATCAGCTCTACACCGACTTTGACCGGCTGGTCGACCGGCACGGGCTGGAGAAGATCAAGACCAGTGGCGATTCCTACATGGTGGTCAGCGGGGTGCCCAATCCCCGAGCCGACCACCTGGAGTCCTTGGCCTGCCTGGCGCTCGACATGGCCCACGCCGTCGCGGGGCTGCGTGATCAGCAGGGCCGTGAGGTGCCGCTGCGGATCGGCATCGCGGCCGGACCCGTGGTGGCCGGCGTGGTCGGCTCACGCAAGTTCTTCTACGACGTCTGGGGTGATGCGGTCAATGTGGCCGCCCGGATGGAGAGCACGGACGTGGAGGGCCGCATTCAGGTGCCCCAGGACGTCTATGACCGCATCAACGGCAGTTATCTGTTCGAGGAGCGCGGCGACGTCGATGTGAAGGGAAAGGGGCCCATGCACACCTGGTATCTCGTCGGTCGTAAGCCGGCCGAGCTCACCGCCGCCGTCACACCTTGCGGTTCTCCGAACTGATCATCCAGCCCAGCTTCTCCAGTCCGTCGATCAGTTGGTGCAGGATGTCGGCGGTGGTGGGATCCTCGGCGTCGACCGCGTCGTGTACCCCCCGCAGGGTGTCGACGGTCGCGTAGATCCGGGTGGAGATCAGATCCACCACCTCGGCGGTGCCGTGCTCGTACGGCGGGAACTGGGGCAACGTGGTCTCGGCGGCCACGATGTCGGTGCGGCCGTCGGGCGTGGCGCGCAGGGCACGAATCCGCTCGGCGATGGTATCGCTGGCCGCCCGGGCGAAATCGACCAGTTCGTCGAGTTGCAGATGCAGATCGCGGAAGTTGGTCCCGACCACGTTCCAATGGGCCTGCTTGCCCTGCAGGTGCAGTTCGATCATGTCGACCAGGACCTGCTGCAGACTTGCCTGCAACTCCGGTGAAGCCTGGAAACCCTGGACATCGTTATCGGTGCGACGCTTGCCTGCTGTGATTGACGTAGTCATGTTCAGTCCAACCACCAACTTTCTGGAACTATTCCAGAATCAGGGTTCTTGCCGCTGCTGATCCTGCTGGGTGAGCAGCCGGGCATAACCGGCGCCCATACCCAGCAGCACGAGCCCGACGACGATGAACACCGCCACCCGGAAGATGCCATCCAGCGTGCCGAGGTCGAAGAGGAACAATTTGGCCACGGCGGCGGTCACCAGCGCCATACCGCCGCCGATCGGCACCGAGCGATCCGCTCGATGCAGCCGCGCGGCATATCCGAACAGACCGGCCGCCAACACGATCCAGCAGATGGTGGCGGTCATGTGCCCGGCCAGGAACCCGCCGCCCGGGCCACCGATCAGCACGCCGGCGGTCACCGTGAAGACGGTCACCGCATAGGCGATGACCACCGCCGCGACCGCCATCAACACGCGCCCGGTATCGGCGTCGCGGCGCCGACTCAGCGACCATGTCTGCGCCAACGCGTACAGCGTGAGCAGCACGCTGGACACCAGCACCGAGACCGCCTCGGTGGTGGCCAGGACCGTGGCGGTCGTCAGTGTCTGCGGTGCGGCCAGCGCCAGAAAGTAGAGGCCGCCGATGGCGCCGAAGCCCAGGGCCGCGCACTGCGCGGGAACACTGTGCCGTCCGGCGACGGCTACCACGACCGCCAGCGCCAACAGCACCGGTCCGGCCACCTCACCGTCGAAGGCGACGGCGACGGCCACCAGTGCGGCCACCGCCGATAGCGCCGACCACACCTGCTGCACAGCCGATGTCACGCCCGGCCAGCTTGCGCCCAGCAGCACGACCGCGAGCACGGCGCCCGCCACCGCCGCGATGATGAGCGCGGCGGGCACCCGATCGACCGACGCCGACACCCCGAGCACGGGCAGCGCGCCTGCCGCGGCGAGCAGCGCCAGACCGGTCCGGTGTGCGCTGTGCGGCAGCAGTATCAGTGCCGAACCGATGGCCAGCAGCGCCGCGATGGCAGCGGCCCCGGCCAGCCACGGATGCTGGTTCGATCCGAAGCCGGCGCCGATCAGACCGAGCAGCACCGAGCCGCTGCCCGCCGCCGTGCGCGCGGCATACATCCAGCTCCAGTCCCGGCCCAGTTGCGCCGGCAGGGTCGCCGCCGAGAGCGCGAGCATGAAACCGATGAGCAGCAGCGTGATGTCGCCGACGACCACCGGCGCCAGCACCGTCAGCGGTACCAGCACGAGCAGGGCGAGGTGTTCGGAATCCCATCGGCGGGCCAGCGTCAGCCCGCCACCGGCGATCACCGCCGAGATCACCAGTCCGGCCGCCGCAGGCAACCACAGATAGATAGTGGTGACGGCGATGACGTCGATATAGGCGGTAGCGATACCGGTGGCCGCCAACGCGATTGCCCCGACCCGGCCATCCGGCCGCGCGGACAGCCAGAGTGCGCCCGCGATCAGGCCCCCGGCCAGCGCCGCCCCGGCGGCCACCCGGACGGGCGGGGCCAACAGACCGGCCTGCGCGGCGAGCACCACCAGCAGCACGACGCCGATCAGTGTCACCGCCACCCCGGCGGCGGCCAATGCCTTGCCGATCCAGTTCTGGGAGGGCTGTTGCGGCGCCTCAGGATCGGATGGCGCCGCGGTCGCCCGCGGCACCGCCGAGGCCCCCGGAATCGCGTCGACGCTCGGCTGTGGAGCCGGCACATGCTGCGGATACCGGGCGTACTGCGGGTATTGCGCCTGGGGGTACTGGGCCTGTGGGTACTGGGCCTGTGGGTACTGCGCGTAGTACTGCTGATACTGCGCATAGGTCCACGGCAGCGGTTGCGCCGCGGGCTGAGCGGTCACCGGGGCGGCACCGCCCAGTGTGGCGGCCAGCTGCGTCAATTCAGCCGAGGCGCGGGTCAACTGCTGCGACATCGTCGCGAAGTCGGCCGACAGCCGCGTGAGCACCTGCTGTGGTTCCGTCATGCCTGACATCGTCACCCATGACGGGCGCGGAATGGATGAGTAGGACTACTCGTCCGGCACGCGGGTGTCTGCGCTCTAGGTGGCAGTGTCTCGGTCGAGTCCGTGTTCGATGGCGTAGCGGGTCGCCTCGACCCGGTTGGCGACCTGGAGCTTACGGAAGGTGGCCTGCACGTGGTTCTCCACCGTGCGGTGGCTCAACGACAGCCGCTCGGCGATCTGTTTGGCGGTCAGGCCCTTCGCCACGTGACGCAGGATCTCGGTCTCCCGTTCGGTCAGACTCGGCACCGGAGTTCCGGCGCGCACCGTGCCGGGCTGCTGGGCGATGCGCCGGTACTCCCCCAGCACCAGCCCGGCCAGCCCCGGGGTGAACACGGCCCGACCGGCCGCGGTGGCCCGAACTGCTTCGCCCAGTTCGGTTTTCGATGCGCTCTTGACCAAGTACCCGGTGGCGCCTGCCTTCACCGCCTCCAGCACGTCGGCACGCTCGTCCGACGCGGAGAGCACCAGGATCCGCGACGACGGGGACACCACAAGCACCTCGACGGTCGCCTGGGCGCCGGTGCCGTCGACCAACTGCATGTCCATCACCACCACGCCCGGTTGCACGACCTCGGCCCGTCGGCGTGCCGACCCGACGCCATCGGCGGTGGCCACCACCTCGAAACCGGCCTCGGCGAGATCGCGTGCCACCGCGTCTCGCCAGATGGGATGATCATCGACCACCATCACCGTGGTCGCCGGGTCGCTCATCGCGGCACCGTGAATTCCCACTCGGTGCCCCCACCGGCCGGAGCGGTCAGTTCCGCGTGCCCACCCAGTGCCGCCAGCCGACCCTGAATCGATTTGCTCACGCCCACCCGTCCCTCACCGATCGCGGCCTCGAGTCTGCCCGCCGGTATCCCCGGCCCGTCGTCACGGATGCTGACCACCACCTGGTCACCGAGATCCTCCAGCAGCACGTAGGCCCGGGCCCTGGAACCGGCATGGCGCTCGACATTGGTCAGCGCATTGATCGTCGCGGCCTCGACTTCGGCGGCCACCACCGGGTCCAGGTAAACCGCGGCCGCAGGAACACTCACCGATACCCGATCGGTGGCATGCCGGCGCAACAGCAACCCGAGATCACCGTCGGCGGCGGCCGCCATGTCCGGTTCGATGTCCACCGCGCTGAGCAGACGGCGCAACGCGCGTTCCTGCTCGCCGGCCGCCTCTGCCAATTGCGCTGTCTCACCGCCTATCTCGCGACCGCGCCGGGCGACCATCGCCAGCACCTGCATCACCCCGTCGTGCACGTGCCGGGACAGCCGTTCACGCTCGGCCAGCGCCGCGCTGAGCCGCGCCGCTCTTTCCACCTCCGCGTGGGCACGCCGCGCGGTGTTCGCGGCCATCCCGATGGCCAATCCGACGCTGAGCTCGATGAGGATCGTCGGGCTGCGCACCAGGTCCACCGCGATGGCGCCCTTGAGCGCGGCGGCGGTGGCCATCACCGCCAGCCCCATGCCCATCCCCGCGACCGGGCCGGCCAGGATCGCCGCCGACACCACCGCGTTGGTCGCCCACAGTGTCGTCGGCCAGGACTGGTTGGCCAGCACCCACTGTTCCGACGCCACGAGCAGGGTGCTGGCCATCAGCGCGACCACCATCGCGGCCTCGGCGAGCACCCATCCCCGGCGGCGGCCGAACCCCTGCAGGTATGCCACACCGCAGGCGAGGGTCCACACGGTCAGGACGCCGAAGAGCACCCAGCCGAGCACCGGACGATCCAACTCGGCGTTCTTCGACGCCTGGAAGTACACCGCGTAGCCCCAACTGAGCAGCCGGAACACCTGCGCGGCCCGCCACAGCGGGGCGGCCGGGTCGACCGGCTGGTGTACGGACACGGCCTACATGACCTTGGACAGAAAGGCTTTCGTCCGCTCGTGCTGCGGGTTACCCATGATGTCGACGGGGTCCCCGCGTTCGACGACCACTCCGCCGTCCATGAACACCAGTTCGTCGGCGACCTCGCGCGCGAAGCCCATCTCGTGTGTCACCACCACCATCGTCATGCCCTCGGAGGCAAGCTTCTGCATCACCGCGAGCACCTCGCCCACCAGCTCGGGATCCAGCGCGGAGGTCGGCTCGTCGAACAGCATCAGCTTGGGGCTCATGGCCAGCGCCCGCGCGATCGCGACCCGCTGCTGCTGCCCGCCGGACAGCTGGGCCGGGTAGGCGGTGGCCTTGTCCGCCAGTCCGACCTGATCGAGCAGATCCATCCCCCGCTCGATCATCTGTTTCTTGTTGACGCGTTTCACCTGGGTCGGAGCCTCGACCACATTGCCCAGCGCGGTCCGGTGCGGGAACAGGTTGAAGTGCTGGAACACCATGCCCACGTCGCGCCGCTGCTTGGCGACCTCACGGGGCTTCATCTCGTACAGTTTGCCGCCGCGCTCGTTGTAGCCGACCAGGGCGCCGTCGACGTAGAGCCGGCCGGCGCTGACGGTTTCGAGGTGGTTGATACAGCGCAGGAACGTCGACTTGCCGGAACCCGAGGGCCCGACGAGCACCAGCACCTGACCCTTCTGCACCTCCAGCGTGATGCCCTTGAGCACCTTGAGGGCCCCGAAGTCTTTGCAGACCAGTTCGGCCTTCACCATGGGATGAGCGGCCTTCTCCGGTGTCGTCACGGCAGCGTATCCATCTGCGCCTTCGCCAGCGCCTCGAGTTGCTTGGTGGTCAGCTTGCGCGACACGCCCCGGGAGAAGTGACGCTCCAGGTAGAACTGGCCGACCATCAGCACGCTGGTGATGACCAGATACCAGGTGGCCGCGACCAATAGCAGTGGCACCGGTTCGAAGATGCGGGCGGCGATCTCGCGGGTGGCGATGCCGTAGACGTCCAATGCGTAGGGCACAGCAGTCACCAGTGACGTCGTCTTGAGTAGGCTGATCAACTCATTGCCGGTGGGCGGGATGATGACCCGCATCGCCTGCGGCAGCACGGTGCGCCGCATCGCCAGCCCCCAGGACATACCCAACGCCGTGGATGCTTCCAGCTGACCCTCGGGCACCGACAGGATGCCGGCGCGGACGATCTCGGCCATATAGGCCGCTTCGTTGAGTGCCAGACCGATGACCGCCAGCGCGAACGGGAACGACAGACTCTGCAGGTCGATCTCGAAGAACGACGGTCCGAAGGGCACGCCCAACTGGATCTTCTGATAGATCGTTGGCATCAGCCCCCAGAACACCAGCTGCACATAGACCGGCGTGCCGCGGAATATCCACAGGAACACCCATGCGACCGAACTGAGCACCGGATTCGCCGACAGCCGCATCACCGTGAGGATCACGCCGAGCACGACACCGATGACCATCGCGTAGACGGTCAGCTGCAGGGTGTTGAACACGCCGAGCAGAATCCGCTCGTTGAACAGATACTCGGCGAACGTGGACCAGCCGTATGCGGGGTTGGTGGCCGCTCCGTAGAGAAAGAGGCCGACCACGATGATGATGACGGTTGCCGCCACCCACCTCCAGGGATGGCGCAGCGGGACTGCGTCGATGGCTTGCGGTGGGGTCGATTCCACCGGATCGGACGGTGGCGGCGAACCGGCATCACTCATAGGTGTCGAATTCCCCTAGGAGACCGCGCCGTTGATCACCGGCTTGTCGATCATGCCCTCTTCCAGACCCCAGTTCGCGGCGATCTCCTTGTACTTGCCGGACTCGATCAGATGCTCGAGTGCCTGCAGCAGGGACTGCGCCAGCGGGGATTCCTTCTCCACCGGCCAGCCGTACGGCGCGGAATCGAAGGTCTCACCGGCCTGCTCCAGCTTGCCGTTGGTCTGCTTGATCGCGTACAGCGTCACCGGGGAGTCGGCCGACATGGCGTCCGCCTGCCCCAACACGACGGCGTTGGTGGCCGCGTCCTGGCTGTCGAACGGAATGATCTCGATGGGCGGCTGGCCCGCTTCGGTGCACTTCACGTTTCGGGCGGGAAGCTCATCGGTCTCCTGCACGGTGGTCGCCTGCACCGCGACCTTCTTCCCGCATGCGTTCTCCGGGTCGATGTCACCGCCCGCCGGCTGCGCCCACAGGGTGCCTGCGGAGAAGTAGGTGACGAAGTCGACCTGTTCCTCACGCTCTTTGCTGTCGGTGAACGATGACATGCCCACGTTGAAGGTTCCGCCCTGGATGGACGGGATGATCTTGGAGAAATCGGACTCGCGGTACTCCGGGGTCAGCCCGAGCGTTCCGGCGACGGCGTTCATCAGGTCGACGTCGAATCCGACGATCTTGCCGGTTTCGTCCTTGAACTCGTTGGGCGCGTACGGGATGTTCACCCCGATGATCAGTTTGCCCGAAGCCTTGATCGCTTCCGGGACGGTGCTCGCGATTTCCTCCACCTTGTCGGCCGGCGCGGCCGCCGTCGGCGACTCTTCACCACCACTCGGCTCCGAGCTCGAACAGCCGGACAGCGTCAGGGCGCCGGTCGCGGCGAACACGGCCGCGATGCGCCAGAATTTGGTCCGGTCCTGGATTCCAGAAAACACGGTATCCCTCTACTTTCTTTTATGAGTTGTCGCAGTCTCGTCTGTCGACATCTCCAGCCAAGGACGTTAACGACCGATGGCCCAGCGCGCAGCGCCGGTAACGGAACAGTAGTGGAGCCGTAACCTCCAAGCAGGAGAACGCGACAGTCCTCATCAAATTGCAGTGACTGCGGCGCACCCTTCGGGCCTGCGGAATCAGCACCTCCAGCTTGGACATGGCTACTGTCGCGGGCGGTTTCGCGCCCCCGCGGGCCTGTCCGGCAGGTCGAAGCCGCCCGGATTACGGCCCTGCGGACCCCATCCTGTGCGACACTCACCCCATGCAAACCGCTGCTGCCCCAACCCTGTTGCCGCAACTGTGGAAGGCGACCCTCGTCTCGGGCCTGCTGGCTGTTGCCCTCGGCGTGGCCGTGCTCGCATGGCCGGGCAAGACCATTCTGGTGGCCGCCATCTTTTTCGGGGCCTACCTGCTGGTGACCGGCATCTCCCAGATCGTGCTGGCGTTCAGCCTGAAGGTGTCGACCGGCGGCCGGGTGCTGCTGTTCATCAGCGGCGCTGCATCCGTCGTCCTCGGGGCCCTCGCACTCATTCGGATCACCGACGCGGTATTGCTGCTGGCCATCTGGGTCGGTGTCGGATTCGTCTTCCGCGGTGTGGCAACGGCCATGTCGGCGATCAGCGACCCGACACTGCCGGGTCGGGCCTGGAACATCTTCGTCGGCGTGATCAGCCTGATCGCCGGCATCATCGTGCTCGCGGCGCCGTTCGAATCGCTGGGCACGTTGACCTTGGTCGCCGGACTCTCGTTGATCATCATCGGCGTGATGGAGGTTGTCACGGCGTTCGGCATCCGGTCCGCCTCCAGGAAGCTCGCGCCCGCAGCGCCGGAGGCACCGCCCACCGAGCCACCGGCGCCCGCGGTGACTGCACCGACCAGCTGAGTAATCCGCGCCACGATTCCTGCATGCGGATGGGGGAACTACTACACTCTGTCGTAGCCGAGCAATGGAGCTCGGCCCGCAGCCGAGAAGTTGGTGCACATGGAAGCGCTCGACGTCGCACGGTGGCAGTTCGGAATCACCACCGTCTACCACTTCATCTTCGTGCCGCTCACGATCGGCCTGGCACCGCTGATCGCGGTGTTCCAGACGTTGTGGGTCATCACCGACAACACCGCTTGGTACCGGCTGACCAGGTTCTTCGGCAAGCTCTTCCTGATCAACTTCGCGCTCGGCGTGGCCACCGGCATCGTCCAGGAATTCCAGTTCGGGATGAACTGGAGCGAGTACTCGCGATTCGTCGGTGACGTCTTCGGCGCACCGCTGGCCATGGAGGGCCTGGTCGCGTTCTTCTTCGAATCGACGTTCCTGGGCCTGTGGATCTTCGGCTGGACCCGGCTTCCCCGGCTGGTGCACCTGGCCTGTATCTGGATCGTCGCACTCGCCGTCAACGCCTCGGCGTTCTTCATCATCGCCGCGAACTCCTTCATGCAGCACCCGGTCGGTGCGCGCTACAACCCGGAGACCGGTCGCGCCGAACTGACCAGCATCGTCGAATTGTTCACCAACAACACCGCGCTGGCGGCCTTCCCACATGCGGTGGCCGGTGCGTTCCTGGTGGCCGGGACATTCGTCGCGGGCATCTGCGCGTGGTGGATGGTGCGGGACCCCGACAATCCCGACGCCAGGACCATGCACCGCCCGGCCGCCATCCTGGGCTGCCTCGTCGCGTTCGTCTCCGCGGCCGCACTGGCCTACACCGGTGACGTCCAGGGCAAGCTGATGTTCCAGCAACAGCCGATGAAGATGGCCTCGGCCGAATCCTTGTGCCACACCGAGACCGACCCCGACTTCTCCATCCTCACCGTCGGCACACACAACAACTGCGACAGCGTCACCCACCTCATCGAGGTGCCCTACGTGCTGCCGTTCCTGGCCGAGGGCAAGTTCAGCGGCGTCGAGTTGCAGGGCGTGCAGGATCTGCAGGCCGAATACGAGCAGAAGTTCGGTCCCGGCGACTACCGCCCCAACCTGTTCGTCACCTACTGGTCGTTCCGGGCTATGATCGGCTTCCTCGCGGTGCCAATGCTTTTCGCCATGACCGCCCTGTGGCTCACCCGCGGCGGCCGGATACCCCGGCAACGCTGGTTCGGCGTGTTCGCGCTGGCGACGCTGCCGACACCGTTCCTGGCCAACAGCGCCGGCTGGGTGTTCACCGAGATGGGCCGCCAGCCGTGGGTGGTCGCCCCCAACCCGACCGGCGATCCGGTGCTGCGCCTCACCGTGTCCCAAGGTGTATCGAATCATTCCGCGGGCATGGTGGTGACCTCACTGATCATCTTCACCGCGATCTATGCGGTGCTGGCGGTGATCTGGTTCTGGTTGATCCGGCGCTATGTCGTCGAAGGACCGCTCGAGCACGACACCGAACCCATCCCACCGAGCCCGCCCGGCGAGGACGAGGTCGCACCGCTCTCGTTCGCGTACTAGGAGGCGCACCATGGACCTTCAGATCTTCTGGTTTGTCACGCTGGCAGTGCTGTTCGTCGGCTTCCTGGTGTTGGAGGGGTTCGACTTCGGGGTCGGCATGCTGATGGCCATTTTCGGCCGCAGCGCCGCCTCGGCATCCCGGGACCCCGAAAAACAGCGGCGCGCGGTGCTCAACACCATCGGCCCGGTCTGGGACGGCAACGAGGTGTGGCTGATCACCGCCGGTGGCGCCATGTTCGCCGCGTTCCCGGCGATGTACGCCACCATGTTCTCCGGGCTGTATTTCCCGTTGCTGGCCATTCTGGTGGCGATGATCGTGCGGGTCTGCGCCATCGAATGGCGCGGCAAGGTCAACGATCCGACGTGGCGCCGTAGGGCCGATATCGCCATCGCGGTCGGATCCTGGGTGCCCGCGGTGCTCTGGGGCGTGACCTTCGCGGCGCTGCTGCGCGGCCTGCCGGTGGATGCCGAGCAACAGATCTCGCTGGGGTTCGGCGATGTGCTCAACCCGTACACGATCCTGGGCGGGCTGTCGACGTGTGGACTGTTCCTGCTGCACGGCGCGGTGTTCGTGACACTGAAAACCGAAGGCGCAGTGCGTACCGACGCCCGCCGCTACTCGCGCCGGCTGGCGCTGCCGGTGACCGCGGCGCTGCTCGTCTTCGGGCTGTGGACGCAACTGGCGTACGGCACCCACTGGACCTGGCTGGTGCTCGGGTTCGCGGTGGTGTGTCAGCTGAGCGTGGTCATGCTGGTGTTCACCGACGGCGGTGACGGCCTGGCGTTCAGTTCCACCGCCGCCGTGGTGATCGCCGTGGTGGTGCTGATCTTCGGCTGCCTGTACCCGAACCTCATCCCGTCGTCGCTCGACCCGGCCTGGAGCCTCACCGTCTACAACGCGTCCTCCTCGGACTACACCCTCAAGATCATGACCTGGGCCGCGGTGCTGGTCACCCCGCTGGTTCTGGTCTACCAGGGCTGGACCTACTGGGTGTTCCGCCAACGCATCTCGGCCGAACGGATACCGGACCCCGCGGGGCTCTCCCCGCGGATACCGTGACACCCGAACACTCCCCGTCGCTGCGCTCGCCCCAGCGACACTCCCCGTCGCTGCGCTCGCCCCAGCGACACTCCCCGTCGCTGCGCTCGCCCGGGCTACATTCCCCGGGAATGCGCCGGTACCTGGCTGCGGCGGTGCTGTACGGCGCGGTGATCAGCGCGGCCACCATCGCGGGCGCGTGCGCGCTGGCCCGGGTGGTCGCGGGGGTCATCACCGACCCCGGCGCCCGCACGCTCGGGCACTGGACCACCGAGCTGACGCTGCTGGCCGGGGTGTGGGCGGCGCGGGTTGTCGCACAACGCCTTCAGGCCGGCCTGAGCCAGCGAGCGGCCACCGCGGTGATCGGGGAGCTGTCGACGAACGTACTGCGTGCGGTGACCGCACTGCCGCCGCAGCGATTGCAGGAGGTGCGCGACGAGGCCACCGTCGTGGTCACCCGCGGCCTGGACGGGCTGCGGCCGTACTTCACCGGCTACCTGCCCGCGGTCATCTCGGCCGGAATCCTCACCCCCGCAACCGTCGTGGTGCTCGCCCTCACCGATCTGCAGGCCGCCGCCGTGGTGGCCGTCGCCCTGCCGCTCATCCCGTTGTTCATGGTGCTCATCGGACGCCTGACGGCCGACCGTTCCGCCGCCGCGCTGACCGCCATGACCACCCTGCAGTCCCGGTTGCTCGATCTCGTCGCCGGGATACCGACCTTGCGGGCGCTCGGCAGGGCATCCGGGCCCGCGCACCGCATCTCGGAACTGAGTGCCGCCCATCGTCGGTCGGCGATGGAAACGCTGCGCATCGCCTTCCTGTCGGCGGCGGTGCTCGAGCTGATCGCCACCCTCGGTGTCGCCCTGGTCGCGGTCAACGTGGGCCTGCGGCTGGTGTTCGGTGAGATGACGCTCGTCGCGGCGCTGACGGCGCTGCTGCTGGCCCCGGAGGTGTTCTGGCCGTTGCGCAGGGTCGGCGTGCAATTCCACGCCGCCCAGGATGGCAAGGCGGCCGCCGGTGCCGCGCTGAAACTGCTCGACGCCGAGCCTCCGC
The DNA here is from genome assembly GCA_034520035.1 of Mycobacterium sp. Classification (GTDB taxonomy): domain Bacteria; phylum Actinomycetota; class Actinomycetes; order Mycobacteriales; family Mycobacteriaceae; genus Mycobacterium. The sequence goes on along the minus strand of JAXHOA010000084.1, from coordinate 141,639 downwards.
ACCGCGCGGGCATCCGGGTGCCGGCCGCCGCACATATCGGGATCGGTCTGCAGGGGCTGTCGGTCGCCGGGCGGGACGGGCCGGCACCCGAGGACCTGAGCGCCACCATGGAGCCCGGCCGCGTCACCGTGCTCACCGGACCCAACGGCGCCGGGAAGAGCACCGCGGTGGCCGCCATCCTGGGGTTGACCGAACCCACCTCGGGCCGGGTGCTGATCGACGGTGTCGACATCGCCGATATCGATCTGGCGCAGTGGTGGCGCCGCGTCTCGTGGCTCCCGCAGCGCCCGGCGCTGCTGCCGGGCACCATACGCAGCAATCTGGAGATGTTCGGCCCGCTGGCCGATATCGACGCTGCCTGCCGGGCGGCGGCGTTCGACGAGGTGCTGGCCACCCTGCCCGACGGCCTCGATGAGGTCATCGGGCGCGGCGGCACCGGACTGTCCCTGGGGCAACGCCAGCGCCTCGGGCTGGCGCGGGCGCTGGGGTCTGACGCGCCGGTGCTGCTCCTCGACGAGCCGACCGCGCACCTCGACGGTGACGCGGAAGCACGTGTGCTGTCGGCGATCTCGGCCCGGGCCGCGGCCGGCGCGACCGTCCTGGTGGTCGGCCACCGCGGACCTGTGCTCGCGATCGGCGACGATGTCGTGCGATTGGACGGTGCGCATGTCGCTCCGTGAGGTGTGGCTGCTCCTGCAGCCCCGCGCCGCCCGCCTGCTGCTCGCGGTGCTGTTCGGCACCCTCGCGCTCGGCAGCGCGCTGGCGCTGGCCACCGTCGCGGCCTGGCTGATCACCCGAGCCTGGCAGATGCCGCCGGTGCTCGACCTGACGGTGGCCGTCGTGGCGGTCCGGGCACTCGGCATATCCCGCGGGGTGTTCAGTTACTGCGAACGACTTGCCATCCACGACACCGCATTGCGCGCCGCGGGTACCACCCGTGTCGGCCTGTACCGCAGGCTGATCGAGGTGCCTCCCGAGACCGCGCTGCGTTGGCACAGCGGCGATCTGGTGGCCAGGGTCGGCGCCTCGGTCGACGACCTCGCCGATGTGCTGGTGCGCGCCATCCTGCCGATGGCCGTGGCCACGGTGCTCTCCGGCGCGGCGGTCATCATCATCGCGGTCATCTCGCCGCCGGCGGCGGCGATCCTGGCGGTTTGTCTGCTGCTGGCCGGCGTGGCCGCACCGTGGCTGTCGGCGCGGGCCGCCGTCGCCACCGAAGCGCTGGCCGCCCGCCACCACAGCGCCCGCGACACGGCGACCGTGCAGGCGCTGGAGCATGCGGCCGAACTGCGGGTGGCGGGTCGCCTCGATGAGGTGATCGCCGAATCAGCCCGGGAGCACCACGATCTGGGGTGTGCGCAAGACCGCGCGGCGGCGCCCGCCGCGGCCGCGAGTGCGGTGTCGACGGCTGCGGTCGGGATTTCGGTGCTCGGTGCCGTCATCGTCGGGATCATGATTGCCGGACACACCAGCCCGATGTCGCTGGCCATCCTGATGCTGGTGCCGTTGTCGGCGTTCGAGGCAACCGCGGCGTTGCCCGCCGCCGCCGCCCAACTGGTGCGCTCCCGGATCGCCGCGCGCAGGCTCACCGACCTGACCGCGCCGGTGTCGCCCACCCGGCACCGGCCCGAGATCGGCCAGGCGAATCTGTCCCCCGGTGACCGGCTTGCCGTGCTCGGCCCGAGCGGAAGCGGGAAGACCACCCTTCTGATGTCCATCGCCGCCGGCTATCCCCAGAACCCGCTGACCGCAGCATTCTTCGCCGAGGATGCCCACCTGTTCGACACCACGGTGCGGGACAACCTGCTGGTGGGACGCGGAGACGCCACCGACGAACAGCTGACCGCGGCGCTGCGCGATGTCGGGCTGGGCGGGTGGCTGGCCGGGTTGCCCGAAGGGCTCTCGACCATGCTGACGGGCGGAGCGGCCGCCGTCTCGGCCGGGCAGCGCCGGCGACTACTGCTGGCCAGAGCGCTCATCTCCGACTTCCCGATCCTGCTGCTCGACGAGCCGACCGAGCATCTCGACGCCGCCGACAGCGATCGCCTCATCACCGAGTTGCTCACCCCAGGAGGCCTGCTGGCCGCCGACCGGACCGTCGTCGTCGCCACCCATCATCTGCCCGCCGAACTGGATTGCCCGGCGATCCGGCTCGGCTCGGAGAAAAGCCCAGCCCGGTAGTCTGGACCGTCATGAGCTCCCCAGGGCCGTACCCCGCGCCGCACGCGCCCTATCCGCCGCAACCCGCGCAGTATCCGCCGTACCCCGGCCATCCGCCGACGGGGCCCCGCAACCAGCTGGGCACCTGGGCACTGGTGCTGGCCATGCTGGCGCTGCTGTTCTCGTGGAGCATCATCGGCGGTGTCATCGGCGGCGCGATCGCCGTGGTGCTGGGATTCGCCGGGCGTGGCCGGGCGGCGCGCGGTGCGGCCGACAACGCCCCCATCGCGAACGCCGGGATCGGTTTGGGCGCACTGGCCGTCATCGTCGGGGTGGCCTTCGTCCCGATCTGGATAGGTTTCTTCACCGAGGCCGGCATGGGCGACTACGTCAGGTGCATGGAGCAGGCCGGCACCGACCGCACCGCACAGGGACAGTGCGAGAACACTTTCCGCGAGCGGGTTGAGCGGGACTACGGTCTGTCTCCGGCGGCTGACGCGCCGGGAAGTACTTGACGATCCCTTCCTGCATCACCGTCGCCAGCGCCTCTCCGCGCTCATTGAAGAAGTGTCCGCCGCCCAGCCCGCGGGAGTCGGCGGCCACCGGCGACGACGTCGAGTACAGCACCCACTCGTCGAAGCGGATCGGTCGGTGAAACCACACCGTGTGGTTCATGGTCACCGCGAAGATCCGGTCGAAACCCCAGGACAGGCCGTGCGTGGTGATGATCGAATCGAGCACCGTGGTGTCCGAGGAGTAGACCAGGGCGCCGGCGTGCAGTACCGGGTCATCGGGCATCGGACCGTCGGCGGTCAGCCACACCCGGTTGTGGTCGAGTTGACCGCCCTTGTCCCGCATCACCCAGGCCGGGTCGTTCGTGTAGCGCCACTGGATGGGCCGCAGGGCACTGACGAAATGCGGCACCGTCTGCTCGTAGCCCACCAGGAGTTCGTCGATGGTGGGCAGCGAGTCCGGCGCGGCCACCTGGGGTGCGGCGATGTTGTGCTCGAGCCCACGGCCACCGGCAAGATGCGAGACCAGCGCGGTGCCCAGCAGCGCGCCGTCCTGAGTGACGTCCACCCTGCGATTGGTGAACCGCCGTTCGTCGCGCAACCGAACGACCTCGAATTCGAGGTCCTTCTCGGGGTCGCCACCGGCGATGAAATGCATCGACAACGTGCTCGGCGGCAGGTTGTCGGGCACCGTGCGACTCGCGGCCACGAAGGCCTGCGCCATCATCTGCCCACCGAAGGTGCGTACCGGGTTGCGGCTCGGATGCGTGCCGGTGAACGCATCCGGGCCGACCCGGGTGAGATCGAGAACCGTCAGCAGTTCCTGCAGGTGCTCCGCTGACAAAGTTCTCCTCCTGGGGGCGCGCAAGCCCCTTAGTGGTCGTCCTCGCCGATCCGGTGGACGTGGATCAGGTTGGTCGAGCCTACTGTGCCAGGCGGCGCGCCTGCGACGATGACCACCAGGTCACCGCGCTTGTAGCGGCCCAGGTCCAGCAACGACTGATCGACCTGCCGGATCATGCCGTCGGTGGTGTCGATGTGCGGCACGATGAAGGTCTCGGTGCCCCAGGTCAACGCCAGCTGACTGCGCACCTCCGGTAGCGCGGTGAAGGCCAGCAGGGGCAGCGGGGTGTGCAGCCGGGCCAACCGGCGCACGGTGTCACCGGACTGGGTGAACGCAACCAGCGCCTTGGCCTCCAGTCGCTCGCCGATGTCGCGGGCGGCATAGGAGATGACGCCGCGCTTGGTGCGCGGCACGTGGGTCAGCGGCGGCGCCTCGGTGGAGTTGCCCTCGACTGCCGACAGGATGCGGCCCATGGTCCGCACCGCTTCGAGCGCGAACTTGCCCACCGACGTCTCACCGGACAGCATCACCGCGTCGGCGCCGTCGAGCACCGCGTTGGCCACATCGGAGGCCTCCGCACGGGTGGGACGCGAGTTCTCGATCATCGACTCCAGCATCTGGGTGGCGACGATCACGGGCTTGGCGTTCTCCCGCGCCATTTGGATGGCGCGCTTCTGCACCAGCGGCACCTCTTCGAGCGGTAGCTCGACGCCCAGGTCGCCGCGGGCCACCATGATGGCGTCGAAGGCCAGCACGATCGCCTCGAGGTTCTCGATCGCCTCGGGCTTTTCCATCTTGGCGATCACCGGGACCCGGCGACCCACCCGGTCCATGACCTCGTGGACCAGCTCGACATCGGCGGGCGAGCGCACAAACGAGAGCGCCACCAGGTCGACGCCGAGCCGCAGCGCGAACTCCAGGTCCTCGATGTCCTTCTCCGACAGCGCGGGCGCCGAGACGTTCATACCGGGCAGCGACATGCCCTTGTTGTTGCTGACCTTGCCGCCCTCGGTGACGGTGCACACAACGTCGTCACCGTCGATGTGCTCGACGACCAGACCGACGTTGCCGTCGTCGACCAGGACCCGATCGCCGGGCGTGGCGTCCTTGGACAGCCGCTTGTAGGTGGTGCTCACCCGGTCGTGGGTGCCCAGGCAGTCCTCGACGGTGATCCGGATGGTCTCGCCGTTCTTCCACACCGTGGGGCCGTCGGCGAAGCGGCCCAGCCGGATCTTGGGTCCCTGCAGGTCAGCGAGGATGCCGACGGCACGACCAGTGGAATCGGAGGCCGCCCGGACCCGCCGGTAGGACTCCTCGTGGTCGGCGTAGTCGCCGTGGCTGAAGTTCAGTCGTGCGACGTCCATGCCCGCCTCGACCAGGGCACGTACCGACGCATCGGTGGAGGTTGCCGGGCCGAGGGTACAGACGATCTTTCCGCGTCTATTCACGTCGCATGAGCATAGTCGTTAATCGATTCAGATGACGGCCAGAGGGAGGGCACCGGGCCGGACGGGTGCCGGCAGGTCCGAGTCGCCCATGAGGTAGGCGTCCACCGCGTGGGCGGCGCTGCGGCCCTCGGCGATGGCCCAGACGATCAGCGACGCGCCCCGATGTGCGTCGCCGCACACGAACACTCCGGGCTCCTCGGTCTGCCAGTCCGATCCGCAGGACAGCGTGCCACGGCCGTTGCGTCGCAGCCCGAGACCGTCCAACAGCGCCATCTCCTCGACACCCTCGAACCCGATGGCCAGCAGCGCCAGATCACACGGCAATTCGATGGGATCCCCGACCGGGGTGATCACGCGGCGGCCCGCACCGTCCCGCTCGACCTTGACCTCGGCGATCTGCATGGCCCGCACGTTGCCCTGGTCGTCGCCGAGGAACCGCTGTACGGCCACCTCGAAGCGCCGCGCCCCGCCCTCGGCGTGCGCCGGCGAGGTGCGCAGCAGCAGCGGCCAGGTGGGCCACGGCGACCGCTCGTCGTCGCGCGCCTGCGGCGGTGCCGGGTTGTAGTCCAGTTGGGTCACCGAGATGGCGCCCTGCCGGTGCGCGGTACCCAGGCAGTCCGCGCCGGTGTCGCCGCCGCCGATGATGATGACGTGCTTGCCGGCGGCGGTCAGCTCGGCGGGGCCGTCCCCCTCGCATTCCTTGTTGGCGGGTACCAGATGTTCCATCGCCAGATGCACACCGTTGAGATCGCGGCCCTCGACCTGGTTATCCCTCCCGCGTAGCGCGCCCACGGCCAGCACGATGGCGTCGTGCTGGGCCCGCAGCGCCTCGATGGACAGGTCGACGCCGACCTCGCATTCGGTGACGAACCGGGTTCCCTCGGCCCGCATCTGGGACAGCCGCTGGTTCAGCGTCGCCTTCTCCAGCTTGTACTCGGGGATGCCGTAGCGCATCAGCCCGCCGATGCGGTTGTCGCGTTCGTAGACGGTGACGTGATGTCCGGCCCGGGTGAGCTGCTGGGCGGCGGCCAGCCCGGCCGGACCCGAACCCACCACGGCCACACTGCGTCCCGAGGCGATGGCGGGCGGCTGCGGTTCCACCGAACCCGTCATCCAGGCGTGGTCGACGATGGACTGTTCGATCCGTTTGATGGTGACGCTGCCGCCGGTGGTCTCCTCGGCAATCGACAGCACGCAGGCCGCCTCGCACGGAGCCGGGCAGAGCCGGCCGGTGAACTCCGGGAAGTTGTTGGTCGCGTGCAGGCGGTCGCTGGCTGCGTCCCACCGCCCGCGACGCACCAGATCGTTCCACTCCGGTATCAGGTTGCCCAGCGGGCAACCCGCGGTTCCCGAGTGGCAGAACGGGATTCCACAATCCATACAGCGACGGGCCTGCTGGGAGACCTCGCCGGCACGCTCGTGAGGATCCTGGCTCTCGTACACCTCGTGCCAGTCGCCGACCCGTTCGTCGACCGGCCGCTTGGCCGCGTCCACCTTGCGCACCCTCAGAAAGCCGTTCGGATCAGCCACGGCTGGCCTCCATGATCGCGGTGTCCACGTCTCGCCCTTCGGCCTTCGCCATCCGGGTGGCGCGCAGCACCCGCTCGTAGTCGGTCGGCATGATCTTGGTGAACTGTGCGCTGCGGCGCGGCCAGTCCGCCAGTAGCGAGCCCGCAACGGTGCTCCCGGTGGCCTGCGCGTGCCGCGCCACCACGTCGTGCAGCCAGGACAGGTCCTCGGGATCGAGGCGCTGCAGGTCCACCATCTCGGTGTTCACCTTTGCCGGATCCAGGCCGAGCACGAAGGCGATACCGCCCGACATCCCGGCCGCCATATTGCGTCCGGTGTCGCCGAGCACCACCACCCGCCCACCGGTCATGTATTCGCAGGCATGGTCGCCGCAGCCCTCGACGACGGCCAGCGCACCGGAGTTGCGGGCGCAGAAGCGTTCCCCGACCCGTCCGCGCAGAAAGACCTCGCCGGAGGTCGCCCCGAACAGCAGGGTGTTGCCGGCGATGACGTTGTCCTCGGGCAGGAACAGCACATCATCGGGCGGTCGCACGATGACGCGGCCACCCGAAAGGCCCTTGCCCACATAGTCGTTGGCGTCACCGATCAGGTCCAGGGTGACACCCGGGGGCAGGAATGCGCCCAGCGACTGCCCGGCCGAACCGGTCAGCGTGACATGGATGGTGTCATCCGGCAGACCGTCGGCACCGTAGCGGCGGGTCACCTCCGAACCCAACAGCGTGCCCACCGTGCGGTTCACATTGCGCACCGGCAGTTCCAGCCGGACCGGGTGAGCGTCCTCCAGAGCGCCGTCGGCGAGCGCCACCAGCGTCTGGTCCAGCGCCTGGGCCAGACCGTGATCCTGATCGCGCAACCTGCGGCGCTCGGCGATCTCGGCGCCGTGCGCATCCGTCGGGACCGCGAAGATCGGGCTGAGGTCGAGGCCCTGACTCTTCCAGTGTGCGACACCTTCGGCGGTGTCGAGCATCTCGACCCGCCCGATCGCCTCGTCGAGGCTGCGGAAGCCGAGTTCGGCGAGCATCTTCCGGATGTCCTCGGCAATGAACTGGAAGAAGTTCTCCACGAACTCGGGCTTGCCGTTGAACCGCGCGCGCAGTTCCGGATTCTGGGTCGCCACCCCGACCGGGCAGGTATCCAGATGGCAGACCCGCATCATGATGCAGCCCGCGACCACCAATGGCGCGGTCGCGAATCCATACTCCTCGGCACCCAACAGTGCAGCGACCATGACATCACGGGCGGTACGCATCCCGCCATCGCACTGCACGGTGATGCGGTCACGTAAGCCGTTGAGCATCAATGTCTGCTGAGTGTCGGCCAGTCCGATCTCCCACGGTGCGCCGGCGTGCTTGAGCGAGGTCAGCGGCGCCGCGCCGGTACCGCCGTCATACCCGGAGATCAGCACGACGTCGGCGTGCGCCTTCGACACGCCGGCTGCCACCGTACCGACACCCACCGAGCTGACCAGCTTGACGTGGATACGGGCCTTGTCGTTGGCATTCTTCAGGTCGTGGATCAGCTGCGCGAGATCCTCGATCGAGTAGATGTCGTGGTGCGGTGGCGGCGAGATCAAACCCACTCCGGGAGTGGAATGCCGGGTCTTGGCGATATTGGGATACACCTTGTACCCCGGAAGCTGGCCACCCTCACCGGGTTTGGCACCTTGTGCCATCTTGATCTGGATATCGGTGGCGTTCACCAGGTAGTCGCTGGTCACGCCGAACCGTCCGGACGCCACCTGTTTCACGGCGCTGCGCCGTTTGGGGTCATACAGCCGGTCGGCGTCCTCGCCGCCCTCACCGGAGTTCGAGCGTCCGCCCAGCGTGTTCATCGCGATGGCCATGGTCTCGTGCGCCTCGGCGGAGATGGAACCGTAGCTCATGGCACCGGTGTTGAACCGCGTCACGATCGCTTCTGCGGACTCCACTTCGTCCAGCGGAACCGGTGACCGCACGCCGGTCTTGAAACCGAACAGGCCGCGCAGCGCACCCCCCTCACGGGCGAGCCGGTTCACTTCCTCGGAGTACCGGGCGAAGACATCGTGGCGTCCGGTGCGTGTCGAATGCTGCAGCAGGAAGACCACTTCCGGGGTGAACAGGTGCAATTCACCATCGCGGCGGAACTGGTACTCGCCGCCCACCGACAGCCGCCGGTAGGCCCGCTCGGTGGGGTTCTCCGGGTAGGCCCGGCGGTGCCGGAACCTGACCTCTTCGGCCAGCACGTCCAGTCCCATACCGCCGAGTTGCATCGGTGTGCCGGTGAAGTACTCGTCGATGACGGCGCGGTCCAGCCCGATCGCCTCGAAGGCCTGGGCGCCGGTGTAGGACGACACCGTGGAGATGCCCATCTTGCTCATCACCTTCATCACCCCCTTGCCGAGCGCGGTGAGGTAGTTGCGCGCGGCGGTGGTCGGCTCGATCCCGGTGAGCTCACCCTTCGCGGATCAGGTCCTCGATCGATTCGAAGGCCAGATACGGGTTGACCGCTGCGGCGCCGAAACCGATCAGCATCGCGATATGGTGCACTTCGCGAGCATCACCGCTTTCCACCACCAGCCCGACACCGGTGCGTTCCTTGGTGTTCACCAGGTGGTGGTGCACCGCGGAGACTGCCAGCAGCGACGGTATCGGCGCCCTGGTGTGGTCGGAGTCGCGATCCGAGATCACCAGGGTGCGAGCGCCTTTCGCGATCGCCTCGCACGCGCGAATGCGCAGCTCCTCCAGCGCCTCGGCCAGGCCTTCCCCACCGCGTTCCACGTCATAGAGGGCGCGCAGCACGGCGGTGCGCAGACCGGGCTGCTCGCCGTCGTCGTTGACGTGCACGATCTTGTTGAGATCGTCGTTGTCGAGCACCGGCCAGCCGAGCCTGATCTGGCGACACGATGCCGCTGTCGGCTCCAACAGGTTCTCCTCGGGGCCCATCACCCGACTCATCGAGGTGACGACGGCTTCGCGGATGGCGTCCAGCGGAGGGTTGGTGACCTGGGCGAACAGTTCGACGAAATAGTCGTAGAGCAGCCGGGATCGTTGCGACATCACCGCGATCGGGGTGTCGGTGCCCATCGAGCCCAGCGGTTCGGCCCCCGCTGCCGCCATCGGCGTCAGCAACACCCGCAGTTCTTCCTCGGTGTAGCCGAACGCCACCTGCCTGCGCACCACGGATTCGTGATTGGGTTGCACGCGAACGCGATCCGGCAGGGTCTTGAGATCGAGCAACCCGGCATGCAGCCATTCGCCGTAGGCGTGCGCACCGGCGAGGTCGTCCTTGATCTCGTCATCGGAGACGATGCGACCTGCGGCGGTGTCGATCAGGAACATCTTGCCGGGCTCGAGGCGTCCCTTGGCCACCACCTCGGCGCTGGGCACGTCGAGCACGCCGCTCTCACTGGCCAGGATGATCCGGTTGTCGATGGTGCGCCACCAGCGACCGGGCCGTAATCCGTTGCGGTCCAACACCGCACCGACGACGGTGCCATCGGTGAAGGTCACGCACGCCGGGCCGTCCCACGGCTCCATCAGCGAGGCATGGAACTGCCAGAACGCGCGCCGCGCCGGGTCCATGGTGGTGTTGTTCTCCCAGGCCTCCGGGATCATCATCAACACCGCGTGCGGCAGGCTGCGACCACCCAGGTGCAGCAACTCCAGCACCTGATCGAACGACGCGGAGTCCGACCCGTCCCTGGGGCAGATCGGCGAGAGGCGGCTCAGGTCACCGGGGATGAGCGTGCTGCTCAACTTGGCTTCGCGGGCGTGCATCCGGTTGCGGTTGCCGCGGACGGTGTTGATCTCCCCGTTGTGCGCGACGAACCGGAACGGATGCGCCAGCGGCCACGACGGAAAGGTGTTCGTGGAGAAGCGGCTGTGCACGATGGCGATGGCACTCGTGCAGCGATCGTCGCGCAGATCCGGAAAGAACTGCGGCAGCTGCATTGTGGTGAGCATGCCCTTGTAGGCGATGGTTCGGCTGGACAGCGACGGAAAGTAGACCGCACCCTGTTCGGCCCGCTTGCGCAGCGGGTACACCCGACGGTCCAGGTCGATGCCGCCGCAGCCGCCGGAGGCGGCGACGAAAAGCTGTGCCATATAGGGCATACAGCCCACCGCGGTGGCTCCCACTTCGGCGCCGTCGGGATCGATCGGCACCTCGCGCCAGCCCAGAACCTCCAGGTGCTCCTCGGCGGCGATGGCCTCGATTCGTGCGCACTCGGCGGCGCGGGCGACCAGTTCCTGCGGCAGGAAGCAGATTCCGGCGGCGAAGGTGTTGGATCCATCGGCATTTGGCTGCGGCAGATCGAAGTCGACGACCGCGGCGAACAACTCCACCGGCAGCTGGATCAGGATTCCGGCGCCGTCACCGCTGTTCGGCTCGGCGCCGGCCGCGCCGCGATGCTCCAGGTGCTCCAACGCGGTGAGTCCGTCCGAGACGATGCCGTGTGAGCGTCGACCCCCGATATCGGCGATCATGGCGACGCCACAGGAATCCGATTCGTTGTCCGGGTCGTATAAGCCTTGGGCCTTGGGAAGTGCCGAGAACAGCAAGCGAATCTACCTCCGCAGTCTCCGTGACGATAGGAGGGACTGCATCGGCCCGAAGCTGCAGTGTATCAGCGAGAACGTGTTACTTCCCGGCGATATTCAGCCGGTGAGAACAGTGGGGACCAGCGGGAACCCCGGCCAGTTGCGGACCACGGTCCATGCCACCGCGGCCACGACGACCGTGACGGTGGCCGCCATCGGCATGAGCGTCAGGCCGCGCCGCCACCGCACCACCAGCCACACCGCCAACGCCGGCAACGCCACCAGGAGGAACACGTTGTCGACGACGGCGGCCGCCAGATCGCCGTTCAGCAGATCGTGCGTCATCCGCAGCCCTCCGCACGCCGGGCAATCCAGGCCGGTGAGGGCCTTGAAGGGGCAGCCGGGAAACAGGAACCCGGGCCGGTGCGGGTCGGCAAGGCCGATATAGGCCAGGGCGCCGGCGGCGGCCACCCCGGCACCGATCAGCCCGGCTCGGGCGGTCGCGCTCTCAGGTGCCATCGCGCAGCGGGCGGCCCTGCGGGTCGCGCACCTTGTCGGTCAGCAGCAGGATTGCGTCGATGATGCCCCAGACGATGGCACCGATTCCGCAGGTGAAGATGCCGACCAGCAGCTGCGCCACACCCAGTCCGGTGTAGCCGAGGTAGAAGCGTCCGATGCCGAGGATGCCGACCAACCCCAGCAACTGCAGCAGGCCGGCGATGACCTTGGACTTCTCGGAATAGGGTTCCCCGGTCATGGGATGCCGCCCGTAGGGGGCCAGCGGATCGAAGTATGCACCCGGGGGCGGCGGCGGGTAACCCGGCTGGCCGGGTGGCGGGAAACCGGCACCGCCGGGCGGCGGGAAACCGGCACCGCCGGGCGGCGGCTGGTAGCCCGGCGGTGGGAAGTTGCCCGGGTCGCCCCCGTACGACTGCGGATCCGTCATGACCTCAGGATGCCAGAAGATCAGCGTGATTCCGACCAGCGGAAGACGGTGAGGCAACCGATCAGTCCCCCGATACTCCATGCCGCCAGCACGAAGAAAATCCGCCAGTGCTCCCAGCTGCCCGCGGGTTCGATGGCCGCCATTTCGGGTGGTAGCAGCACCGATCGGAAACCCTGCGCCATCCATTTGACCGGGAACAACGAGCCGATCACCAGCATCCACGTCGGGAGCACCATGATCGGGACGTAGGTTCCCGACACGAACTGCAGACCGACCGCGGGACCGTTGGTCATGGCGGCGGCCGATACCGCACTGCTTGCGACATTGCTGATCAGCACGCCGAGCAACGAACAGCTGATGACGCCCAGCAGGAACACCCAGGTCAGGGTGAACCACCCGAAAACGTCTGTGGGCAGCCGAAGTCCGAACGCGAGCACACCCACCACCAGCAGCAGCACCGCCTCGGCCAGACTGACCACGAACACCAACATGATCTTGCCGATGAAGTAGGACGTTGCCGTCGTCGGCGTTCCGTGCAGGCGGCGCAGGGCCCCGGTCTCCCGATCGGCGGCGATACTGATGCCCAGGTTCACGAAGGACGTCGAAAGGATGCCGTAGGCAAGCATGCTGGCGGCGATCACCGCTCCCGTACTGACGTTGCCGAGGGGCAACTGCGCCGAGAATATGGACCCCAGCAGCAGACAGATCACGGCCGGCATCGAGAAGGTCAACACCACCTGCTCGGGTCTGCGGTAGAACATCTTCAGTTCCGGGACCACCCGGGACCACCCGATGCGCAGCACCGACGGGAGCGGTGCGCGGGTGTGCTGCCCGGCGGTGCTCACGAATGCCCGATCAGCTGCAGATAGGCGTCCTCGAGGGTCGGGCGCGTCACCGTCAGGCCATCCAGTTCGGCGCCACCGCTGCTGAGGCTGCGGATCAATTCGGTGGGTGCCGCTGTCCGTTCCACCCGCTCCCGGCCGCCCTCCATCCACCGGACGGTCGCAGCGGTGTCGACATGTTCGATCAGCCGGGCAGGCGAGTCGACCGCGACCACCGACCCGCCGGCGACGACAGCGACCCGGTCTGCCAGCGCGGCCGCCTCCTCGAGGTAGTGCGTCGTCATCAAGATCGTCGTGCCGTCTGCCGCCAACAGCCTGATGAGTTCCCAGAACTGTTGCCGGGCTTCGGGGTCGAATCCGGTGGTCGGTTCGTCCAAGAACAGCAACTCGGGCCGGCCCACGATGCCGAGGGCGACATCGAGGCGGCGACGCTGACCGCCCGACAGTGTCCCGACCCTCGCCTCGGCGACCGAGGCGAGACCGACGAGATCGAGCACGTCCGCCGGTGCCCTGGCCGCACCGTAACAACTACCGAACATCTGCACGGTTTCGCCCACGGTGAGCATCCCGGCATCACTGACCTCTTGGAGAACGATGCCGATCCGTGCGCGCCAGTGTCTGCCCGCCGTTCCCGGGTCTGCTCCGAGCACACTCACCTGTCCCGCGTCGCGCCGGCGGTTTCCCTCCAGGATCTCGACGGTCGTCGACTTGCCTGCACCGTTCGGCCCGAGAATCGCGAAGATCTCTCCGTATTCGACATCGAGGTCGAGATCGTCGACCGCCCGCCGCGCTCCGTACGACTTGGACAGGCCCCGCACCTGGACAGCCCGGGCGGGGGCCGCACCATTCACGACTGGAGTCTTCCGGCATCCGGTTCGGCGCCGTCGGCCTCGATCTCCGCCAGCAGCGCTCGCAGTTCTGATTCGGACAGATCATCCAGCAGTCCGTCGACATCGTCTTGATCACCGGTCTGGTCGTCGGTGGCGGTCTCGCCCGGCACGGACGCATCGCCGTGAATCGCGTGCAACTCGGTGAGAATCCGGTCGGACAGCGAGTTCACGCTGACACCACGCAGGATCTCCAGTACGGGCACATCGATCGAGAAGGTCGCGTTGATGCGCACCCGGAACTCCATGGCCATCATCGAATCCAGACCGATGTCGTCGAGCATGGCGCCGGTGTCGATATCGGCCACGCCACAATCGAACACATCGGCCACGACCTCTAGGACACGCTCGGAGATGAGAGCGGCGCGCCCGGTCTCCGGGGTAGCGGCGAGCACGTCCAGGATCGACGACCCCGTAGCGTCCTGCGCCGCGCCCGAGTCGGCGGATTCGAGTTCGCCGAACATCGCCGGCAACGGCCCGCCCATTCCTGCCTGGCGAGCCCGGTTCCAGTCAACGGTGATCGCCACGACACTGGGCACCGTCTGCTTGATCAGCCTGTCGAGGATGCGGGCACCGACGGCGGGGGTGATGAGCTCGATCCCCCGCTGCGCGTAGACCTTTTCCAACTTCAGTTCTTCGACCATTCCGACCGACCATGGCCCCCAGCCGATCGTGAGGGCCGGAAGTCCCTGGCCGCGAAGCTGGTACGCGTAGGCATCGAGAAAAGCGTTGGCGGCGGCGTAATTTCCCTGCCCCGGGGCGGCGATGGTCGAACCAGCAGAACCGAACATGACAAAGAAGTCCAGATTCTGCCCCTCGAAGGCATGGTGAAGCACCCTGGCACCGGTGATCTTCGGTGCGGTCACCTTCGCGTAGTCCTCTTCGCCCATGTTGATCAGCAGTTGGTCACTCACCGAACCGGCGGCGTGCACGATTCCGCGCACCGGCCGCCCGCCGCGCGAAAGATGGTCGGCCAGCCACGAGGCGACGTCATCGGCGACCGTGACATCGACACTGGCCGTGTCGATATGAGCGCCGAGCCGCTCGATCATCCGGAGTGCGGTGACGGTCTCGAAGTGCGGATCGCCATCGACCAGCTCGGCCCAGCGGGATCTCGGCGGCACGGGAGTCCGCCCGAGCAGGGTGATATGACGCGCACCGCGTTCGGCCAGATAGGTGGCCACCACCCTGCCCAGCGCACCGGCCCCACCGGTGACGACGTACGTCGCATCGGCGGAAAGCTTGGTGGGGAACGGGTAGGTCAGCTCCTTGCACAGCCGGAGGCGGGGGACGAACGTCGTGGCACCACGGATCGCGATCTGATCTTCGCTGCCGTCACCGAGCACATGGTCGGAGATTCGCTTCGCGACCTCCACCTGATGGTCGCCGCTGTCGATATCGATGAGGCCGCCCCAGTATCCGGAGAACTCCTGGTGCCCGATGACACGGCCCAGACCCCATATCGAGGCCTGGTCCGCGCCGGTCAGCGTGGTGCCGGGTACCGCCTGCGAGTTGGCGGTCACCAGAAAGAGTCTCGGGTTTCCGGCCTTCAACTCGGCGAGCGCCTTCACCAGTCGAAGAACGGTGAAAGGGCCGATGTCGTCGGAATCGCCGGCGACCGTCGGCATGTCCAACGGCCAGCAATCGATGATGCCGGCGAGTCCGCGCTCACCGGTGGCGAGTCCGTCGATCAGCGCGTTCCAGTCGACGCCGTCAGCCGGGTACTGCACGGTGTCGACGAGGTGACCGCGTGACCGCAGGTCGTCGGCGAGCGCCTTTCCGACACCGGAATCGTCGGCCAGCACCAGCCAGCACAGGGCTCCGGAGTCCGACCCGGTGACGATTTCCGTTGCGGTGTCGGCCACCTGGGACCACTGCAACTCGTACAGTCCCTTGTCGATGTGCTCGACCGACATCCGGGAGGACGAACTCAACGATTGCACCGTGAACCCGTCGAACACGGCGAGCACACCACCCCGGTCATCGGTGATCGAGATATCGCATTCGACCGCATCTCTGGTTGCCGAGACCACGCGCACCTGCACCCTCATGTCCGCAGCAGGCGGCCCATAGGCGGCGCAGTGCCGTATGCGGGTGGGTAGGTAGGGATCCTCGTTCTCCTCTTGCCCGGAGAACGGTGCGCCGAAAAGGGTTTGAAAGGCCCCGTCGATGAGTGCCGGGTGAAAGCGGTATTGGCCGACCTCCGCGGCGACCCGGGCGGGTATGGTCAGCGCGGCGACCGCCCAGTCGTGACCGGCTGTCACACCGGATACCGCCCGAAACGCATCGCCGTAGTCGAACCCGAGGTCACTCGTGCGGCGGTAGAACTGCTCACCGTCCATCTCGGCGCGCGGGCCCACCTCCTGCACACCGCCCGGATCGGTCGGGGGCGCAAGTGTGCCGAGTTCGGCGGTCGCGGTGATCGCCCACTTGAGATCACCGTCCGAAGTGACCGTGAAGGACGCGAATTCCAGCGTGCCGTCGTCCTTGTTCAGGGTGGTCCTGATGACGGGATCGCAAGTGTCGTCCAGGATGACGGCACGGTGCAGCACCAGATTGTCGATGCTGTGGTCGGATCCGTAGGTTTCCCTGGCTGCGGCCAGCGCCATCTCGACGTACACCGCTCCGGGAACCACCACGCTGCCCTGCACCCGGTGATCGGCCAGGAATTCGAGGGTGGCGGTGCTGATCTCGGCTTCCCAGGTCGGATGTACCCCGCGGATGGGCTGGCCGAGCAGCGGATGCACCGGCCGGTAGAACAACGTCTCTTCGATTTCGTAGTTGTCGTACCAGAAGCGTTTGGTCTGCCATGGATAGCTCGGAATTTTCACCAACCGAGCGCCGCCGCGGGGATGCACGCAGTCCCAGGCGATATCGTGGCCCGCGTTGTGCAGTACGCCGACACAGTTCAACAGCGTGCGAACATCGTCGTCCTCGCGCCGCTGCGTGGCTGTCACCGAGACCCGCTGCGTTCCGGCGATTTCCAAGATGGATGCGGCCAGCACCGGGTGGGGCCCGAGCTCGATGAAATGGGTGTAGCCATCGTCGAGCATCCTGCGCAGCGCTGGTTCGAACAGGACGGTGGCCCGGGTGTTCTGCCACCAGTAGGCCGCGCCGGTGCCATAACGGGTCAACAGTTCACCGGTGACCGTCGAATAGAGCGGCAGCTGCGCGGACTTCGACGACAGACCCGAGAGGGCGTCGTAGAGCTCGTCCTTGATCGCGTCCATGTAGTGGGTGTGGTACGGCACCTTCACCGCGAGGTAGCGGTTGAAGATCTGCGCCTCATCCAATTGGCGGGCAATGTCTTCCAGGACGTCACCGTCCCCCGCGACGGTGACCGCCGCCGGACTGTTGATGGCGGCGATCGACACCCGTCGACCGAATTCGTCGATCATCTTCTCGTCGAGGGTCTGCATGAGGGTTTCGGCGTCCAGGCCGACGGCCAGCATCCGGCCCTGCCCGCTGGTGCGCTGTTGCAGTCGGCTACGGTGATGGATCACCTCGATGGCCTGCTCGAAAGAGAGCAGCCCGGCGAGGTGGTGGGCCGCGACTTCACCTGCGCTGTGGCCGATCACGGCGTCCGGTGTGATCCCGAAGTGGGCGAGCTGTTCGGCCAGGGCCACCTGGATCGCGAAATTAGCCGGCTGGGCGAATTCGGTGTCACCCATCCGGGAAGCTGATTCGTCACGTCGCAGTTCCTCGATCAGCGACCAGTCCGCGTACTTCGACAATTCTCGCGAGCTGCGCAGGATGCTCGCGGTGAAGACCGGGAACACGTCCAGCAATCCCCGGCACATCTGCCACCACTGCGGACCCATGCCGGTGCACACGAAGGCCACTTTGGGCGCGGTGGATGCGGTTCGACCGGTGGTGATCTCACCGCCGTTGCCGACGGCACGCAATTGTTCACGCGCATCGGCGATGTCTTCGGCGATCAGCGTGTGCCGATGGCTGAGGTGCGCCCGCCGCCGGGCCAGTGTGTAGCCGAGGTCGGGCAGCGTGATGTCGGGATGGCTGTCCAGGTGGTCGGCCAACCGAGCGGCCGACGCAACCAGCGCCTGCTCGCTGCGCCCCGATATCGGCAGCACGGTCAGCGGTAGGGCCTCGGTGTCTGCGGTGGTCTCCCGCCGCGCGACCGGGGGTTCGGCAAGGACCACGTGGGCATTGGTGCCACCGAACCCGAAGGAGTTGACCCCGACCACCCGACGGCCGGTCTCGGGGAAGGGCCTTCCCGCGGAGGCGATGTCGAGTTTGAGTTCGGCGACCGAGACGTGCGTGGTCGGGTTCTGCAGATGCAGGTTGGCCGGGACATATCCGTGTTTGACGACCAGCGCCGCCTTGATCAGCCCGGCCACTCCGGCCCCGGCTTCGAGGTGACCGATGTTCGTCTTGACAGAACCGATCAGCAGGGGCTGCGTGGCCGACCGGTCCGATGTGAGTGCGTGCGCCAGCGCCCTCATCTCTATGGGGTCACCGACCGGCGTACCCGTCCCATGCGCTTCCACGTACCCGACCTGGTTGGGTGTGACGCCGGCGCGCCGCAGCGCCGTTCGGATCGCCGCTACCTGTGCCTCTTCACGGGGCACGGTGATGCCGTCGGTGTGCCCGTCCTGCGAGACGGCGGTCCCGAGAATCTGCGCGTAGACATCGTCACCGTCGGTCAGCGCCTGCGCGAGCGATTTGATGATGACGACTGCGCCGCCCTCACCCCGTGCGTACCCGTCCGCCGAATCGGAGAAGGCCTTGCTCCGACCCTTCGGGGCTGAGGAATCCGCTCCTCGATTCGGCGATGGCGGTATTGGGACCGCCCATGATGTTGACACCACCGGCGAGTGCCACTGCACATTCGCCGTTCCAGATGCTCTGCGCCGCAAGGTGCACGGCGACCAGCGAGCTCGAGCATGCCGTATCGATCGTCATGCTGGGACCGCGGAAGTCGAACGCATGGGAGATGCGGTTCGCCAGCATTGTCATCATCATCCCGGTGGCCGAATGGGCCTTGAACCGGTAGCGACTGCTGCGGCCCTGGTTCTGCAGGAGTTGATAGTCCAGCGTGAAGCCGCCGATGAACACGCCGACGTCGGTACCAGCCAGCCGATCGGCGGGTATCCCCCCGTCTTCGAACGCCTCCCAGGTGGCCTCCAGCAGAAGGCGCTGCTGGGGGTCCAGGGAATGGGCCTCGCGCGGCGAGATGCCGAAGAACTGGGGGTCGAACTGATCGATCTCGGACAGGAACCCGCCCCGGCGGGTGACGACCTTGCCCATCTTCGCCGGGTTCGGGTCGTGGTAGCGCGCCGCATCCCACCGCGACGCAGGAACGTCACCGGTGGCATCAACCTCATCGCACAGCAGCCGCCAGAAGGTCTGCGCCGAATCGGCACCGCCGGGGAATCGACATCCGATCCCGACTATCGCCAGCGGTTCACGGTCTATGGGCAGTGGGTCGGTCACTGGCATCGGCACTTTCTCGTCGCGCTACACACTTCGCGAGGTATTCGTAGCCGCAGCGACAATGGATGGGATCCCGGACTGGTGAATTTCGTGGTGCTGCGGTCGGGTTCAGTTCGGCTGCAGGACCGACGATCCGGTGACGATCCAGTCGGCGCTGATGGGAGCGGCCTCCTGATCCCGGCGATAGATGGCCCGCAATTCACGTAGCAACGGATCGCGTTGCCAGGTCTGCACCTGGCGCACGACCTCATCGTCCTCGAACACCGCGGCTTTTGCCGCCAGCACCGTCTCGACAAGCTGACCCGCAATCTGGTGCAGCAACCGAGCATTGGTGTCGAACTGAGCACCGAAGTCCGGGCTGGGTTCCACCATCGCTGCGTGCAGCGACACCATGAAGTTCAGCGGCGCGTACAGGTCCAGGAACGGCACGGTGGCCTTCTGAGCCTCGGGTCCACGGCCCTCCAACGCGGCCCATTCGCGGAAGAAGCGCTGAACCCGATTGCTCAGCGCGATGAGGCCTTCCAGCTGGGGCACGAACTCCGGGTCATCGGCGATACGAACGAACCGATCATTCATGTAGAGCAGGCCGATGAATCCCCAGTAGAAGGCGATGTCCCAGACGACCTTCGCCGACATCACCGCAGGCGTCCCCATCAGCACGTACTGGTCCTGATACACCGCGAGCCACATCTCGGTGAGTGACCGGAACAGTGTGTCGCTGACCTGTGCACGGGCCAGCACGTCTTCGCCGCCCAGGTCGCGGACGATCATGTCGGTGATCAGGCCGTTGCCGATCGCGACGAGGTCCAGACCGGACGAGTACAGCGGGTCGAGGAACACGCCGGCGTCCCCGGTGAGACACCAGCGATCGGCACCATCGAAGATCTTGGTGGCGCCGTGGCTGTACTTCTTCATCACCCGGAAGTCCCTGATCTGATGTTCGTGCTCGGCCAGCACCGCAGCGCACTGCGGTTCGTGTGCACGCAGCCACGCCATCGCCTTGGGCAAGCGTGTTGAACCCGTCGAACGGATGCAGCGCAGGGTCGGCGACGATGCCGACGCTGGTGGCTCCGGAGCCGAGTCGGATCAGCCAGACCCAGTAGCCCTCCCCCATCAGGTGATTCGTCGACATGGCCCGGTTGCCCTCGACAAGACGACTGTGGAAGTCGGGGGCGTCGCTCCAGCCGTTGACGTCGATCTCGGTGGCCACCCGCAGCCATGCCGCGTTGCAGTGGTGCTCGTTGGGCTGTTTGAGGTTCAGTTGCCGGGGCAGCATCCGGTTCCGTCCGGACGCGTCGACCACCCACCGGGCCGTGGTGTCCATGCGTTCTTCATCGGCCTGGACAGACACCGTGTGCGAGCTGCCGTCATGACCGAGGGCGACGGAGGCGACGCGACCACGCCGGATGGCGATACCCGCTGCCAGACAACGGGTGTGCAGCTCGTTCTCCAAGCGCCCCCGATCTATCTGATAGGTGACCAGCGGGACGAACGACGAGCCTCCCAACTCCATTCGGGACGCGATATCGCTGTTGTGTTCGTGCGAGAAGAACATTCGCAGGCCCATCTTGCGAATGTGCGCCGCCTGCAGGTGCTCACCGAGGCCAAGGCGATCACGCAGATAGTGGGCGGACACCTCCACCGTCGATTCGCCGACGGTATGGGTGATCTCCGACACCGGATGGGTGTGCGGCTCGACCAGCAGGATGCGGGTCTGTGGACGCGCCTGCCTGATTTCCAGCGCAAGCGCCATGGCGGCGATGCCGCCGCCGGCGATCGCCACGTCGTGGTCGGTCGACGGGACGTCGGCCGCGGGCAGCTGGCTTCTGATCTTGCGCGCGAGGGCCGCCCGGGCCTGCGCATCGAGTCGCGAGAGTTGGGGCCGCATGAAATCAACATACCCACAATGGGCGGGGTGCAGCCGTGAAACGACAGGGGGCAGAACAGCAACCCGTACTACACAGTCTCGGCAACCCGCTGGTGACGCCCGTAGACCCACTCGAAGATCGGTGACGTCATGAGGGTGGTGACCACCGCCACGATGACCAGGATGGTGAACAGGGTGGGGGTGATGATCCCCGCTTCGAGGCCGATGTTGAGAAGGATCAGTTCGATGAGTCCGCGCGCGTTCATCAGCGCACCCAGCGCCACCGACTCGCGCATGGGCACCTTGCTCAGCCGGGCCGCGGCCGTACACGCGACGCCCTTACCCACGATGGCGACGACGACGAGACCCAGCGTCACCGCCCACAGCGCCGGGGTGTTCACGAGACCGATCTGCGTGTTCAGCCCGGAATACACGAAGAAGAGCGGCAGCAGCAGCTTGGTGGTGAGCGGCTCCAATTTGTCGGTGAGATTCGTGGCGAAGAACCCCGAAGGCATCGCCACGCCGAGCAGGAAGGCGCCGAAGATGGCGTAGATGCCGATGATGTCGGTGAACCATGCGCAGGCCATCAGCAGGATCAGCACGGTGCTGAGCATCGAGGGCGAGACGCCCTGGTTGTCTTCGGCCATCTTGCCCAAGGACTGCAGGCCGCGTCGACCGATGGTCAGCAGCACCAGGGTGTAGAGCAGACCGCCACCGATCGCGATGACGGCCAGCATCGGGCTGTTGCGGTGGATGGCCAGCACCGTGGCCAGGATGCACCACGAGACGGCATCTGCCGTCGCGCCGCACGCCAGCGCCAGGGTGCCCAAAGACGTTCCGGTCAGCTTCTTTTCGAAGATGATCCGGGCGAGCATCGGGAAGGCGGTGATGGCGATCGAGGCCCCGAGGAACATCATCGCCATCCCGAGGTTGACACCGTCGCCGAAGAAACCACCGGCGCCCAGAAGCGGTATCGCTGCCAGCGCGCCGACGATCAATGGCGCGACCGTGCCGGTGATGGACACTGCGGCCGCCGTTCCGGCCCGCTGCCTGACGTGATCGACATCGAAGTTCAGCCCGATGATGAACATGTAGAGCACCAATCCGACCTGCGCCGCGGTGTAGAGCACCAGGTTCGACGTTCCGGTGGGGAACAGGTGGCTTTGCAGATCCGGGGCCATCCGCCCCAGCAGCGAGGGGCCCAGCACGACACCGGCGATCATCTCCCCGACGACCTGCGGCTGCCCCACCCGCTGAGCGGCCAGGCCGGCGAGCTTGCAGGCCGCAAGAATGACGGCGAGCTGGAGGAAGAAGTGGATCGCGGTTTCCGCGGGCATGCGTCAGGCTAACCAGTCGGTCCGGATTGTGCCGCTACGACAGGACGGGTCAACGCGGGACGTTCGTCTTCAGCGTGGCCAGTGCCGCCGTCGTCAGGTCGGCGAACTCAGTGACCTCGCCCAGGATCCAGCGCGGCGCCGACCAGTTCGGCCATCCGGCGATTGGTGGCCTGTTCGACCTCGGCGTAGCGGTCTTTCTTGTCCGCGCCGTCGGAGAACGGCTCGGGCCAGCCGAACATGGCCGCGTAGCGCGGGCCCTTGTTGAGCATGTGCGCCTCGATGGGAGTGACACCCGAGAGACTGAGCGCATTGAAGTGCAGTCCGGCCCGCAGCTCCCGCAACACGAACATCACCTGCAGGGCGCGGGCGGCCACGTCGTCAGCCAGCGGCACGGTCCGCCAGCCCGCGAACAAGGGCGACGCCGCGGTCGGCGCCACCGCAATGAGCTTCTCCCCCAGCGCTGCGATACGGTCCAGCCCCTCCGCACCGGCCAGATACGTGCGACCGAACTCGGCGGCCTGTTGCCAATACACCTGGGACGCACCGGCGGCGCCGCGCACGGCGACACCTTCATCCCACATGGCCGACAGGCCGGTGGGTTCGAAGACCGCGAACACCGCGCCGACAGTCGCGCCGGTGACCTCGCCCAGCACGCCACCACGCCCGGCCACGTATCCGGCCAGCGGATTCTGATAGCCGGCGGCGACACTCTCGCCGTATGTCTGGGGATGCAGCATGAAGACCGCCACCGCTTGTTCGATGGCGGCCCCCGCGGTGGCGGTGGCTTCGGTGAGATCCGGAGTGCTCATGGACGAACCCTAGCGCCCGCCCGGAACACCGCGGTCGCGTCAGCAGGATGGGCATGAAAGTACCTACCTGTCAGCGACTTTCGAGCGGAAGTCGAGTCTCAGAAATTTCTTTGGACCCATTGATCACACCGGTCACTTTGTCGGGTTTCTTGTCGGTGGTCGCTCGTATGTTCGATTCATGAACAGTGATGTGGCCGGCGGTCGGGACGCGGTGCAACACGCGCGCTCCGACCGCGCCGCATCGGTCAAAGCGCTGCTGGATGCCGATTTCACCATGTTCGACACCGCCGAACTGCTGGAACTGTTGTCGGTGCGGGAGCAGCAGGCCCGCGCCGATACCGCGGTCGATCACCGCATCCTGGCCGCCCTGATGGACCGGGCCACCCCACACGAGATCGGCGGGAAAACCTGGACCGACGTGCTGACCACCCGCGACCGCCTCAGCGCCACCGAAGCCGGACGGCGCATCACCGCGGCCCGCGACCTGGGGCCCCGGCACACCATGACCGGCGAGGTCCTGGAACCGGTGCTCGCGGCGTGCGCGGCAGCACTGGCCGCCGGCACCATCACCACCGCGCACATCACCATCATCCGCACCACACTGAACAAGGCCTCGGCCCGTCTGGATGCCACCGCGCGCGGGCAGCTGGAATCGACGTTGGTGGATATCGCCGCCATCAATACCCCCGAAACGTTGCAGAAGGCCGCCGATCACGCGTTGGGTCTGCTCAACCCCGACGGTGATGGCCCCGACCCGGCCCGACACCGGCGCGGGCTGAGCATCGGTCCCCAAGACGTCGACGGCATGGCCAAAGTGTCGGGGTGGGTGGATGCGGAGTTCGCCGCCTACCTACGCACCATCCTCGACGTCTGGGCCCGCCCCGGGGTCAACAACCCCGACGATGAGCAGCCCCAGCAGAATCCGGTACCGAACCCGCTCGACGACGACCCCGCCGAACCCGACACCGAACCCGAACCCGACACCGACCCCGAGTTCGAGTTCGAGAGCGAGTTCGAGGCAGAGGCAGCGGCCGGATCAGCACAGGCCGAACCGGAGGTTGAGCCCGAGACCGAGTTCGAGACCGAGCCCGAGCCCGAGCCCGAGCCTGTGCAGCCCGGGGATGCCGGGCCACCGGTGACGTGGGACCTCGACGGGTTTCTGCGCGACCCGCGCACCCAGTCCCAGCGCAACCACGACGCCATCAAAGCCGTCCTGCGCGACACCCTGGCCTCCAAACGCCTCGGTCAGCACAACGGGCTGCCCGTCTCCGTAGTCGTCTCCACCACGCTGGGCGAACTCGAGGCCGCTGCCGGGATCGCGGTCACCGGCGCGGGCACCCTCATGCCCATGCGCGATCTGATCCGCCTGGCCGAACACGCCCATCACTACCTGATCGTCTACCGCCACCACACCGCCGAACCGCTCTACATGGGCCGCTCCAAACGCTTGGCCACCAAAGCCCAACGCCTGCTGCTCTACAACCGCGACCGCGGCTGCACCCGGCCCGGCTGCACCCAAGCAGCATGCCGCTGCCAGGCACACCACGCCAACCCCAGCTGGAACAACGGCGGACTCACCGACGCACCCGACCTCGCACTGGGCTGCGGACCGGACAACCTGCTCGCCGAACTGGGCTGGACCAACACCATCGACCCCGTCACCGGCCGCGTGCACTGGCACCCACCACCACTGATGAACACCGGCGGCGACACCCTCAACCACCACTTCCACCCCGAAGAACTCCTCCCACCAAAGAAGAAACCCGACGGAGAGGACGATGACGGATGAGGTCAGAACTCGGAAGGTTTAACCGCCAGAACGGGTTTCGGGCATTCCAGGATCAACTTCTGCGCGACACTGCCCAGCAGCAGCTTGCCCACCGGACTGCGGTGCCGGATACCGACGACGAGCAGCTCGGCCTCCGGGCGGTCCATCGCCGTCAGCAGCTCCTCGACGGCGTCGACGCCGACCGGTTGGGCGAG
The DNA here is from genome assembly GCA_034520035.1 of Mycobacterium sp. Lineage (GTDB taxonomy): Bacteria > Actinomycetota > Actinomycetes > Mycobacteriales > Mycobacteriaceae > Mycobacterium. The sequence continues at coordinate 116,503 of JAXHOA010000084.1, read as the reverse complement.
CTCGAAAGGAATCCCGCAGTCGGCCAACCGGGCTTCCACATCGTGCACCTGGGTCGCATCGGCGAAACGCGAGTCGACATAGGACTCCCCCGAGGTCGAGTTGATCACCAGCAGGCCGGTGTTGCGCAGCTTCGCCTCGGCGATCCCGTGTTCAAGAGCCGCATGCCCGAACTGGTCGGCGGTGTATCCGATGACGATCGTCATGATTGCGATGCCTTCGCTTTCTGATCCTTGTCGTCCTCGACGATCAACAGACTCTCCTCGCTGCGGTGGAACAGTCGCAGCACCAGCGGTGCGAGCAGCAGCAGCGCCATCAGCACATAGGTGACGACCGCGACCGGCTCGGTGAACAGGTTGCCCCAGTCACCGCCGCCGAGCTGCAGGCTCTGCCGCAGTTGCCGTTCGATGCGCGGCCCGAGGATCACCCCGATGATCAACGGCAGCACCGGAAGTCCGAACCGGCGCATCATCAGGCCCATCAATCCGAAGATCAGCAGCAACAACAGATCCAGCGGCTGCAGGTTGACCGCGAACGCGCCGAGCGCGGCGAAGAACAGAATGCCCGCGTACAGATACGGCCGCGGCGTGCGCAGCAGTTTGGCCCACAGCGGCGCCAGCGGCAGGTTCAGCGCCAGCAGCAGGAAGTTACCGATGAACAGGCTCGCGATCAGCGTCCAGATGAGCAGCGGTTCCTTGTCGAACAGCGTCGGACCGGGCTGGATACCGTAGGACACGAACGCGGTCAGCATCACCGCCGCGGTCGCGTTGGTCGGCAGACCGAGCGACAGCATCGGCACCAGAGTGCCTGCGGCCGAGGCATTGTTGGCCGCCTCCGGCCCGGCGACACCCTCGATGGCGCCCTTGCCGAACTGCTCGGGATGCTTGCTCAGCTTCTTCTCGGTGATGTAGCTCAAGAAGGTCGGCAGCTCCGCGCCGCCGGCGGGCAGCGCACCGAACGGGAACCCGTAGGCGGTGCCACGCAACCATGGCTTCCAGGACCGCTTCCAGTCCTCCTTGCCCATCCACGGCCGGCCAACCGGGATGACATCGGCCGGACGGCGCCGCAGATGCGCCGCAACCCACAGCGCCTCACCGAGCGCGAACACCGCCACCGCGATGACGACGATATCGATGCCGTCGGCCAGCAAGGGCAGACCGAAGGTGGCGCGCGGTTGTCCGGTCAGTGAGTCGATGCCGACGATGCCGATCGCAAGACCCAGCAGCAGCGAAATCACGCCGCGCATCTTGGAAGACCCCAGCACCGCCGTCACCGCGACGAGGGCGAACAGCATGATCGCCAGATAGGACGGCGCCCCGAGGGTGACCGCGAAGCGGGAGATCGCCGGCGCGAATGCGGCCAGCAGCGCCGTACCGATGGCGCCCGCCACGAAGGACCCGATGGCCGCGGTGGCCAGCGCCTGCGCGGCCCGGCCGGCCTTGGCCATCTTGTTGCCCTCTAGCGCGGTGATCACCGAGGACGATTCGCCCGGCGTGTTCAGCAGGATCGAGGTCGTCGACCCGCCGTACATGCCGCCGTAGAAGATGCCGGCGAACATGATGAACGCCGCGCTCGGGCTGACGTTGTAGGTGATCGGCAGCAGCAGCGCCACCGTCATCGCCGGGCCGATACCGGGAAGCACACCGACCGCGGTGCCCAGCAACACGCCGATCGCGGCATACAGCAGGTTCATCGGGGTCGCCGCCTCGGCGAACCCCTGCATGAGCCAGTCGAAGTTCTCCATTTACAGAATCCCATCCAGAATGCCTGCGGGCAGCGGGATTCCGAGCCCGGAGTAGAAGGCGTAGAAACTGGCCAGCGCCAGCACCACACCGATCGCGATATTGCGCACGTAGTGCCTGCTGCCCAGCACCGTGGCGCACCCGGCGAAGAACAACGCGCTGGTGATCGTCCACCCGAGCGGGTTCACCGCGACGATGAGCATGACGAACAGGCCGACCAGCAGCCCGACGGTGCGCCAGTCGCTGGGCATATCCGGGTCGATGTCTTCACCGGCATCGGCCTCGCCCTTGAGACCACGCGGGATCGCGATGGCCAGGACGACGGACATCACCAGCAGCCCAGCGCCGATGACGATCGGAAAGAAGCGCGGCCCAACGGGATCCACCTCGGCGTATCCGCCCGGCATGGTCAACGCGTCATAGAGCAGGAAGGCGCCGACGGCGACCATCACCGCACAGACGACGTACTGCGCGTAATCGGGCCGGGACTTCTCGGCCGTGTCCAGTTCGGTACTCACACCAGCCCCAGATCCGTCAGCGTCGTCTCGACCCGGCGATCCTGCTCGTCGAGGAACTCCTCGAATGCGGTGCCGGTCATGAAGGCATCCGTCCAACCGTTCTTCACCAGCGCCTCCTTCCATGCGTCGGTTGCGTGCAGCTCTTCCAGGATCTTGACCATTGCGGCCCGGTCGTCCTCGGAAATCCCGGGCGGAGCCAGGACTCCGCGCCAGTTGGTGAAGGTCAGGTCGATGCCTGCCTCCTTGAGCGTCGGTGCATCGACACCCTCGACCCGCACTTCTCCGGACACCGCGAGCACCCGCACCTGGCCGGCCTCTATCTGGTCGACGTATTCGCCCAGGCCCGATGTGCCGGCCGCGATCTTGTTGCCCAGCAGGGCGGTCAGCAGATCGCCGCCACCGTCATAGGAGATGAAGTTGACCTTGGTCGGGTCCAGGCCGACCGCCTTCGCGGTCTCCATCGGGAACAGATGGTCCGGGCCGCCGGGGTTGGATCCCCCGCCGACGGTCACCTTGGCCGGGTCGGCCTTCCACGCGTCGACGAAATCCTGCACCGTCTGGAACGGTGAGTCGGCGGGCACCAGGATGCCTTCCTGCTCCTCGACGACCTTGGCCAGCGCGGTGGCATCCGAGGCGCGCGCGGTCGAGCCGTTGGTGAAGACCGCGCCGACCACGCCGAGGCCCATCATCATCATGAGGTCGCCGTTGCCCCGCTCGTTCATCAGGCGCGCCATCGCGACGGTGCCACCGGCGCCGATCACGTTGAACACCTCGACGCGGCCGGTGATCTCGTCGTCCTCCATGATCTTGACCGCGGTGCGCGCCGTGAGGTCGTAACCTCCACCGGGGCTGTTGGGCACCATCATGCGCAGGCGGTGCAGCCCGGTCTCCTCGCCGCGGGTGACCCCGCACGCGGAAAGTAGCAGCGCGGCGATCACGGCGATGACCACGCCTGTGGTCACCCGACCCCGTTTGAACATGTCGTCCCCAATCACTTGTTTGTGATGCTCAGCAATACTGGACCCGGTAGTGACTCAGGTCACTGATATGGACGCAAAGGAAGTAGTGGTCATTAAGAACACGAGCTGGAGCCGCAGCCTCGCCGGGCAGTTCCTGGTGTTTCAGCTGGTCGTTGTCGCGGTGGTGCTCGTCGCCGTCGCGGCGGTATCGGTGGCACAGTCGACCAGCGAGTTCCGAGAGGTCCGCGGGCTGCGGATGATCGCCGTCGCCGAGAACATGGCCTCGACGCCGATCGTGCGGGACCGGTACTCCGATCCGTTCGCCGAGAAGTTCCTGGCCGCCGAGGTCGACCGGGCGGTGGCGCTGTCCGGGGCCAGCCTGGCCGAGATCCTCGGACCCGACGGCGCAGTGCGGGCGTCCTCGGATCCCTCCCGCGTCGGGGTGCAGACCGATCTGGGTCCGAGCCGGGCCGACGAGGGCCGGGCGTGGTTCGGTGACGCCGACGTGGCGGGGGTGCACAGCCTCATCGGGCAGGTCCCGATCCTGTCCAGTGACGGTGAGGTGCTCGCTGTCGCCTCGGTCAGCGAGGGCTATCCCTCGGTATGGCAGTTGTTCAGCGGCGCCGGCGAACGGCTGCTGGTCTATCTGGGTCTGGGTGCCGTGCTCGGGCTGGTGGCCTCCTGGCTGCTGTCCCGACGCATCAAACGGCACACCCGCGGGTTGGAGGTCACCGAGATCGCCGGATTGGCCGATCATCGGGAGGCCTTGCTGCACAGCATCCGTGAGGGGGTGGTGGCGGTGAACCCCGACGGGGTGATCACGGTGCTCAACGACAGCGCGCAGGAACTGCTGGAGATCGGCGCCGACAGCGTCGGGCGCCGCGCCGATGCCGTCGGCCTCGAGCAGGCGGTGGTGGACTTCCTGCTCTCCGGCGAAGGCGAGAACGATGTCGTGATCGCCACCCGCAGCCGGGTACTGGCGCTGAATCGGCGCGCGGCCAGCAGCCAGGGCCGGCGTATCGGTACCGTGACCACGATGCGTGACAGCACCGAACTGGCGGCCCTGCAGGCTCAGTTGTCCTCGCACCGCAGTGTCACCGACACCCTGCGGGCCCAGACCCACGAGTTCGCCAATCAGTTGCACACCATCTCCGGGCTGGTCCAGTTGGGCGAGTTCGACGCGGTGCACGATCTGGTGGGCACCTTGACCCGGCGCCGCGCCGAGATCAACGATGCTGTCACCCAACGGGTTTCCGACCCCGCGGTGGCGGCCCTGCTGATCGCCAAAACATCGCTGGCCGCCGAGAACGGGGTGACGCTGAGCCTGCACACCGGCAGTCACCTGCGCGCGCTGCCGCCGGCATTGGCCACCGATGCGATCACCGTGCTGGGCAACCTGATCGACAATGCCGTCGACGTCTCGGTGGGCTCCGAGCGCGCCCAGGTGACCGTGCGCATCGATGACACCGACGGCCTGCTGATGGCGGTCACGGATTCCGGTCCGGGTGTGCCGCCTGAACGCCGGGAGCAGGTGTTCGCCCGCGGTGTCACCTCGAAATCCGAGGGTGCGGGCGGGCCCGCCGAGAAAAGAGGCATCGGGCTGGCCCTGGTGCGGCTGGTGACGGCCCAGCATGGCGGGCACGCCCGGATCGACGACGCCCCCGGCGGTGGCGCGTCGTTCGTGGTCCTGCTACCGGAGTCGGCACTGGCGACCCGGCTACCGCAGCGCTCGGGACGCAGCGAGTCAGCCCGTGCGTGATGTGCTGATCGTCGACGACGATTTCATGGTGGCCGAGATCCACCGCCGCTTCGTGGAGCGGATCGAGGGTTTCCAGCCGGTCGCGGTGGCCCGCAGTGGCACGGAGGCGCTCGCGGCGGCAGCGGCCCACCACCCGCACCTGATCCTGCTGGATGTGTACCTGCCCGATATGACGGGCTTGGAGGTCCTGCACAGGTTGCGCGCCGACGGCGATCACGTCGGCGTCATCATGATCACCGCGGCCCGTGAGCTGGATACCGTCCGCGGCGCCCTGGACGGCGGTGCGGCCGACTATCTGATCAAACCCTTCGAGTTCGACCAGTTGCAGGCCAAGCTGACCGCGTTCGCCGCCCGGGCCGACGCGCTGGCCTCCGACGGCGGCGCGGACCAGTCGATGATCGACGCACTTTTCGGCGGCCCCGCGACGGCTGCCACGTCCGACGTCCTGCCGAAGGGGCTCGGCGCCGAGACCGGCCGCCTGGTGCTCGACGCCGTACGCGCGGCCGACGAGGTTTCGGCCGCCGAATGTGCCGATCTGGTCGGGATCTCCCGGGTCAGCGCCCGCCGCTACCTGGAGCACTATCTGGCCGCGGGCGCGCTGGAACTGCGTCTGCAGTACGGCGTGGGCCGGCCGGAGCGCCGCTACCGATCCGCGGGTTGACGCACCCATGAGTATCCGGCGTGCGCTGGCAGTGCTGCTCACCCTTGTCGTGCTGACCGGGTGCTCGACCGGCGCGGGAGGCCCTCGAAGCCGCACCGATCCCGGCCGGGCCGACGCGGTGGCACGAATCGTCGACGAGGCCATGACACGTGGGCACCTCAAGGCCGTTCTGATCCGGGTCACCGAGGACGGGCAGGAGGTGTTGACCCGCGCCTTCGGTGAATCCATGACGGGTGTGCCCGCCACTGCCACCATGCACTTCCGCAACGGTGCGGTGGCGATCTCCTATGTGGCCACCGTGCTGTTGAAGCTGGTCGAGCGGGGCACGGTCCGCCTCGATGACAAGCTCTCGACATGGCTGCCCGACACCCCGCACGCCGATCAGGTGACACTGGGCCAGCTCGCCCGGATGACCTCCGGGTACGCCGACTATGTGATCGGCAACGAGGAGTTTCAGAAAGCGTTCTACGACAACCCTTTCCGGCAGTGGACGCCCGAGGAACTACTGCGATTCGCGACCGCCAAGCCGTTGTACTATCCGCCGGGCACCAACTGGAACTACGCCCACACCAATTACGTGCTGCTCGGGCTGGCGCTGGAGAAGGCCACCGGCCGCGACATGGCAGACCTGGTGGCCGACGAGGTGTTGGGCCCGCTGGGACTGACCAGCACCGCCAACTCGTTCACCGCCGAGGTACCCGCGCCGACCTTGCACGCGTTCACCTCGGAACGCCGTGAAACGCTGGGTATCCCCGGCGACACAAAGTTCTACGAAGAGTCCACCTTCTGGAACCCGTCCTGGACGATCACCCGCGGCGCCGTGCAGACCACGAACATCTACGACATGGCGACCGGCGCCGCCGCCATCGGTTCGGGCACGCTACTGACCCGAGATTCGTATCAGACGATGACCGCGCCGGACCTGCGCGGTAAGACTTTCGCCCTACCGGGCTGCCCCACCTGCGCGCCGCAGACCGAGGGCTACACCTACGGTGTCGGCATCGTCATTTCCGGCGGCTGGCTGCTGCAGAACCCGTTGTTCGCCGGCCAGTCCGGGGTCGCGGCGTACCTGCCGGCGAAGAAGATCGCCATTGCGATCGCGGTCACCTATCTGCCCGACGCCTTCGACGAGACCGGCGATTATCCGAACGCGGCCGAGGCGCTGTTCCGCACGGTCGGGGCCGAACTGGCCCCCGACGACGCTCCCCCGACACCGCCGGGCGCGCCGAAGTAGATTTGTCCGGTGGCCCCGACTGTTCTCTTCCTCTACAACGACCCCATCGCCACCGAGGCGATGCTCGGCGAGGCGTTCACCGACGCCGGCTACGACGTGCACACCTTCGAGGTCGTGCCGTCGTCGCGGACCGCCGACCCGGCCGTCGCCGTCGACTTTCCCGACCCCGCCGCCTTCGACGTCATCGTGCCGCTGGGGGCACGCTGGCCGGTGTACGACGAAGCCCTCATGGACCACCTGGGTGGGCGCGGAGACCGAACTGGTCCGCCAGGCCGCGGCCGCCGGCATCCCGACCCTCGGCGTCTGCTTCGGCGGGCAACTCCTGGCGCAGGCCTTCGGCGGCAGCGTCTTCCGCTCCGAGAACCCCGAGATCGGCTGGTATGAACTGGAATCCGATCAGCCGGAGCTGATCCCGGACGGCCCGTGGTTCGAATGGCATTTCGACCGCTGGACGCTGCCGCCGGGCGCCACCGAGATCGGGCGGACACCGGGCACCTCGCAGGCCTTCACGCTCGGTCGGTCGGTGGCGCTGCAGTTCCATCCCGAACTGGATCCGGCGCTGCTCGAACTCTGGCTCGACGATGACCGCGAAGCCGGCGAGGCCACCCTTGGCGGCTGCACCCACGATGAGCTGCGCTCGCGCACAGCCGAATTACATGACGATGCGGCCCGGCGGATCAGGCGCCTGGTACAGGGCTTCCTGGCGTATACGGCGCGTCAGCCGTGCCCCAGTTCGTGAGCGAGCGCCGCGTCGATGACGGGCCGACGGAAGGTATGGCCCAACCCGGTCAGCTTGGCCGGCACCACCCGCTGATCGGCCTCGGCGAGTTCCCGGGCGCCCTGGGCGCCCAGCAGTAGCTTCGGACCGAAGGACGGAACCGGCAGCAGCGTCGGCCGATGCAGCACCCTGCCCAGTGCGGCGGTGTAGTCGTTGTTGCGCACCGGTTCTGGCGCCACCGCGTTCACCGGGCCGGCCAACCGGTCGTCGTACAGCGCGCGGTGATACACGTCGAGCAGATCGTCGAGGCCGATCCAGGACAGCCATTGGGTGCCGCTGCCCAGTCGGCCGCCGAGACCGGCGGCGAACAGTGGGCGCAGCAGTCGCAGGGTGCCGCGGCGGGCGGACTGGACCACACCGGTGCGGACGTTGACCACGCGCAGGCCGGCGGCCGCGGCGGGTTCGGTCGCGGCCTCCCAGTCGGCCACCACATCGGCGAGGAACCCGCCGCCCATCGTGGCGTCCTCGGTGAGCAGCGAGTCCCCGCGCTCGTAGCCGTAGTAACCGACAGCCGAGGCGCTGACGAAGATCGTGGGGCCGTCGGCGACACGTGCGGCGACCTCGGCGAGCTTGCGGGTGGGCCCGATCCGGCTGTCCCGGATCGCAGCCCGGTGCGCATCGGTGAACCGTCCCGCAATCGAGGCCCCGGCCAGATGCACGACGGCATCCACGCCCGCCAGCAGGTCCGGTGCGGGGTTGTGGGGATCCCACTGGCGCTCATCGGATCCCGCCGGGGCGCCACGCACCAGCCGGATGACCCGATGGCCACCGGTGCTCAGGAACGCGGTCAGGGCATCGCCGACCAGACCGCCGGCGCCGGTCACGGCGATCACCATCGGCGCCAGGCCGGCCGCGCGGTGCGCGTCGAGATCCTCGGCCAGCTGGGTGTGCCGGTAGACGAACATCGGCCGCAACGCCGCCGCCGGGACCACCGTGTCGATGCGGTCATACACCCGGGTGCCGGTGCCCGCCTCGGCGTACTCGTGGGTGTGCCGCCAGGTGCCGATCACCCGCGCCGGCCAGGATGCCGGACCATCGGCGGCCAGGGTGTCGACGAATCGGTGCGGTGGATCGAACTCCGCGGGCTCGTGCTGTGCCACCCAGCGCAGCCCGCCGGGCAGCCCGAGCACCGCCTGGCCGTCGGCCAGCGAGTCGGTCTCGGCGATCACCGTCATCGGCTGCCAGGGTGGCACCAGCCGTCGCATGGCCCCGGGCCTGGTGTGCCAGGCGAAGACCTCGTCGATCGGATGGTCGACGATGCTGTCGTACTCGATACCCATTGGTGTCCGCCCTTGGTTGTTCCCGCCCGGCCCGGGGGTACCCCGGATCGTATGGGAGAAACGGCCGCCGGCTTTGTGAACCGCCGGGAAGCCGGCCGGGTGCTGGCGTCCGGGTTGGCGCACCATCGTGGCGCGGCGGGAACGGTGGTGCTGGGGCTGGCGCGCGGCGGCGTCCCGGTCGGCTGGGAGGTCGCGGCCGCGCTGGGCCTCCCGTTCGATGCCTTTCTGGTCCGCAAGCTCGGCCTGCCGCACTGGCCCGAACTGGCGATGGGGGCGCTGGCCACCGGCGGCACAGTGGTACGCAACGAGGATGTGATCCGCAGCCAGGCGGTCACCGAAGACCAGCTGCACGAGGTCATCGAGCGCGAGCGCGTGGAGTTACGCCGCCGCGAGGCGGCATACGGTGTCGGGGATTCCCCGGAACTGGCCGGGCGCACCGCGATCCTGGTCGACGACGGCATCGCCACCGGCGCGAGCATGCTCGCCGCGATCCGGGCCGTTCGGGCCGTGGGAGCTGCGCGCGTGGTGGTGGCGGTCCCGGTGGCTTCACGCACCGCGACCCGCCTGGTCGGCGGCGAGGCCGACGAGTTGGTGTGCCTGGACGAACCGCCGGACTTCCGGGCAGTCGGGCAGGCCTACGACGATTTCACCCAGACCAGCGACGACGAAGTGCGTGCGCTGCTGACCCGGAGCCCCTAGCTCTTCGGGGTTTCCTCGGGGTCAGGCGAGATCTCGACCGAACCGCCGGTCTGGTCCTCGGCGGCGTCTTCGGTGTCGGTGACCCCGGCGACCTCGGGTTCGGGCGCGGCCGGCTCGGACTGCGTCGATTCGGACTCGCTCGGATCGGACTCGCTCGGATCGGACTCGCTCGGTTCGGACGCCATCGGATCGGACTCGGTCATTTCCGGCTCCTCAGGGTAATCCTGGACACCCTGCTCGTCCTCGTCCGCGTCGGCGGCATCCACGTCGGGGTCACCGTCGCGCCGGGAACGCAGCGCATCGGCGATGAGCAACAGCACGCCGATGACACTGGCACCGATGCACACCCAGGCGATCAGCTCGTTGCTGGTGACGACGGCGGCCACGAGGGCGACCAGACCGATGACAGCGAGAACGAGCGCAATGATCAGCATGCGACGAACTTAGCCGGTGCTGGGCCGGTCAGTTGTTACCCCGGTTGAACTGGTTGAAGCCGCCGCTCTCGTTACCGGCAGCGGAATCGACCGGTGCCGCGGAACCGCGCTGGCCCAGCTCTTCGAGCTGAGATTCCAGGTAGGTCTTGAGGCGGGTGCGGTACTCGCGTTCGAAGGTGCGCAGCTGCTCGAGTCGGCCCTCCAGCACGGTGCGCTGCTGGTTGATGGTGCCCATGATCTCGGAGTGCTTGCGCTCGGCATCGGCCTGCAGGGCATCGGCCTTCTCCTGCGCCTGACGCAGCTGCGTCTCGGAGCGGGTCTGGGCATCAGACAGCAGGGCGTCGGCCTTGGCGCGGGCGTCGGCGACGGTCGTCTCGGCGGTGCTGCGCGCCTCACTGACCAGGGCGTCGGCCTCGGCGCGGGCATCGGCGAGCAGCTTGTCCGACTCGGCCTTGGCCGTACCGGTCAGGCGGTCCGCGGTGTCCTGGGCGAGGCTGAGCACCTTGGCCGCCCGCAGATGCGAATCCTCGGAGACCGGGGCCTGCTGCACCACGGGTGCCACCGGCGCGGGCGCCTCGTACACCGGCTCGGGCTCGGGCTCGGGCTGCGGGGCCTGGTAGGGCGGGATCGTCTGAGTCGCCTGGATGCCGCCACCGGAACGTGCACCGGCCAGCTCCGAGTCGAGCTCGGACACCCGCTGACGCAGGTCGGCGTTCTCCTCGATGAGCCTGGTCAGCTCGTTCTCGACCAGGTCGAGGAAGGCGTCTACCTCGTCCTCGTTGTAGCCGCGCTTGCCGATCGGCGGCTTACTGAATGCGACGTTGTGAACGTCGGCTGGAGTGAGCGGCATTGTCTGCCCCCTTGAAGTCTGGACCGTCAACCGGTTTCAAAGTGTAAAGCGTCTGAACGAGTAACTGGCGTCCATCCTGTCACAGCAGACTCTACGGTTGCACTTGAGGTTCATAAATAAGAGCGAATTTCAATGTTCGACAGTGACCGCGGTGACGATCCCGCTCAGATCGTGGCGCTGGCTGCGGCACCGAATGCCAACTGCATGCCGATGAACGCGACCAGCAACAACACCATGATCGACAGATCGAATCGCACCGCGCCGATGGTGAGCTGCGGGATGATCCGGCGCAGCAGTTTCACCGGCGGATCGGTGACGGACAGGATGAGTTCCAGCACCACCACCGTGGCACCGCTGGGCTGCCAGTCACGACTGAACGACCGGATGAATTCGACAACGACCCGGGCGATCAGCAACAGCCAGAAGACGAACAGCACAAAACCCAGGATTTGAAAGACCATCGACAACTGAGCCGACCTCACTACTGCATACACAGACGGGCAGGTATAGGGACATTCGAGCAGGTGGGACAAGCATGCGATCCCAGGACGTCAGCCTACCTGGCGGACCGGAACGGGCTGGGTGGCGCAATGCCGTAGGCGGCCGGGACCCCTACTGGTAGGAGTAGAAACCGGCCTCGGCGATCCGGCGGCGCTCGTCGGCGCTGACATCGATATCGGCCGGTGAGAGCAGAAACACCTTGGTGGCGACCTTGTCGAAGGATCCGCGCAGCGCGAACGCGAGGCCGGCGGCGAAATCGACCAGTCGCTTGGCGTCCGCGTTGTCCATCGACACCAGGTCCATGATCACCGGGGTGCCGTCACGGAAACGCTCACCGATGGTGCGCGCCTCGCTGTAGTCCTTGGGGCGCAGCGTGGTGATCTTGGCCAGCGGGCTGCCGGCCTCGAACAGCTCGGCCATCCGTCGCGGTTCCATGGCGAGCGCGCCACGGGTGGGCGCACCCGCGAAACGCGGCGCCGGGCGGTCGAACTCGCGGGGTGTGCGCAGCCGGCCCTCGAACCGCGGGGCGTCACCGTAGCCGCCGCGGTACGCGCCGGGGATGTCGTCGTACTCGCGGGCCGGAATCCGGTCGTCGAACGCCCGGGGCTCGCGGCCGTAACCCTCGTCCTCGAAACGCTCTTCGGCGGCGCGGCGCGGGTACGCACGCGGCCCACGCTCGTCGTCGTAGTACTCATCGTCGTAATCGTCCATCGGCGCCATACCGAAGTAGGCCTTGACCTTGTGCAGAGTGCTCATCGCCTGCCCCTTTAACGACTTGTGTCTGTGTTGTCTGTGATGAAGATGTGACTGGAGTGACTACTCAGGGTGACGTTAGAGGACGTTGACCCATCAACGCGGTTCCGACACGCACACACGTGGATCCGTATCGCACCGCCGTCTCCATATCTCCCGACATGCCCGCCGACAGCCCCAGCCGCTGAGTGAACGAGCGCTGCACCCGGTCGCGCTCGGCCTGCAGCCGCGCGAACGCATCCTCGGCATCCCAGTCCAGCGGCGGGATCCCCATCAACCCGGCGAATTCGAGTGCGTCGATGGCATGTGTTGCGGCACATAGCTCGTCGATCAGGTCCGGCTTGTTCACATCCACCCCGCCGCGATCGGGATCGCCGTCGAGACTGATCTGCAGATAGACCCGCAGCGGTCGGGTACGCCCGCCCGCGTCCAACTCCTGCTCGGCGCCACCCCCGAGGGCGGCGATCAGCCGGGCACTGTCCACCGAATGCGCGGCGTAGGCCCAGCGGGCAATGGCGCGCGCCTTGTTCCGCTGGATGTGGCCGACCATGTGCCAGCGGATCTCGTCGCCCGGAAACGCGGACCGGACGTCGGCCACCTTCCTGGCGGCTTCCTGCTCGCGCGACTCACCGAATTCGGTACAGCCCAACCGCCGCAGGATCACGACATCGGAGGCGGGAAAGAACTTCGTGATCGGCAACAGTTCTATTTCGCGCACCGGCCGGCCGGCCGCCTCGGCGGCACGTGCCAATCGGGTCCGTACCGCGGCCAGCGCTCCGGCCAGTTCGACGTCGCGGTGAGCACTCATTCCATCCACACCAATGACGCCAGCCGTCCGGTCGGAGCATCGCGCCGATGGCTGAACAGCGCGGCGTCCTCGACGGTGCAGCGGGGATCGATGCCGACGGACTTCACACCCAATGCCGCCAGCTGTCGCGCAATTCCGGCGCGGATATCCAGGCCCGGCGTGCCCCTGGCGGTCCGGCACCGGCTGCCCGGCAGCACGGCGTCCACCTCGGCGGCCATTTCCGCGGGTACCTCATAGTTGCGGCCGCTCACCGCGGGACCCAGCAACACCGAGATATCGGCGACGGACGCACCCAACTTCACCATTTCCGCCACGGTGCGAGGCACGATGCCGATCTGCGCGCCCACCCGCCCCGCATGCGCGGCGCCGATGACCCCGGCCCGCGCGTCGGCCAGCAGCACCGGGACACAGTCCGCGGAAACCACCGCCAACGCCAGACCGCGGGTGGTGCTCACCAATGCATCGGTCTGGTCGACGGCGGCGCCCTGCGGACCCTCGACAACCGCGATATTGGCCGAATGCACCTGGTTCATCCACACCACGGCGTCCTCGGCCAGCCCGATCGATGAGGCCAGCCGTTTCCGGTTCGCGGCCACCGCGGCCGGATCATCGCCGACGTGGTCACCGAGATTGAAGGTGTCGAACGGCCGTGCCGATACTCCGCCCGCGCGGGTGGTGGTCACGCGCCGAACCCGGACGGACACGACGGATCAGTGGCGCATGAACGGCGGCACGTCGACATCGTCGTCGGAGATGCCACCGTCGTCCGGACCGCCGATCCGGACGGTCGCTCCGTTGGTGTGCGCCGGCACCGACATGGCGTCGGCCGGCTCGAACACACTGGACCTGACCTTGCCCGCCGAACCGGCGGCGACAGAGGGCGCGCCCTCCCCCACAACGGGTTTGCGGCTCGGGCCGGAGGTGTCAAAACCGGCCGCGATCACGGTGACCCGCACCTCGTCGCCCAGCGAATCGTCGATCACGGTGCCGAAGATGATGTTGGCCTCGGCGTGCGCGGCCTCCTGCACCAGCGAGGCGGCCTCGTTGATCTCGAACAGGCCCAGATCGCTGCCACCGGCCACCGACAGCAGCACGCCCTGCGCGCCTTCCATCGAGGCCTCCAACAGCGGTGAGTTGATGGCGATCTCGGCAGCCTTGAGTGCGCGTCCGTCGCCGCGGGCGGAGCCGATGCCCATCAGCGCGGTGCCCGCGCCGCTCATGACACCCTTGACGTCGGCGAAGTCGACGTTGATCAGGCCGGGCGTGGTGATCAGGTCGGTGATGCCCTGGACGCCGTTGAGGAGCACCTCGTCGGCGCTGCGGAAGGCATCCATCAGCGAGACGGCGGCGTCGCCCATCTGCAGCAGCCGGTCGTTGGGGATGACGATCAGGGTGTCGCAGCTCTCCCGCAGCGCGGTGATGCCGGCCTCGGCCTGGTTGGACCGGCGCTTGCCCTCGAAGGAGAACGGCCGCGTCACGACGCCGACGGTCAGCGCGCCCAGCTTGCGGGCGATGCTGGCCACCACCGGGCGCACCACCGGTGCCGGTGCCGCCGCCCTCGCCTGCGGTCACGAAGACCATGTCGGCGCCGCGGAGCAGTTCCTCGATATCGTCCTTGGCGTCCTCGGCGGCCTTGCGGCCGACCTCCGGGTCGGCGCCGGCGCCCAGGCCGCGGGTCGAGTCACGACCGACGTCGAGCTTGACGTCGGCATCGCTCATCAGCAACGCCTGCGCGTCGGTGTTGATGGCGATGAACTCGACGCCCTTGAGTCCGTGCTCGATCATCCGGTTGACGGCGTTCACGCCGCCGCCGCCGATGCCGACCACCTTGATAACGGCGAGGTAGTTATGCGGGGGGGTCATCGCGGATCGCCCTTTCCTGACCTGAATGTCGATGTCGGTGAGCGAAACCCTCAACCTCAACCATAGGCTTAGAGTTATGTCAAGTAGTTCCGCGCAACCAGAACGGTAGGGCGACCCGGCGCAGGAACCCCGCAGGCGCGCCGACACGGCGCCACAATTTCTCGCTTCTGCGCGCCGTGTCTTCTCGGCGCCTGCGCGCGGTGTCCTACTTGACCGTCGGCAGATCCGGACTGGAGACGTCGTAGGTCTGCCCGGGCTGGGTGAGCAGCGCGGCCAACTTGAGCGCCTTCTCCTGGGTGCGGTCGGTGGTGCCCCACACCACTTTCCGGCCGTCGAACAGGATCAGTGTGATGGCCGCCACCGAGGGCGCCTCGACCCGGCTCACCTGACCCGACACCTCCGGCGGTAAGGAGGTGAGCACCTCGAGCGCCGCCTGGGTCGCCGGATCATTCGGGCCCGGTGTCTCGGTGTCGATATAGGGCAGGCCGGGTGGCGGCGGCGCGGTCACGAAATCGACGCCGTCCTTGTCGAACAGGTGCGGACCGTCCGGATAGTCCTTGACCACCAACGGGATCCGCTCCTCGACGGTGATGCGCAGTGTCGACGGGTACTCGCGTTGCACCCGGACGCTGGCCACCCTGCGGATGGAGGCCACCCGCTCGGCCACCGTGTCGGTGTTGATCTGCAGCAGCGGTGTGCCGGACGGCACGGCCGCGGCCTGCCGGATCTCGTCCTCGGTGATGGCCGTCAAACCGGTGATCACCGTCGCGCGCGCCGACATGATCGGCGTGAAATACAGCAACAGGCCGGCACCGACGGCCAGCACCGCCAACAGCGCCGACCACATCAGCACCTTCAGGCCGCGGATCACCCCGCGACGGCTGGGTGCCGGCGCCTCCTCGGTGCGGCCGAAGGCGCGGCGCTTGGCTTCGCGGCGGTTCTGTTCGATGGCCTGGGCGCGTGCCTGCGCGATGCGGCGTTCCTCGCGTTCCCGCCGGGCGCGGCGACGCGGCCCTTCGAAATCCTCTTCGGCCGCGGCGTCTTCGGCCGCGGCGTCCGGTTCGGGCGCGCCGGCGTCTTGCGCAGGCTGCGGGTCCTCGGCGGCCGCCGCCGCTTCCTCGGCGGCGTGTGCGGCCGCCGCCATGGTCTCGGGCTCGTCCCGCCCGTCGGCCGGGCCGGTCATCTACCGCGCCGCCCGGTCGGCACGCGCGCTCACGGCGTCCAGGATCTCGCGGCCCAGCAGGGTGACGTCGCCGGCGCCCATCGTCACCACCACGTCACCCGGTCCGGCGGCGGCCGCCACCTGCTCGGCGACCGCCGAGAAATCTGGTACGTAGTGCACCGGCACGCTGACATGCTCGGCGATGCTGCGCCCGCTGATACCGGCAATGGGCTGCTCGCGCGCCGCGAAGACATCCAGGACGAACACCTCGTCGGCCGCGCTCAGCGCGGCGCCGAACTCACGCGCGAAAGTCTGTGTGCGCGAATACAGATGCGGCTGAAAAACGACGATGGCGCGCCCCTGTGATTCGGCGGCCAGCGCACGCACCGCAGACAACGCGGCCGACACCTTCGTGGGGTGATGGGCGTAATCGTCGAAGACCTTGACCTCCGCCGCGACACCCACCAGTTCGAAACGGCGGCGCACACCCTCGAATTCGGCCAGGGCGTCGAGTACGACGTCGGCCGGAGCCCCGGCCTGGATAGCGGCCAGCAGTGCGGCCAGCGCATTGAGCGCCATGTGCCGGCCGGGTACCGACAACCGCATGGTGCGCGGGCCGGGCTCCCCCGCCAACTGCACGGTCGCCACGGCGCTGGTCCCGTGCTGCTCCCAATCCAGCAGTGCACCGGCGAGCTCGGGCTGACCGGCGCTGCCGTACCGCAGCACCCGGATGCCCAGCGCCGCAGTGCGGTCGGCGAGTGCGGCGGCGCCCGGATCATCCACACAGACCACCAGGGCGCCCCCGGGCGTCAGGCGCTCCATGAACGCGTCGAACACGGCGACATAGGCCTGCTCACTTCCGAAGAAGTCGAGATGGTCGGCCTCGATATTGGTCACCACGGCGATATCGGGCTCGTACTGCACCAGCGAGCCGTCGCTCTCGTCGGCCTCGGCGACGAAGTAGGGGCCACTGCCGTGGTGCGCGTTGGTCCCGGCCGCGCCGAGATCCCCGCCGACCGCGAACGAGGGGTCGAATCCGCTGTGCTGCAACGCCACGATGAACATCGATGTGGTGGTCGTCTTACCGGCCGTACCGGTGACCATCAGGGTGGTGTCCCCGGCCATCAGCTTGGCCAGCACCACCGGGCGCAGGATCACCGGGATACCCCGGCGGCGGGCCTCGACGAGTTCGGGGTTGGTCTTCGGGATGGCCGCGTGCGTGGTCACCACCGCGGTCGGGCCACCGTCGAGCATGTCCAACGCCGAGCCGTCATGCCCGATCCGGATCTGGGCGCCCCGGGCCCGTAGTGCCGCGACCCCGCTGGACTCCTTGGCATCCGAACCCGAGACCAGCCCACCGCGATCGAGCAGGATGCGGGCGATACCGGACATCCCGGCACCACCGATGCCCACCATGTGCACACGCTGCAGCTCCGGTGGTAGGCCCTTCACCGCACGGACTTCCGGTCCGCGCGATACTGCCGCGCCACATCGAGCGCCACCTCGGCCACCCGGCGGGCGGCGTCGCGATGCCCGGCCAGTGCGGCGGCCGCCGTCATCTGCTGCAGGCGGTCGGTATCGGCCAGCACCGAGGCCACGGTGTCGGCGATCAACGACGGTGACAGATCGGCGTCGTCGATCAGCAGTCCGCCGCCGGCGTCGACCACCGGCAGCGCGTTCAGGCGTTGTTCGCCGTTGCCGATGGGCAGCGGCACGTAGACGGCGGGCAGGCCGATCGCGCTGACCTCGGCCACCGTCATCGCACCCGATCGGCAGATCGCCAGGTCGGCGGCGGCGTAGGCCAGGTCCATCCGGTCCAGGTAGCCCACCGCGACATACGGCGGCCCCGAGGGCTCGGGCAGGTCCAGGGTGTTCTTCGGCCCGTGCGCGTGCAGCACCGAAATACCCTTGGCGGCAAGCGCTCCCGCCGCACCGGAGACCGCACGGTTGATCGACTGCGCACCCTGGGATCCGCCGAACACCAGCAGCACGCGGGCGTCCTCGGCGAATCCGAACGCCGCACGCGCCTGCGCGCGCAGCGCGGCGCGGTCCAGTGAGGTGATGCTCGCGCGCACCGGCACCCCGACCACCTCGACGTCCCCGAGCCCGGGATCGGGTGTCGCGGCCAGCACGCGCTGCGCGGAACGCGCACCCAGCCGGTTGGCCCAGCCCGCGCTGGCGTTGGCCTCGTGGATCACCACCGGCACCCGCGACCGGCGCAGACCCGGCCGCGCGGCCAGGTAGGCCGGCACCGAGACGTACCCGCCGAACCCGATCACGACGTCGACGTGCACGGAGTCGAACACGGCCCTGGTCTGCCGGACCGCGGTGCGCACCCGCAGCGGCAACCGGAGCAGATCCGCCGAAGGCTTGCGCGGCAGTGGCACCGGGGTGATGAGCTGCAGGTCGTAGCCGCGCTCAGGGACCAGGCGGGTTTCCAGGCCGCGCGCAGTGCCCAGCGCGGTGATCCGTACCTGTGGCTCCAATTCGGTCAGTGCATCGGCCACGGCCATCGCGGGTTCGACGTGTCCCGCCGTGCCGCCCCCCGCCAGAACGACCGATATCGTGCTCACCCGTAACGCTGACCTTCCAATGACCGGGCACGGCCCTGTTGGCCTCGCCCCTGGCGGCCGTTTCGGCCGTCTCCATGATGCCCTGCGCGCCGTGCCGACCGTTCGCCCGGCTGGGCAGTTCGGCGCGCATCGGCCGCCGGGGCCTTACGGGGCTGCTTGGACGTGGCCTTCGAGGAGGCCTTCGAGGAGGCCTTCGAGGAGGCCTTGGCGGCGGCCTTCCCCGAAGCCTTCGCGGCGGCCCTGGGGGGCGACTTCGGCGGTGGCTTCTTGACGGCCTTGCCGGGTGTCTTACCCTCCTTGGTGCGCAGCCGGTCGCGGGCCACTTCGAGGCGGCTGGGCACATACGGCACCGGCGGCGGCAGCCGCAGCAGCCGGTTGACCCGGTCATCGCGGCCGGCCCGCAGCGCGGCCACCGCCTCGGGTTCGTGCCGGGCCGCGTTGGTGATCACGCCGAGGATGAGCATCGTTGTCGCGGTGGATGTTCCGCCGGCGGAGATGAGGGGCAGCTGCAGCCCGGTCACCGGCAGCAGGCCCACCACGTAGCCGACGTTGATGAAGGCCTGTCCGATCACCCACAGCGTCACCGTCGCGGTGAGCAGGCGCAGGAACGGATCGGCCGAGCGGCGGGCGATCCGCATCCCGGTATAGGCGAACAGGCCGAACAGGCACAGCACGCCGGCGGCGCCGATATAGCCGAGCTCCTCGCCGATGATGGCAAAGATGAAGTCGTTGTGGGCGTTGGGCAGGTAGTTGTACTTGGCGGTGCCCTGGCCCAGGCCTTCCCCGAAAACCCCGCCGTTGGCCAGCGCATAGCGTGCCTGCCGGGCCTGATAGCCCGAACCCTGGGCATCGGCCATCGGGTTGAGCCAGGACTGCACGCGGGCCGAGCGGTAGCCGGCGGACACTGCGAGGATGCCGGCGGCGATCACCGCGCCGGACACGGTGCTCACGAACAACTTCAGCGGCAGGCCTGCATACCAGAGCAGGCCGAGCAGGATGATGCTCAGCGACACCGACTGCCCGAGGTCGGGCTGCATGAAGATCAGCGTCAGCGCCAGCGCCGCCGCGGGCAACAGGGGCACCAGCATCTGGCGCAGCGTGGCCTGCTCCATCCGGCGGGCGGCCAGCAGGTGTGCGCCCCAGACGGCGAAGGCCATCTTGGCCAGCTCCGAGGGCTGCATGGAGAACCCGCCGAACACGAACCAGCCGCGGGAACCGTTGGCGATCTTGCCGATTCCCGGGACCAGCACCAGTACCAGCAGGACGATGGTGAACGCGAAGGCGGGGAACGCCAGCTTGCGCATGATCCTGATCGGCATCCGCAGCGCGATATAGAACGCCACCAAACCGACCAGAGTCCACACCACCTGCTTCAAGAACACCGTCCACGGGGAGCCACCGGAGTCATACGAGTAGACCCCGGATGCGGAGAGCACCATGATCAGTCCGAGCGTCACCAGGATGGATGCCACCGCGATGATCAGGTGGAACGATGTCATCGGCCGGCTGAGCCAGACACCGAAGCGGGTGCGTGGCTGTTCGGTCGCCGCGACGGTGGCGGGTTTCTTGGCGGCGGCCTCGTCGACACCGGACTTGCCAGGACGGCGCAACCGCGACCGCGCCGCGGTCAGAAGATTGTTCACCCGCCACTCACAAGAGTCACAGGCGTCACGCCAGCCCCACTAGTCCCCTGCACCCCAGAATCCTCCCCCGTCCCGCGCCGGAGGGCGCGGATATCTGGGGCGTGTCGCGGTAACGGTCCGATCGACGGTGGTCAGCTAATCCGAGAAACGCAAAGCGGTCGCTGTGACGGCCACAAAAGCAGCTATTGCGCGGGTCTCGGCGAAAACACCGCGGCGCCTAAGCGCCGACGACGGCCGCACCGCGGCGCCTAAGCGCCGACGATGGAAAGCCACTCGCCATAGAACAGTGCGACGCCCAGACCACACGCGATCGCGGTGAGCAGCCAGAACCGGATGATCACCGTGGTCTCGGCCCAGCCCACCAACTCGAAGTGGTGATGGAACGGCGCCATCCGGAACACCCGACGCCCGGTCGTGCGGAAAGCCAGGATCTGCACCACCACCGAGGTCACCTCGGCGACGAAGAGGGCACCCAGCACCACGGCCAGGATCTCGGTGCGGCTGGTCACCGACAGCCCGGCGATGATGCCGCCCAGCGCCAGCGATCCGGTATCGCCCATGAAGATCTTGGCCGGGGCCGCGTTCCACCACAGAAAGCCGATGCAGGCACCCGCGGTCGCGGCGGCCACCAACGCCAGATCCAGCGGATCGCGCACGTTGTAGCAGCCGAGTCCGGGGCTGGTCGCGCACGCGTTGCGGTACTGCCAGAACGTGATGAGCACGTAAGCGGCGCTGACCATCGCCATCGCGCCGGCAGCAAGGCCGTCCAGCCCGTCGGTGAGATTGACCGCGTTGGACCAGGCGCTGACGAGCACGACCACGAACACCACGAACACCAGCGGGGCCAGCGTGACGGTGGCGATCTCGCGCACGTAGGACAGCTGGGCGCTGCCCGGCGTCAGCCCCTCGGCATTGCTGAACTGCAGCACCAGTACGCCGAACAGCACCGCCGCGGTCAGCTGTCCGACGGTCTTGGCGGTCTTGTTCAGGCCGAGGTTGCGGGACCGGCGGATCTTGATCGAGTCGTCGATGAAGCCGACGATCGCCAGCGCGGTCGCCAGCCCGAGCACCAACAGGCCGGACGCGGACGGACCCTCACCGTTGAACGCCAGTCCCACCAGGTGGGTGCCCAGGTATCCGGCCCAGATGCCGGTGATGATCGCGACACCGCCCATCGACGGAGTGCCGCGTTTCTTCTGGTGACTCGGCGGGCCATCCTCGCGGATCTCCTGGCCGAACCCCTGCTTGGTGAACAGCCGGATCAGCGCGGGCGTCAGGATGATCGAGACCGCCAGCGCGATCGCGACCGCGAACAAGACCTGCTTCACCGCTACCGATCCCCCTGCTCGGCGAGCAGATCGGCGAGCGCACCGAGTCCGGCGGCGTTCGAGGCCTTCACAAGTACAACGTCTCCCTCGGCCAGTTCGGCCCTCAGCACATCCAACGCAGCGTCGGCGTCGGGAACCAGCACCGCTTCACTGCCCCATGAGCCTTCCATCACCGCCCCCTGGAGCATGGCGCTCATCGGTCTCCCGGCTCCCACGACAACCAGACGAGACACATCTAAGCGCACGGCGAACCTGCCGATGCGATCGTGTTCGGATATCGCGTCATCCCCGAGCTCGCCCATCTCCCCCAGGACGGCCCAGCTACGGCGTTTCCGGCCCGTCGTCGCGACGGACTCACGCGCCATCCATGCCAGCGCCTTCAGCCCGGCCATCATCGAATCCGGGTTGGCGTTGTAGGCGTCGTTGATGATGGTGACGCCGTCGGCGCGGGTGCTGACGCTCATCCGTCGCGCCGACACCGGACCGGCCGCGGCCAGCGCGTCGGCCACCTGCTGCAGCGTCGCCCCGCATTCGAGTGCCACCGCCGCGGCGCACAGCGCATTGGACACCTGATGTTCGCCGTGCACCGCCAGCGCGATCTCGACCACACCGTCGCCGGCATGCAGCGTGAAGCGCGGGCGTGCCAGCTCATCGAGACTCTCGTCCGTCGACCAGACATCGGCACCGCTGCGGCGTGACACCCGCACCACCCGCGCCGCGGTCTTGGCGGCCATCGCGGCGACCGCCGAATCGTCCGCGTTCAGCACAACCACGCCGGAGGACGGAACAGCTTGAGGCAGCTCCGATTTGGTGGCCGCGATGATCTCCCGCGAGCCGAACTCACCGAGATGGGCGGTGCCGACGTTGAGCACCACACCGATGGACGGGGTCGCGATGGAGGCCAGTGCCGCGATATTGCCGGGATGGCGCGCCGACATCTCCAGGATCAGGAAGTCGGTGTCGGTGGTGGACCGCAATACGGTCCACGGGTGGCCGAGCTCATTGTTGAACGAACCCGGCGGGGCCACCACCTCGCCGAGCGGCGCCAGCACCGCGGCCAGCAGATCCTTGGTCGAGGTCTTGCCCGACGACCCGGTGACCCCGATGATGCGCAGTCCGCCGGCCACCAACTCGGCGGCCACCGCGGCGGCCAGCTTGGCCAGCGCGGCCAGCACCGCGGCACCCGACCCTGCGGCGTCATCGTGTTCCAGCGCGCCCGACGCGGTGTCGGCAGCCGTCACCGCGGGCACCACCATCGCGGGTACGCCCACCGGGCGGGCGGCCAGCACGGCCACCGCACCCGAGGCGATGGCCCCGGCCGCGAAGTCGTGGCCATCGGAGCGGGCGCCCGGCAGAGCCAGGAACAGCCCGCCGGGGGTCACCGCCCGCGAGTCGAACTCGACGGTGCCGGTGACCCGGACCGTTGCGGCCTCGGCGGCGGTGATGTCGGCCAGTTCCCCACCGACGATCTCGGCAACCCGGGCCAGCGTCAACGCGATCATCGGGTCCGCCCGAGGGCGGTCAGCGCGTCGGCCAGTTCCACCCGGTCGTCGAACGGGCGGGTGACGCCCCGGCTGGTCTGCCCCGACTCATGGCCCTTCCCGGCGATCAGCACCACATCCCCGGTGCGTGCCCAGGCCACGGCGTAGTCGATGGCGGCGCGGCGGTCCCCGATCTCGACGACCTCGCCGGCATGCCCGGCCGCCCCGGCCAGCACGGCGGCCCGGATCGCCGCCGGGTCCTCGTCGCGCGGGTTGTCATCGGTGACGACGACGAGATCGGCCAGTTCGGCGGCGACCCGGCCCATCGGTTCGCGCTTGCCGACGTCGCGGTTACCGCCGGCGCCGATCACGACCGCGACGCGGTGTCGATTGCCCGGGTCGCTGCGCTCCGGCCCGCCGGTTTCCTGTTGCTGATCCCGCAGTGTCTGCAACACCGCCTGCAGCGCACCCGGCTTGTGGGCGTAGTCGACGAGCGCCAGGAAATCCTGACCGTGGTCGATGGCCTCCAGCCGGCCCGGCACCGCCGCGGCACCGCAGCCCCGGGCGCGCCCTGTTCCGGAGATACCCCGACCACGTCGAGCAGCGCGACCGCGAGCAACGCGTTGGCGATGTTGTAGCGCCCCGGCAGCCCGATCTGCAGCGTGTGGTGCACCCCGGCGGGGTCCACGGCGACGAACTCCTGGCCGCCCCGCCCCACCGCCCGCACCGCGTCGATCCCCCAGTCGGCGTCCGCGCCACCCGCGCTGACCCGCACCGGTGAGGTGGACCGCTCCGCGATCCGGCGGCCCCAGTCGTCGTCGACGCAGACCACCGCGTGCCCGGCATGGGTGGGCGAATCCGGCTCGAACAGCCGGGCCTTGGCGTCCAGATAGTCCTCCATCGTCGGATGGAAGTCGAGGTGGTCGCGGGAGAGATTGGTGAAACCGCCGGCCTCGAAGACCGTCCCGTCGACCCGGCCCAGCGTCAGTGCATGGCTGGACACCTCCATCACCACGGTGTCCACCCCGAGCTCCACCATCACCGCCAGCAGCGCCTGCAGATCGGGGGCCTCCGGGGTGGTCAGTGAGCTGGGCTCGTCACGTCCGTCGATGCGGATGCCGACGGTGCCGATCAGCCCTGCGGTCCGACCCGCGGCCCGCAGGCCCGCCTCGATCAGAAACGTGGTGGTCGTCTTGCCGGACGTGCCGGTGACGCCGATGACGCGCAACGTCCGGGACGGATGGCCGTAGACATCGGCGGCCAGCGCGCCGAGCACCGCACGCGGTTCCGGATGCACCAGCACTGCCGCGTCCAGGTCGGCGGGCAGCTGGTCGGCGCCGGCCGGATCGGTCAGCACGGCCACCGCGCCGGCGGCCACGGCGTCGGCGGCGAACCGGGCTCCGTGCGCGGACGCACCCGGCAGCGCGGCGAACAGATCCCCGGCCCGGACGTCCGGGCTGCGCAGCGTCACACCGGTCACCTGGGTGTGCGCGCTGACCCCCGTCCGGCAATGGATGGGCGCCCCGATCCGCTCGGCCAGCGTTCCGAGCAGCTCACCGCAGGGTTGGGAGGGACGCAGTTTCATGGCGTTGCCACAGTACCGGGCTGCCTGGCGAGGGCCGGGACGCCGCTCAGGTGGCCTGCAGCGTGAGCGGCGGACCCGGATCGGCGGACAGCGGCACGTTCTCGCGCTGCAGCAACCAGGCCGCGATGTTGTGGAACAGCGGGGCCACGGTGGTGCCCGGCTGTCCGTCGGCGGTGCGGCGCGGGTTGTCGGCCATGATGCCGATCACGTAGCGCGGATCATCCGAGGGAGCCAGCCCGGCGAACGTGATCCAGTAGTGGTCGTCGTAGTAGCAGCCGCAGTTGGGGTTGATCTGCTGGGCGGTTCCGGTCTTCCCGGCGATCTGGTAGCCCTCGACGGCCGCCTGCCAGCCGGTGCCCTGCTGCACGCCGCGCGGGTCGCGCTGCACGGTGGCGCGCAGCATGTTGCGCACCGCGACCGCGGTCTCCGGGGAGACCACCCGAATGGGTTCGGGCGCTTCCTCGGGGGTACGGGTGCCGTCGGCGGCGACGATGGCCTTGACGACCCGCGGCGGGATGCGCACACCGTCGTTGGCGATGGCCTGGTACATCCCCGCCATCTGCAGCAGGGTCATCGACAGACCCTGCCCGATGGGCAGGTTGGCGAATGAGCTGCCCGACCACTGATCGATCGGTGGCACCAGTCCGGCGCTCTCGCCCGGCAACCCGACGCCGGTGCGCTCGCCCAGACCGAACTTGGTGAGCATCTCGGCGAATTTCTCGGGCCCGACGCGCTGCGCCAGCATCAGGGTGCCGACGTTGGAGGACTTCCCGAAGACGCCGGTGGTGGTGTACTGGTCGACGCCGTGGTTCCAGGCGTCCTTGACGGTCACCCCGCCCATGTCGATCGAGCCCGGGACGGACAGCACCTCGTCGGGATTGGTCAGTCCCATCTCGATGGCCGTTGCGGCGGTGACGATCTTGTTCACCGAGCCCGGCTCGAAGGGTGAGGCGACGGCGGGGTTGCCCATCTGCCGGGTGCCCTGCCTGCCGATGTCCTGCGAGGGATCGAACGTGTTGTCGTTCGACATCGCCAGCACCTCACCGGTTTTGGCGTCCAGGACGACGGCGGAGACATTGCCCGCGCCCGAGACGTCCTTGGCCTGCTGGACCTGCTGCTGCACGTAGAACTGGATATCGTCATCGAGAGTGAGCTGCACGGTGGAACCGTCGACCGCCTCGTGACGGTTGCGCATGCTGCCCGGGATCATCACGCCGTCGGAGCCGCGGTCATAGGTGACCGAGCCGTCGGTGCCGGCCAGTTTGGCGTCCATCGAGTCTTCCAGCCCCAGCAGACCGTGTCCGTCCCAATCGATTCCGCCGACGATGTTGGCGGCCAGCGAACCGCCCGGGTACTGGCGGATGTCTTGGCGCTCGGAGCCCACCTCGGGGAACTTGGCCATGATGGCCTCGGCGACGGCCGGGTCCACGGCGCGGGCCAGGTAGGCGAAGGATTCCTTGCTGGTGAGCTTCTTCAGCAGGGTCGACACGTCGGGCCGGTTGTTCAGCCGGGTCGCGATCTCGGTGGCGATCTCCCGCAGTCGGGTGTCCGGATCCGGCTCGTCAGGATCCTTGGCCTTCTCCTCCTCCAGCTGCTTGCGCACCTTGACGGGCTGGAAGGTCAGCGCCCGCGCCTCGATGGTGAAGGCGAGCTTGTCGTCGTTGCGGTCGACGATGCTGCCGCGCACCGCTTTCTGCACATCGGTCACCTTGAGCTGACCGGCGGCCTCCGCGCGCAATCCGGCGGCATTGGAGATCTGGAGGTTGAACAGCTGAGCCGCGGCGACCACCAGGACCAGAAAGATGACGACATTGCCCGCCCGGTGCCGGAACACGAAGGACGAACTGCGCACACCGGTCTGGGGCTCGGGGCGACGGATACGCCGGTCGGTGGCGGCGTGTTCCTGCGACTTGCGGCTCATGCCACGGGGGCATCTCGGGAGCAAGCGGAACCTCGACCGGGGCAGGCGCCTGCACCGGCGCGGGTCCGACGTTTTCGATGCCGCCGACCGGACCGGGCTGAGCCGGCAGTGCCGGAGCGGCCAGGTGCGGAAGACCGTCCACCGGCAACGCAGCGGGTGGCAGGTCGGCGACCGGCGGCAGCACCGCGGGATCAGCCGGGGCAGCCTGCGGCGCCACTGGTACGACCGGTGCGCCCGGTGCGCCCGGTGCGCCCGGTGCGGTCAGAGGTGTCGCCGGGACCGGGGTCTGTTCTCGCGGCGGTACCCGCACCACAACCTCGCGCGGATCCACGACCCGCGGTGCCGGCGGTGCGTCGGCGGCGGGACGCGCCGGCCGTTGGGTCACCGGGGTGTCGTCGGGCAACGGTGAGTTCAGTGGTGGCGGCGGTACGCCTTCGGCCGGCTTGGGTGTGCCCACCACCATCCACGCGCCGGTCTGGTCCTGCACCAGGTGTGCGGTGTCACGGGACGGGATCATGCCCAGTTCGCGGGCGGCCTCGGCCAGCGCCGGCGGGGCCTGCGCCTCCAGCACGTCGCGTTCCAGGGCCTCTTTCTGCTGGGCCAGCGCCTGGTTCAGCTGCCGTGCGTGCCCGAGCTGATAGGAGCGTTCGGCGGCATCGGTGGACAGCCACAGCGTGACGCCGAGCCCGATACCGAGTGCACCGATGACCAGCACCACGAACGGCACCCGCGCCGCGAGGGTCCGTGGATTGAACTCGATCTCGGACAGCCGGGTGATCAGCCGTTCACGCAGTGGCGGACGGATGACTTTGGGAGCCTTGGCCTTCCGCGCCTTGGCGCGGGCCTTGGCCTGGCTGGCGTTCTTGGGCCGTGCGGGCGCGTCGACAGGACGCCGCATCGGGGTGGTCTTCGGCGCCGGCCGCTGCGGACGTTGTTCGGGTGCGCCGCGGCGCTTACGTGCCGGCGCTTCTGCCTGCCGGGCCCGGGCACGCTGGGGGTTGCCGCGTCGACGCTCGTCGGCGCCGGGCACCGGTGCGGGTCGCTTACCCTTCATGAAACATCCTTTCCGGCAACCTTTTCCAATGCCCGCAACCGCACCGAGGCGCTTCGCGGGTTCCGCGCGATCTCATCGGCGTCGGCCTGTTCGGCACCGCGGGTCAGTGTCACGAATTCGGCCTCATAACCGGGTAATTCGACCGGAAGCCCGGGCGGCGTGCGCGATGCCGTGGCGGCCGCGAACAGTCCCTTGACGATCTTGTCCTCCAGGGACTGGTAGGCCATCACCACGATGCGCCCACCGCCGGACAACGCCGCCAGCGAGGCGGGCAAGGCGTCGCGCAGCGAATCGAGTTCGGCGTTGACCGCGATCCGCAGCGCCTGGAAGGTGCGCTTGGCCGGGTGTCCACCGGTTCGCCGGGTAGCGGCCGGAATCGCCTCGTAGAGCAGCTCCACCAGTTCGGCGGTGCTGTTCAGCGGTTGGCGCGCGCGACGTTTGACGACGCGGGAGGCGATCCGGCTGGCGAACCGTTCCTCACCATACTCACGGAGCACCCTGGTGAGCGCCCGCTCGTCATAGGTGTTGAGGATGTCGGCCGCGGTGAGCTCGGCGTCGGGATCCATCCGCATGTCCAGCGGGGCGTCGTGTGCGTAGGAGAAGCCCCGGTCGATCAGGTCCAGTTGCATCGAGGAGACACCGAGATCGAAAAGCACTCCGTCGATGGCGTTCTCGTCCCGGTCTGCCCAGTAGCCGTCGTAGCGGGTGCGAACGAACCGGAAGCGGTCACCGAAGGGCGCCAGCCGTTCGGTGGCGATGCGCAACGCATCGGGGTCGCGGTCCAGACCGACAACATGCAGCCCGGGCAGTTCGGTGAGGAAGCGTTCGGTGTGCCCGCCGGCGCCCAGGGTCGCGTCGACCAGGACTGCTCCTGTGCCGTCAGGGTGGTGACGGGTCAGCGCCGGCCTCAGTAGCTCGACGCAGCGGTCGAGGAGGACGGGGACGTGGCCATGATCGGGATCGTCTGGCACTGCGGCTCCCCTGCTACGAAGGGGCGCCCCTGCAACGGGGTCCCTGTCCGAGGGTGCGGACCTGGCGTCGGGGAAGTACGCCAGGGCCGGTTCGGACAGAGGCCGCGTTGCACGGACAGGATGGTCAGATGATGTCGCGAAGAGTGTCATCGCTGGCCGCGGAGAAGGTCTCTTCGTGGGTCTCCTGGTACTGCTGCCAAGCCTGGGCGTCCCAGATTTCCAGGTGACCGAGTGAACCCGTCACCACGCATTCCTTGGACAGGTTGGCGTACCGGCGGTGTTCGGCCGACAGGGTGATCCGGCCCTGCGCATCGGGATGTTGCTCATCGGCACCGGCCGCCAGGTTTCGCACATAAGCACGGGCCTGAGGGTCGCTGCGCGATGCCAGCATCGCCTTTTCAGCCAGCTTTTCGAACTCCGTCCGCGGGTACACGGCCAGGCTGTGATCTTGACTCTTGGTGACCATCAGCCCTCCTGCCAGTGCGTCGCGGAACTTGGCGGGCAGCGTGAGCCGCCCCTTGTCGTCGAGCTTGGGCGTGTAGGTGCCGAGAAACATCTCGCCACCTCCCACCACTCGGCTGGATCCCGAGTCGCTTCTGCCCGCTTGGCGGAGCTCCGGTTGCTCCGTTGTCCGCCACTTTACCCCACAATCCCCCACTTAGCTCCATTTGCTGCCACCCAGTTGTCCCCATGCCCCACTTACGGATCAGAAGTCACCTCCTGCCCCACCCGTCGGATCGGTGCGGCACCCGCTCAAGAGTGTGAAACCGCAGCTCAACGCGTATCCACCGGCGGCGTGGGCCCGGGTGGGGAGCGGTGGGGAGATGGTGGGTGCAGCGACCTGCCCGGTCCGACACGCCGACGTTCCCGGGCGCCCACGAGCACAAAAAACGGGGCAGCTCCGAAACGGAGCTACCCCGGTGGGGAGAAGTGGGTGGGCCGCTACTCGTCGAACCGACGACGGAAGCGGTCCTCCATGCGGCTGGTGAACGATCCGCCGGTGCTCTTACCACGCTTAGGCCGCGCCGCACCCGGGGACGGCGCCGACTTGTCGGCCGAACCCGACGCCCGCGAGCCGGTGATCGCGAACACCACGCCACCGAACATCACGATGAAGCCGATGACGGAGAGGATCGGCAGACCACCGATCCAGGTCGCATTGATGGCGACACCGGACACCAGCATCGCCAGCCCGACGATGAAGAGTGCGACACCCTGTAACCGACGACGCGCCGAGGGGGCCCGCAGATTGCCACCCCGAACGCTGGAAGCGAATTTGGGGTCCTCGGCATAGAGCGCGCTTTCGATCTGGTCGAGCATGCGCTGCTCATGATCGGAGAGTGGCATCCGTCCCTCCTTGTCCGCGCCCTGGCCCGGCGATTCCGGAACCGTGTCATCAACGTGTGTGGTGCGCCCGCGATCACGGACGTCTGATGTCCATGATACGAGGTCAATCTGAGCCGTACCACCTACTTGGTACACGATTGTATGACGTACGGCACCAAAGTCGGTCATCACCTCACCCGCGCGACCACAACCCCGAACCGGGGCCCGATAATGAACCCCGACCGTGCGCACCGAACAAGACCGCGAAGGACACCCGTTGCCGACATATCTGGTGGATCTCTCGGCCGATGTGATGCGCCGGCGGCTACCCGAGGCACTGAGCGTCTACGTCGAGGCGATGCACTATCCGCGCGGCACCGAAGAGCAGCGTGCGTCGATGTGGCTGGAACACACGCGCAGGGTGGGCTGGAAAGCCGTCGCAGCGCTCGACGGCACCGAACTGCTCGGCGTCGCGTATGGCTACAGCGGGGCGCCCGATCAGTGGTGGCAACAACAGGTCGTGCACGGCCTGCGCCGCATCGGCACCGATCCGGACCGGGCAGAGGCGCTGCTCGGCGACTATTTCGAGCTCACCGAACTGCACATCCATCCCACGCGCCCAGGGGCACGGCCTCGGTGAGGCCCTGGCTCGCCGGCTGCTCGCCGGACGCACCGAGGCACACGTGCTGCTGTCCACGCCGGAGATCAACGGTGAGGCAAACCGGGCCTGGCGGCTGTACCGCAGACTCGGGTTCGGCGACGTGATCCGCGACTACCACTTCGCCGGCGACCCCCGGGCCTTCGCCATCCTCGGCCGGTCGCTGCCCCTGGACTGACCGGGTCTGGCACGATTGCCAGGTGCACGCGCGCCCCCGCCGCCACCGGCTTCCCGCCCTGGTCCTGCTGCTGTTGATCCTCGTCCCACTGGCCGTCGGATGTGTCCGGGTGCGCGCCTCGATCACGGTGTCCCCGGATGACCGGGTGTCCGGTCAGATCGTCGCCGCCGCCATCCCCCGCGACGACGATGACAAGGGTCCGCAATTGCTGAACTCCTTGCCGTTCAGCAACAAGGTGGCGGTCTCGAGGTATGAGCGCGGCGATTACGTCGGCTCCCAGGCGGTGTTCTCCGACCTGACCTTCGCCGAGTTGCCGCAGCTTGCGAACATGAACCGCGACGCCGCCGGGGTGGACATCTCCCTGCGGCGCGCCGGCAACCTGGTGATCATGGAGGGACGGGTGGACCTCACCTCGGTGAGCGACCCCGAGGCCGACGTCTCGCTCAGTGTCTCCTTTCCCGGCGAGGTGACCTCCACCAACGGCGACCAGATATCGAGCGACGTCGTCGAATGGAAGCTCAAGCCCGGCGTCGTGACCACGATGAACGCCCAGGCCCGCTACACCGATCCCAGCGCGCGATCGTTCACCGCCGCGGCAATCTGGCTGGGCATCGGATCGCTGATCGTGGCGGGCATCCTCGCCTCGGTCGCCTGGGTGAGCCGCGACCAGTCCTCGAAGATCGGCGCCGACTGATACCGGCCACCGCGCACATTTGGCCTGACGCCCGCATAATGGCGTGGTTGTAGGCGTGCCTGACTGCCATGAGGCACCGGCGACGCTCTACGCTGAAGACGCTCGGGGGAGCAAATCGGGATCAGAAAGGGGCGACCGCTGAGCGTGTACACAGCGGCACCGTCGGCCGCCGAGTTGGTCAACGCCGTCGTCGAGCAGCTTCGGCAGTATCTGGCCGAACGCCGACGCGAGTCCGCCTACATCGGTCCCGAGTACGCCGAGCTGACGGCGGCCCTCGAAGAATTCGTCCTCCGCGGCGGCAAACGCGTGCGACCGGCCTTCGCCTACTGGGGCTGGCGCGCGGTGGCCGGCGAAGACAGGCAGTCCGACGCACAGGCCCTGCGGCTCTTCTCCGCACTCGAGCTGCTGCACGCCTGCGCGCTGGCCCACGACGACGTCATCGATGCCTCGGCGACCCGCCGCGGACTTCCGACCGTGCACCGGCATTTCGCCGACAGGCACCGCACCAACAGCTGGCTCGGCTCGTCCGAGCAGTTCGGCCTGTCGGCCGCGATCCTGCTCGGTGACCTGTCCCTGGTGTGGGCCGATGACATCGTCGCGACCGCCGACCTGCCTGCCGACGCACACATCCGGGTGCACAAGGTGTGGGCCGATATCCGCACCGAGGTCCTTGGCGGGCAATACCTCGACATCGTGGCGGAATCCAGCGGGGCGGACTCGGTGGCGTCGGCGATGAACGTCAACACCTACAAGACCGCCTCCTACACCGTCTCGCGCCCGCTGCAGCTCGGAGCGGCCGCCGCGGCCGACCGGCCCGATGTGCAGGCCGTGTTCCATCAGATCGGCACCGACCTCGGCGTCGCCTTCCAGCTGCGCGATGACGTGCTCGGCGTATTCGGCGACCCTCAGGTCACCGGGAAGCCGTCCGGAGACGACCTACGTTCCGGCAAGCGCACCGTGCTGTTGGCCGAGGCGGTCGAGCTCGCCGAACGCAGCGACCCGGCGGCGGCGAAGCTGCTGCGCGAGTCGATCGGCACCGAGTTGACCGATGTGGCCGTCAAAGAGGTGTGCATGGCCATCGAGTCGGTCGGTGCGCTGGCCGCCGTGGAGAGCCGCATCGACATGCTGAACCGCCGCGCCATCGAGAGGCTCAACGAGGCCCAGATCGATCCGCAGGCCAAGATCGGCCTCGCCGAGCTGGCCAGTCTGGCGTCGAACCGGTCCGCCTGAGGAGATGACCACCCCGGCATCGGTCGAGTCCACAAGACGTGGTCTGCGCACGCAGCTTTCCCGGCTGCTGGTCTTCGCCGCATCGCCCGAGGCGCGGCCGGCCCGGCTGGGTTTTCTCGGGGCGGCGCTGATCACCGCCGGCGGTCTCGGCGCGGGCAGCACCCGCCTGCACGATCCGCTGCTGGAGTCTCTGCACATGTCCTGGCTGCGTTTCGGCCACGGCCTGGTGCTGTCCTCGGTCCTGCTGTGGGGCGGCGTCGCACTGATGCTGCTGGCCTGGATGTGGCTGGGCCGGCGCGTCGTCGATGGCACCGCGAGCCAGTACACGATGCTGGCGACCACCGGTTTCTGGTTGGCGCCGCTGCTGCTGAGCGCGCCGGTCTTCAGCCGCGACACCTATTCCTACCTGGCGCAGGGCGCGTTGCTGCGGGACGGTTTCGATCCCTACGTCGTGGGACCGATCGAAAATCAGAACTCGCTGCTCGACGATGTGAGCCCGATCTGGACCACCACCACCGCCCCGTACGGTCCGGCCTTCATCCTGGTGGCGAAGTTCGTCACGATGATCGTCGGCAACAATGTCGTCGAGGGCACCATGCTGCTGCGGCTGTGCATGCTGCCCGGATTGGCCCTGCTGATCTGGGCGACGCCGCGGATCGCTCGTCATATCGGCGCCAACTCGGCTGCGGCCCTGTGGATCTGCGTGCTGAATCCGCTGGTGATCATCCACCTCATGGGCGGCGTGCACAACGAGATGCTGATGGTCGGGCTGATGATGGCCGCCATCGCGCTGACCTTCGGCGGCAGACCGATCATCGGGGTGGGTTTCATCGCCACCGCCGTCGCGGTCAAGGCGACCGCGGGTATCGCCCTGCCGTTCATGGTGTGGGTCTGGATGCGGCGGCTGCGCGACACCCGCGGGTACCGTCCGGTGCCGGCCTTCGCCTTCGCGACCGCGGCGTCGGCGGCGATCTTCGGGGCGGTGTTCGCCGTGCTGTCCCTGCTGGCCGGGGTCGGCCTGGGGTGGCTGACCGCGCTGGCCGGTTCGGTGAAGATCATCAACTGGCTCACCCTGCCCACCGCGACGGCCAACCTGATCAACGCCGTCGGCGGGCTGGTCATGCCGGTCAATTTCTACGCGGTGCTCGAAGTCACCCGCATCATCGGAATCGCGATCATCGCGATCTCACTTCCGTTGTTGTGGTGGCGTTTCCGGCACACCGACCGCGATGCGCTGACCGGTATCACCCTGGCGCTCGGCGTGGTGGTGCTGTTCGTGCCCGCCGCGCTGCCCTGGTACTACACCTGGCCGCTGGCGGTGCTCTCGACGCTGTGGCAGAGCCGCGCCGCGATCGCGCTGATCGCCGGCTTCTCGACCTGGATCATGGTGATCTTCAAACCCGACGGCTCGCACGGCATGTACTCGTGGATTCACGTGGCGCTGGCCACGGCGTGCGCGGTGGCGGCGTGGTACTCGCTGTCGCGGGCCCCGGAAGAACCTGCGGTCAGTAGGCCACGACCGGCGCCCGGTCAGTAGGCCATAGCCTGCGCACGCCGCAGCACCTCGCGGGCCTGATGGGAGCGCAACGCGTCCACCGGCCTGGCGTTCACCAGGCGTTCGGTGCTGCCGTCCCGGCTCAGCGTCAGCGATGGATCCGGGGTGAACAACCAGCGCATCGCCTCGGTGACGTCGAAACCGCCGTCCTTGAGGACCACGAGCAGACCCGGAAGGGGTTTGACCACGGTGCCCTTCTCGTCGAAGAACACCTTCGGCACGACGAGGGAGCCATTGCGGCGCACCGCCATCAGGTGACCGTCGCGCAGATGCTGATGCACCTTGGTGACCGAGACGCCGAGAAGCTTCGACACCTCGGCCAGTTCGAGGACGGTTTCGTCGGGGTCGAGGATGTCTTTGGCCGCCGGGATGCTCACCGCACAGATTCTAAGCGGACTCATCGAGATCCGTACCATGACTTCGATGGAGACCTACCAGCGAGCCGACCCGCTCATCGGCGCCGCGCTGGAAGGGCGCTACCGGGTCGACGCCGTGATCGCCACCGGCGGGATGTCAACGGTGTACCGCGGCCTGGACACCCGCCTGGACCGGCCGGTCGCGCTCAAGGTGATGGACTCGCGCTATTCCGGGGATGTCCAGTTCCTCGCCCGGTTCCAGCGCGAGGCCAAGGCGGTGGCGCGGCTGAAGGGCGCCGGCCTGGTGGCGGTGTACGACCAGGGCGGCGGCGCCCCCGGCGACGAGCCGCCGTTTCTGGTCATGGAACTGGTCGACGGGGGCACCCTGCGTGAACTGCTGCGCGAACGTGGGCCGATGCCGCCACACGCGGTCGCCGCGGTGTTGACGCCGATCTGCGATGGGCTGGCCGTCGCACACGCAGCGGGGCTGGTGCACCGCGATGTGAAACCGGAGAACGTGCTGATCTCCGATGACGGCGAGGTCAAGATCGCCGATTTCGGCCTGGTGCGGGCCGTCGCCGAGGCCGGAATCACCTCTACCAGCGTCATTCTCGGCACCGCCGCGTACCTGTCCCCCGAACAGGTCGGCTCCGGCGATTCGGACCCCCGCAGCGATGTGTACGCGGTGGGCATCCTGGCCTACGAACTGCTCACCGGGCGCACGCCGTTCACCGGGGACACCGCGCTGTCGGTGGCCTACCAGCGGATGGACAACGATGTGCCGCCGCCGAGTTCGGCCATCGCCGGAGTGCCCGCGCAGTTCGACGAACTGATCCGCCGGGCCACCGAACGCGACCCGTCCGCCCGGTTCGCCGACGCCGCGGAACTGGGCGATGCGCTGGGCGAGGTGATCGACGAACTCGGGCTGCCCGCGTTCCGGGTTCCGGCACCGAACCAGTCGGCCCAGCACCGCGCCGCCACCGAATTTCACAGCCGGGTGCTCCAGGACCGCAGCACCGACCGGCATGCGAACGTCGGCACCACCGACGCCCGCCCGCCGGACCCGCGCCGCGACACCAGGGTGTTCACGCCGGCCGAACTACCGCTGGCGGCCGACTCGCTGCGAGACGAGCCCGAATATCAGCCCGTCACAGGGCAATTCGCCGGCATAGAACTCGAGCATTTCCACTGGGCACGGCAGCGCAGCAAGCGGGTGCTGACGGCCTGGGTGGTCATCGTGCTCATCCTGGCCGGCCTGCTGGCGATGGGCGCCTGGACGCTGGGCAACAATCTGCCCAATGTGATCTGACTATCTGATCGGTGTCTAGCCGCGCAGCATCTCCGCGACCAGGAACGCCAGCTCGAGGGACTGCTGGGTGTTCAACCGCGGATCACAGGCGGTCTCGTAGCGGCCGGCCAGATCGGTATCGGAGATGTCCTGTGCGCCACCGAGACATTCGGTGACGTTCTCACCGGTGATCTCGACATGG
This sequence comes from Mycobacterium sp., assembly GCA_034520035.1. Classification (GTDB taxonomy): domain Bacteria; phylum Actinomycetota; class Actinomycetes; order Mycobacteriales; family Mycobacteriaceae; genus Mycobacterium. Next base: position 80,461 of record JAXHOA010000084.1, on the reverse strand, counting down.
ATACCGCCCGGGTGGGTGCCCAGCGCGTGGTGCACCTCGAAGAATCCCTGGACCTCGTCGACGATGCGGTCGAAGTGCCGCGTCTTGTAGCCGGTCGAGGACTCATGGGTGTTGCCGTGCATCGGGTCGCACTGCCAGATCACCTGATGTCCGGAGGCCTGCACCTTCTCGATGATGGCCGGCAGCACGTCGCGCACCTTGCCGTTGCCCATCCGGCTGATCAGGGTCAGCCGGCCCGGTTCGTTGCGGGGGTCCAGCCGTTCCACGTATTCGACCGCCAGCTCCGGTGAGGTGGTCGGGCCGATCTTGATACCGATCGGGTTGGAGATCACCTCGGCCAGCGCCACATGGGCACCGTCGATCTGCCGGGTGCGCTCTCCGATCCACAGGTAGTGCGCGGACAGGTCGTAGAGCTTGGGCTCGTCGGTCGAGTCCGGCGCGGCACCGGAGTCCATCCGCAGCATCGCGCGCTCGTAGTCGAGCACCAGCGCCTCGTGGCTGGCGTAGATCTCGGCGGTGTCCAGGTTGCGATCGTTGACCCCACAGGCCGTCATGAAGCGCAGCCCGCGGTCGATCTCACCGGCCAGCGCCTCGTAGCGGGCCCCGGCGGGCGAGGTCCGCACGAACTCGCGGTTCCAGTCGTGCACCGCCTGCAGCGAGGCCATGCCCGAGGAGGTCAGCGCACGAACGAGGTTCATCGCCGCGCTGGCATTCGCGTACGCACGTACCAATCGGGACGGGTCGTGCTGGCGGACGGCGTCGTCGGGGGCGAACCCGTTGATCATGTCGCCGCGGTAGGACTTCAGGCCCAACGCATCGACATCCGAAGAACGCGGCTTGGCGTACTGGCCCGCAATCCGGGCCACCTTGACCACCGGCATGCTGGCGCCGTAGGTCAGCACCACGGCCATCTGCAACAGGGTCCGGATGTTCGCGCGGATATGCGGCTCGGTGTTGTCCACGAACGTCTCGGCGCAGTCGCCGCCCTGCAGCAGGAACGCCTCGCCCCGGGCGACGGCGGCGAGCTGGGTCTTGAGCTTCTCGACCTCCGAGGGCACCGTGACCGGCGGGACGCTCTCCAGCACCGTGCGCATCGCCTTGGCCTGACCGGCATCCCAGCTGGGCTGCTGCAGCGCCGGCTTGGCCAGTGCGGAATCGAGGCGCTGGCGCAGGTCCTCGGGCAGTGGCGGGAGCGCGGGCAGCTGGTCGATGGGCACGTCGACGGTCCAGTTCACCGCTCCATGGTAGCCATCAGCGACCGGCGGCCCACCGGGCGTAGTCGTCGTCGTTCTCGGTCATGATCTGGAAGCGCCGCAGGTTGTGCTTGGCGTCGACCAGCGCGTCGTGGGTGTCGCGGGGGCGCGGCGGCATCCGCGGGCTGCCGCGCTCCTCCCAGTACTGCCGCAGCTCCCGGGTGAACCGGGGGATCTGCGGCGGCAGGCTGGTCATCGGCCCCCACAGTTGGCACAGCACCACATGGTCATAGGCCGCCACCCAGGCCCACAGTTCGATGGCCTCGTCACCGTCGATGCCGAAGAACTCCTCCAGGTCCTGCCGGATCTGCCTGCGTGAGCGCCACAGTTGCGATGACGGCGGCGGGAGTTTCGGCAGCACATGGGTACGGACCCACTTGCCCGCCTGCTCCGGCGGGAACTCGTTTGACACTGCGTAATATTCGCGGCCGTCCTCGGCGGCCACCCCGATCGAGATGAGCTCGATGGTGCGCCCGTTGTCGATGAATTCGGTGTCATAGAAAAAGCGCATGGATCAAGCAACTCCCTGGCTGGGGGCGGGCGGTGCCGGCGCGGCATGGATCTCGCGGTCCAGTTCCTCGTCGACCTTGGCGTCGTCCGGGAAGTGCGGTTCACCGGCGACCACGTGCTGTACCCACAACTTCGCCTGCACCACCGGCCGGCGCAACCTGCGTTCCCGTTCCAGCGCCTTGTGCATCTTGCGGGGTCGCGTCGTGTAGCGCCAGCGGGCCCACGGCGCGTGCGGACGGGACAGCCGCAGCGCGCCGATGAACAGCAACGGGGTGATGAACATACCCACCAGACCGGTCCACACCTTGCCCTTGAGCAGCACCACCACCGCCAGCGCCAGCGTCAGCACCGCCAGCACGATGACCAGCGCCCGGGCCGCCAGGGTGTCATCGGCCCGCCAGATGTTGATATCGAAGAAGGACAGCGGGTTGAACCCGAGGATGAGCAGTCCCGCCACGGCGATCGCCACGAACACCGCGTCCACCGAGGTCCGGCCGTCCTCGGCCCAGTACACGTCCTGCAGGTGCAGGATGAGCGCGAACTCGTCGAGCACCAACGCCGCCCCGATGCCGAAAAAGATTGCGGCGACCGTGAACTCCGCGACCCCTCCACTGACGGCCAGCGTCACCATGGCCACCCCGGACACCATCACCAGCACGACGCCGATCACCACATGGTGCAGGTGAACGCCGCCCCCGACGGACATGTTGCGCGGTTGCCACCATTTGCGCGGCGCGTCGGTGCCGGGGTGGCTGCGGATGTAACGGACGATCAGACGGGTCACGAAGAACGTCAGGATGAAAGCGATCAGGCAGCACAGTAGTGGTAGGCGGTCCCCGGTGATGAAGTCCAGCTGGACGTTCAGATGCACGGTCGAGAAGATACGCCGTTCGGTACCGGCTCCGCGGCATCGGCCACCGTGTGCCGTCCATCGCGTCGCCCGCCCCCGATAGGCTGGTCGGCGAAATGAAGATTCGGTGGACGCCCGACGGGCCGGCTGGGCGATCTGCCATCGGGCGGGCCGGGCCCGGTCATGTGCTGCTGTGGCGGCTGTTTCAGCTGGCCACGCTGGGCTTGCTGGCCTGGGCGGGATGGCGACTGCTGGGCCATGCCATTTATCGCATCGATATCGACGTGTACCGGATGGGCGGACGCGCCTGGCTGGACGGCACGGAACTCTACAACGACGCCACCGTCTTCCAGACCCAGGCCGGGCTGGATCTGCCGTTCACCTATCCGCCGCTGGCCGCCGTCGCGTTCGCCCCGTTCGCCTGGCTGTCACTGCCCGCGGCCAGCGCCGCGATCACCCTGACCACCCTGGTGCTGCTGATCGTCTCGACGCATATCGTGCTGACCCGGCTGCGGGTGTGGGACACGTCGTCATTGCGGACGCCGGCCTGGGCGCGCCGCGGCTGGCTGGCCGCCGCGCTGGTGGCCCCGGCAGTGGTCTTCGTGGAACCGATCCGGGCCAACTTCGAGTTCGGCCAGATCAACGTGGTGCTGATGACACTGGTGATCGCCGACTGCGTGCCGCGCCGCACACCGTGGCCGCGCGGCCTGCTGCTGGGCCTGGCCATCGCCGTCAAGCTGACACCTGCGGTCTTCCTGCTGTATTTCCTGCTGCGCCGCGATGTGCGCGCGCTGCTGGTGACCACGGCCTCGGCGCTGGCAGCCACCCTGCTGGGGTTCGCCCTGGCCTGGCGCGACTCCTGGGTGTACTGGTTCGAGACGTTGCGCGATACCGACCGCATCGGGTCCGCCACCCTGAACACCAACCAGAACATCTCCGGCATGCTGGCCCGGCTCGGCGCCGGTGAGGACGCTCGCTTCGGGCTGTGGGTCGCGTTGTGCTTCGCGGTGCTGGGGCTCACGGTCTGGGCGGTGTTGCGACTGCTGCGCGCCGGCTCCGAGAGCGACGAGGCGGTGCTGGCGGTGATCTGCGTGGCGATGTTCGGCCTCGTGGTGTCCCCGGTGTCGTGGTCACATCACTGGGTGTGGGTGCTGCCCACCGCGGTGGTGACCGTGGTGGTCGGGCTGCGCCGTCACCATCTGGTCCTGGCGCTGGCCGGCCTGGCGGGTCTGGCGCTGACGATCTGGACGCCGATCACCCTGATGCCCGAGCACCAGGAGACCGCGGCCGCGCTGTGGCGACGGCTGGCCGGCGGCTCGTACCTGTGGTGGGCGCTCGCGGTGATCATCGCGGCGGGCACCGTGCCCACGGCGGCGGCCACCGTCGAGGGCGAACAGCCCGCTGACCCGCTACCCGCGGCGAAGACGCCCTAACCGGCCTTCGCGGTCACCGCGGCCGGGGCATTGGCCTCTTCTTCGGCCGCCAGCTTGAGATCGGCGGCGTACAGGTCCACGTACTCCTGACCACCGAGACGCATCAGCTCGTACATCACCTCGTCGATGACGGCGCGCTCGATGAAGCGGTTACCGGCCAATCCCTCGAACCGGCTGAAATCCATCGGCTTGCCGAAACGGACCTCGACGCGGCCGAAATGCCACATCTTGCTGCCGGGCGGGTTGACGACGTTGGTTCCGATCATCGCGACGGGAATCACCGGGACACCGCTCTCCAGGGCGACCCGGGCCAGACCGGTCTTGCCCTTGTACAGCCGGCCGTCCGGCGAACGGGTGCCCTCGGGGTACATCCCGAGCAATTTGCCCTCGCCGAGAATTCGCTGTGCCGTCGTCAGCGCAGCGAGCGCGGAGTCGGCATCGGTGCGGTCGATCGGCACCTGGCCGGTCGAGGAGTAGAAGAACTTGGTCAGCTTGCCCTTCAGACCGGTGCCGGTGAAGTACTCGGCCTTAGCCAGGAAGGTGATGCGGCGCTTGACCACCAGCGGCAAATAGAAGCTGTCCGCGACGGCCAGGTGATTACTGGCCAGGATCACCGCACCGGAATCCGGAACATATTCCAGCCCTTGCACTTTCGGCCGGCCCAGCAGCGACAGCAACGGGCCCATCAAGATGTACTTGTAGAACCAGAACCACATGGACCCTCCTGCAACGGCGCCCGGTTCGGAAGACCGGGCCGGACGGGGACAACTGTACCCAGGCTGCGTGAGTGCGACCACACGTGATCCGTCAGTCGTCCAACGTCACCGGGATCTGCTCGTAGCGGCTGAATCCGTTGGGCGGCCGATCGCCCTCGGCGGGCGGCGGCGGTGGCGGTGGGGGCGGCTCCGGATCGCCGACCATCGCGCGGACCACCGCCAGCAGCGCCACGCTGTGCTCGGCGATCACCGACAGCAGCGGATGCTGTTCGCCGTTCACCAGCGCGGCCAGCGCGCAGACCGGGCACCACACCTGCTGACAGGGCCCGGGCCCGGCGCCTTCGGCGCCGGCACGTGCGGCCGCCAGCCGCACCGCCGGATCGAGCTTGTCCAGGATCGCCTGGGCCAGTTGACGCAGTTCCGGCGGGATGTCCGAGTGTTCGCTCATTCCTCGGCCTCCACTCGCTCCGGTCCTCGCTTCGCTGCGGTCCTCACTCCCGGCGTCCTTCGGGGCCCCTCACTTCGGCCACACCTCCGGATTCGGTCTGAAACGTACCGTCAACTCCCCGCCCCGGAACTGTGCACCGATCACGCTGCAGCGCCGCAGCACCGAGGCCAATCGAACCCGCCGCCGCATTCCGCCGGAACCGATGATGAGGTCATCGTCGACCCGGCCGAGTGTCAACGCACCGGGGTCGACCTGCGGCAACTCTATCCGCATCCGGTACACCGCATCGAGGCCGGTTCCGGATTCACGATCCACCACCGGGCGCAGTGGCCCGGGCGGTGGCGATCCGTCCCGCAGCCGGGCGGCATCCAGGAGTTCACCGAGCGCCTTGGGTCCGATCGGCTCTCCCGCCAGATGCGGCACCAGCACCAGCTTCACATCGCCGATTGCCGCGTCCAGCTCCTCGAGCACCGCCTGCTGCTCGGCGATCCGTTCGGAATACCAGTCGAATGCCGGGTGGGCCGGCAGGTTCCGATATTCGAATGAATCGTCTTGCACCAGAATCTGGTTGACCAGGAGCTCGGCCACGGGCACGCCCATCAGCGCCAGCGAGCCGAGGGTACGGGCCGCCTCGGCGGCGACCACCCGCTCGGCCGTGAGCACCAGATGCGCGCTCACCCTGGAGGCGTCGGCAAGCAGCGCCGAGAGGTTCTCGGTACCATCGGCGATCCGCTCCACCCACGTCACCGCGGCGACCGAGGCCGCGTCGGCGGCCGGCTGCGCGAGTCGGCGGTGCCGCGGCCAGGCCCGCTCCAGGTAGAGGCCGAAGGTGGCGGGCAGGGTGAGCATCCGCAACGCATCGGCGGTGGAGGCGCAGTCCACCACCACGTGATCCCACTGACCGGAGTCTGCGAGCTCGCCGACCTCGTGCAGCCCGAGCACCTCCTGGACACCGGGTAGCGCCGAGAGCTCTTCCGGGGCAACGGTTCCCAGATCTGACAGCGGGTACTTCCGCTCCAAGACACCGGCGATGTCACGCCAGCGGGCCTCCAGCAGCGCCAGGGTGTCCAGGGCCAGCGCGTCCAGGAAGCCGCCCCCGCCGTCGCCGGCGCCGGTGTCCAGGTCGGCCAGCACCCTGGTCGGCTCGCGCCGCCCGGTCGGGACGATGCTGACACCCAGCACGTCGCCGGTGGAATGGGCCTGGTCGGTGGACACGATGAGCACCCGCAGACCGCTGCGCGCAGCACGCACAGCGGTGGCGGTGGCCAACGTGGACTTGCCTACCCCACCCTTGCCGACGAACAGGCTGACCCGGGCGGGCGCGGGTGCATTCTCCGCACTCAGTTCACACCCACCTCGACTCGCTTCTTGAGGTCCTTCAGCGCGGTGTCGGTGAGCCGGCGCTCCGCCTTGCGCTTGAGCAGCCCGATCATCGGGATGACCAGGTCGACGGAGAGTTCATAGGTCACGTCGGTACCGGAGCCCTTGGGAGACAACCGATATGCACCCTGCAGCGCCTTCAACAGAGAGCTGGAGACCAGCGTCCAGGTGACGGACTCGCGGTCGGCGGGCCAGTCATAGGACAGCACCATCGTGTCCTTGAGGACTGCGGCGTCCAGCACCAGCCGAGCCGTCTTCGGGTTCCCCGCACCGTCGGCGTCGAGCACCTCGGCTTCCTTGTATTCGGCCACCCATTCCGGGTAGGAGCCGATATCGGCGATCACGTCCATCACCGTCGAGGGATCAGCCTCGATGTAAATCGTCTGCGCCGTCTTCTCCGCCACGCCCAGAAATCTACCCTCACCGCACCAGGCCCGGCTCCCCGTCGCACGCCGATCGCATCAGGCCAGCCGGGAGACCCCCACGGGGCGCTGCGCCTCGAGGCGGGTCTTGATCTCGAACGCCATTCTCTTGCCTGCCACCCGGCGGCTGTGATTGAGCTTTGCCAGATCGAGCTGCGCGCGGTCACCGGGCGGCTCGGCATGCAGGAAGTAGTGCAGGATGACGCCGTCCATCATCGTCTCCAGCCACACCTCCATGGTGCCGGTCAACCCGCCCGCCACGGTCCAGCGCTGGCCGGCCGGACCGCGGTCCTCGACCACCGTGAGCCGCAGATCCGGCCACCAGCGCCGCCAGCAGGCCGGGTCGGCGACCGCCCGCCCGACATCGGCCGGGTCGGCGCACACAAAGGTCTCATCGGCGATCTGGACGCTGTTCATCGCCCAATAGCTTCACACATGCGCCGCCAGGGCTGTGACGTAGCCGACTAGGCTGTCGCCAGAAAATCCGTCACCAGGACCCGAGGGGCCAAGATAGTGCGTGAGTTCACCGTTCCGGCATCGTTCGAGATCGCCGAGTATGACACCGTCGTCAGCTCGGTCTATGCACATGAGCGCGAGGATCCCGACCAGGTGATCCTCCAGCGTCAGGTCGACGGCGTCTGGACCGATGTCACCTGCGCCCAGGCGGCAGCCCAGATCCGTTCGGCGGCTTTGGGTTTGATCGCCCACGGTGTTCAGCCCGGCGACCGGGTCGCCCTCCTGTCGGCAACCCGCTACGAATGGCCGATCTTCGACTTCGCGATCCTGTCGGTCGGTGCCGTCACCGTCCCGATCTACGAGACATCGGCTCCCGAGCAGATCCGGCACGTGCTCAACGATTCGGGCGCGGTGCTGGTGATCGCCGAGACCGATGCCCACGCCGACCGGGTCGAGCAACTGACCGACCAGCTGCCCGACGTGCGTGCGGTGCTGCGCATCGAGAGCAGCACCGCCGAGCCCGCCCTCGACGTGCTGGCCAAAGCCGGGCAGACCGAGGACGCCGCTACCCTCGAAGCCCGGGTCGGGGCCATCAAGTCGACCGATCCCGCGACGCTGATCTACACCTCGGGCACCACCGGCCTGCCCAAGGGCTGCCAGCTCACCCATTCCAACCTGCTCTACGAGATCCGCGGCGCCAAGGCGGCCTTCCCGACGCTGCTGCGCAAGGGCGAGCGGCTGCTGGTCTTCCTGCCCTTGGCGCACGTGCTGGCCCGGGCGATCACCATCGGCGCGTTCGCCAACAAGGTCACCCTCGGCTTCACCAGCGATATCAAGAACCTGGTGCCCGCCCTCGGGGTGTTCAAACCGACGCTGGTGGTGTCGGTGCCGCGCGTCTTCGAGAAGGTGTACAACACCGCCGAGCAGAACGCGCGCAACGACGGCAAGGGCCGCATCTTCGAGATCGCTGCCGACACCGCCATCGAGTTCAGCAAGGCGCAGGACGGGAACGGCCCCGGTCTGGTCCTGAAGCTCAAGCACGCGCTGTTCGACAAGCTGGTCTACGGCAAGCTGAGGGCCGCACTCGGCGGTAACTGCCGTGCCGCGATCTCCGGTGGCGCACCGCTGGGTGCCCGGCTCGGGCACTTCTACCGCGGGGTCGGACTGACCATCTACGAGGGCTACGGACTGACCGAGAGCAGCGCCGCGGTCACCGCCAACCAGGTGGGCGCGGTCAAGGTCGGTTCGGTCGGAAAGTTGCTGCCCGGCAACAGCATGCGGCTGGCCGACGATGATGAGCTGCTGCTGCGCGGCGGTGTGGTGTTCGGCGGCTACTGGCGCAACGAACAGGCCACCGCGGATGCGTTCACCGACGGCTGGTTCCACACCGGCGACCTCGGCGCGATCGATGCCGACGGTTTCCTGACGATCATCGGCCGCAAGAAGGAGATCATCGTCACCGCGGGCGGCAAGAACGTCGCCCCGGCCGTCCTGGAGGACCGGCTGCGCGCGCATCCGCTGATCAGCCAGGCGATGGCGGTCGGCGACGCTCAGCCGTTCATCGCCGCGCTCATCACCATCGACCCCGAGGCCTTCGTCGGCTGGAAACAGCGCAACGGTAAGGCCGAGTCCGCGTCGGTGGCGGACCTGGCCGAAGACCCGGAGCTCAACGGCGAGGTCGAGCTGGCGGTCAAGGAGGCCAACCAGGCGGTGTCCAAGGCCGAGGCGATCCGCACGTTCCGGATCCTGCCGGTCGACTTCACCGAGGACACCGGTGAGCTGACGCCGACGCTGAAGGTCAAGCGCAAGGTGGTCGCCGAGAAGTTCGCCGAACAGATCGCGGCGATCTACGCCTGACCCCCTGGGTTCAGGGCGTCAGCAGTCGCTGCAGTCGCGTGCCCTGGGTGCGCCACTGCCAGTTCTGCACGACCCACTCCCGCCCCGCCGCCCCCATCCGGGTGGCGGTGGCGGGGTCGGCGAGCAGATCGCCGACCGCCGTGGCGATGGCGTCGACATCGGTGCCGTCGACCACCCAGCCGGTCTCACCGTCTCGCACCGTCTCCGGGGCGCCGCCGGAGCGGCCCGCCACCACCGGCACGCCGGATGCCGAGGCCTCCAGGAACACGATGCCCAGGCCCTCGACGTCCAGACCCGCGCCGCGGGTGCGGCATGGCATGGCGAAGACATCGGCCATGGCGTGGTGGGCCGGTAACTCCGCGCCGGGGACGCCGCCGGTGAACAGCACATCGTCGGCGACGCCCGCGCGCTGGGCGAGCTTCTCCAGGTTCTCCCGATACGGTCCGCCGCCGACGATCACCAGGGCCGCACCGGGCACCCGCCGCCGGATCGGGCCGAACGCGCGGATCAACATGTCCTGACCCTTGCGCGGCACCAGCCGGGACAGGCACAACACCACCGGCCGGTCCCCCAGCCCGTACCGGGCGCGCAGTTGCGCACGCGAGACGGTATCGGGCGCGAAGCGGTCGATGTCGACCCCGGGTGACAGTCGCTCCAGGCGGGCGCGCGGGCCGAATGCCGATGCGAACCGGCCCCGGGTGTAGCCGCTGACGTAGGTGACGACGTCGGCGTCGTCGCCGATGCGGCGCAGCGCATTGCGCGCCAGCGGCAACATCGACCAGCCGACCTCGTGGCCGTGCGTGCTGGCCACCACCCGGGACGCCCCGGCACGCCGGGCCAGCGGTGACAGCAGCGCCAGCGGGGCGGCCGCGCCGAACCACACCGTCTCGATGTCGTGCTCGGCGATCAGGGCGCGCATCCGGCCCGCGACCGTCGGCTCGGGCACCATCAGGGTGCTGTGGTGTCGCACCACCCGGTAGCCCGATGCCTCGGCGGCGGCCTTGTCGTAGTCGGCGGCGCCCTTCCACGAGGGCGCGTACACGGTCAGCTCGTGGCCGCCCGTCGCGGTCAGCTCCCCGACGAAGGCCTCCAGGTACGACTGGATGCCGCCGCGGCGCGGAGGGAAGTCGTTGGTCACCAACAGCACCCGTGTCATCGCTCTCCTCACTACCGGCACCGCCGAGCGCCGACCGGCAACGCTATCCGGTCATCCACCGGCGCCACTGCGCCAGCACCGCATCGAGGTCCTCGTGCAGCGTCTCGCGAACGGCGGTCGCCGGATCGGGATGGCCGGGACCGCAGGCCCGCAGATACAGCGCACGCAATGTCTGCGGGCCGTACCGCTGCGCCACGTAACGGCTGAACCACCAGGCCCGGTCGTAGGCCAGCGAGCGGGCCGGTCCCTCGGTCTGCAGGTCGGCGTCCTCGGGCAACCGGGCGAGCAGATCGGCCTGCGCGGGCCCGGGTGGGCCCGGCGCCGGCCGGCCGACATAGTCGGCAACACCCTCGGTGACCCAGGGCGGCGCATCGGCGACCGTCTGCGGGCGGGCCGCGTAGTGGAACAATTCGTGGCGCACCACGATCCGCAGAGCGGCATCACTCATGGCTGCCGCGCCCGGCGCGAACACCATGCCGTCGGCGGTGGTGGCCGCGGCGATATCGGGGCTGCCGTGGGCCAGTACCCGGAACTGCTCGTCGGATTCGGTCACCACCACCACGATCTCGCGCGGCCAGTCCGGGCCCCAGAACTCGGTGACGGCGGCCGCCGCGCCGGGCAGCTCGGCGCCGATCCGCTCGATCATCGGCGCGCTGCGCGCGCCGCCGAGCCCGCGCAACTGCGCGGTGCGCCCGTCGGGCAGCGAGATGCTGGTCGTCGCGGCAGTGCTCGATGTCGGGCTCGGCACCGGCGGCGCAGGCGGTGCTTCAGCCTGGCACCCGGACAGCAGGACTGCGGCGGTCAGCGCACCGCACAGTGCGTGTCTCAGTACCGACGCACGTTCTCAGTACCGACGCACGTTGTAGATCGGTGCGTTGTTGACCGGGGCCACCACCACGGGCTTACCGAAGGTGGAGGCGTGCACCATCATCCCGTCACCGATGTAGATGCCGACGTGCGACGCGTCCGAGTAGTAGGACACGACGTCACCGGGCTGCATCTGATCGGTCGAGACCGCCTGGCCACCGGCGGCCTGCGCGTAGCTGGAGTGCGGCAGGGAGACACCGGCCTGCTGGAAGGCCCACTTCACCAGGCCGGAGCAGTCGAACGCGCCGGGGCCTTCGGCGCCCCATGAATAGGGCGAGCCGATCCGGGTCAGGGCGGCCTGCACGGCCACCACGGCCGGGCCCGAACCGGGAGCGGCCGCGGGCGGCGCGACATCGCCGGGCGGGATACCCGCGGGCGGGGCGGCCAGCACGCCGGGATCGTTGTTCGGCAACGCCTCCGGAGCCGGCACCGGGACCGAGGCCGGCACCGGCGGGATGGCGGCCAGCGCCTCGCGCTGGGCCGGGGTCAACACCTCGTACTGCGACTTGACGACGGCGATCTCGACCTGCAGCTTGCTTTGCTTGGATTGCAGGTCCGCGCGCACAGCGGCGGCCTGCTCGGCGGCGGTCTTGGCGTTGGCGGCGGACTGGGCCGAGGCCGATTCGGCCTGCGCGGCGCGCACGTTGGTGTTCCGGAAGTTCTGCATCTGGGCCGACATCTCGGTCGCCATCACGCGCTGCACGGCCAGCTGATCGATCAACACCTGCGGCGAGCTCGCGGTGAGCATGGAATCCAGGCCATCGGTGCGACCGCCCATGTACTGGGCGGCGGCGATCTTGTCGACGGAGGTCTGGAACTTTGCGAGATCGGCCTTGGCAGCCTCGACCGCCGCGATATCGGCGGCGTGCTTTTCTTCGGCGGCGCGCTGCGCGACCAGCTTGGTGTCGAGATCGAGCTGGGCGGCGTGCATGTTCTCGGTGGCGATCTCGGCCTGATGCGACAACTCGTTCAGCTTTGCCAGTGCATCGTCAGCCGGGTCCGCCTGCACCCCGGAGGCGAGGATCCCGCCGAACACGGTCAGGGCCGCTAACGCACCGATCAGGGGTCGCTGGACGCCACTCTTACGTCGGTGTGTGCGATCAGGCCTCAAGATATTGCGTCCTTACAACTGCGATTCAGCCGCGACGAACTTCTGTTAGGTCTCGAATAGGTTACGAAACGGCATCGGGCTTGTCCAACGGAAGACGTGAACGTAACAGGCGACCGGGATTAAATTCGGACTTCCCGGCGTTGCCGGAGGTCACTCGCGTGTCCTCACGCCACACCAGTTCTACCATCCGGGCGCTCGTTCCGATGGATCGGTACGAGCCGCAACCGGGGCGCCAGACCCGACCTCGGCGAGCACCGCGAGTGCCTCACGCTCGTCGTCCAGCAACGTCTCCGGCACACCGAGCAGCACACTCACCACGCAATCGTGGCAACCCGGACCGCGCACCGCGCAGTCATCACAGTCGATCACCACCGAGCCGGTGTCCAATGGCTCGTCGGCTCGCTCTGTCCGGTCTTGATTCATCGCCGTCACCGTTCGTTCCTCGGGCAGTGATTCATGTTTCGCACCGTAACGACGGGTACCGACACGCCCGCCGACCGACGACACGCTGGCCGGGCTTGTCAGGGTCGGGGCCTACCGTCACCGGTGTGCAGCAGCTGAGCTTCGCCGACGTGGATCCAGCCGACGTGGATCCATCTGTCGGCTTCGCCGAGGGTGACCCCATGGCCGATCTGCTGCTGGCCGACACCACCTTCGTGGTGGTGGACCTGGAGACCACCGGTGGCCGCGCCACCGCCGGCACTCCCGGCGGCGACGACCACGACGCGATCACCGAGATCGGCGCGGTCAAGATCCGTGGCGGTGAAGTTCTCGGCGAACTGGCCACCCTGGTCGATCCGGGCCGCAGCATCCCGCCGCAGATCGTCTCGCTGACCGGCATCACCTCGGCGATGGTCCATGACGCACCCCGGATCGACGCCGTGCTGCCCGCATTCCTGGAGTTCTCCCGGGGCGCGGTGCTGGTCGCCCACAACGCGGGATTCGACATCGGGTTCCTGCGGGCCGCGGCGCAGCGCCTGGGCATCACCTGGCCGCGCCCACCGGTGCTGTGCACGGTGCGGCTGGCACGGCGGGTGCTGACCCGTGACGAGGCGCCCAGCGTGAAGCTCTCGGCATTGGCGCGGTTGTTCTCGGCCACCACCACCCCGAACCACCGGGCACTCGACGACGCCCGCGCGACCGTCGATGTGCTGCACGGGCTCATCGAGCGCGTCGGGAACCAGGGGGTGCGCACCTATCCCGAGTTACGCGCCTATCTGCCCGACGCCACCGCCCCGCAGCGTCGCAAGCGCCACCTGGCCGACGGTGTGCCGTCCCGGCCGGGCGTGTATCTGTTCCGCGGACCCGCCGATGAGGTGCTCTACATCGGCACCGCGGTGAATCTGCGCCGCCGGGTGGGCCAGTACTTCACCGGGGCCGACCCACGCACCCGGATGAAGGAGATGGTGGCGCTGGCCACCCGGGTCGACCATGTCGAGTGTGCGCACGAGCTGGAGGCCGGGGTGCGCGAGTTGCGGCTGCTGGCCGCGCACGCCCCGCCGTACAACCGCCGGTCCAGGTTCCCGCGCCGATGGTGGTGGATCACCCTCACCGAGGAGTCGTTCCCACGCTTTTCGGTGGTGCGCTCCCCGCGCGGTCCGCGGGCGATCGGACCGTTCACCTCCCGCGCGGACGCCATCACGACCGTCGACGTGCTGGCCCGCGGCACCGGCGTGCGAACCTGCAGCACCCGGCTGGCCCGCAACGCGCGCCACGCCTGCGAGGAACGCGAGCTCTCCGGATGCCCGGCGACCCGTGGCGCCGATATGGCGCAGTACGCCGACGCAGCGCAGCGGGCGGCCGATCTGCTCGACGGTGTGGACAGCGCGGCGTTCGGCACCGTGCTGAGCCAGATCGAGGCGCTGGCGAGCCTGCACCGCTATGAGACCGCCGCCCGGCTGCGCGATCACACCGCGGCCGCCGTGGAGACGACGTGGCGTGGTCAGCGACTCCAAGCGCTGGCCGCGGTCGACGAGCTGATCGCGGCGCGGCCCGACGGTCGCGACGGCTGGGAGCTGGCCGTGATCCGGCACGGACAGCTGGCCTCGGCCGGGTGCGCCCGCCGCGGGGTGCCGCCCATGCCCGTCGTCGAGGCCATAACCCTTGGGGCACAGTCGATCCTGCCGCAACCGACCCCGCTGGGCGGCGCACTGGTGGAGGAGACGGCGTTGATCACCCGGTGGCTGGCCGGGCCGGGTGTGCGCATCGTCAGCGCCGAAACCGGTTGGGCCAGCCCGATCGGATCGGCGGCGCGGTGGGCCGACTGGGCCGCCACCGCACGTTCGGCACGCCTGGCCGCCGAGCAGCCAGACACCCACACCGATGATCTGGACGATCGCTACGGCGTGCACAAACCCCGGCGCACCCACGCCAAGGCGGTCTGAGTCAGCCGGCGGCCTTCTGGGTGAACCGCACCCAGTTCGCCAGAAGTCGTTCTGCGGCACCGGAATCGATGGCCTCGACCGCACGTGCCAGGCCGGACTGCCACGCGGGCACCCACTGCGCGTCCCCGGAGAGACCGGCATGGGCGACCATCGCGCCGGCCGCGTTGAGCACCACCGCGTCCCGCACCGGCCCCTTGGCGCCGCTGAGCACCGCCCGCACCGAAGCGGCGTTGGCCTCGGCGTCACCGCCGACGAGTTCGCTCAGATCGGCCCGCCGGAACCCGAAGGCCGCGGGGTCCAGCGTCAGGCGCTCGACCGTGCCGGCCTGCACCCGCCAGATGGTGCTGGTGGTCGTGGTGGTGAGTTCGTCCAGACCGTCGTCGCCGTGCACCACCAGGGCGCTGGCGCCGCGGGCAGCGAACACCCCGGCCA
Organism: Mycobacterium sp.; assembly: GCA_034520035.1. GTDB lineage: Bacteria > Actinomycetota > Actinomycetes > Mycobacteriales > Mycobacteriaceae > Mycobacterium. The sequence continues at coordinate 65,186 of JAXHOA010000084.1, read as the reverse complement.
TCACCTCGGCCAGATCCCCCCAGGCGCAGCCGAACAGGCCGGCCCGCGGTGCCGCCGGATTGGTCAGCGGACCGAGCAGGTTGAACACGGTCGGCACGCCGATCTCGCGGCGGACCACCGAGGCGTGCCGGTAGGAGGGATGGAACTGCGGCGCGAACGCGAAGGCGATACCGACCTCGGCGACACTGCGCGCCACCTCCTCGGGCCCCAGATCGATGCGCACCCCGAGCGCCTCCAGGGTGTCCGCTCCGCCGGACAGCGAGGAGGCCGCCCGGTTGCCGTGCTTGATCACCGGCACCCCGGCCGCCGCGGTGACGATCGAGGCCATCGTCGACAGGTTCACCGTGTTGGACCCGTCACCCCCGGTTCCCACGATGTCGACGGCGTCGGCGCCCACCGCACTGTCGGGAATCCGGCGGGCGTGTTTGAGCATGGTGTCGGCGAGCTCGGTGACCTCCGCCGACGTCGGGCGCTTCATCCGCATCGCCACCGCGAAACCGGAGATCTGCGCCGGCGTCGCCGAACCGGTCATGATCTGGTCCATGGCCCACGCCGATTGACCACGCTCCAGATCCCGGTGGGTGGTCAGACGGCCGAGGATCAGCGGCCAGGTGAACGGACTCTCGGATGCGCTCTGAGCGGATGACACGCCGTGATGCTATCGCCCGCGCACCCGTCGCCCGGAGCCTGTCACGACCGCATACCAAGACACGTTTCAACTCAATTACGAACCCGGGTGGTGTTGATCAACTACAAAGCGTCATACTTGCACCTGTGACGAGCGCTGTTGGGACCTCGGGGACCGCGATTACCTCCCGCGTACATTCGCTGAACAGACCGAACATGGTCAGTGTCGGCACCATTGTGTGGCTTTCCAGTGAGCTGATGTTCTTTGCTGGTCTGTTCGCGATGTACTTCACCGCGCGTGCGCAGGCCCAAGGCGCCTGGCCGCCCGAGCCGACCGAGCTGAACTTGTGGCTCGCGGTACCGGTGACCGCGGTGCTGATCGCCTCCTCCTTCACCTGCCAGATGGGCGTGTTCGCCGCCGAGCGGGGCGACGTGTTCGGCCTGCGCCGGTGGTACGTGATCACCTTCCTGATGGGACTGTTCTTCGTCCTCGGCCAGGGTTACGAGTACATCCACCTCGTCGAGCACGGCACCACCATCCCGGGCAGTGCGTACGGGTCGGTGTTCTATCTGGCCACCGGCTTTCACGGACTGCACGTCATCGGTGGTCTGGTCGCCTTCATCTTCTTGCTCATCCGCACCAGGCTGTCCAAGTTCACGCCCGCGCAGGCGACCGCGGCGATCGTCGTGTCCTACTACTGGCACTTCGTCGACATCGTGTGGATCGCCCTGTTCGCCGTCATCTACTTCGTCCGATGATCGGCAAGCCGATGCGTCCGATGCTCTCGACGATGAGAAGGGGTTCGATGACCAGCAAGTCCGGCGCGGCCGGGAAGACGATCAAGCAACGTCGCTTGCGCCGGCGCGTGTCGGCGGCCGTGCTGCTGCTACTCGGGCTGTCCGTGGCGGGCGTCACCGCCGCCACCTTGACCCCGACCCCCCAGGTCGCCGTCGCCGACGAATCCCAGTCGGCGCTGCTGCGCACCGGCGAGCAACTGTTCGACACCTCCTGCATCAGCTGCCACGGCGCGAACCTGCAGGGTGTGCCCGACCGCGGCCCCAGCCTGATCGGCACCGGCGAGGCGGCCGTGTACTTCCAGGTCTCCACCGGCCGGATGCCCGCGATGCGCGGTGAGGCCCAGGCGCCCCGCAAGGAGCCCGTCTTCGACGAGCACCAGATCGACGCGCTCGGCGCCTTCGTCCAGGCCAACGGCGGCGGCCCCGTCGTACCCCGGGAGGCCAACGGACAGATCGCCAACGAGTCCCTGCTCGCCGGTGACGTCGCCCGCGGTGGCGACCTGTTCCGGCTGAACTGCGCCTCCTGCCACAACTTCACCGGCAAGGGCGGAGCCCTGTCCTCCGGTAAGTACGCGCCGGACCTCGGCGAGGCCTCGAAGGTGCCCGCGCAGGTGTACACCGCGATGCTCACGGGCCCGCAGAACATGCCCAAATTCTCTGACCGCCAGCTCTCCCCCGAGGAGAAGGCCGACATCGTCACCTACGTGCGGCAGGCGGCGGACACCCCGGATCCCGGCGGCTACGGCCTCGGCGGATTCGGCCCCACCAGTGAGGGCATGGCCATCTGGATCATCGGGATCGTGGCCGCCGTCGGCATGACGTTGTGGATCGGAGCACGCGCATGAGCGGGGATATCCAGGGCGGCGACACCTCGGGACGCCCGGTTCCGGGTCAGCCCACCGACGCCGAACTGGCGGAGATGTCGCGCGAAGAACTGCTCGCGCTCGGCGGCAAGCTCGACGGAGTCGAGGTCGTCTTCAAGGAACCCCGCTGGCCGGTCGAGGGCACCAAGGCCGAGAAGCGTGCCTCGCGCACCGTCTCCTACTGGTTGCTCTTCGGCGGTTTCTGCGGCCTCGCCCTGGTTCTGGTCTTCCTGTTCTGGCCGTGGGAGCACGTTCCCTACGGCGGCGAGGGTGAGCGGATCTATACGCTGGCCACCCCGCTGTACGGCCTGACCTTCGGCGTGTCGATCCTGTCGATCGGCATCGGTGCGGTGTTGTTCCAGAAGAAGTTCATCCCCGAAGAGATCACCATCCAGGACCGTCACGACGGCGCCTCCGCGGAGATCCACCGCAAGACCATCGTGGCGAACCTGAGCGACGCCCTCGAGGGTTCGACCATCAAGCGGCGCAAGCTGATCGGGCTGTCGATGGGCATCGGTCTCGGGGCGTTCGGCCTCGGCACCCTGGTGGCCTTCATGGGTGGTCTGATCAAGAACCCGTGGAAGCCCGTCGTACAGACCGCCGAGGGCAAGAAGGCCGTGCTGTGGACCTCGGGGTGGACCCCGCGTTTCGCGGGCGAGACCATCTTCCTGGCCCGTGCCACTGGCATTCCCGGTGAATCGCCCTTCGTGAAGATGCGTCCCGAGGACATCGACGCCGGCGGCATGGAGACGGTGTTCCCCTGGCGTGAGTCCGACGGTGACGGCGTCACGGTGGAATCCAGCCACCACCTGTTCGAGGTCGCGATGGGTGTCCGCAACCCGGTCATGCTCATCCGCATCAAGACCCAGGACATGAAGAAGGTCGTCAAGCGCCAGGGCCAGGAGAGCTTCAACTTCGGCGAACTGTTCGCGTACACGAAGGTCTGCTCGCACCTGGGCTGCCCGTCCTCGCTCTACGAGCAGCAGACCTACCGCATTCTGTGCCCGTGCCACCAGTCGCAGTTCGATGCGCTGCACTTCGCCCGGCCGATCTTCGGTCCGGCCGCACGTGCGCTGGCGCAATTGCCTATTACCATCGACAAGGACGGCTATCTGGTCGCGAACGGCGACTTCATCGAACCCGTCGGACCGGCATTCTGGGAGCGCAAATCATGAGTCCCAAGCTCGGAGATATCGCGGCCGCACAAGGCGATGCGATCGATTCCCGGTACCACCCCTCCGAGGCGGTGCGTCGCGGCATCCTGAACAAGGTCTTCCCCACCCACTGGTCGTTCCTGCTGGGTGAGATCGCGCTGTACAGCTTCATCATCCTGTTGATCACGGGTGTGTGGCTGACGCTGTTCTTCGATCCTTCGATGGCGCACGTGACCTACGAAGGTGTGTACCAGCCGCTGCGCGGTGTGCAGATGTCGCGGGCCTACGAGTCGGCCCTGGAGATCAGCTTCGAGGTGCGTGGCGGTCTGTTCGTCCGCCAGATCCACCACTGGGCCGCGCTGCTCTTCGCGGCCTCGATCATGGTTCACCTGGCGCGCATCTTCTTCACCGGCGCGTTCCGGCGTCCACGCGAGGCCAACTGGGTCATCGGCTCGCTGCTGCTGATTTTGGCGATGTTCGAGGGTTACTTCGGCTACTCGCTGCCCGACGATCTGCTCTCGGGCACCGGCCTGCGCGCCGCGTTCTCCTCGATCACCCTGGGCATGCCGGTGATCGGCACCTGGCTGCACTGGGCGCTGTTCGGCGGCGACTTCCCCGGCGAGATCATCATCCCCCGGCTGTACGCCCTGCACATCCTGCTGATCCCGGCAATCATGCTGGCGCTCATCGGCGCTCACATGGCGCTGGTGTGGTTCCAGAAGCACACCCAGTTCCCCGGCCCCGGCCGGACCGAGAAGAACGTCGTCGGCGTGCGCGTGATGCCGGTCTTCGCGGTGAAATCGGGTGCCTTCTTCGCCATGATCACCGGCCTGCTCGGCCTGATGGGCGGCCTGCTGCAGATCAACCCGATCTGGGTGCTCGGCCCGTACAAGCCCTCGCAGATCTCGGCGGGTAGCCAGCCGGACTTCTACATGATGTGGACCGACGGCCTGGCCCGCACCTGGCCGGCCTGGGAGTTCTACATCGGCAACTACACGATTCCGCAGTCGGTGTGGGTGGCGGTCGGTATGGGCCTGGTGTTCGTGCTGCTGTCGGTCTACCCGTTCCTGGAGCGCAAGCTGACCGGCGACAACGCACACCACAACCTGTTGCAGCGTCCGCGTGACGCCCCGACGCGTACCGCTGTGGGCGCCGCGGCGATCTCGTTCTACATCCTGCTGACGTTCATGTGCATGAACGACATCATCGCGCTGAAGTTCCACATCTCGCTGAACGCGACCACCTGGATCGGCCGCATCGGCATGGTGGTGCTGCCGATGATCGTCTACTACATCACCTACCGGTGGGCGATCAGCCTGCAGCGCAGCGACCGCGCGGTGCTGGAGCACGGTATCGAGACGGGCATCATCACGCGCCTTCCGCACGGTGCCTACATCGAGCTGCACCAGCCGCTCGGCCCGGTCGACGATCACGGGCACCCGATTCCGCTGGAGTACCAGGGCGCAGCACTGCCCAAGCGGATGAACAAGCTCGGGTCCGCAGGCGCACCGGGTAGCGGCAGCTTCCTGTTCGCCGATCCGGTCGAAGAGCACGATGCGCTCGCCGAGGCGGCCCATGCCTCCGAGCACCGGGCACTGGCCGTGCTGGCCGAGCACCAGGGCAGCAACGGCAACGGTTCCCATGGGTCGAACGGATCCAACGGGCACCACTAGTAGTTCACGACGACGGAAGGCTCGCGCAGCACGCTGCGCGGGCCTTCTGTCGTCAGGCGCCTCTCCCCCGCCCTGTCGGCAGTACGCTGACCCGCATGGTCGCCGATCCGCCATGGGAGCCGCCGCTGGCGGGCACCGAAGAGCAGCACCTTGTCAGCGCGCTGGAGCGGCTGCGAGCGACCTTCCGGTGGAAGGCCGACGGGCTCGGCTCGGCCGGGCTGGGTGTCCGGATCGGGGCGTCATCACTGACCCTCGGAGGTCTGCTCAAGCACCTCGCACGGGCCGAGGCACAACGTTTCGGCCCCGATCTCGATGACTCTCCCATGGGGGAACCGTGGGACTCCGCCAATTGGGATGCGAACCCGGACTGGGACTTCACCTCCGCTGCGCAGGACACCCCCGCGGAGCTCTATGCACTCTGGGATCGGGCCATCGCGCAGTCCCGGGCCAGGCTCGCAGCGGCGCTGGCCGATGGTGGCCTCGATCAGCTGGTGTGCATCGCCTGGCCGGACGGCAGCCGGGCGAGCCTGCGCCGCAGCGTGTGTGACCTGATCGAGGAGTACGGCCGCCACACCGGCCACGCCGATCTGCTGCGCGAGGCCGTCGACGGACGCGTCGGTGAAGACCCGCCACCCGATTGGCGCCCGGGGGCAGGTTGAGTCAGGCGGCGGGCTTGTCGGCGGGCTTGTCGGCCGGCCCGAGCACGCCGCGCAGCTCGCGCAGGTAGAACCAGAGCAGCACCGGCATGGCCACGGTGACGATCCCGGCGATGATGAAGAACGCCACGGCGGCACTGCCGCTGTCGTTGGCCGTCAGGTAGGTGGCCAGACCGACGGCGAGGGTGCCCACCCCGACCGCGCACGCGATCGACAGCCCGAACCGCGCGGACACCTGATCGATGACACCCGGGAGCGCGGCAGCACGCGTGGTGGACTCCGGGACCGTTTCGGAATGCCTGCGCCGGGACTCGCGCGGCGACACGGCGGCGATGTCCTCGACCACCGACCCTCCGGCCGGGGTGTCCCGGATCGGCCGGTGCGAGCTCTGCCGACGGGCCCGCACCAACAGCGGGATCGCCACGACGATCACCGCGGCCGATATGCCGATCACGGTGTAGAGCACCCAGGGGGTGTCCGAGCCGGACGCCTCCGACAGTTCGGCGCGGACGGTGCCCCGGCCGCTCGCCATGTCCACCAGGGACACAGTGGCGGCGACCGCGGCGCCGAGCGCTGCCAGCCAGATGACGGCGCAGGCGCCCAGCAGGATCCGCTCCAGGTTCTCCGGACCGGACAGGGTGCGTCGGGGTGACGGGGTGAGTTCAGTGTCTTTGAGCATCAGCAACTTGTCTGTGCGGCGTTGCCGGTGTTGGACGACAGCACGGTGCCATCGCTTGTGGTGATCGAGCAGTTCAGCCGGCTGACCAAGAACAAACTCGACGCCTGTACCGACCCGACCTCGGACTGTGAGATCGGGGTGACGGTGAGCGACCACGGGATGTAGACGTTGCGCTGGGTGCGGCTGCGCCCGGACGCGTCGATATAGGTGACGGTGATGATGTCGCCGGGCGCCTTGGTGCCGGTGACCGAATAGGTCACCTGCCGAGGTCCCGCCGGCCGCGTCGTCGTCGGCGGGGGCGGTGGTGGGGCCTCCGTGGTGGCGGGCGGCGGCGGCGCCTCCGCACTGGGTGGCGGGGGTGGCGGCGGCTCCTGCGTCACGGTGACGGTCTCCGGGGGCGGGGGCGGCGGCTCCTCGGTGGGCGGCGGCGGAGGTGGCGGCTCGCTGCTGGGCGGCGGTGGCGGTGTCGTGGTGATCGCGTCCTGCACGGGCGGCGCCGTCGTGGTCGACGTCTCGGGGTTGGCCAGTCCGGTGTTGTCGGTGCGGGTCACCAGCAGTGCCACGGATGCGACGAGGGCGACGGCGGCGACGATGGCCACCACACCGACGACCCATGGCCATCTCGGGGGTGCGTCCTGGTCGGGATCAGCGGGCGCGTAGTTGTCGTAGTCGTACAGCGCCGGATCCGGCGGCACGTACGGAGCGCTGGTGAACTGCTCGGATTCCGGGGCGGAGTACGCCCGGGATTGGATGTCGGTCTCGTCGGCGCGGGATCTGCGATCCTTGTCCGCACCCGACTGCTCCGGTCCTGACGGCCCGCTCATCTGCAACTAAACCTCGGCCTATCCTTCTCGACTGCTGCCTCGGCAACACTACCCAACCAGGCAACGGTGGGGACCACGCCACGACGCCACGTCAGCGAACTGACGCACGGTTGTGACCTGGCCGGAAGGCCTCAGTGCTTCTCGGGGCCGACGTAGTACTCGAAGACCAGGCCGGCGGCCGAGGCCAGCACGAAGCAGACACCCGCGACGATCAGCCAGGGCAGCCACAGCGCGGCACCGACGGCGGCGGTGGAGAAGGACAGCGCGATCAGGATCGGCCACCAGCTGTGCGGGCTGTAGAAGCCCAGCTCGCCGGCGCCGTCACTGATCTCGGCGTCTTCGTAGTCCTCGGGCCGGGTGTCCAGACGTCGCGCCACGAACCGGAAGAACGTACCGGTGATCAGCGTCAGGCCGGTGGTCAGCACAAGGGCGGTCAGTGCCTGCCCACTCGATGCCGCCGGTGGCGAACATCGCGGTCAGCACGCCGTACACGATCGATGACAGCAGGAAGAACGCGGTCAGGAACTCGAACAACCGGGCTTCGATATGCATGAGTCGTCCTTACTTGCTCGCCTGTGCGGGAACGCCGACCTGCTCGCCGCGACGGGTGTCGAACGGCGCGGTGGTGGTGGCCAGCGGAGCCTGGTTGATGGCCTCCAGCGCCTGCGCGTTGGTCATGCCGCCGGTCCGGGCATCCAGGTAGGCCTTGAAATCGTTGGGCTCCACGACACGGACCTCGAAGTTCATCATCGAGTGGTACGTGCCGCACATCTCGGTGCAGCGGCCGACGAACGCGCCGGTCTGCTCGATCTCGCTGACCTGGAAGATGTTGTCGGAGTTGTTTTCCTTGGGGTTGGGCAGCACGTCCCGCTTGAACAGGAACTCCGGAACCCAGAAACCGTGGACCACATCGGCCGAGGCGATCTGGAACTCGATGCGCTTGCCCTTGGGCAGCACCAGGATCGGGATCTCGGTGGAGGTGCCGATGGTCTCGATCTTGTCGAAGTTCAGGTAGGTGCGGTCCTCGGTCTCGTTCTTGCCCGCGAGCGGGCCGACGACCTCGTTGCCGTGCTCGTCGACACCCTCGGGCGCGGAGGCCATGGCCTCTTTGCGCTCGTTGTCGACGCCGTCGTAGGACAGCGTGCCGTCACCGAACTCGATCTTCTGGTAACCGAACTTCCAGTTCCACTGGAAGGCGGTCACGTCGATGACGACCTCGGGGTTGGGGTCCTTGTGCAGCATCCGCTCCTGCACGACGACGGTGAAGTAGAAGAGCACCGAGATGATCAGGAACGGCACCACGGTCAGCACCAGTTCCAGCGGCATGTTGTAGCCGAACTGACGCGGCAGCTCGGTGTCGGTGTCCTTCTTGCGATGGAACGCGCTGGTCCAGAAGATCAGCGCCCACACGATGCCACCGACGACGAACGACGCGATGACCGACCAGACCCACAGGTCGCGGTTCAGCCGGGCCTCCGGGGTGATGCCCTCCGGCCAGCCCAGGCCGAAGATCTCCTGGTAGCTGCAACCGCTGAGCAGGATGGCCGCGCCACCCAGAACCACTGACAACGCCACCAAACGGTACCCGCGAGCGGTCACGTTGGCGCCTCCTAAATGAAGTCGGTGAACCGCAGGGCGGTCGGTGAAACTTGGCGAATACTACGCAGCGTAGACCACGCCCGCCGGGTCGAGCGAAGCGACTGGACGATTCGGCATACTGGCCCGGTGTGCGGACTGCTGGCGTATCTGACCGACCCGTCCGTCGAGACCTCCCCTGCGCTGGTCGAAGCGGTATCGGGGGCCTCGCATCTGATGCGTCATCGAGGTCCTGACGAGCCCGGGACCTGGACCGACGCCGATATCGTGCTCGGTTTCAACCGGCTCTCGATCATCGACATCGCGCACAGTCATCAACCACTGCGCTGGGGCCCGCCGGAGTCGCCGGAGCGCTACGCGCTGGTGTTCAACGGCGAGATCTACAACTATCTGGAACTGCGTGCCGCCCTGCAGTCCGAGCACGGTGCGGAGTTCCACACCGACGGTGACGGCGAGGCGATCGTCGCCGGCTTCCACCACTGGGGCACCGATGTGCTGACCCGGCTGCGCGGCATGTTCGCCTTCGCGCTGTGGGACACCCACACCGCGGAACTGCTGTGCGCCCGGGACCCGTTCGGCATCAAGCCGCTCTATCTGGCCACCGGCCCGGGCGGCACCGTGGTGGGCAGCGAGAAGAAATGCCTCCTCGACCTCGCCGCCACCGCCGGGCTCGATCTGGGTATCGACGAGCGCGCCGTGCAGCACTACACCGTGCTGCAGTACGTGCCCGAACCCGAAACCCTGCAGCGCGGCATCCGCCGACTGGAGTCGGGCAGCTACGCCCTGGTCCGTCCGGGGCAGGCACCCGTGGTGACGCGCTACTTCGAGCCGAAGTTCACCGCCGTGCCGTTCAAAGCGGGCGGCGAGCAGGCCCGCTATGACGAGATCACCGCGGTGCTGGAGGACTCCGTCGCCAAGCACATGCGCGCCGATGTCACCGTCGGCGCGTTCCTGTCCGGGGGTATCGATTCCACGGCCATCGCCGCGCTGGCCATGCGGCACAACCCGCGCCTCATCACGTTCACGACGGGCTTCGAGCGCGAAGGCTTCTCCGAGGTCGACGTCGCCGTGGAGTCGGCGAAGGCGATCGGCGCCCGCCACGTCACCAAGGTGGTGAGTGCGGCCGAGTTCGTCGCCGCGCTTCCCGAGATCGTCTGGTATCTCGACGAACCGGTCGCCGATCCCGCGTTGGTGCCGCTGTTCTTCATCGCCCGCGAGGCGCGCAAGCACGTCAAGGTGGTGCTCTCCGGCGAAGGCGCCGACGAGCTGTTCGGCGGCTACACCATCTACCGGGAACCGTTGTCGCTGAAGCCTTTCGACTACCTACCCAAGCCGGTGCGACGTTCGCTGGGCAAGGCATCGCAGCCGCTGCCCGACGGGATGCGCGGCAAGAGCCTGCTGCATCGCGGTTCGCTGACGCTGCAGGAGCGCTACTACGGCAACGCCCGCAGCTTCTCCGATGCGCAACTGCGGGCGGTGCTGCCCGGGTTCCGCCCGGACTGGACGCACACCGATGTCACCGCGCCGCTGTACGCCGCGTCGGAGGGCTGGGATCCGGTGGCCCGCATGCAGCATGTGGACCTGTTCACCTGGCTGCGCGGCGACATCCTGGTCAAAGCCGACAAGATGACGATGGCCAACTCGCTGGAACTGCGGGTGCCGTTCCTGGATCCCGAGGTGTTCGCGGTGGCCTCGCGGCTGCCTTATGACCAGAAGATCACCCGCACCACCACCAAATACGCGCTGCGCCGCGCGCTGGAACCGATCGTGCCCGCGCATGTGCTCAACCGGCCCAAGCTCGGCTTCCCGGTGCCCATCCGGCACTGGCTCAAGGCCGGCGAGCTGCTCGACTGGGCGCACGCCATGGTCGCGGCATCGCAGACCGGTGATCTCATCGACCTGAACGCGGTGCGCACCATGCTCGACGAGCACCGGGCCGGCGACAGCGATCACAGCCGCCGGTTGTGGACGGTGCTGATCTTCATGCTGTGGCACGCCATCTTCATCGAGGGCAGCGTGACACCTCAGATCAGCGAACCGACCTATCCGGTGCAGATCTAGGTCCGGCGATGCCGCATCAGATGGCGGCGCCGATTTCGGTGCCGGCCTCCGCGCCGTAGGCGTCGGTCAGTCGCTTGACTGCCGCGTCGCGGTCCCAGGTCCATTCCTGCGGCCCGGGGGCCTCCAGCACCAGCGTGGCGACCATCGAGGCCAGCTGCGCGGAGCGTTCCAGGCTCAGGCCAGCGGCGCGGCCGGTCAGGAAGCCGGCGCGGAAGGCGTCGCCGATGCCGGTCGGGTCCTCCTGATGGGTTTCCGGGACGATGCCGACATGCACGAACGTGCCGTCGCTGCCCACGATGTCGACACCCTTCTCGCCCAGCGTGGTGATGCGCAGCTTGATCTGGCTCATGACCTGCGCCTCGGACAGTCCGGACTTCTGCAGCAGCAGGTCCCATTCGTAGTCGTTGGTGAACAGGTACGCCGCGCCGTCGATCAGGCGGCGGATCTCCTCGCCGGAAAGCCGGGCCAGCTGCTGGGACGGGTCCGCGGCGAACGCCAGGCCCAGCGAACGGCATTCCTCGGTGTGGCGGAACATGGCGTCCGGGTCGTTGGCGCCGACGATCACCAGTTCCGGTGTGCCGCTGCGCTTCACCACATCGGCGAGATCGATGTTGCGGGCCTCGGACATGGCGCCGGGGTAGAACGACGCGATCTGGGCCATTGCCTCATCGGTGGTGCAGACGAAACGTGCCGTGTAGGCGCTCTCCGAGACCAGCACGTTGTCGCAGTTCACGCCGTGATTGGTGAGCCAGCCCCGGTAGTCGTCGAAATCCTTGCCGACCGCCCCGACGAGCGCGGCGTCGCCGCCGAGCACCCCGATGGCGAAGGCCATGTTGCCGGCCACGCCACCGCGGTGGATGACCAGGTCATCGACCAGGAAACTCAGCGACACCTTCTGCAGGTGATCCGGCAGCAACTGCTCGGAGAACTTGCCGGGGAACTTCATCAGATGGTCGGTCGCAATGGAGCCGGTCACGGCGATGGTCACGAATACAGCCCTTCAGTTCATGTACATAGCTAGGCGAACACTACAGACGCGTGGGTGCTGGTGCTTCGGACCGCGGGAGTGCTGACCGGCGTGCGATAGCCTGCATGCGAGTCAGTCACCCGCCCCAACACCTGAGAAAGCACCGATGTCCGGTCCCGTGCCGTATCCCGAATCAACTCCCCCACAAGGGTTTCCGCCATTTCCCGGCGCGTACCCCGGTGCACTGCCGCCGCCGGTGCAGTACCCGAAACGCACACCCTGGAAAGCGATCGCGGCCGTCGGTGCCACAGTGGCGGTCGTCGCCGCCGCCACCGGTGCCGTGCTGGTGTTCTCCGGCCGGGATGACGACGCGCCGGTGGCGATGGACACGGAGAATGTGCGGCCCGCCATCCAGGGCTTCCTGGACGCGCTGACCGACGGTGACGACGAGGCGATCGCCCGGCACGCACTGTGCGGGCTGTACGACGCGGTGGACGACCGGAATTCGGATCTCGCGCTGGCCGACCTGAGCTCGGACGCATTCCGCAAGCAGTTCACCGAGGTCGAGGTGACCTCGGTGGACAAGGTGGTGCCGTGGTCGACGAATCAGGCCCAGGCACTGTTCACCATGACGGTGATCGCGCCGGGCAGCGGACGCGGATCCGCCGATGCCGGTAGCGAGATACAGGTGGTGGCCCAGCTGCTGCAGTCCGACGACGAGATCCTCGTCTGCTCCTACGTGCAGCGCAGCAGCTGAGCCGTGACGGTCAGTTGAACGAATCGCCGCAGGCGCAAGAGCCGGTGGCGTTGGGGTTGTCGATGGTGAAGCCCTGCTTCTCGATGGTGTCCACGAAATCGATGGTGGCGCCCTGAATGTAGGGCGCGCTCATCCGGTCCACGGTCAGCGCCACGCCACCGAAGTCGGAGGTCAGGTCACCGTCGAGGGTGCGGTCATCGAAGAACAGGTTGTAGCGCAGGCCGGCGCAGCCACCGGGCTGCACGGCGATACGCAGGGCCAGATCATCGCGGCCCTCCTGGTCGAGCAGTGCCTTGGCCTTGCTGGCGGCCGCGTCGGTCAGCACCGCACCATGGGTTTCGGTGGTGGTGTCCTGAACAGTCATTGCATTTCTCCCTGACGTACCCGGAACTGCTAGTGCATTCGCGATCTAAACAACGGTACCTTGCTCGGGCGCTATTCCCCGACCTATACCATTCCCCCGTCGGTGCGCTCGCCCAGTGTCGCTGCCCAATCGGCGGCAGTTCGCCGCGCCAACCCCCGCAGTTGAACCTCGGCATCGGCCATGGCCCGCTGCACGGACCCGGCAAAGTCGGTGATCGAGTAGGCCGCGGCGATTCCCGCCGGTGCGAGAGCGGCCGGTGACAGCGTGACCTGCCCGGCGAGCACCAGCACCGGGGTGCCCCGCTCCCGCGCTCCGCCGGCCAGCGCGCTGACCACCTTTCCGTGCAGCGACTGATCGTCGAAACGGCCCTCGCCGGTGATGATGAGGTCCGCCCGCGCCACGTCGGCGGCCAGATCCGTGTGCTCGGCGATGACGGCCGCCCCCGGTTCACGGCGTCCGCCCAATGCCAGCAGGGCCGCGCCGATCCCGCCTGCGGCCCCGGCTCCCGGCTGGTCGGCGATATCGTCACCCAGCTCGGCCGCCCATGCGGTCAGCCGGGCTTCGAGCAGCTCCACGGTGGCCGGGTCGGCCCCCTTCTGCGGCCCGAAGACCACGGCCGCCCCCATCGGCCCCAGCAGCGGGTGCTCGACATCACTGGCGGCGATCAGTTCGATCCCGGCCAGCCGGGCCCGGCCCGCCTCGAGTCCGCCCAGCGCCTGCACCAGTCCGCGCCCACCGTCGGTGCAGGAACTGCCGCCGAGCCCGACCACGATGCGCCGGGCCCCGGCGTCCACGGCGGCGGCGATGAGCTCTCCGACTCCCCCGCTGTGCGCTGCGAGCGCGGTGTGCACCGTCGGTGGTCCGCCGAGCAGCGTCAGCCCACAGGCCTGCGCGCACTCGATATAGGCGGTCTGCCCGTGCAACACCCACTGCGCGGTCACGCCGGTGTCCAGCGGGCCGCTGACGGTGGCGGTCTGCAGGCCGCCCAGCCTGCTGGCCAGCACGTCGACGAACCCGGGCCCACCGTCGGATTGCGGGGCCAGGGTCAACCGGTCCTCGCCGCGCGCCTGCCCCCAGCCGTCGGCGATGGCGGCGGCGGCCTGCACCGCAGTGAGGCTGTCTCCGTAGCAATCCGGCGCTATCAGCACTGCAAGGCCCGTCATTCCAGCAGCGTAGAGCCTCACTTTCCGAGGTGCATGGCGGGCGACCGCCGCCCGGGAAGTAATCTGGTCGGTGTGAATCTGCTCGGCCGCAAGAAGGACAACCCGCCCCCGGAGGATGACGATTCCGCAGGCACTCCGGTGGACACCGGCGATGCCCGGGCGACTGCCCCCAAGGGCCGGCCGACCCCCAAGCGCAGCGAGGCGGCCCGCAGGCGCGGCCCGGTGGCGCCGGCGCCGATGACCACCGCCGAGGCGCGCAAGCGTCGCAAAGAGGTCGGTGGCCGCAAGCTCACCAAGGAAGAGCGCAAGGCCGAGAAGCTGACCCGCCGCGCCGATATGGCCGATCGCCGCGAGCGGATGATGGCCGGCGAGGACGCCTACCTGCTGCCCCGCGACAAGGGTCCGGTCCGCCGGTATGCGCGCGATCTCGTCGATTCCCGGCGCAACCTGCTCGGGCTCTTCATGCCGATCGCGCTGGGCCTCATCCTGGTCACGCTGTCCGTCCCGACCCCGGCGGTGCAGCAACCGCTGTCGTTCGCGATGCCGGTGCTGCTGATCGTGATGGCCATCGACGGCGTCATCCTGGGCCGCTACGTGAACCGCCGCGTCGACGAGCGTTTCCCGGACAACACCGAAACCGGCTGGAAGCTCGGCTTCTACGCCGGCAGCCGGGCATCGCAGCTGCGCCGGATGCGCGCACCCCGCCCGATGGTCAACCGCGGCGCCGACGTCTGACCCGGTAGATGCCCCGTCGCTCCGCTCGCCCTCGATAGATGCCCGATCGCTCCGCTCGCCCTGGGGTGCGCGTGCTGGTTCTCGGCGGTATCCGCTCGGGCAAATCCCGCCATGCGGAGGGCATGCTCGCCGAGGCCGGCACCGTGCGTTACCTGGCCACCGGACCGGCCCCCGATGGTGACGACAGCTGGTCGGTGCGCGTCGACGCGCACCGCAACCGGCGTCCACCGCATTGGTCGACCGTGGAGACCCCGGATGTCGCAACGCAATTGCACGCCGACGCCGTGACACCCACGATGGTCGACGATATCGGCGGCTGGCTCACCGCGGCCATGGACCGCCAGGCCGCATGGACCGGGGGTTCGGTCGCGGCCGAGGTCGAGGCACTGTGCCGCGCGGTCGAGCGCTTCTCCGGCCCGCTGGTGCTGGTCAGCCCGGAGGTCGGGCTGACGGTCGTGCCCGCGACCGCGGCAGGCCGGCTGTTCGCCGACGAACTGGGCACGGTGAACCAGCGATTGGCCACACTGTGCGAACAGGTGGTGCTGGTCATCGCCGGGCAACCATTGGCCGTGAAGGAGATCAGGTGAGCGCGTTCCCCGCGGTGGTCGGCCCGGACCCCGAGGCCGAGCGCGCCGCCCGGTCCCGCCAGCAGACCCTGACCAAGCCACCCGGATCGCTGGGCCGCCTGGAGGAACTGTCGGTCTGGGTGGCGGCCTGCCAGGGCGTCTGCCCGCCGCGGCAGTTCGGCCGCGCCCGGGTCGTGGTGTTCGCCGGCGACCACGGCGTGACCGCCTCGGGGGTCTCGGCGTTCCCGTCCGAGGTGACCGCGCAGATGGTCGCCAACTTCGGCGCCGGGGGCGCGGCCATCAACGTGCTGGCCGACCTGGCCGGCGCCGGGGTGCGGGTGGCCGATATCGCGGTGGACGCCGAATCCGCCGACACCGGGATCGGCGCGCACAAGGTGCGCCGCAGCAGCGGCAACATCGCCGTCGAGGACGCGTTGAGCGCCCAGGAGGCGCTGGCCGCCGTGCAGGCCGGGCGCGCCATCGCCGACGAGGAGGTCGACGGCGGGGCCGATCTGCTGATCGCCGGCGATATGGGCATCGGGAATACCACGCCCGCAACGACATTGATCGCCGCGCTGACCGGCTCGGAACCCGTCGCGGTGGTCGGCCGCGGCACCGGCATCGATGACGAGGGCTGGGCCCGGAAGGCCTCGGCGATCCGCGATGCGCTGTACCGGGCCCGCAGCGTGATCGCCGATCCGGTCGGTCTGCTGCGAGTGTGCGGCGGCGCCGACCTGGCCGCGATGGCCGGTTTTCTGGCCCAGGCCGCGGTGCGGCGCACCCCCGTGCTGCTCGACGGTGTCGTGGTCACCGCCGCCGCCCTGGTCGCAGATCAGCTGGCCCCCGGCGCGCGGGCCTGGTGGCGGGCCGGGCACCGGTCCACCGAACCGGCGCACACCTTGGCATTGCAGCACCTGGACCTGGAGCCGATCCTGGATCTCGGGATGCACCTTGGCGAGGGCAGTGGTGCGGCGGTGGCGCTCCCGGTGCTGCGCGCCGCGGTGGCCACCCTGGCCTGTATGGCGACCTTCGATGCGGCCGGTATCTCCACCGCCCCGGCGTGATCAGACCACGATGATCGGTTCGCTCGCGTCGGCTTTCGCGTTCGGCACGGTGCTGCCGGTGCGATCGGCGACGCCGTTCGGGCGCGGCGCGCTGACCGCGCTTCCGGTGGTCGGCGCCGCGCTGGGGGCCGTGGCCGCCGGGCTGGTCTGGGCGGGCGGACAGCTGTTTGGGCCGGATGAGCTGGCCGGCCTGCTGGCGGTCACGGCGCTACTGCTGCTCACCCGCGGCCTGCACATCGACGGCCTGTCCGACACGGTCGACGGACTGGGCTGCTACGGCCCGCCCGAGCGGGCGCTCGCGGTGATGCGTGACGGGACCGCCGGGCCGTTCGGGGTCGCCGCCGTCGTCATCGCCATCGCGGTGCAGGGCTTGACCTTCGGCTCGCTGGAGCCGGCCGGGATCGTGGTGGCGGTGCTGGCGGGCCGGGTCGCGGTGGTGCTGACCTGTCGCCGCTCGGTGCCGGCCGCGCCGGGCAGCACGCTGGGCGCGATGGTCGCGGGCTCCCAGCCGCTGCCGGTGGTGGCGGCCTGGACGGTCGCGCTGGCCGCGGCCGCCGCCTTCGCCACCCCGCGGCCGTGGCAGGGTCCGCTGGTGGTGCTGCTGGCGCTGGGGCTGTGCGCGGCGCTGGTCGCCCATTGTGTGCGCCGGTTCGGTGGGATCACCGGCGACGTGCTCGGGGCATCCGTGGAGGTCACGACGACGCTGACGGCGCTGGGACTGGCCATCAACTAGCGTCGAGAAGATGACCACCTCGACCCTCTCGCTGGGCAACCGCTTCGCCACCGAGTTTCCCGAGCTGGCGATCAGCTGGCGGGCGCAGAACCCGCCGCAACCCACCCTGCTGCTGCTCAACGAACCGCTGGCCCGCGAGCTTGGACTGGACCCCGACTGGCTGCGCAGCCCGGCCGGTATCGGTCTGCTCACCGGGACGACGCTGCCCGCCTCGGCGACACCGGTCGCCCAGGTCTATGCCGGTCACCAGTTCGGTGGGCTGCAGCCGCGCCTGGGTGACGGCCGGGCGCTGCTGCTCGGCGAGTTCGAGGACGGCCGCGACCTGCACCTCAAGGGCTCGGGCCGGACCCCGCTGGCCCGCGGCGGTGACGGCCTGGCCGCGATCGGCCCGATGGTGCGCGAGTACGTGATCAGTGAGGCCATGCACGCCCTGGGGATCCCCACCACCCGATCGCTGGCGGTGGTGGCCACCGGTGCGACGGTGCACCGGGAGACCCCGCTGCCGGGCGCGGTGCTGGCCCGGGTCGCCGCCAGTCACCTGCGGGTCGGCAGTTTCCAGTACGCCGCGGGTACCGGCGACAAGGCACTGCTGCGCCGCCTCGCCGACCACGCGATCGCCCGCCATCATCCCGGCTGCGCGCAGGCCGACAACCCGTACCTGGCGTTGTTCGACGCGGTGATCTCCGTGCAGGCCGAGCTGGTGGCCCGGTGGATGCTGGTGGGGTTCATCCACGGCGTGATGAACACCGATAACGTGACGATCTCCGGTGAGACCATCGACTACGGGCCATGCGCGTTCATGGACACCTTCGATCCGGCCACCGTGTTCAGCTCGATCGACAGCTGGGGCCGCTACGCCTACGGCAATCAGCCGGCGATCACCGGATGGAACCTGGCCCGCTTCGCCGAGACGCTGCTGCCCCTGATCGACGAGGATGCCGATACCGCCATCGAACTGGCCACCGCCGCGCTCGGCGAGTTCGCCCCGCGCTACCAGGCGGCGTGGCGTGCCGGAATGCGCACCAAACTCGGCCTGGCTCAGGGCTTCACCGACGATGCCCTGATCGATGAGCTGCCCGCACTGATGGCGGAACACCGTGCCGATCACACGTCGTTCTTCCGCGGGTTGGCCCGCGGTGACATGCCGCTGGGGTTCATGGCGTGGGTGAAACGCTGGCGCACGCACTCCCCGGACACCGCGGCGATGGATGCGGCGAACCCGATCTACATCCCGCGCAACCACCTGGTCGAGGAAGCGCTGGCGGCAGCCACCACCGGAGATATCGGACCGGCACGCACGCTGCTGGAGGCGGTCGGGGATCCGTTCACCGAACGCCCCGGCCTGCAGCGCTACGCGCTGCCCGCATCGGAGGATTTCGCCGCCGGTTACCGCACCTTCTGCGGCACCTGAGACTCTCGGCTCGGGTGTGTCCCTGGCTTCAGTCTGGTTGCCGGTATCGGCCACGCGGCTGCACTGGTGTAGGCCGCAAGCCGCTTTCGGCTACCTGGCTGCAGTCTCCGGGCATCCTGCTCGCCGAGACTGAAACCTGGTAGCTCCGGGCAATGATCGCGGCCCGAGCTCAGTTCAGCCGGGCCATCCAGCCGTGCGTGTCGGCGAAGGTGCCGCGCTGGATCCCGGTCAGGGTGTCGCGCAGCGCCATGGTGATCTCCCCGGGCTGACCGTCGGCGATGGTGAACTCACCCTCGCGATGCTTGACGTGTGACACCGGGGTGATCACGGCGGCGGTCCCGCACGCGAACACCTCGGTGATCTCACCGGCAATTGCCTTCTTCTGCCATTCGTCGACATCGATCTTGCGTTCCTCGATGGCGAAGCCGGCGTCGGTGGCCAACTGCAGCAACGAGTTCCGGGTGATACCGGGCAACAACGAGCCGGACAGCTCCGGAGTGACCAGGCGCGCCGATCCGCCGCTGCCGAACACGAAGAACAGGTTCATCCCGCCCATCTCTTCGACGTAGCGGCGTTCGATCGCATCCAGCCACACCACCTGATCGCAGCCCTGCTCGGAGGCCTGGGCCTGGGCCAGCAGTGAGGCCGCGTAGTTGCCACCGAACTTCGCCGCACCGGTGCCGCCCGGGGAAGCCCGCACGTACTCGTTGGACAGCCACACGCTGACCGGCTTGATGCCGCCCTTGAAGTACGCCCCGGCCGGCGAACCGATGACCAGGTAGCGGTACTCGTCGGAGGGCCGCACGCCCAGTCCGGGTTCGGTGGCGATCACGAACGGACGCAGGTACAGCGATTCCTCGCCGCCCGCGGCGGGCACCCACTGCTCGTCGACCGCGATGAGCTGGCGCAGCGATTCCAGGAACAGCTCGGTGGGCAGTTCGGGGATGGCCAGTCGGTGCGCCGAGGTCTGCAGCCGGGCGGCGTTGGCCTCCGGCCGGAACGACACGATGGAACCGTCGGCCCACCGGTAGGCCTTCAGTCCCTCGAAGATCTCCTGCGCGTAGTGCAGCACGATCGCCGACGGATCCAGTTCGATGGGGCCGTACGGCAGCACCTGCGCGTCGTGCCAGCCGTTGGCGGTGGTGTAGCTCAGCGACACCATGTGGTCGGTGTGGAACCGCCCGAAGCCGGGATCGGCCAGGATGCCCGCTCGTACTTCATCGCTTGCCGGAGAGGTGTTGCGGGCAAGCGTGAATTCGAGGGGGCGGTCAGTCATGAACCGATTGTATAACCCAAGGCTAACGGGTTTTCGCCTGGACAAAGGGCGGGCTTACCACTTCGCATTCCAGGGCCCGCCCGCGCACATCGACGGTCACGGTCGCGCCGTCCTCGATCCCGGCGGCGGTGTCGATCAATGCCAGCGCGATGCCGACCTTCAGTGTGGGAGAGAACGTTCCCGATGTCGTGACGCCCACCGGGGTATCTCCGTCGAGCACGGTCAGATCGGCCCGCAGTACGCCCCTGCCCAGCGCCTTCAGGCCGCGCAGCAGCCGGGTCGGTCCGGCCTGTTTCTCGGCCAGCAACGCGTCGCGGCCCCAGAACGCGTCCTTCTTCCAGCCCACCGCCCAGCCGGTGCGGGCCTGCAGCGGGGAGATGTCCAACGACAGTTCGTGCCCGTGCAACGGGTAACCCATCTCGGTGCGCAGGGTGTCGCGGGCGCCCAGGCCCGCAGGCTCGCCGCCCGCGGCACGCACGGCCTCCACCAGAACGTCGAACACCGCCCCGGCGCGATCCCACTCCGGTAGCAGCTCGAATCCGTGCTCCCCGGTGTAGCCGGTGCGGCACACCCGGGTGGGCACACCGGCCACCTCGCCGTCCGCATAGCCCATGTAGTCCATCGTCGTCGGCAGCCCCAGTCCCGCGACGATCTCGGCGGCCTTGGGTCCCTGCACCGCCAGCACCGCATAGGAGCGGTGCTCATCGGTGATGGTCAGGCCCTCCGGGGCGTGGCGCGCCAACTCGGCGACGACGGCGGCCGTGTTGGCGGCATTGGGCACCAGGAAGATCTCGTACGGCGAGACGTAGTAGGCGATCAGATCGTCGATCACGCCACCGGTCTCGTTGCAGCACAGCGTGTACTGCGCCTTTCCCGGTCCGATGCGGTTGAGGTCGTTGGTGAGCGCGCGGTTGACGTAGTCGGCCGCACCCGGGCCCTTGACGAGCGCCTTGCCCAGGTGGCTCACGTCGAACAGGCCGACGGTGGTGCGGGTGGCGGTGTGCTCGGCGACGGTGCCCGCATACGACACCGGCATCAGCCAGCCGCCGAACTCGGCGAAACTGGCGCCCAGTGCGCGGTGTTGTTCTTCCAGCGGGCCGTGCAGCAGGTTGTCACTCACGAACCCACCCTAGTGCGAGCCTCCCTGCTGTCACACTGGCCCGGTGGTGGATTTCGACGCGCTCCAGGCCGCCGGGATCGCCGACGCGCGCGGACGGGCGGCACTGATCGAATACCTGGCCGGGCTGGGCTTCAGCCCCGAGGAGATGGTCGACGCCGAACGGCGCGGCCGCCTGTTCGGGCTGGCCGGTGACGCGGTCCAGCTGACCGGTCCGCCGATCCACAGCCTGACCACCGCGGCGCACGCGCTGGGGCTCCCGGTCGCCGAGGTGGCACGGGCCTGGGCCGCGCTCGGCCTCACCGTCGCCGGCCCCGACGAGTTCGTGCTAAGCCAGGCGGATCTGGACGGCCTGGCCACCTGGGCCGATATGCGTGGGCCACTCGATGACGAGGCGGCCACCGCGCTGCTGCGGGTGGTGGGGGCCGGGATGGCGCGGCTGTCCGAAGCGGTGGCCTCGATGATCCGCGCCAACGCCCCCGACATCCAGATCGAGCAGTCCCATGACGAATTCCGCACGGCCAGGGCCTATCGGGTCGCCGCGGAGTTCGTCCCGCGCCTCGGCGCACTGATGGACGCCGTGCACCGTCATCACCTGCGGACCACCCGGATGTACTTCGAACAGGTGGCCCGCGCGGATCCGGCGACGGTGGTGTGCGGCGTCGGGTTCGCCGACCTGTCCGGTTTCACCTCGCTGACCCAGACTCTCGGCATCCCCGAACTGACGGCACTGCTCAACGAATTCAGCGCCGCTGCAGCTGATGTCATCCATGGCCTGGGCGCACGGCTGGTCAAATTCATCGGCGACGAGGTGATGTGGGTGGCACCGAGCCCCGAGCAACTGGTGCGGGTCGCCGAGGACATCGTCGGGCATCCGCGCGCCGCCGAGACCGGCCTGTCGATACGGGCCGGCCTGGACTACGGCACGGTGCTGACCTTCGGCGGGGACTATTTCGGCAACCCGGTCAACCGCGCCGCCCGACTGGTGGCCGCCGCGACACCCGGCCAGATCCTGGTCTCCGAGTCCGTCCACGAGCTCTCCCCCGGCCGTGCGACCGCCGCCGCGGCACCGCTGCGGCTGAAGGGCTTCGACGAGCCGGTCAACGCGTACGCGTTGACCTGATTAGGGTTGTGCGGATGAGCAGCGCACCCGGATACCAGGCCCCCACCGTCACCGTCAGCTCGTCCCTGCCCGGCAGGGGCATCGCCGACGCCGTGCTCGTCGTACCGGTCGTCGCCGGCGACGCCGGTCCGGCCGTCATCGGCGTCGACGCCGTACTGGACGCCGACGCCATCGGGGCCATCGAATCCGGCCTGCGGGCGCTCGGCGGGACCGGCGGCGAAGGTCAGCTGCACCGTCTGGTGATCGCCGCCCTGCCGGTGGCCAGCGTGCTGACCGTCGGCCTGGGCGATCCGAGCGACGAATGGCAGCCCGACAAGATCCGCCGCGCCGCGGGGTCCGCGGCCCGCTCGCTGGACAAGGTCGGCACCGTCGTCACCGCGCTGTCCACCCTGGATCTGGAGGCCGCCATCGAGGGCCTGATCCTCGGCGGGTACCGGTTCACCGATTTCCGCAGCGACAAGACCGCGCCCAAGGACACCGGCCTGACCAAGATCGTCGCGCTCGCCGGCGACGCGAAGGCCGCCACCAAGGCCGCCGCCGCCCGCGCCGTCGATGTGGCCTCCGCCGTCGGTACCGCCCGCGACTTCGTGAACACCCCGCCGAGCCACCTGTTCCCTGCCGAATTCGCCAAGCAGGCAAAGGCATTGGGCGAAACCGTCGGCCTGGTCGTCGAGGTGCTCGATGACAAGGCGCTGACCAAGGCCGGTTACGGC
Organism: Mycobacterium sp.; assembly: GCA_034520035.1. GTDB lineage: Bacteria > Actinomycetota > Actinomycetes > Mycobacteriales > Mycobacteriaceae > Mycobacterium. The sequence goes on along the minus strand of JAXHOA010000084.1, from coordinate 42,266 downwards.
GGCATCGTGGGGGTGGGCAAGGGCTCATCGCGGTTGCCGCGCCTGGTGCGCCTGACCTACAAGGGCGCCAAGCGTGGCGGCAAGCGGGTCGCGCTGGTGGGCAAGGGCGTCACCTTCGACACCGGCGGTATCTCCATCAAGCCCGCCGCCAACATGCACCACATGACCTCGGACATGGGTGGCGCGGCCGCCGTCATCGCCACGGTGGTGCTGGCCGCCAAGCAGAAGCTGCCCATCGATGTCATCGCCACCGTCCCGATGGCCGAGAACATGCCGTCGGCCACCGCGCAGCGCCCCGGCGATGTGCTGACCCAGTACGGCGGCATCACCGTCGAGGTGCTCAACACCGATGCCGAGGGCCGCCTGATCCTGGCCGACGCCATCGTGCGGGCCTGCGAGGACGACCCCGACTACCTCATCGAGACCTCGACGCTGACCGGCGCGCAGACCGTGGCGCTGGGCTCCCGCACCCCCGGCGTGATGGGCAGCGACGAGTTCCGCGACCGGGTGGCCACGCTGTCACAGTCGGTCGGCGAGAACGGCTGGGCGATGCCGCTGCCCGAGGAACTGAAGGACGACCTGAAATCGACGGTCGCCGACCTCGCCAATATCAGTTCCTCGCGCTTCGCCGGGATGCTCGTGGCCGGGGTGTACCTGCGTGAATTCGTGGCCGATGACGTGCAGTGGGCCCACATCGACATCGCCGCACCCGCCTACAACACCGGTGGGCCCTGGGGTTACACCCCCAAGGGTGGCACCGGCGTGCCGACCCGGACCATGTTCGCCGTGCTGGAGGACATCGCCGCCAACGGCTGATCCTCAGCCCAGGTTGGTGCGCGCGGTGCTGCGCATCACCTGCGGCAGCGCATGCGCCACCCCGTAGACCAGGTAGGCCTCCGGGGTGACCGGGCGGATGGGCTTGTTCTTCTGCACTGCCGACACGATGGCCTTGGCCACCTTCTCCGGGCCGTAGCGCCGCAGCGCAAATCCCTTCTTGATCTGTGCTCGAAGCGGTTCCACGTCGGCCCGCTTGTGAGTGGGCACATCGAAGCGGGTGGCGTCGATGATGTTCGTGTCGATGACGCCGGGACATACCGTCGTGAGCCCAATCCCCGCCGAATCGAGCTCGGCGCGCAGGCAGTCGGAGAACATGAACACCGCGGCCTTGCTGGTGGCATAGGCATTCATCGCCTGAGTCGGCGAGTACGCGGCCATCGACGCGACGTTGACGATGTGCCCGCCGGTACCGCGCTCGACCATCCGTGCCCCGAATGCCCGGCAGCAGTTGACGACCCCGCCGAAGTTGATGTCCAGCACCCGGTCGAACTGGTCGGCCGGGGTGTCCAGGAACAGCCCGGCATGCCCGACACCGGCGTTGTTGACCAGTACATCGGGCACCCCATGCGCGGTGCACACCTGTTCGGCGAACCGATCGACGGCCTCGGCGTCGGCCACGTCGAGCCGGTAGGCGTGCGCGGTGCCGCCGCCGGCCGTGATCTCCGCGACGGTCGCGGCCGCAGCCCCCTCATCGATATCGCTCACCACGATCTCGGCGCCCAGCGCGGCGAAGGCCAGCGCGGTGGCGCGCCCGATACCGCTGCCCGCTCCGGTCACCGACACCAGCTGATCGCCGAACGGCGCACGCTCCACACCGACCTCGGCCCGGGCGAGCTCACGGCAGGCCGGAGCGCCGCCCAGGTGATCGACGAACTCGGTGACGGCCCGGGCCAGCGCACCGGGATGCGACAGCGGCGCCCAGTGCCCGGCGATCAGGTCTCGGCGCCACAGCCGCGGCACCCGGTTCGGGACATCGGCAAAGGCGTAGTGCCGCACATACGGGTCCTTGGTGTTCACGATCAGCTGAACCGGGATGTCGACGTGATGGTCGGCGCGAGCGTGGCGCAACCCGTGAAAGAAGTTGGCCCGGTACACCTTGACCCCGTTGACCGCGTCGCCGACGAATCCACGGGAATGGTGGATGGCCTCCGGCGCGATGCCGTCCTTGAGCAGCCGCCGCCGCATGCCGCCGCGCGCGAAGGCGATTCGGACGACGGCCGGTGCCAGCACCGGGGTCGAGAACACCGCCATGTAGGACAACCGTGCGAGTTGGCTGAGGCCGCGGACGAACCGGCGTGGCCGGTAGGGCTGTGTGAGTCCGTCGATCACGAAGCGATTGAGATGGTCGCTGCTGGGCCCGGAGACCGACGTGAACGATGCCACTACATCCGCCGCACCGGGTCGCGCCAGGTGTTCCCACACCCCGGCCGAACCCCAGTCGTGCGCCAGCACATGCACCGGCGCCCCCGGGCTGACCGCCGCGGCCACCGCGCCGAAATCATCGGCGAAACGCGCCATCGAGTAGCTCGAATGATGTTTGGGCGCCGCGGATTGCCCGACGCCGCGATTGTCGTAGCGGATCACCCGGAAGCGTCCGGAGAGCAAGGGCACGACGCTGTCCCACAGCACGTGGGAGTCCGGCCAGCCGTGTACCAGCACCACCGCAGGGCCGTGCGGATTGCCCTGTTCGTAGACCGCGATGCGGGTCCCGTCGGCGCTGTCGACGAACCGTTCGGTGATGTCGGTCATGGGCCTACCCTTCGAGGTCTTTGCGCATCGCGCGGTCGCGCTCGATGCGGCGACGCGCATCGTAATCGCGCATGCGCTGCGGGTAGCCTACTTTCTGCACGTCGTAGACCGGGATGTCGAGTTGCGTGCTCAATCGGCGGGCCCCGGCGTCGCCGCCGGTGCGCCGTCGGGTCCATTCACCGTCGGCGGCCACCAGCACGACGGTGACCTCGGTGACGGTGGTCTGAGGTTCCACGAAGGCCTCAACCCCGATGTGTGTGGCCACCCAGTCACGCAGGTACGCCAGGTCGGCAGAAGCCTGTTTTCGGTTCTGTGATCGCGATCCGCCGCGCGGACGCCGCCACCTGTCGAACAGTCCCAACTGGGGTTACTCCTCTCGGACGCCTACTTCGATGGTGCCAGAGCATCGAGTGGGCGGTCCGCGACGACCGCACGCGACGGACGTGACAGGATAGAAGGGCATTTCATACGACACGTGACGATGACTTTCGAGGAGTCAAAACCCATGGCAATCTCCGTCCAGATGCCCGCACTCGGTGAGAGCGTCACCGAGGGGACCGTCACGCGATGGCTTAAGCAGGAGGGCGACACCGTCGCCGTCGACGAACCCCTGCTTGAGGTCAGTACCGACAAGGTCGACACCGAGATCCCGTCGCCCGCCGCCGGTGTCCTCACCAAGATCATCGCGGCCGAGGATGACGTCGTCGAGGTCGGTGGCGACCTCGCGCTGATCGGCGAAGAGGGTGAGTCGGCCGGCGACGCGGACGAGTCCGCTCCCGCCGAAGAAGCCGAGCCCGAGCCGGAGCCCGAGCCGGCCGCCGAAAAAGAAGCCGAAGAAGAGGCGCCCGCAGCGGCCGCGCCCGCCAAGCCCGCCGCCTCCGGTGGCGGCGATGCCACCTCGATCACCATGCCCGAACTCGGCGAGTCCGTCACCGAGGGCACCGTCACCCGCTGGCTGAAGAAGGTCGGCGACGAGGTCGCCGTCGACGAGGCGCTGGTCGAGGTGTCCACCGACAAGGTCGATACCGAGATCCCGTCGCCCGTTGCCGGCACCCTGCTGTCGATCACCGCCGAGGAAGACGATGTCGTCCCGGTCGGTGGCGAGCTCGCCAAGATCGGTTCGGCCGATGCCGCGCCCGCTGCGAGCGAGCCGGAGCCCGAGCCGGCTCCCAAGGAAGAGCCCAAGGAAGAGCCCAAGCCCGAACCGAAGGCCGAGTCCAAGCCCGAACCCAAGCCCGAACCCGAAGCCCGAACCCAAACCGGAGCCGAAGCCGGCACCGGCCGCCGAGAGCGCCCCGCCGGGTGACGGGTCGCCGTATGTCACCCCGCTGGTGCGCAAGCTGGCCACCGAGAACGGTGTCGACCTCAACTCGGTCAAGGGCACCGGTGTCGGGGGACGCATCCGCAAGCAGGATGTGCTCGCCGCGGCCGAGGCAGCAAGAAGAGCACAGGCACCCGCCGCACCTGCTGCGTCCGCGCCCGCCGCTGCTGCCCCCGCCAAGCCCGCCGCGGCCCCCGCGCTGGCGCACCTGCGCGGCACCACGCAGAAGGCCAACCGGATCCGGCAGATCACCGCGAAGAAGACCCGCGAGAGCCTGCAGACCACCGCCCAGCTGACCCAGACCCACGAGGTCGATCTGACCAAGATCGTGGCGCTGCGGGCCAAGGCCAAGGCCAGCTTCGCCGAACGTGAGGGCGTCAACCTGACGTTCCTGCCGTTCTTCGCCGTCGCGGTCGTCGACGCACTCAAGGCGCACCCGAACGTCAACGCCAGCTACAACGAGGACAGCAAGGAGATCACCTACTACGACGCCGAGCACCTCGGCTTCGCGGTGGACACCGAGCAGGGCCTGCTCTCCCCCGTCGTGCACAACGCCGGCGATCTCTCCCTGGGTGGGCTCGCCCGCGCGATCGCCGATATCGCGGCCCGCGCGCGGTCGGGCAACCTGAAGCCCGACGAGCTGTCCGGTGGCACCTTCACCATCACCAACATCGGCAGCCAGGGTGCGCTGTTCGACACGCCGATCCTGGTCCCGCCGCAGGCGGCGATGCTGGGCACCGGCGCGATCGTCAAGCGTCCCCGCGTCGTCGTCGACGACAACGGCAACGAGTCGATCGGTGTGCGTTCGGTGGCCTACCTGCCACTGACCTACGACCACCGGTTGGTCGACGGGGCCGACGCCGGCCGCTTCCTCACCACCGTCAAGCGCCGTCTCGAAGAAGGCGCATTCGAGGCCGACCTGGGGCTGTAGCCGGTGGCGGGCATGGTCGTCGCCATCGCGGGATCCTCGGGTCTGATCGGCTCCGCACTGACCACGGCGCTGCGCACCGCCGATCACCGGGTGATCCGGCTGGTCCGTCGGCGTCCGTCGAACGCCGACGAGGTCTTCTGGAATCCGGACACCGGTGAGTTCGATGTCGGCGAGTTGGCCGGCGTCGACGTCGTGGTGAACCTGTGCGGGGTCAACGTCGGAGCCAAGCGGTGGTCGGGTGCGTTCAAGCAGAGCCTGCGCGACAGCCGGATCGGACCCACCGACGTGCTCGCCGCCGCGGTCGCCGAAGCCGGTGTGCCGCTTCTGATCAACGCCAGCGCGGTCGGCTTCTACGGTGACACCCGCGACCGGGTGGTCGATGAGAGCACCCCGCACGGCGCCGGATTCCTGGCCCAGTTGTGTGTGGACTGGGAGGCGGCCACCGTGGCGGCCGCCGATGCCGGCGCCCGGGTGGTGCTGCTGCGCACCGGGCTGGTGCTGTCCCCCAGCGGCGGCATGCTCAACCGGCTGCGCCCGTTGTTCGGGTTGGGTCTGGGGGCCCGGCTCGGCAATGGACGGCAGTACTTTCCGTGGATCAGCCTGGAGGACCAGGTGCGGGCCATGCTGTTCGCGATCTCGCACACCGGGCTGGCCGGGCCGGTCAACCTCACCGGGCCGGCACCGGTCACCAACGGCGAGTTCACCTCTGCGCTCGGTCGCGCGCTGAGCCGGCCGACCCCGATGATCGTGCCCGGCTTCGCGTTGCGGGCCGTGCTCGGCGAGTTCGCCGACGAGGGTCTGCTCGGCGGGCAGCGGGCCATCCCGGCCGCGCTGGAGGAGGCCGGGTTCGTGTTCCACCACAAGACGGTCGGCGAGGCGCTTGCCTATGTCACCGCGGGCGCGCCGCCCGCGTAGCGTGACGGTCATGGATTCCATCCGGTCATCCTCGGCGCCCCTGCAGGTCAAGCTGCTGGGCACGGTCGATTACCGCGAGGCCTGGCAGCTGCAGCGCGAGATCGCCGAGGAGCGGGTGGCCGGCGGTCCGGACACCCTGCTGCTGCTGGAGCACCCGCCCGTCTACACCGCGGGTAAGCGCACCCTGCCGGAGGAACGGCCCGCCGACGGTGTCCCGGTGGTGGACACCGATCGGGGCGGCAAGATCACCTGGCACGGCCCCGGCCAGCTCGTCGGCTATCCCATCATCGGGCTGACCGAACCGCTGGATGTGGTGAATTTCGTCCGCCGTCTTGAGGAGGCGCTCATCACGGTGTGCGCGGATGTCGGGGTGGACGCCGGCCGGGTCGAGGGGCGCTCCGGTGTCTGGGTGGCCGGCGACGGCGTGCGGCCGGCCCGCAAGGTCGGTGCGATCGGCATCCGGGTGGCGCGCGGGGTGACCCAGCATGGCTTCGCACTGAACTGCGACTGCGACCTGGGCGCGTTCGGCGGCATCATCCCGTGCGGCATCGCCGACGCCGGGGTGACCTCGCTGACCGCTGAACTGGGCCGACAGGTCGGAGTGAAAGATGTCACCACCGCCGTCGCCGACGCCGTCTCCGGTGCTCTGGACGGACAGATCCGCGTAGCATTGACGCCGTGAGTGTCGTCCCCGAAGGCCGTAAGCTGCTGCGCCTCGAGGTGCGCAACGCCGAGACCCCGATCGAGCGCAAACCGCCGTGGATCAAGACCAAGCTGCGTACCGGCCCGGAGTACACCGAACTCAAATCGCTGGTGAAGCGCGAGGGCCTGCACACCGTGTGTGAAGAGGCCGGCTGCCCCAACATCTACGAATGCTGGGAAGACCGGGAGGCCACCTTCCTCATCGGCGGCGAGCAGTGCACGCGGCGTTGCGACTTCTGCCAGATCGACACCGGCAAACCCGCCGAACTGGACCGCGACGAGCCGCGACGCGTCGCCGAGAGCGTGCAGGCCATGGGGCTGCGCTATTCGACGGTGACGGGTGTGGCCCGCGACGACCTGCCCGACGGTGGCTCGTGGCTGTACGCCGAGACGGTGCGCCAGATCCACGCGCTCAACCCGAACACCGGTGTGGAACTGCTGGCCCCTGACTTCAACGCGGTCCCCCAGCAGCTCCACGAGGTCTTCGAGTCGCGTCCGGAGGTGTTCGCGCACAACGTCGAGACCGTGCCGCGCATCTTCAAGCGGATCCGGCCCGCCTTCCGCTACCAGCGCAGCCTCGATGTCATCACCGCCGCCCGCGACTTCGGTCTGGTCACCAAGAGCAACCTCATCCTGGGTATGGGTGAGACCCCCGACGAGGTGCGCACCGCGCTGGTCGACCTGCACGAGGCCGGCTGCGACATCGTCACCATCACCCAGTACCTGCGTCCGTCGCCGCGGCACCACCCGGTGGACCGGTGGGTGCATCCTGACGAGTTCGTCGAGTTCACCACGTTCGCCGAGGGCCTCGGTTTCGCCGGCGTGCTGGCCGGTCCGCTGGTCCGGTCCTCCTACCGAGCCGGCCGGCTCTACGAGCAGGCGGCACGGGTTCGGGCAGCCGCCACACCACCCGTATCCTGATCCAATGGCGAAATCGCGTAACCCCGCCCAGACCAAGGCCGCCAAGGCTGAGGCGAAGGCTGCCCGCAAGGCGGCCTCGAAGCAGCGGCGCAGTCAGCTCTGGCAGGCATTCCAGATCCAGCGCAAAGAGGACAAGCGCCTGCTGCCGTACATGGTGGGTGCTTTCGTCATCATCGTCGCGGCATCGGTCGCGCTGGGCATCGTCGCCGGTGGCTTCACCACCTACATGCTGATCCCGCTCGGCGTGATCCTCGGCGCACTGGTCGCGTTCATCATCTTCGGCCGTCGTGCGCAGAAGTCGGTGTACAAGAAGGCCGAGGGCCAGACCGGCGCGGCGGCCTGGGCGCTGGACAACCTGCGCGGCAAGTGGCGGGTCACGCCCGGAGTCGCGGCCACCGGGCACTTCGACGCGGTGCACCGGGTGATCGGCCGCCCCGGGGTGCTGCTCGTCGGTGAAGGCGCGGCCTCACGCGTGAAACCGCTACTGGCCCAGGAGAAGAAGCGCACCGCACGTCTGGTCGGCGACGTCCCGATCTATGACATTGTCGTCGGTAACGGCGAGGGCGAGATCCCGCTGGCCAAGCTGGAGCGTCACCTGAACAAGCTGCCGGCCAACATCACCGTCAAGCAGATGGATTCGCTGGAGTCCCGGCTGGTCGCCCTCGGGTCCAAGATCGGACCGGCAGCCATGCCGAAGGGCCCGATGCCCGGCAACGCCAAGATGCGCGGCGTGCAGCGCACCGTGCGCCGCAAATAGTCGCCAACGCAAATATTCGGCGAGTCCCCGTCGCGGGCGTCGCCGGATTGCTTAGATGTCTGGCATGACATCTGGGCGGGCACATGTGCACCGCGTGTGACTGGGCACCGCATTTCGCCGCGCTGAACCTGACGTCGGACCGCCGGACGGTGCTACGCGCCGCCACCGTGGCGATGGCGGCGGCGGCCGTCGGGACGCTCGCGGCGTGCGCCGACGCCTCGGCACCCGCCCCCGCGCCGACGTCCGCGCCCGGCGCCGGGCCCGGCGCGGACGTCGTGTTCCACAACGGCCCGATCTACACCGTCGCCGGCACGGACCCCTGGGCGCAGGGCCTGGCCGTCACCGGCAACACCATCACCTATGTGGGTGACGAAGCCGGCGCCATGGCGCTGGCCGGCCCGGACACCCGCGTCGTGGATCTCGGCGGCAAGCTGCTGATGCCCGGGTTCGTCGAGGGCCACATCCACCCGTTCCTCGGCGCGTTCCTCACCTCACGGGGTCGACCTGCAGGTACCGACGGGCGCCGACGCACTCGCGGCCATCGAGCGTTACGCCAAGGACAACCCCACCGGGCCGATACGCGGATTCGGTTGGCGGGTGGACATGTTCGGCCCCGAAGGGCCGACGCGCACAGACCTGGACCGGGTACTTCCGGACCGGCCGGGGTTCTTCTTCGCCATCGACGGGCACAGCCTGTGGGCCAACAGCAAGGCGCTCGACATGGCCGGCGTCAGCCGTGACACCGTCGACCCGATCCCCGGCTTCAGCTACTACGTGCGGGACGAAAACGGTGAACCGACCGGCTATGTGCTGGAGGTCGACGCCGTGCTCAGCCTGGTCAACGCCATCGAACCCATCTCCCCGGAGACCATGGGCCGACTGCTGGAGACGTGGCTGCCCAAGGCCACCGCGGCCGGGATCACCTCGGTGTTCGATGCGGGTGTCCCACCGATCGGTGACGACCAGGGTGCGCTGATCGCCCTGTACACCGATGTGGAGAAACGCGACGCGCTGCCGTTCCGGGTGGTGGCCTCGTACTCGGTGAAATCACCTCCGGTCGACGATGCCGCGGCGATGTTCACCGAAATCCGCAACCGGGTCTCGACCGACCTGGTCCAGGTCGGCGCGGTGAAGATCATCGGCGACGGCACTCAGGAGGGGTACACCGCCTGGCTGCTGGAACCCTATGCGGACAAACCGGATTCGACCGGCGGGTCGCCGTTCACCGAGGACCAGTGGTATCAGCTGATCGGCGCCGTCGACGCCGCCGGGATCGATGTGCACGTGCACGCGTGCGGCGAACACACCACCCGCACCGCGTTGGATGCCATCGAGGCCGCCATCGCGGCCAACCCCCAGCGCGAACGCAGGCACACCATCGCCCATCTGGTCTATGTCGAGGATCCCGACGGCGCGCGGTTCGGTGAACTCGGTGTCATCGCGCAATTCTCGGCCAACTGGATGTCGGCCGACCCGGACACCGTGACCAACCTGGCCGCGCGGTACGGCCGGCCACGACAGGATCTCTTCTACCGGACCCGGGATGTGCTCACGACCGGCGGCCGGATCTCGCTGGGCACCGATTGGCCTGCGGCGGGTTATTTCTCGACCTACAAGCCGCTGGACTCGATCCAGATCGGCGTCACCCGGCAGCTGATCGGGCAGCCGGACGCGCCCGTGCTGGCCCCGGCCGACCAGGTGCTGACGGTCGCCGAGGCGGTGCACGCCAACACCCTGGGCGCCGCGTATCAGATCCGGCTGGAGGACAAGGTGGGCTCATTGGAGGCCGGTAAGCGTGCCGACCTGATCGTGCTGGACCGCAACATCCTGGAGATCGACCCGCACGACATCCACGGCACGACCATCACCATGACGATGATGGACGGCCGGATCCGCCAGGAACGCTAGCTAGCGTCTCACCACGGCGGTCTTGGTGGCCAGATCGGACAGGCTGCGCTGATCACTGTCGGTGAACAGCGGTGGGATCACCAGCGCCACCAGCACGCCGCGGGCCAGCGCACGACCGATCCCGACATGTTGGCGATTGTCGACGGACACCACCATCAACCCGAGGGCCATCTGACCAGGAGTGAAACCGAACAACCGTACCGAAACCGCACCCAGCACCAGCCAGATGGCCAGGACGGCGGTGGACAACGTCTGCAGCGACAGCAGCCCCAGACTCATCGCCAGCGCCGCCAGGCCGTACGCGATCAGCCAGTCCGTCAGCAGCGCCGCGGTACGTCGCCCGAATCCGGCGATCGACCCCGAGCCGTGCTGCGGCAGGCCCAGCCGGTGCCCGGGGTATTCGTCTCCGGCGTTGCCCGAGCTTGTGGGTTCCGGGCCGGACAACCAGGATGAGAGCTCACGGGCCATGAGACCAGCATAGAGCGGGGGCATTGCGTAACTTCGACGCAACATATGGTTGATGACCGTGCAACATCGTGTCCATAGCGTTTACACGCGGGTCACCAGAAAAGGAGAACTTGTAGTGGCAGAAAAGACCTCCGATGACATCTTCAAGCTGATCAAGGACGAGAACGTCGAGTACGTCGACATTCGGTTCTGCGATCTGCCCGGTGTCGTCCAGCACTTCTCGATCCCGGCAGCGGCATTCGACGAGAGCGTGTTCGAGGACGGGCTGGCCTTCGACGGCTCCTCGGTGCGCGGCTTCCAGTCGATCCACGAGTCGGACATGATGTTGCTGCCCGATCCCAACACGGCACGCATCGACCCGTTCCGGGCGGCCAAGACGCTGAACCTGAGCTTCTTCGTGCACGATCCCTTCACCCGCGAGGCGTACTCGCGCGACCCGCGCAACGTCGCCCGCAAGGCGGAGAACTACCTCACCAGCACCGGCATCGCCGACACCTGCTACTTCGGTGCCGAGGCCGAGTTCTACATCTTCGACTCGGTGAGCTTCGACTCGAAGATCAACGGCACCTTCTACGAGGTCGACTCCGAGTCGGGCTGGTGGAACAGCGGCGAGCCGTATGAGGCCGACGGATCCCCCAACCGCGGTTACAAGGTGCGCCCCAAGGGTGGCTACTTCCCCGTCGCTCCGTACGACCACTATGTGGACCTGCGCGACGAGATGGCCACCAACCTGCAGAACGCGGGCTTCGTCCTGGAGCGCGGCCACCACGAGGTCGGCACCGCCGGCCAGGCCGAGATCAACTACAAGTTCGACACGCTGCTGGCCGCGGCCGACGATGTGCTGCTGTTCAAGTACATCATCAAGAACACCGCGTGGCAGAACGGCAAGACCGTCACCTTCATGCCCAAGCCGCTGTTCGGTGACAACGGTTCTGGAATGCACGCCCACCAGTCGCTGTGGAAGGACGGCAAGCCGCTGTTCCACGACGAGTCGGGTTATGCGGGCCTGTCGGACATGGCGCGCCATTACATCGGCGGCATCCTGCACCACGCGCCGTCGCTGCTGGCGTTCACCAACCCCACGGTGAACTCCTACAAGCGCCTGGTGCCGGGGTACGAGGCGCCGATCAACCTGGTGTACAGCCAGCGCAACCGCTCGGCCTGTGTCCGCATCCCGATCACGGGCAACAACCCGAAGGCCAAGCGCCTCGAATTCCGTTGCCCGGACAGCTCGGGCAACCCGTACCTGGCGTTCGCGGCCATGTTGATGGCCGGCATCGACGGCATCAAGAAGAAGATCGAGCCGCTCGCACCGGTCGACAAGGACCTCTACGAGCTGCCGCCGGACGAGGCCGCCAACATCCCGCAGGCCCCGACGTCGCTGTCCGCGGTGATCGACAGGCTCGAAGACGATCACGAATACCTCACCGAGGGCGGCGTGTTCACCGAGGACCTGATCGAGACCTGGATCTCCTACAAGCGTGAGAACGAGATCATGCCCATCCAGATCCGTCCGCACCCGTACGAGTTCTCGCTGTACTACGACGTGTAAGTCGTAGGTCTGCACGAAACGACGCCACCCGGCCGCACCTGCGGTCGGGTGGTTTCGTCTGTGTACGGCGGCATCATCGCAGAACGCGTGTCGCCTACGTTGTTCCACATGGTGCCTCGAGATCACTGGTGCGCAGAGCTGCTCCGGATGCGCCGCGCCGAGTGGCACGGTTTTCTCGCCGAGCATTCCGGTCTACCGGGACCGCGCGCCAACACCGAACTTGCGCTTGCCTACGCCTCGGTTGCGGACCGATCGCAGATCGACCTGGCCATCGCGAGCGCCGACGAATACCTCGCGATGTGCGGAACCGTCGGGCTCGGTGCGGCCGCCACCGACGCCGGCGCGCTGGCGGCCTTGCACCGCTTGGCATCCGATCCCCGCTGGCGTATCCGCGAGGCGGTGGCCATGGGCCTGCAGCTCTTGGGCGACCACGATTTCGGCGCCCTCGAGCGCATCGTGCGGGTATGGGTACGCGACCGCGACCCACTCGTCGTGCGGGCGGCGGCCGCGGCGATCTGCGAGCCACGACTGCTCGGGACGCCGCACGGTGCAGCGGTGGCCATCGCGATCTGTGCCGAAGCGACGGCCACCATCACCGGGTGGCCGCCGGACTCGCGGCGGGATTCCGCGTTGCGGTCACTTCGGCAGACCCTGGGCTACTGCTGGAGCGTGGCTGTTGCCGCCGCACCCGAGGACGGGTTGCCCGTCTTCCGGTCCTTGGATGACACCGATTCCGACGTGGCGTGGGTGATCGCGCAGAATCTCAAGAAGAAGAGGCTGGCGCGGCTCCTCTGATACGGGAGGCCTCGGCCGACACCAACTCGAGAACGTGTCGCCCGCAGTGGGTAGGGTCCGAACACATGATCAATCTGTCCGCTCGCCTGGACGCGCTGGCGCCGTCGGTACTGAGTCTCGTCCGGATCGTGTTCGGCTTCCTGTTCACCTCGTTCGGCACCTCCAAGATGTTCGGTTGGCCCATCGCCATGACGATGCCGACCGGGTCCTGGCCCGGCTGGTACGCGGGGCTGATCGAATTGGTCGCCGGTCTGCTCATCATGTTCGGGCTGTTCACCCGCGCCGCGGCGTTCATCGCCGCCGGCACCATGGCCGTGGCCTACTTCTGGCAGCACCAGCCGATGGGCCTCTGGCCGATCGTCCCGCCGGAGTACGGCGGAAACGGCGGACTGTCCCCGATTCTGTTCTGTTTCGTCTTCTTTCTTCTGGTGTTCACCGGCCCCGGGCCGTATTCCGTGGACAGGCTGCGGACGCGCACCTCAACCGGGTAGACCTGAAACGGACCGTAGTCCTAATATTGACCCATGGCCTCGCCCAATATCGACACCAAGCTGACGCAGTTCGCGCCCGTGGTCCTCTCGATCTTCCGGATCGTGTTCGGATTGCTCTTCACGCTGCACGGCACCCAGAAGCTGCTGGGATTCCCGACCGCGATGGAAAGCGGCACCGTCCCGATGGGCACCTGGCCGTACTGGTATGCCGGGGTCCTCGAACTGGTACTCGGCCTGCTCATCCTGACGGGCCTGTTCACCCGGATCGCGGCCTTCGTCGCCTCCGGTGAAATGGCCTACGCGTACTTCAGCGCGCACCTGCCGACGGCGTTCTGGCCCATCGACAATGGCGGCGAACCCGCGGTGCTGTTCTGCTTCGGGTTCCTGCTGCTGGTGTTCCTCGGCGGCGGTTCCATCGCGCTCGACACCGTCATCCGAAAGAAGAGCTAAACCGCTTCCCGCGCCCACGCGGGCATGATGAAGATGCCCTCGGCCTCGACCGTCACACCCTCGGCGTCCAGGATCTGCCCGCGTGCAAAGGCTTTGATGCCCTCGGTCCGATCCACCCAGGCCTCGGCACGCAACGGCCCGAGCGGGGTGCCGCGCAGATATTTCAACGTCAGCGTGCCGGTGAAGCGCGGCTTGCGTAGACCCTCGCTGGCCACCTCACCGAGAATGTGGTCGAGCACCAGCGCGCAGATGCCACCGTGCACCCGCCCGGGCGGCCCTTCGTAGGGCGCCCCGAGGTCGAATTCGGTCCAGCAGCGGCCTGATTCGGTGTGCTCGATGACCAGCGGCGGCGCAATCGCATTGCGCAGTCCGATCACCGGGTCGGCCCAGGTGATGGGCCGGCCGGTATCGGCATGCCGCATGGTCCGCGGACCGTCATAGCGCCGCTGCTCCAGGGTGTCGGCGACAGCGTCCAGGGTGACCTGCGCCCGGCGGATCGTCTCGCTGTCGGCCCCGGTGGTGATGCTGGCCTCCACCAGTCTGCGCACCGCGGCGGCCAGCGGCCCGTGCAGCGCCAACTGGCGGTCGTGCTCATCGGCGCTGATCTCGGAAAACGGCTGGCTCATCAGATGGTTCTATCATTAGCCGGTCTATCAGTAGCCGGGCCGGCACTCAAACGTGCCATCGTCTCCGGTCGGGGCGTTTTTGTGGTCTACTTCCAGGCAGTGTTGTCGTTGCCGTCAATTGTTCGGCCACAAGGCGGGGGCGTTAACGTGAGGGACTCGACGGCAGCGGGTTGCGCCCGTCACGTGGGGCGCGTCGGCGCGCTCGCGGTGGCCCTGGGAATCGGCACCGCCATCGCGGTCCCGGCACCGGCCTGGGCCGATCCCGGCGCCGGCGGCTCGGAGACCAGCCAGTCCGACAACGCGACCTCCTCGCCAGAACCGACATCATCCGACCCGACAGCGCCCGACACCACACCGGAGACCGCCGGGCCGGAGGCCGGCGGTGTGGAGCCCAGCGCCGAACCCGGACCGCCGGCCGCCACCGCATCCGAGCGTCCCTCCCTGCGGACCTCGTCGCCGAAGAAGAAACCCCGGACCGCCCTCACCCAACGGCGCACCGCGAAGACCGCCGCGGCACCGGCGCCGCGGCAGACCGTCGAGCCTGCGGCACCGGCCCTGGTGCACACCGTGCCCACAGAGCCGGCCGCCGCCGCGGCCCCGGTGATCGCCGCGGCCACCGCGAGTAACACTGTCCCCCAGTCCGTTCCGAGGCCTACACTGCCGACACCGGCGAAGGTGATCACCACCCTGCTGTCCGCGCTGGCCGCACCGTTCCAGGGCAGCCGGCCCGGGCCGACGGTCGATTTTCCCGGCCTGTGGGTGCTGCTGGCCGCGGCCCGCCGCCAGCTCGGTGCCACCCCCACCGCCACGGCGGCATCCGCCCCGGCAGCCTTGGCGGTCGCCGCGGCCACCGCCAACGTCGCGCCCGTCATCGGCGCACCGGTGATCGGCGATCCCGACCCGACCACCGGTGCGGTCCGCGGGCAGGTCGTGGCCACCGATCCCGAGGGCGCCCGGCTCACCTACGCGGTGCTCACCCGGCCCGCCGAGGGCACCCTGGCATTCAGCTCCACCGGCGCATTCATCTACACCCCCACCGCGGCCCAACGCGTCCAGGCCGGACTGGCAGCCGTTTCCGATGCCGTCTTCACGGTGACGGTGAGCGACGGCAAGACACCCAAGGTGATTGCGGCGGTTGCCATCCCGATTGACCCGACGCCGATCCACCTGCTCGACCCGGTGCCCACCGCCGGCCGCCCGGGCGCGGTGGCGGCCACCAACACCCGTGCCTACCTGGTCGATGCCGGCACCGTGACGGTGATCAATACCCTGGACGGCACCGTGATCTCGACGATCCCGGTCGGCACCGATCCGGTGTCGGTCGTGGTCAAGGCCGACGGCAAGGCGGTCTATGTGGCCGACGCGGCGGGGCGCTCGATCGCGGTGATCGACACCGCCACCAACACCGTGCAGCGCCGGATCGCGCTGCGCTTCACCCCCACCACGCTGGCGATCAGCCCGTCCGGCGGCGCGGTGTACATCGGCAATGCCACCGGCAAGATGGCCAAGGTCAGTACGTCGACGAACCGCATCACCGCCTGGATCGCCAACACCACCGGCGCGACGGCTCTGGTGGTCAGCCCCGACGGCAAGCGGGTGTACGCGTCGACACCGGCGGGCATCGCCGCCTACAGCACCTCGTCGTGGTCGAACTCGGCGAAACTACTTGGCGGGACCGTCGATTCAACGGTGCTCGCGGTCGGCCGAGATTCCACAGCCCTCTATACGGTGACCGGCGGCACCACCATCAGGGCGCTCAGCGCGGCCAACTTCGGCGTCCTCGGCGAGTTCACCGCCGCCAAGACCACCCTGAGCGCCGCGGTCAGCAAGGACGGATCGCTGCTGTTCCTGACCGCCGCCGACGGCGAACTGGCGGTCTACGACACCAAGACCCGGGCTCTGCAGACCACCCTGGACACCGGCAGCGGAATCGGCGGCCTGGCCGCCAGCCCGGACGGCATGCAGCTGTACCTGACCGATGCCACCGCCGGCGCACTGCGGGTGGTCTCGCTGGTGCCCGCCAACCGGCGGCCCGTGGTGGCGGCACCGACCGGCACCGGCAACGCGGTCAGCGGTCAGGTGATCGGTTCGACCGGTGTCACCGACGGCGACGGTGACGCCCTGACGATCACGGTCATCGCCAAACCCACCATGGGCACCATCACGTTCGGCGCCGACGGCACCTTCACCTACACCCCCACCGCGAGCGCCCGGCATACCGCGGCCGCCGACACCGCGCCATTGTCCGCGCTGACCGACACGGTCACCGTCACCGTCGACGACGGACGGCGCGGCGTGGTCCAGCAGACCATCACCGTCGCGGTGGTCCCGGCGAACACAGCTCCCGTGGTCAAAGTCACGGTGGGAAAGCCCAATTCGACAACCGGCGTGATCACCGGCACGGTGAAGGGCACCGACGCCAATCGCGACCGCATCTACTACGACGGCACCACCGCCACCCTGAAGGGCACCCTCGTCGTCGCCGCCGACGGCAAATTCACCTACACCCCCACCGTCACCGCCCGGCATGCCGCGGCCACCGCGGACCCGTCGGCCAAGACCGAGACCTTCACCATCACCGTCGACGACGGGCACGGTGGCCTCGTGGCTGTGCCGGTGACCGTGAACATCAGTCCCCGCAACACCGCACCCACCACCGCGTCGATCAGCGGGCTGTCCGCCGATCCGGCGACCGGACGGGTCACCGGGAAGATCGGCGTCACCGATGCCGACCTTGATCCGCTGACATTCGTGGTGCCCACCGCTCCGGCGCGCGGCACCGTCGTGGTCAACGCCGACGGCAGCTTCGGTTACACCCCCACCACCGCCGCACGCGCGGCCGGCAGCAGCACCGATTCATTCACCGTGCGCGTCGATGACGGACACGGTGCGACACAGACACTCACGGTGTCGGTCACCGTCGCGGCGTCGACGCCCGGCAACGACCTGCCCGTGGCGGGCACCGTCGTGTACACGGTGAACGCGGTGACCGGGGCGGTCAGCGGCCAGATCCAGGTGACCGACTCGTCCCCGCTGAGCTACCTGCTCGCCTCGGCGACACCGACCGACGGCACGCTGACGATCAATCAGACCACCGGCGCGTTCACCTTTACGCCGAATACCGTTGCACGCTATCGCGCCTGGTTCACCCCCGGCACCGATGCACTGAACGTCACCGTGTCGGCGCTCGACGGCACCCACGGGATCCCCGTCGACCTCAGCATCCCGATCGCGGCGGTACACCCCGATGTCGACGGCACCCTCACTCTCGCCGAGCTGCGGAACCTGGCCTCGACCGGCTACCTGGATGTCGGCCGGAACGCGGCGGGCAAGGTACGCACTATCGACGGCACCTTCACCGTCGACACCGTCACCGATGCGGTGTCGGCCGCGGCCCTGCTGAA
Source organism: Mycobacterium sp. (assembly GCA_034520035.1). GTDB lineage: Bacteria > Actinomycetota > Actinomycetes > Mycobacteriales > Mycobacteriaceae > Mycobacterium. Next base: position 24,439 of record JAXHOA010000084.1, on the reverse strand, counting down.
CCGGATCTCCACCCTGCTCGGTGTGCCCACCGGGTTCGCCAGGGCCGGCGAAATCACCGTGTCCACCAACGACTTCGGCACGGTGTCCTACCGGCTGAACCCGACGGTGAACGGTCTGCGGGTGCTGGGCAGCGAGCTGGTGCTCACCACCGACGGCACCGGCACGGTCACCAGCCTGGTCAGCAACTACGACCCGGCCATCACCGCGGTCTCGACCGTCCCGATCGGCACGGTGGACCGGGTCTCCAAGGTCATCGAGCTGATCAAGGCCGACCTGGTATCCGATCTCGGCGGCAATCCCAGCCAGGCCACCAGGGATGCCTTCTTCGCGACACTGCACTACGACAGTGAATTGGTGATCTACCACGAGGATCTGAACAACCAGCCCAGGCTGGCCTGGCGGGTCGATGTGACCTCCGCGGCCGACAGCCCGTACCCCTCGATCGGCACCCGCTACATCGTCGCCGCGAACGGGGCAAAACCCGGTGCCATCATCTCCGAATTCTCCGCCGCCCAGCACGCTTTGGCCCCGGTGCGCTCCTCGGGCACAGATCAGCTGGGCAAGGTGCGCACGGTGACCGCCGCCAACACCGGGTCCTCGATCGTGCTGACCGATATCGGCCGCAACATCACCACCTACGCGACCAGGTACCAGAACACGTGGTCGGGGCTGCCCAGCATCCCCGGCGAGGTGGTGGGATACACGACGAGCTGGCTGCGGTCCGCGGTGTCGGCACAGGCGAACATGATTCGGGTTTTCGACTACTACGCGGGCGTGCTGGGCCGGGATTCGTTCGACGACAACGGCGCAGCGCTGGTGCTGAGCATCGACTACAACCCCGGCGGCGCGTCGGCGAGCGGCTGGCGCAATGCCGCCTGGACCGGCTCGGTGATGGTGTTCGGGGATGCCGGCAACACCCAGGCGGCCCTGGATCTGGTGGCCCACGAATACACCCACGCGGTCATCCAGTACATCAACGGGCTGGCCTATCTGGGCGAGTCGGGCGCCATGAACGAATCCTATGCCGACATCATGGGCGCCCTCATCGAGAACAAGACCGGCTCTGCCCGCTGGCTTTTCGCCGAGGACGCCGCGGGCAACCCGTACCGCAACATGGAGGACCCATCGGATTACCGGCAGCCCGAGCACTACGGCGGCCGCCTCGTCGACGGATGCGGATGCACCGCCAACGACGATTTCGACTATGTGCACAGCAACAGCGGCATCATGAACTTCGCCGCCTACAAGATGATGGAAGCCACCAAGAATCAGGTGTCCGGGGAACAGTGGGCGCGGGTGTTCTACGACTCGCTGTACCGGCTGCCCTCGACGGCGAAGTTCGTCGACGCCCGGTACGCCATCATCTCCTCGGCGCGCGCCGAAGGTTTCGGTGCCACTCAGATCGAGGCCATCAAGGCGGCATTCGACTCCGTGGGGATCGTCGCCGACCGGCTGACCTGAGCGGGTCAACCCCCTACCGGTTCAGCCCCCGAAGACGTTGAGCACCACGGCCTTCGCGCGCCGTGTCACCCGCAGGTAGTTGTCCAGGAACTCCCCACCGTCGCCACCTGCCCAACCGGCCGCCGCCGCAACGGCATTGAGCTGACGTCCCGGGCCGGGCAGCTGGTCGGTGGGCTTGCCGCGCACCAGCACCAGCGCATTGCGGGCCCTGGTCGCGGTGAGCCAGGCCTCGCGCAGCAGCGCGACATCACCCTCGGCGACCAGTTCCGCGGCGCCGATGGCGTCCAGCGTCTCCAGCGTCGAGGTGTTGTGCAGCGCCGGGATCTTGTGCCCGTAGCGCAGTTGCAGCAGCTGCACCGTCCACTCGATATCGGCGAGGCCGCCGCGCCCCAGCTTGGTGTGGGTGTTCGGGTCCGCACCGCGGGGCAGTCGTTCGGCGTCCACCCGGGCCTTGACCCGACGGATCTCCTGCACGGTTTCGGCCGACACCCCGCCCGCCGGATAGCGGGTCTTGTCGACCATCAACAGGAAACGCTCGCCCAGTTCGACATCGCCGGCCACCCGGTGGGCCCGCAGCAGGGCCTGGATCTCCCACGGCTGTGCCCACTGCGCGTAGTAGGCCTCATACGAGGACAGCGTCCGCACCAGCGGACCGTTACGGCCCTCCGGACGCAGGCCGATGTCCACCTCCAGCGGCGGGTCGGCGCTGGGGGTTCCGAGCAACGCCCGCACCTGTTCGGCGACGGTCACCGCCCACTTGACCGCGACGGCCTCCTCCACTCCGTCGGCGGGTTCGCAGACGAACATCACGTCGGCGTCGGACCCGTATCCCAGTTCGCGGCCGCCGAGCCGGCCCATCCCGATCACCGCGATGCGCGCCGGTGGCCCGCTCTCCGGTGACCTGGCCCGGACCACCACGTCCAGCGCGGCCTGCAGCACCGCGACCCAGATGGATGTCAGGGCGCGGCACACATCGGACACCTCGAGCATGCCGAGCAGATCCGCCGAGGCGACGCGGGCCAGTTCCTGACGGCGCAGGGTGCGCGCCGCCGCGATCGCCCGGGCCGGATCCTGGTGTCGCCCCGCCGAGGCGACGAGGGCGCGGCCCACGGTATCGGGGTCGACGTCGAGCAGCTTGGGTCCCTGCGGGCCGTCGGCGTACAGCTGGATGACCTCGGGGGCCTTCATCAGCAGATCCGGCACATAGGCCGAGATGCCGAGCACCCGCATCAGTCGTTTGGCGACCGCGCCCTCGTCGCGCAGCGTGGCCAGATACCAGCGCAGGTCCCCCAGCTCCTCGCTGATCCGCCGGTAGGACAGTAGTCCGGCGTCCGGGTCGGGGGTGTCGGACAACCAGTCCAGCAACGTCGGTAGCAGCACCTGCTGCACCCGGCCGCGCCTGCCGCCCTCCCCGGCCAGCGCGGCCAGATGGGTCAGCGCGCTCTGCGGACCCTCGTAGCCGAGTGCGGCGAGCTGGCGCTCGGCGGCCTCGGTCGACATCCCCTCCGCGAACCCGGGTTTGCCCACCGATTCGAGCAGCGGCTGGTAGAACAACTTGGCGTGCAGGCGCGATACCCGCATGCTCTGCCGTTTGAGTTCCTGGCGCAACACCCCGAGCGCGTCGTGCTGGCCGTCGGGGCGCATGTGCGCCGCGCGCGCCAGCCAGCGCATGCCCTCCTCGTCATCGGATTCGGGCAACATGTGGGTGCGCTTGAGGCGCTGCAGCTGCAACCGGTGTTCGAGCAATCGTAGGAACTCGTAGGACGCAGTGAGGTTGGCGGCATCGTCACGTCCGACGTAACCGCCCGCGCTCAGCGCGGCCAGCGCGTCCACCGTGGAGGCCACGTGCAGCGCGTCGTCATTGCGGCCGTGCACCAATTGCAGGAGCTGAACCGCGAATTCGACATCGCGCAGACCACCGGTGCCCAGCTTGAGCTCGCGAGCCCGCACCCCGGCGGGGACCAGTTCCTCGACGCGGCGGCGCATCGCCTGCACCTCGACCACGAAATCCTCGCGCTCGCAGGCGGTCCACACCATCGGCATGAGCGCCTCGATATAGCGGGCACCGAGTTCGGAGTCGCCCGCGGCCGGTCGTGCCTTCAGCAGCGCCTGGAACTCCCAGGTTTTGGCCCACCGTTCGTAGTAGGCGATATGTGATTCCAAGGTGCGCACCAGCTGGCCCTGTTTGCCCTCGGGCCGCAGTGCCGCATCCACCTCGAAGAAGGTGTCGCCGGCGAAGCGCATCATCTCGCCCGCCACCCGGGTGGTGATCGCATCCGCCTTCTCCACCACGAAGATGATGTCCACGTCGCTCACATAATTCAGCTCGCGGGCACCGCATTTGCCCATCGCGATCACCGAGATGACCGGCGCGGGGACGTCGCCGCACACCGTCTTGACGGCGATGGTCAGCGCCGCGGCCAGCGCGGCATCGGCCAGATCCGAGAGGTGTTCGCCGACGGTGCTGAACTGCAGCACCGGTTCGTTCTCGACCGTCGGCGCCATATCGAGCGCGGCGAGCACCAACAGCCGGTCCCGGTAGAGGGTCTGCAGCGGCAGGCTCGCCGTGCGCGGGTCGGCGATGCTCTCCGCTTCGGCGACGAACGCCTGCCGCAACTCCTCGACCGGCGGCAGCGCGACCGCACCGGCGAGCAGATGCCAGGACTGCGGCCGGGCGATCAGGTGATCGCCGAGGGCCAGCGAGCCGCCCAGGATCGAGAACAACCGTCCGCGCAGTGCCCTGTCCTTCAGCAGCGCCTGGTTGAGTTCCGTCCAGTCGGACTCCAGCGCATCGGCGAGGCGCACCATGGCCCGCAACGCCACATCGGCGTCGGGCGCCCTGGACAGTGACCACAGCAATTCCACGTGGTCATCGGTGGTCCAGCCGAGCCGGTTCAGGTCCTCCCGCGCGGTGAGCTCAACAAGTCCGAGCCGACCCACACCGGGCAGTTTGGGGCGCTGCGTCGCGGGTTTGGCCACCCACCCAAACTACCTGGGGCGAGCGCAGCGACGGGGACCGGCTTACCTGGGGCGAGCGCAGCGACGGGGAGAAGTTATAGCGACAGGTAGTTCTTCAACTCGAACGGGGTGACCGTACTGCGGTAGCTCTCCCACTCGGTGCGCTTGTTACGCAGGAAGTAGTCGAAGACGTGCTCCCCCAACGCTTCCGCCACGAGTTCGGAGGTCTCCATCTCGGTCAGCGCCACCCCGAGGCTGCCCGGCAGCTCCTTGTAGCCCATCGCGCGACGCTCTTCGGAGGTCAGGCTCCACACGTTGTCCTCGGCCTGCGGGCCCAGCACGTAGTTCTTCTCGACACCGCGCAGACCGGCGGCCAGCAGCACCGCGTACGTCAGGTAGGGGTTGCAGGCCGAGTCCGGGCTGCGCACCTCGATGCGGCGCGAGGAGGCCTTGCGCGGGGTGTACATCGGCACCCGGACCAGGGCCGAGCGGTTGGCCGCGCCCCAGGAAGCCGCGGTCGGCGCTTCGCCGCCGTGCACCAGCCGCTTGTAGGAGTTCACCCACTGGTTGGTGACGGCGCTGATCTCGCTGGCGTGCTCGAGAATGCCCGCGATGAACGACTTGGCCACATCCGAGAGCTGCAGTGGGTCGTCGGCGCTGTGGAAGGCATTGGTGTCGCCCTCGAACAGACTCATGTGGGTGTGCATCGCCGAGCCGGGGTACTCGCCGAACGGCTTGGGCATGAACGAGGCCCGCACGCCGTCGGCCAGCGCGACCTCCTTGACCAGGTAGCGGAAGGTCATCACGTTGTCGGCCATGGACAGCGCATCGGCGTAACGCAGGTCGATCTCCTGCTGGCCGGGCGCGCCCTCGTGGTGGCTGAACTCCACCGAGATGCCCATCTGTTCCAGCGCATCGATGGCATGGCGGCGGAAGTTGGGTGCCGAGTCATGGACGGCCTGGTCGAAATAACCGCCGTTGTCCGCGGGCACCGGCAGGTCCCCTTCACCACCCGGCTTGAGCAGGAAGAACTCGATCTCCGGGTGCACGTAGCAGGAGAACCCGAGGTCGCTGGCCTTGGCGAGCTGGCGGCGCAGCACATGGCGGGAGTCCGCCCAGGACGGGGAGCCGTCGGGCATGGTGATATCGCAGAACATCCGCGCGGAGTGGTGCTTGCCGGCACTGTCCGACCACGGCAGCACCTGGAAGGTGGACGGATCGGGCCGGGCGACCATATCCGCCTCGGAGACCCGGGCGAAACCTTCGATGGAGGAACCGTCGAAGCCGATGCCCTCCTCGAAGGCGCCTTCGAGTTCGGCGGGTGCGATAGCCACCGACTTCAGGTATCCGAGCACGTCGGTGAACCACAACCGGACGAAGCGGATATCGCGTTCCTCCAGCGTGCGCAGCACAAATTCCTTCTGGCGGTCCATGCTGGAAGCCTAGGTACCGGCTGTTAAATCTGTGTTACACACGCGTCGCGGTTCCGGCGACCTCGACGTGATTCAGTGTTGCGGTGATCGAAGATGCCGACCGGGAGTCACCGTCACTCGCGGCCATCCAGGAATTACGCGCCCTGACCGGCGCCTTGCGGGCCGCCGAAGCGGCGGCCGCGGCCGCCGAATGGGGTGACGACGCCGCCCTCGCCGAGGAGGCCCGGCGAGCCCGCGTCGAGCTCGGGCGCGTCGTCGGCTCGGATATCGGCGCGGCCGGGGCGTCCGAACAGTGGCTGAACCGCGCGGCCGGGCACACCCGCGCAGTCGGGCTCGACCCGGGACCTGCTGCCGCAGACCCCGCAGCGAGGCCGCGGCCAACGTGGTGGTGGCGGTGGGCCTGGCCCGGGCGGCGGTCGCCGAGGCGGTCACCCAGGTCGCGCTGGCCCGGCAGGTGGCACCCGAGCCGACCCGGGCCGCGGTGGTGCGCGGTGTCCGGCCGCTGCTGCCCGGTCTGGCACGCCGGGTCGGCACCGAACTGCGCCACGTCCTGTTCGACAGACCGCGGGCGATCCTGGTCCGCACCGCCATCACCCTGGGCATCGCGCTGTCACTGGTCGGCTTCTATCACTTCTCCGGCCTGGTCCGCTATGACGCCGGCCGACTGACCCTCTACCTGTTCGCGGCGATCGTGGGCAGCGTGATCTGCACCAACGCGCTGTGTTTCGAGGCCGAACGGGTGCGCCAGGCGCTGGCCGCCGGCGAGCGCATCTGGCGCATCCTGGTGGTCAAGAACATCACCATCGCGGTGCTGGTGATCGGGGCGGGCCTGCCGGTGATCGGCGCCCTCACCGCGATCGGGGACGGTAATCCCGTCGCCATGATCGACCAGCTGGTGACGATGGTGTTCATCTGGCTGGGCGTGGCGAACGTGCTGTCGGTGCTGTATCCGCTTCGGCACGAACCGGTTTCGGCGCGCCTGCACGACGGCACCTGGAAGCCTTTCCTGTTTTCGTTCGCGTTGTCCTACGGGGTCGGGCTGACGGTCAACCTGATGATCTACTGGCGGCTCTGGTCCCGGCAGTACGCGTCCCGTGAACTCGTCGGCGGCGATTGGGCCGCCTTCGGGCTGGTGCTCGCCAGCGCGCTGAGCAGCTGGGTGTTGCTGACGGTGTTCGCGGTGGCGTGCAGCCGCGATCCCCGGGTGCGGGCGTTGCTGTCCCGCGAGATGATCCCGTTCCGGAGGGCAGGAGCGCAGCGACCCGGGAAATAGTTCCGCAAGGGATGACTAGCAGCGCAGCCCGGGCGGCGGCTGAACCAGGTCCTGCAGGAACGCCAGCACCGTGGTGTCCACGCACTCGTCACCGTTGAACACCACGGTGTGCTGGGTGCCCTCGAAGGTCACCAGCGGCGCGTCGAGCTGGCGGGCCAGTTCCACGCCGGCCTCGTACGGTGTGGCGGGATCGCGCGTGGTCGACACCACGATCACCTTCCCCGGGCCGGGCGAGGTCGCGGCCGCCGGTGCCGACGTGGACGGCACCGGCCACAGCGCGCAGGTGTCGCGCGGCGCGTAGCCGGTGAAGGCGCCGTACTCCATGAACGGCGCGGCCGCGCGGGTGCGCCGGTCGGCATCCACCCAGGCCGCCGGGTCCGTCGGGTACGGCGCGTCGACGCAGCGGATCGCGGTGAATGCGTCCTGCTGGGTGCGGTAGTGCCCCGACGCATCGCGACGCCAGTAGTCATCGGCGAGCTGCAACAGGTCGCTGGGATCGGTCCCGCGCTGCAGGCCGAGCAGCCCGCTGGTCAGGTACGGCCAGTAGCGCTGGCTGTAGAGCGCGTTGGCGGTTCCGGTGATGGCGTCGGCGTAGCCGAGTCCGCGCGGATCCGGGGTCGCCGCGGGCCGCTGCACCAGCGGGTCGACGAGTTGGTGGTACCGCGCGACGGCCTGGGCCGGGTCGGTGCCCAGCGGGCAGTCGGCCGATTGCGCACAGTCCGCGGCGTAGTCGTCGAACGCCCGCTGGAAGCCGGTCAGCTGCCACACGCTCTCGCTGATCGGATCCGTGCCGGGATCCAGCGCCCCGTCGAGCACCATGGCCCGGACCCGCTCCGGATAGCGGTGCGCCTAGGCCGTGCCGAGTTCGGTGCCGTAGGAGAAACCGAGATAGCTCAGCTGTTCCTCACCGAGGGCCGCGCGTACCGCGTCCATGTCCTGCGCGGCCGAGTCGGTGCCGACACTGGCACGGCCTACGCGCACCGCTATCCCGGAGCGGGTCCGGGCCATGGTGCTCGACGGGGCGCTGCATCCCGGCACGGATCCGATCAGCGAGAGCGTGTGGCAGCTGACCGGCTTCCAGCGGGCGTTCGACGACTACGCCGCGGACTGTGCGCAGTCGGCCGACTGCCCGCTGGGGCACCGACCCGGCCAGGCCGTCGCGCCGTACCACCAGCTCGTCGACCCGCTGGTGCAGCGGCCCGCGGCGACCCCGGATCCGCGCGGACTCGACTACGCCGGCGCCATCCCCGGATCCGGGCACGCGCTCTACAGCCGGCGCGACCTGGCCGTACCTGACCAGCGAGGTGCTCGGCTTGCAGCGCGGGACCCGATCCCAGCGACCTATTGCAGCTCGCCGATGACTACTGGCGTCGTGATGCGTCGGGGCACTACCGCACCCAGCAGGACGCGTTCACCGCGATCCGCTGCGTCGACGCGCCGTACCCGACGGACCCGGCGGCCTGGGTGGATGCCGACCGGCGCACCCGCGCGGCCGCGCCGTTCATGGAGTACGGCGCCTTCACCGGCTACGCGCCGCGCGACACCTGCGCGCTGTGGCCGGTGCCGTCCACGTCGGCACCGGCGGCCGCCACCTCGCCCGGCCCGGGGAAGGTGATCGTGGTGTCGACCACGCGCGATCCCGCCACACCGTACGAGGCCGGCGTGGAACTGGCCCGCCAGCTCGACGCGCCGCTGGTGACCTTCGAGGGCACCCAGCACACCGTGGTGTTCAACGGTGACGAGTGCGTGGACACCACGGTGCTGGCGTTCCTGCAGGACCTGGTTCAGCCGCCGCCCGGGCTGCGCTGCTAGTCATCCCTTGCGAAAAGGGATCATCTCGCGGGACAGCAGCGCCCGCACCCGGGGATCGCGGCTGCACGCCACCGCGAACACCGTCAGCAACATCCAGCTGCTCAGCGCGCTGGCGAGCACCAGACCGAACGCGGCCCAATCGCCGCCGACGAGCTCACGGGCCGCGTACTGCCGGGACCAGAGCCGCCAGTAGATCATCAGGTTGACCGTCAGCCCGACCCCGTAGGACAACGCGAACGAAAACAGGAAAGGCTTCCAGGTGCCGTCGTGCAGGCGCGCCGAAACCGGTTCGTGCCGAAGCGGATACAGCACCGACAGCACGTTGGCCACGCCCAGCCAGATGAACACCATCGTCACCAGCTGGTCGATCATGGCGACGGGATTACCGTCCCCGATCGCGGTGAGGGCGCCGATCACCGGCAGGCCCGCCCCGATCACCAGCACCGCGATGGTGATGTTCTTGACCACCAGGATGCGCCAGATGCGCTCGCCGGCGGCCAGCGCGCGGCGCACCCGTTCGGCCTCGAAACACAGCGCGTTGGTGCAGACCACGCTGCCCACGATGGCCGCGAACAGGTAGAGGGTCAGCCGGCCGGCGTCATAACGGACCAGCCCGGAGAAGTGATAGAAGCCGACCAGTGACAGCGCGATGCCCAGGGTGATGGCGGTGCGGACCAGGATCGCCCGCGGTCTGTCGAACAGGACGTGGCGCAGTTCGGCGCCGACCCGGCGCGCCAGACCGGGCAGCAGCGGACGGACACCGCGCACCACCGCGGCCCGGGTCGGCTCGGGTGCCACCTGCCGGGCCAGCGCGACCTGGGTCACCGCCTCGGCGACCGCGGCCCGGGCCAGGCCCACCGCCACCACCACGTTGGCCGCGGCCTGCTGCGGGGTCTGCGGCAGGTCCCGGGTCGAGTCGACTGCGCGGGTGTGCCCGGCCGCGCGGTTCAGCCACTGTTCGGACGCCCCGGCCGCGCCGATATCCGAGCCGACGACGCGCCCGAGCTCGACGCGGGCTCGCCGGGCCTCCTCGGCGAGGGCGGCGTCGTCACCCCATTCGGCGGCCGCGGCCGCCGCTTCGGCGGCCCGCAAGGCGCCGGTCAGGGCGCGTAATTCCTGGATGGCCGCGAGTGACTGCGACTCCCGGTCGGCATCTTCGATCACCGCAACACTGAATCACGTCGAGGTCGCCGGAACCGCGACCCGTGTGTAACACAGATTTAACAGCCGGTACCTAGGCTTCCAGCATGGACCGCCAGAAGGAATTTGTGCTGCGCACGCTGGAGGAACGCGATATCCGCTTCGTCCGGTTGTGGTTCACCGACGTGCTCGGATACCTGAAGTCGGTGGCTATCGCACCCGCCGAACTCGAAGGCGCCTTCGAGGAGGGCATCGGCTTCGACGGTTCCTCCATCGAGGGTTTCGCCCGGGTCTCCGAGGCCGATATGGTCGCCCGGCCCGATCCGTCCACCTTCCAGGTGCTGCCGTGGTCGGACAGTGCCGGCAAGCACCACTCCGCGCGGATGTTCTGCGATATCACCATGCCCGACGGCTCCCCGTCCTGGGCGGACTCCCGCCATGTGCTGCGCCGCCAGCTCGCCAAGGCCAGCGACCTCGGGTTCTCCTGCTACGTGCACCCGGAGATCGAGTTCTTCCTGCTCAAGCCGGGTGGTGAAGGGGACCTGCCGGTGCCCGCGGACAACGGCGGTTATTTCGACCAGGCCGTCCACGACTCGGCGCCCAACTTCCGCCGCCATGCCATCGATGCGCTGGAGCAGATGGGCATTTCGGTGGAGTTCAGCCACCACGAGGGCGCACCCGGTCAGCAGGAGATCGACCTGCGCTACGCCGATGCGCTGTCCATGGCCGACAACGTGATGACCTTCCGCTACCTCGTCAAGGAGGTCGCGCTGGCCGACGGCGTGCGGGCCTCGTTCATGCCCAAGCCCTTCGGCGAGTACCCGGGCTCGGCCATGCACACCCACATCAGCCTGTTCGAGGGCGACACCAATGCCTTCCACAGCGCCGACGACCCACTGCAGCTCTCGGATGTGGCCAAGTCGTTCATCGCGGGCATTCTCGAGCACGCCAGCGAGATCAGCGCCGTCACCAACCAGTGGGTGAACTCCTACAAGCGGCTGGTGCACGGCGGCGAAGCGCCGACCGCGGCTTCCTGGGGCGCGGCCAACCGCTCGGCCCTGGTCCGGGTGCCGATGTACACCCCGCGCAAGGCCTCCTCGCGCCGCATCGAGGTGCGCAGCCCGGACTCGGCCTGCAACCCGTACCTGACCTACGCGGTGCTACTGGCCGCCGGTCTGCGCGGTGTCGAGAAGAACTACGTGCTGGGCCCGCAGGCCGAGGACAACGTGTGGAGCCTGACCTCCGAGGAGCGTCGCGCGATGGGCTACAAGGAGCTGCCGGGCAGCCTCGGGGTGGCGCTGACCGAGATGGAGACCTCCGAACTTGTCGCGGAAGCGTTGGGGGAGCATGTCTTCGACTACTTCTTGCGCAACAAGCGCACGGAGTGGGAGAGCTACCGCAGCACGGTCACCCCGTTCGAGTTGAAGAACTACCTGTCGCTGTAGCCGGTCCCCGTCGCTTCGCTCGCCCCAGGAAGCCGGTCCCCGTCGCTTCGCTCGCCCCAGGAAGCCGGTCCCCGTCGCTTCGCTCGCCCCAGGTAGCGTGGGTGGGTGGCCAAACCCGCGACGCAGCGCCCCAAACTGCCCGGTGTGGGCCGGCTCGGACTTGTCGAACTCACCGCGCGGGAGGACCTGAACCGGCTCGGCTGGACCACCGATGACCACGTCGAATTGCTGTGGTCACTATCGCGGGCGCCCGACGCCGATGTGGCGTTGCGGGCCATGGTGCGCCTCGCCGACGCGCTGGAGTCCGACTGGACGGAACTCAACCAGGCGCTGCTGAAGGACAAGGCACTGCGCGGACGGCTGTTCTCGATCCTGGGCGGGTCGTTGGCCCTCGGCGATCACCTGATCGCCCGGCCGCAGTCCTGGCATTTGCTGGCGGGTGCGGTCACGCTGCCGCCCGTCGAGGAGTTGCGGCAGGCGTTCGTCGCCGAAGCGGAGAGCATCGCCGACCCGCGCACGGCGAGCCTGCCGCTGCAGACCCTGTACCGGGACCGACTGTTGGTGCTGGCGGCGCTCGATATGGCGCCGACGGTCGAGAACGAACCGGTGCTGCAGTTCAGCACCGTCGGCGAACATCTGTCGGATCTGGCCGACGCCGCGCTGGCCGCGGCGCTGACCATCGCCGTCAAGACGGTGTGCGGGGACACCCCAGCGCCGGCGGTCTCGGTGATCGCGATGGGCAAATGCGGTGCCCGCGAGCTGAATTACGTCAGCGACGTGGACATCATCTTCGTGGTGGAGAAGGCGGATGCGATCACCACCCGGGTGGCGGGCGAGATGATGCGCTTCGCCGGCGACACCTTCTTCGAGGTGGACGCGGCACTGCGGCCCGAGGGCAAACAGGGCCAGCTGGTGCGCACCCTGGAATCACATATCGCCTACTACGAGCGGTGGGCCAAGACCTGGGAGTTCCAGGCGCTGCTGAAGGCACGACCGGCCGCCGGCGACCCCGAACTCGGTGCCCGCTATATCGAGGCGCTCATGCCGATGGTGTGGACCGCCTGCGAGCGCGAGGATTTCGTGGTCGAGGTGCAGGCCATGCGCCGCCGCGTCGAGGAACTGGTCCCCGCCGGGGTGCGGGCGCGCGAGCTCAAACTGGGCACCGGTGGTCTGCGCGATGTCGAATTCGCGGTTCAGCTCCTGCAATTGGTGCACGGCCGTAACGACGACTCGCTGCACGTGGCCTCCACGGTGGACGCGCTGGCCGCCCTGAGCGCGGGCGGTTACGTCGGCCGTGACGATGCCGCCAACCTCACCGCGTCCTACGAGTTCCTGCGGCTGCTCGAACACCGGTTGCAGCTGCAGCGCCTCAAGCGCACCCACATGTTGCCCGAGTCCGATGACGAGGAGGGGATGCGCTGGCTGGCGCGCGCCGCGCACATGCGCCCCGATGGTCAGCACGACGCGCTCGGGGTGCTGCGCCAGGAACTCAAACGGCAGAGCATGCGGGTATCGCGCCTGCACGCCAAGTTGTTCTACCAGCCGCTGCTGGAATCGGTGGGCAAACCCGGCTTCGCTGAGGGGATGTCGACCGAGGCCGCCGAGCGCCAGCTTGCCGCGCTCGGCTATGAGGGCCCGCAGAGCGCGCTGACCCACCTGGCCGCGCTGGCCGGCGAGGGCGGCAGGCGTGGCCGGGTGCAGCAGGTGCTGCTACCCACGCTGCTGGACTGGTTGTCCGACACCCCCGACCCGGACGCCGGACTGCTGTCCTACCGGCGGATCAGCGAGGAGCTGGGGGACCTGCGCTGGTATCTGGCCACGCTGCGCGACGAGGGTGCGGTCGCCAAACGACTGATGCGGGTGCTCGGCATCTCGGCCTACGTGCCGGATCTGCTGATGAAGGCCCCCGAGGTCATCCAGCTGTACGCCGACGGCCCGCAGGGGCCCAAGCTGCTCGACGTCGACCCCGATACCGTGGGCCGGGCGCTGGTCGCATCGGCGGGGCGACACCAGGATCCGGCGCGGGCGATTGCGGCGGCGCGTACCTTGCGCCGTCAGGAACTGGCCCGCGTCGCCTCGGCGGATCTGCTCGGCATGCTCGAGGTGTCCGATGTGTGCCGCGCCCTGACATCCATCTGGGTCGCGGTGCTGCAGGCCGCGCTGGACGTGGTGGTCCGCGACAGGTCACCGCAGAGCGGGCCCCCGGCGCGCATCGCGGTGATCGGGATGGGCCGGCTCGGCGGCCGTGAACTGGGATACGGGTCCGACGCCGACGTCATGTTCGTCTGCGAACCCGCTGACGGAGTCGAGGAAGCCGTCGCGGTCAAGTGGTCGGTGACCGTCGCCGAACAGGTGCGGGCGCTGCTCGGAACCCCCAGCGCCGACCCGCCTCTGGAGGTGGACATCGGCCTGCGTCCGGAGGGCCGCAACGGCCCGCTGGTGCGGACACTGTCCTCCTATGAGGCCTACTACGCGCAGTGGGCACAGCCCTGGGAGATCCAGGCCCTGCTGCGGGCACACCGGGTGGCCGGCGATGCCGACCTGGGAGAGCGGTTCCTGTTGATGGTCGACAAGACCCGCTATCCGGCGGGCGGGGTGTCGGCCGAAACCGTGCAGGAGATCCGTCGGGTCAAGGCCCGGGTGGACGCCGAACGACTGCCCCGCGGTGCGGACCCGAACACCCACACCAAGCTGGGGCGCGGCGGCCTCGCCGATATCGAGTGGACGGTGCAGCTGCTGCAACTGCGCTATGGGCACAAGATCCCGGCGCTGCACAACACCTCGACGCTGGAGACGCTGGACGCCATCGGTGCCGCGGAACTGGTCGCCGAGGGCGATGTCGCGCTGCTGCGCGAGGCCTGGCTCACCGCGACCAGGGCCCGCAATGCGCTGGTGCTGGTGCGCGGCAAGCCCACCGACCAGCTGCCCGGCCCGGGACGTCAGCTCAACGCCGTTGCGGCCGCAGCCGGTTGGGCAGGTGGCGACGGCGGGGAGTTCCTGGACAACTACCTGCGGGTGACACGGCGCGCGAAGGCCGTGGTGCTCAACGTCTTCGGGGGCTGAGCGGGTCGGGCGCCGACCCGCTCAGGTCAGCCGGTCGGCGACGATCCCCACGGAGTCGAAAGCCGTCTTGATGGCCTCGATCTGGGCGGCGCTGAAACCCTGGGCGCGCGCCGAGGAGATGATGGCGTACCGGGCGTCGACGAACTTCGCCGTCGAGGGCAGCCGGTACAGCGAGTCGTAGAACACCCGCGCCCACTGTTCGCCGGACACCTGATTCTTGGTGGCTTCCATCATCTTGTAGGCGGCGAAGTTCATGATGCCGCTGTTGCTGTGCACATAGTCGAAATCGTCGTTGGCGGTGCAGCCGCACGGGTCGACACGGCGGCCGCCGTAGTGCTCGGGCTGCCGATAATCCGACGGGTCGGCCATGTTGCGGTACGGGTTGCCCGCGGCGTCCTCGGCGAAAAGCCAGCGCGCAGAACTGGTCTTGTTCTCGATGAGGGCACCCATGATGTCGGCATAGGACTCGTTCATGGCGCCCGACTCGCCAAGGTAGGCCAGCCCGTTGATGTCCTGGATGACCGCGTGGGTGTATTCGTGGGCCACCAGATCCAGGGCCGCCTGGGTGTTGCCGGCGTCCCCGAACACCATCACCGAGCCGGTCCAGGCGGCATTGCGCCAGCCGCTTGCCGACGCGCCGCCGGGGTTGTAGTCGATGCTCATCACCAGCGCTGCGCCGTTGTCGTCGAACGAATCCCGGCCCAGCACGCTCGCGTAGTAGTCGAAGACCCGAATCATGTTCGCCTGTGCCGACACCGCGGACCGCAGCCAGCTCGTCGTGTATCCCACCACCTCGCCGGGGATGCTGGGCAACCCCGACCACGTGCTCTGGTACCTGGTCGCGTAGGTGGTGATGTTGCGGCCGATATCGGTCAGCACGATCGAGGACCCGGTGTTGGCGGCGGTCACCGTGCGCACCTTGCCCAGCTGATCCGTGCCCGAGGAGCGCACCGGGGCCAAAGCGTGCTGGGCGGCGGAGAATTCGGAGATGATGGCGCCGGGTTTGGCCCCGTTCGCGGCGATGATGTAGCGGGTGCCGATCGAGGGGTATCGGCTGTCGGCCGCGGAGGTCACGTCGACCCGCCAGGCCAGCCTGGGCTGGTTGTTCAGATCCTCGTGGTAGATCACCAATTCGGTGTCGTAGTGCAGTGTCGCGAAGAAGGCGTCCCTGGTGGCCTGGCTGGGATTGCCGCCGAGATCGGACACCAGGTCGGCCTTGATCAGCTCGATGACCTTGGAGACCCGGTCCACCGTGCCGATCGGGACGGTGTTGACCGCGGTGATGGCCGGGTCGTAGTTGCTGATCAGGCTGGTGACCATGCCGGTACCGTCGGTGGTGAGCACCAGTTCGCTACCCAGCACCGGCAACCCGTTCACCGTCGGGTTCAGCCGGTAGGACACCGAGCCGAAGTCATTGGTGGACATGGTGATCTCACCGGCCTCGGCGAACCCGGTGGGCACGCCGAGCAGGGTGGAGATCCGGTTCAGCAGGGCCGCGGCCGATGCCGCATCGGTCACGGTGTCGACGGTGAAGGTGCCGTCGATACTGCGCACCTTGCCCGCCGCGTTCCGGCCGACATCCAGGTAGCCGGTCGACGCCAGGTTCCGCAGCTCGGCGAGGGTCAGTGTGCCGTCGACATCGGGGTGCACCGCCGCGATCGGGATGCTGACGTCGACCGGTATCCCGTGCGCGCCGTCGAGCGCCGACACGGTGACGTTCAGTGCATCGGGGCCGGGGGTGAACCAGGCGCGATAGCGCGCAACGGTATTCGGCGTGAAGGTGAATGCGCCCGTGTTCTGGTTGATCGTCAGCGTGCCGTCGGTGGGTGTCGCCGAGGCGAGCAGGTAGCTCAGCGGGGAGGAGTCGGTCACCTGGATCTGGCCGCTGACCGCGCCGGTCACCGCGTTCACGGTGTACACGACGGTGCCCGCCACGGGCAGGTCGTTGCCGGGCGTCGACGCTGCGACGGTGACCGACACCGTGAGTGTCTGTGTCGCACCGTGTCCGTCATCGACGCGCACGGTGAATGAATCGGTGCTGTTGCCGGCTGCGCGAGCGGCGGTGGTGGGGGTGTATCCGAAGCTGCCGTCGGCATAGACGACGACGGTGCCGCGCGCCGGAACGGCGGGCACCACGAACGTCAGCGGATCGAGGTCGGCATCGGTGACGCCGATCTTTCCGGTGACCCGTCCGGTCGCCGGATCGGCGGACAGCCCGCTGATCGACGCGGCGGTGGGCGCGGTGTTGCGGGGACTGATGTTCACGGTCACCGGCACGGCCACGAGGCCACCGTGCCCGTCATCGACGGTGATGGTGAAGGTCTCGGTCTTGGCCGACGGGTCCGCGGTCGCCGCGGCATGCCGGGCGCTCGCGGTGGGGGTGTAGGTGAACTTGCCGTCGGCGGCGACGACCAGGGTGCCCTTCAGGGTGGCGGCGGTGCCGTCGTAGTAGATGCGGTCGCGATTGGCGTCGGTGCCCTTCACGGTGCCGGTGATCACGCCGGTTGTCGAATTGGGCTTGCCCACCGTCACTTTCACCACGGGGGCGGTGTTCGCCGGGACCACCGCGATGGTGATGGTCTGCTGGACCACGCCGCGCCGTCCGTCGTCGACGGTGATGGTGACCGTGTCGGTCAGCGCGGACAGTGGCGCGGTGTCGGCGGCCGCGGCATGCCGGGCGCTCGCGGTGGGGGTGTAGGTGAAAGTGCCGTCGGCGCCGAACGTGATGCTGCCCTTGGTGGGTTTGGCGATGACCGCGATCGTCAGGGCATCACCGTCACCGTCGGTGACACCGGTCGAACCGATCACCTGACCGGTGACCGCGTTGCCGGTGCCGGTCGGTGCCGCCACCGCGGGCCGCTGATTGGCGGGCACCAGCGAGACCACCCGCAGGGCGCCGGCGGTGGTATCGGTCAGGTACAGCTGCATTCCGTCCGGGCTTGCGGCCAGGCCGCCGATGCCGCTGCCGGTGTCCAGGGTGGTCTGCAGAGTCCGGGTCGTGGTGTCGTAGACCGCGAGGTCGCCGTCGACGGCGGTCAGGAACAGCAGCGATCCGTCCTTGCTGACCGCGGCGCTCAGGGTGGTCTTGGCGGCGGTGAACTCGCCGAGGACACCGAAGTTGGCCGCGCTGAGCACCCTGATGGTGGTGCCGCCGGTCACCGTATAGAGGGCTGTGGAATCTCGGCCGACCGCGAGCACCGTTGAATTGACGGTCCCGGCAAGGAGTTTCGCAGAGTTCGACCACGACGAGGTGCTGTAGGCGGCGATGCCCGCCGGTGTCGACGCGTACACCCGCTTGCCGTCGGGACTGACCACCAGCGCCGTCGCACCGGTGGTGTTGCTGATCCAGGCGGAGATGCGATTCGTCGACGTGCTGAGTTTGGCCATCTTGCCGGTGGCGTTGCCGATGTACACCGCGCCGCCGGACGGGCTGATCGCCAGCGTGGTGGGGGTAAAGCTCAGGGCAATCCGGCGCTTCACGGTGTTGGTGGCGGTGTCGATCACCGCGATGGAGCGGCCGGCCGCGTCGGCCACATAGGCCGCCTTGCCGTCGGCCTTGACCACTATCGAGACGGGATCGGTGCCGACCGGGATCGTCGAGACCACGGTGCCGTTGAGGGTGTCGAGCACCGTCACGGTGCCGGTGCTCGCGTCGACCAGGTAGGCACGGGTGTTGGTGGCCGCCACCGCGCCCGGGCGGCCGTCGGTGGGCACCGGGTCGAGTAGGTGGATCGGCGTCGGATCGATCGGGACGGCCACCGCCGCAGTCACCTTGGGTGTCCTGCCGTCGCTCACCGTCACCGTGAAGACGGCGTCGGGAACTGCGGTCAGCCCGGCCTGGACGCGTTGGGCCGCGGTGGGGGTGTAGATGAATGCGCCGGTGGAGCTGAATGTCAGGGTGCCCTCGGCGGGCCGGGTGAGCACCGCGTAGGTGAGCCGGGCGCCCTCGGGATCGGTGGCCACGATCTGCCCGCCGACCGCTCCGGTGGTCGGGTCGGGATCGCCCATCACCGGTGCGCCGATGACGGGCGCGACGTTGGCGGTGGCCGCGGCGACCGCCAAGGCTGCCGGGGCGGATGCCGCCGTGGCGGTGGGGGTGACACCGAGCTGGCGGCGAGCCGCGGCCAGTAGCACCCACAGGCCGGGAAACTCGACCGTCGGGCCGGGCCGGCTGCCCTGGAACGGTGCCGCCAGCGCGGACAGCAGGGTATTGATCACCTTCGCCGGTGTCGGCAGTGTTGGCTTCGGAACGGACTGGGGGACAGCGCTACCCGCGATGGCGGCGGCGATCACCGGGGCCGCGGCGGTGGCCGGTTCGGGGGTGACGGTGCGCAGCGCGACCGGTGCCGCGGGCTCGGTGATCTGCTGCGGCGGCGGTGCTGCCGCCGTCTTCGCGGTGCGCCGCTGCGTGAGGGCGGTGCGGGGTTTCTTCTTCGGCGACGAGGTCCGCAGGGAGGGACGCTCGGATGCGGTGGCGGCCGGCGGTCCGGGTTCGGCGCTGGGCTCCACCGCCGGCCTCCGGCCCGGCGGTCTCCGGTGTGGTGTCGGGCGCTGTCGGGTCGGATGATGTCGGTTCTGGCGAGGAGGTCGCGTTGTCGGACTGGCTGGTCTCCGAGCCGCCGGCGCCGGGATCGGCCCAGGCCGGTGCCGGGACCGCGATGGCGGTGCCGATTCCCAGGGCCACCGCGAGCGCGCCGACGCGCCCCACGTGACGGGCGCAACCCGCTGCCGTCGAGTCCCTCACGTTAACGCCCCCGCCTTGTGGCCGAACAATTGACGGCAACGACAACACTGCCTGGAAGTAGACCACAAAAACGCCCCGACCGGAGACGATGGCGCGTTTGAGTGCCGGCCCGGCTACTGATAGACCGGCTAATGATAGAACCATCTGATGAGCCAGCCGTTTTCCGAGATCAGCGCCGATGAGCACGACCGCCAGCAGGCGCTGCACGGGCCGCTGGCCGCCGCGGTGCGCAGACTGGTGGAGGCCAGCATCACCACCGGGGCCGACAGCGAGACGATCCGCCGGGCGCAGGTCGCCCTGGACGCTGTCGCCGACACCCTGGAGCAGCGGCGCTACGACGGTCCGCGGACCATGCTGCATGCCGATACCGGCCGGCCCATCACCTGGGCCGACCCGGTGATCGGGCTGCGCAATGCGATTGCGCCGCCGCTGATCATCGAGCACACGGAATCAGGCCGCTGCTGGACCGAATTCGATCTCGGGGCGCCCTACGAGGGTCCGCCCGGGCGGGTGCACGGCGGCATCTGCGCGCTGGTGCTCGACCACATTCTCGGTGAGGTGGCCAGCGAGGGTCTGCGCAAGCCGCGCTTCACCGGCACGCTGACGCTGAAGTATCTGCGCGGCACCCCGCTCGGGCCGTTGCGTGCCGAGGCCTGGGTGGATCGGACCGAGGGCATCAAAGCCTTTGCGCGCGGGCAGATCCTGGACGCCGAGGGCGTGACGGTCGAGGCCGAGGGCATCTTCATCATGCCCGCGTGGGCGCGCGAAGCGGTTTAGCTCTTCCTTCGGATGACGGTGTCGAGCGCGATGGAACCGCCGCCGAGGAACACCAGCAGCAGGAACCCGAAGCAGAACAGCACCGCGGGTTCGCCGCCATTGTCGATGGGCCAGAACGCCGTCGGCAGGTGCGCGCTGAAGTACGCGTAGGCCATTTCACCGGAGGCGACGAAGGCCGCGATCCGGGTGAACAGGCCCGTCAGGATGAGCAGGCCGAGCACCAGTTCGAGGACCCCGGCGTACCAGTACGGCCAGGTGCCCATCGGGACGGTGCCGCTTTCCATTGCGGTCGGGAATCCCAGCAGCTTCTGGGTGCCGTGCAGCGTGAAGAGCAATCCGAACACGATCCGGAAGATCGAGAGGACCACGGGCGCGAACTGCGTCAGCTTGGTGTCGATATTGGGCGAGGCCATGCGGTCAATATTAGGACTACGGTCCGTTTCAGGTCTACCCGGTTGTGGTGCGCGTCCGCAGTCTGTCCACGGAATACGGCCCGGGGCCGGTGAACACCAGAAGAAAGAAGACGAAACAGAACAGAATCGGGGACAGTCCGCCGTTTCCGCCGTACTCCGGCGGGACGATCGGCCAGAGGCCCATCGGCTGATGCTGCCAGAAGTAGGCGACGGCCATGGTGCCGGAGGCGATGAACGCCGCGGCGCGGGTGAACAGCCCGAACATGATGAGCAGACCGGCGACCAATTCGATCAGCCCCGCGTACCAGCCGGGCCAGGACCCGGTCGGCATCGTCATGGCGATGGGCCAACCGAACATCTTGGAGGTGCCGAACGAGGTGAACAGGAAGCCGAACACGATCCGGACGAGACTCAGTACCGACGGCGCTAGCGCGTCCAGGCGAGCGGACAGATTGATCATGTGTTCGGACCCTACCCACTGCGGGCGACACGTTCTCGAGTTGGTGTCGGCCGAGGCCTCCCGTATCAGAGGAGCCGCGCCAGCCTCTTCCTTCTTGAGATTCTGCGCGATCACCCACGCCACGTCGGAATCGGTGTCATCCAAGGACCGGAAGACGGGCAACCCGTCCTCGGGTGCGGCGGCAGCAGCCACGCTCCAGCAGTAGCCCAGGGTCTGCCGAAGTGACCGCAACGCGGAATCCCGCCGCGAGTCCGGCGGCCACCCGGTGATGGTGGCCGTCGCTTCGGCACAGATCGCGATGGCCACCGCTGCACCGTGCGGCGTCCCGAGCAGTCGTGGCTCGCAGATCGCCGCGGCCGCCGCCCGCACGACGAGTGGGTCGCGGTCGCGTACCCATACCCGCACGATGCGCTCGAGGGCGCCGAAATCGTGGTCGCCCAAGAGCTGCAGGCCCATGGCCACCGCCTCGCGGATACGCCAGCGGGGATCGGATGCCAAGCGGTGCAAGGCCGCCAGCGCGCCGGCGTCGGTGGCGGCCGCACCGAGCCCGACGGTTCCGCACATCGCGAGGTATTCGTCGGCGCTCGCGATGGCCAGGTCGATCTGCGATCGGTCCGCAACCGAGGCGTAGGCAAGCGCAAGTTCGGTGTTGGCGCGCGGTCCCGGTAGACCGGAATGCTCGGCGAGAAAACCGTGCCACTCGGCGCGGCGCATCCGGAGCAGCTCTGCGCACCAGTGATCTCGAGGCACCATGTGGAACAACGTAGGCGACACGCGTTCTGCGATGATGCCGCCGTACACAGACGAAACCACCCGACCGCAGGTGCGGCCGGGTGGCGTCGTTTCGTGCAGACCTACGACTTACACGTCGTAGTACAGCGAGAACTCGTACGGGTGCGGACGGATCTGGATGGGCATGATCTCGTTCTCACGCTTGTAGGAGATCCAGGTCTCGATCAGGTCCTCGGTGAACACGCCGCCCTCGGTGAGGTATTCGTGATCGTCTTCGAGCCTGTCGATCACCGCGGACAACGACGTCGGGGCCTGCGGGATGTTGGCGGCCTCGTCCGGCGGCAGCTCGTAGAGGTCCTTGTCGACCGGTGCGAGCGGCTCGATCTTCTTCTTGATGCCGTCGATGCCGGCCATCAACATGGCCGCGAACGCCAGGTACGGGTTGCCCGAGCTGTCCGGGCAACGGAATTCGAGGCGCTTGGCCTTCGGGTTGTTGCCCGTGATCGGGATGCGGACACAGGCCGAGCGGTTGCGCTGGCTGTACACCAGGTTGATCGGCGCCTCGTACCCCGGCACCAGGCGCTTGTAGGAGTTCACCGTGGGGTTGGTGAACGCCAGCAGCGACGGCGCGTGGTGCAGGATGCCGCCGATGTAGTGGCGCGCCATATCCGACAGGCCCGCGTAGCCCGACTCGTCGTGGAACAGCGGCTTGCCGTCCTTCCACAGCGACTGGTGGGCGTGCATACCCGAACCGTTGTCACCGAACAGCGGCTTGGGCATGAAGGTGACGGTCTTGCCGTTCTGCCACGCGGTGTTCTTGATGATGTACTTGAACAGCAGCACATCGTCGGCCGCGGCCAGCAGCGTGTCGAACTTGTAGTTGATCTCGGCCTGGCCGGCGGTGCCGACCTCGTGGTGGCCGCGCTCCAGGACGAAGCCCGCGTTCTGCAGGTTGGTGGCCATCTCGTCGCGCAGGTCCACATAGTGGTCGTACGGAGCGACGGGGAAGTAGCCACCCTTGGGGCGCACCTTGTAACCGCGGTTGGGGGATCCGTCGGCCTCATACGGCTCGCCGCTGTTCCACCAGCCCGACTCGGAGTCGACCTCGTAGAAGGTGCCGTTGATCTTCGAGTCGTAGCTCGCCGAGTCGAAGATGTAGAACTCGGCCTCGGCACCGAAGTAGCGGGTGTCGGCGATGCCGGTGCTGGTGAGGTAGTTCTCCGCCTTGCGGGCGACGTTGCGCGGGTCGCGCGTGTAGACCTCGTTGGTGAGGGGATCCTGGACGTTGCAGCTCATGTTCAGCGTCTTGTCCTCCCGGAACGGGTCAGTGCGGGCCGTGATGGGACCGGGCAGCGCCATCATGTCCGACTCGTTGATGGCCTGCCAGCCGCGGATGCTCGAGACCCGTCGAAGCCGAGCCCCTCCTCGAAGACGCCCTCGTCGAGGGCGTCGGCCGGGATGGTGAAGTGCTGGACGACACCGGGCAGATCGCAGAACCGAATGTCGACGTACTCGACGTTCTCGTCCTTGATCAGCTTGAAGATGTCATCGGAGGTCTTTTCTGCCACTACAAGTTCTCCTTTCTGGTGACCCGCGTGTAAACGCTATGGACACGATGTTGCACGGTCATCAACCATATGTTGCGTCGAAGTTACGCAATGCTCCCGCTCTATGCTGGTCTCATGGCCCGTGAGCTCTCATCCTGGTTGTCCGGCCCGGAACCCACAAGCTCGGGCAACGCCGGAGACGAATACCCCGGGCACCGGCTGGGCCTGCCGCAGCACGGCTCGGGGTCGATCGCCGGATTCGGGCGACGTACCGCGGCGCTGCTGACGGACTGGCTGATCGCGTACGGCCTGGCGGCGCTGGCGATGAGTCTGGGGCTGCTGTCGCTGCAGACGTTGTCCACCGCCGTCCTGGTCATCTGGCTGGTGCTGGGTGCGGTTTCGGTACGGTTGTTCGGTTTCACTCCCGGCCAGATGGCCCTCGGGTTGATGGTGGTGTCCGTCGACAATCGCCAACATGTCGGGATCGGTCGTGCGCTGGCCCGCGGCGTGCTGGTGGCGCTGGTGATCCCACCGCTGTTCACCGACAGTGATCAGCGCAGCCTGTCCGATCTGGCCACCAAGACCGCCGTGGTGAGACGCTAGCTAGCGTTCCTGGCGGATCCGGCCGTCCATCATCGTCATGGTGATGGTCGTGCCGTGGATGTCGTGCGGGTCGATCTCCAGGATGTTGCGGTCCAGCACGATCAGGTCGGCACGCTTACCGGCCTCCAATGAGCCCACCTTGTCCTCCAGCCGGATCTGATACGCGGCGCCCAGGGTGTTGGCGTGCACCGCCTCGGCGACCGTCAGCACCTGGTCGGCAGGGGCCAGCACTCGGCGCGTCCGGCTGCCCGATCAGCTGCCGGGTGACGCCGATCTGGATCGAGTCCAGCGGCTTGTAGGTCGAGAAATAACCCGCCGCAGGCCAATCGGTGCCCAGCGAGATCCGGCCGCCGGTCGTGAGCACATCCCGGGTCCGGTAGAAGAGATCCTGTCGTGGCCGGCCGTACCGCGCGGCCAGGTTGGTCACGGTGTCCGGGTCGGCCGACATCCAGTTGGCCGAGAATTGCGCGATGACACCGAGTTCACCGAACCGCGCGCCGTCGGGATCCTCGACATAGACCAGATGGGCGATGGTGTGCCTGCGTTCGCGCTGGGGGTTGGCCGCGATGGCGGCCTC
>JAXHOA010000036.1:0-6733 GCA_034520035.1 Mycobacterium sp. | reverse complement strand
TGCGTTCGTCGATGCGACGCTGACCGGTATCGCCGCACAGATCGAGCTGGAGCGTGATGAGCTCACGCACGGCAGCCACGCCGAACGGCGCGAGACCGTCGCCCTGCTGCTCGACGGCGCGCTCCATCCCGCGTGCTCGCGCCGAGCAACGCCCGCGTACGCTGACCGGCCGCCACACCGCGGCCGTCATCTGGACCGACACCCATGACGGCGACCTGGCCCGGCTGGACCGGGCCGCCGAGGCCATCGGCGGCGCCGGCGGCGGGCGGCCGCTGAGCGTGCCGGCCAGCAGCGCCACCCGATGGGTCTGGACGCCGGGGACATCGACCTCGACGCGATGGCGGCATCGGCCGATACCGCCGATATCCGGGTCGCGGTCGGCACCACCGGCGACGGTGTGGACGGTTTCCGGCGTAGCCATTTCGAGGCGATCACCACCCAGCAGATGATGGCGCGCCTGCATTCCCGGCAGCAGGTCGCCCGGTTCACCGATGTCGAGCTGGTCTCGCTGATCACCGCCGACCCCGACCGCACCGCCGAGTTCGTCTCCCGGGTACTCGGCGATCTCGCCTCCGCGGGTACCGAGTTACAGGACACGGTACGGGTATTCGTCGACTCTCAGCGCAACGCCTCGCGCGCGGCGGTGCGGCTCTACACCCACCGCAACACCCTGCTGCGCTGGCTGGCGCGCGCCGACGAACTGCTGCCCCAGCCCCTGACCGAACACAGCGTCAGCGTGGCCGTGGCACTCGACGTGCTGCGCTGGACAGGGCTGACGGAAAACCGCGTCTAATCGAACACAGCGTCCAGATAGCGCAACGCCTCATCCTTGCCGATGCCCAGGGCGCGTGCGGATTCGGCGAACGCGTGCGCGGCGGCGGCCATCGCATTGTCGGCGGGATCGACACGCGCAACGAAAGTGCCGAACCGGCCGCGGGTTTCGAGCACACCCGCGGCCTCCAACTCGCGGTAGGCCCGCGCCACCGTGTTGACCGCGAGACCGAGTTGACCGGCAAGATCACGGACGGTCGGCAGCCGGATGCCGGGCGTGAGCCTGCCGTCGCGCACGCCTTCGATGATCTGCGTCCGCAACTGATCGAACAGCGGGGCGCCAGCCTGCTGATCGAGCCGTACCCACTCCCCCAGACCTCCCACGCGCCCAGTATGTCGCACACACGATAGTTTGGTGAGGTGCGAGTGACGTTGCTGAGCGGTGCGGGCATGTCCGCCGAGAGCGGGGTGCCGACGTTCCGCGACGTCGAGACGGGTCTGTGGGCGAACGTCGACCCCTACGAGATCTCCAGCAGCGACGGCTGGCAGCGCCACCCGGAACGGGTGTGGGCCTGGTATCTGTGGCGGCACTACATGATGGGCGCGGTGGACCCGAACCCCGGCCACCTGGCGGTCGCGGCCTGGGAGGACTACGCCGAGGTGCATGTGGTCACCCAGAACGTGGACAACCTGCACGAGCGGGCCGGCAGCAACCGGGTGTACCACCTGCACGGCAGCCTGTTCGAGTTCCGCTGCGATCGGTGTGGATCGCCGTACACCGGCGAACTGCCCGCGATGCCCGAACCGGTGGAGGTCATCGATCCGCCGCA
This sequence comes from Mycobacterium sp., assembly GCA_034520035.1. Lineage (GTDB taxonomy): Bacteria > Actinomycetota > Actinomycetes > Mycobacteriales > Mycobacteriaceae > Mycobacterium. The sequence continues at coordinate 5,132 of JAXHOA010000036.1, read as the reverse complement.
CTGCTCATGCGGCGGCCTTGTCCGGCCGAACGTGGTGTGGTTCGGCGAGGGGCTGCCCGATGACGCCTGGGACCTGTCGGTGCAGGCGGTCGCGAAGGCCGATGTGGTGATCGTGGTCGGGACCTCCTCGGTGGTCTATCCCGCGGCGGGGCTGCCGGAAGCCGCGCTGGCCAACGGAATCCCGGTCATCGAGGTCAATCCGCAGCCCACTCCGCTGTCGGAGGCCGCCACCGCGGTGGTGCGGGAACCCTCGGCGATCGCGCTGCCCCAGCTGCTCCAGCGGTTGCCCGCACTCTTGGGCCGCTAGCGCCAATGCCGCGCAGTTAGCGTTTGTGCGTGGTTGTCAACCGTCGAGGATTTCGATGGTGATGGTGATCGTGTAGTTGGTGCGGTCGATGTTGCCTTTGGCTCGGTGTTTGGAGATGGCGCGTTTGACGACTCGTGGGCATGAACGTGCGCGCCGTGCTGGTAGGGGGTGTTTGAGCGCGGCAGCGCCGATGCGGCCGATCAGGTCAACGGTGGTTTCGGCGATCGTGGCGACGGCGTGGATCACTTGGTCGCGGGCGGTGTGCAGGGCGACGGTGAAGCTCAACCGGTCGGCGCGGATGTCGGTACGGCCCAGGGTGGCATCGGCCATTGCGGTGCGTAGTGCTTGGTAGGTGATCAACAGTGCGTAGACCTCTTGGGCGATACCGGCGGGCGTCGCGGCACGTAACACTCGTCCGCTCAGGATGGTCGATTTCACTTCCAGGTAGCTGGTTTCGATTTCCCATCGCTGATGGTAGAGATCGACGAGTTCGTGTGCAGGGTAATGCTTTTCGTTGGTCAATGTGGTGACCAGGCGGTAGTGGCCGACTCGAGTCGTTGTGGCATTCAAGCGCACGGTGATCGAGGCGTCGATCACCCGTACGGTGACTGACCCCATGCGTGTCAGCCAGCTGCGGTCGCCCAGCGTGGTGATGGCCGGCAGGTTTCGGACATCTTTACAGCGGATCAGTAGGTCCGCTCTGGCGTCGGCGATCTGTTCGATCAGGGCGACCACGGCGAAGTTGCGGTCGGCCAGCAACAGCATGCCTGGCTTCATGCACTGCAGAAGTTTCGGTGCGTAGGTGGTTTCGCCGACACGGTAGGAGCCGAACACGGCATCGATGACGGTGCGGGTGCCGCACGCTACGACGGTGAGCAGACGCAGCATCGGATACCCGGACTCGGCGTCAGGACGCCCGGTTTGGCGGCCGAACTCTGCGGCGTTGGCCGCGCTGTTGGGCACGAACATTGAGGTGCCATCGATTGCGCAGACCAGCAAGCCGCGCCAGCGGATCGCACCGGCGGCCGGGCCGGCCAGCAGGCTGAACAACTCACGTAGCGGGGCCACCCCGACCCGGCGCATCGCTTGGGACAGTGCCGAGGAGCCTGGTGTAGCCACGGTGGCCGAATCCAAGCCCGCGATCAAGTGGGCCCAGACCCCGCGGTAGCCGACCTCGGCGAACAGTGCCCCAGTGAATATTCGCTTCACACGGGGTCCGCCGGCTGTGTGAATCGCCCTGGAAATCCCGGAGGCTCCTGACCTTGGGAACGAGGATGCAGGTATGCCGAAGGAACAGTCGCCGGGCAAGGCCACGACGCGCCGTTACAGTCCGGAAGAGAAAGCTGCCGCGGTGCGGATGGTCCGCACGCTGCGTGCCGAGTTGGGCACCTCGCAGGGCACCGTGGCACGGGTGGCCCACCAGCTTGGCTACGGGGTCGAATCGGTGCGCTCCTGGGTGCGTCAGGCCGATATCGATGAAGGCCTGGCGGCGGGGGTGTCGACCGCTGAGTCTGCACGACTTAAGGAACTCGAGCAGGAGAATCGAGAACTCAAGCGTGCCAACGAAATACTGAAACGGGCAGCGAGTTTTTTCGGGGCGGAGCTCGACCGCCAGCACCGCAAATAGTCGCGTTCATCGACGACAATCGCCAGGAGTTCGGGGTCGAGCCCATTTGCACGGTTCTGCGTGAAGCAGGCGTGTCGGTGGCCCTGAGCACCTACTACGACACCAAAGCCCGCCCACCGTCGCGGCGGGCCTGCCGCGACGCCGTCTTGGGGCCGGCCCTGGTGAAGCTTTGGGAGGACAACTACCGCGTCTACGGGGCACGCAAGCTGTGGAAAGCCGCCCGCCGGGCCGGTCACGACATCGGTCGCGATCAGGTGGCCCGGCTGATGCGGGTATCTGGGATTCACGGTGTGCGGCGAGGCAAACAGGTCTGCACCACCAAACCTGACCCCGCCGCGGCGCGGCATCCGGATCTGGTGAAACGTCAGTTTGTCGCATCATCACCAAATCAATTGTGGGTAACGGATTTAACGTATGTTCCGACCTGGTCGGGGGTGGCCTATGTCTGTTTCATTGTCGATGCCTACTCTCGGATGATCGTCGGGTGGCGGGCGGCCTCGCACATGCGGACCACGATGGTCCTCGACGCGATCGAGATGGCTCGCTGGTCACGAGGAACCACATTGCCGCACTTGGTATGTCACTCCGATGCCGGATCGCAATTCACCTCTATCCGCTACGGTGAACGTCTCGCCGAGATCGGCGCCACCCCCTCAATTGGCACGGTCGGGGACAGCTTCGACAACGCGCTCGCGGAGGCGGTGAACGGGTACTACAAGGCCGAACTGATCTACGGGCCGGCCCGCTCCGGGCCGTGGAAGACCGTCGAGGACGTCGAGCTGGCCACGCTGAGCTGGGTGCACTGGCATAACACCAGCCGCCTGCACGGCTATCTCAACGATATTCCCCCGACAGAGTTCGAAGCCGCGTTCTACGATGCATCACGGAACGACCAAACCCTGGTCGGAATCCAATAGATCGAGCCTCCGGGAGAACCAGGGCGATTCAAGGGTGAGGTGTACGCCTTGTTGTTCCCGGGGCGCGGTGAGCACGAGAGTGTGTTCGCCCAGCCGGACTGGGATCGAGTCCATAAGGAGTTGGCCCGGGTTGGGGTGACGCTGAAGCTGTTGCACGGCGAGTATGTCGATTCCGGTGCGGTGGCCGGTGAGCCGGTGATGGGCTACGACCGGTTCTGCCGGATTTATCAGCGTCACGTGCTGGTCACCGGTGTCGCCTCCCGGGTCGGGCATAAGGCCGCCCAGACCGTCGAGGTCGACTGGTCCGGGCCGACGATGGCAGCTGCGTGACCCGACCAGCGGCACGACCATCACGGTGTATCTGTTCGTGGGGTGCCTGCCGTTTAGTAGGTATGCGTTCGTGGAGCCGACCCTGGACATGAAGCAGGACACCTGGCTGCGGGCACATGTGGCGATGTTCGAGGCGTTGGGCGGTTCGGTGCCGAGGATCGTGTCGGACAACTTGAAGACCGGTGTGATCACCCATCCCCGCGACGGCGAGATCGTGCTCAACGATGCCTACCGGGAGATGGCGGCGCACTACTCGGCGGCGGTGCTGCCTGGGCGCGTGCGCCACGCCAAAGACAAAGCGAGCGTGGAGAACACGGTGTGGCATGTCGCCATGCGGATCATCGCGGACCTACGTGATGAACAGTTCGCCACGTTGCCGGAGTTGACGGCAGCCATCACCACCCGGGTGGCTGCCTACAACCAGGAACCCTTCCAGAAGCGGCCAGGCTCGCGGGCCAGTGTGTTCGCGACTGAGGAGCAGCCGCTGCTGACCGGGCTGCCGCAGGTGGCCTACGAGATCAGCCGGTGGGTATATGGGCGCCGGGTCGGCCGCAACGGACACGTGGTGTGGGAGAAGAACTTCTACTCCGTACCGTTCGCCCACGTCGGCACCGCGGTCGACCTGCGCATCACCGACCGGGTGCTGCAGGTCTACCGCGGCCAGCAACGAGTCACCAGCCACCTGCTGCTGCCCGAGGGCTCAGCCAACGAGTACCGCACCAACGACGCCGACCTTCCCGCCGGCGACAGGTACCGCCAGTGGGACCCCGAACGGGTCCGGGACTGGGCCCAGCGGATCGGTGGATCGGCGGTGATCGTGGTCAACAGGATCTTCGAATCCGTCCCGGTCGACGAGCAAGGCCTCGACGCCGCCCTGGCCGTGCTGCGACTTTCGCGGCGGTTCTCCGCGCAACGGGTCGAGGCGGCGTGCCGGCTCGCGTTGGCGGGCCGGGTGCGCTCCCCGCGCTACGTCCATCTGCAGCCGATTCTGGCCACCGGCCAAGACACGACCGTCGAGCTGCGGGCGCCACGGACCGAACCACCCGAAGAAGGCGGCTACGTGCGCGGGGCCGACTACTACGCCGGCGGCGCCCAGTGAGCGGAATCGACACCGAAACCAAACGCAAGCTCCGCGAGATGGGAGCCACACCCCTGCTCGAGGCACTCGAAGCCCACGACGACACCCTGGCCCTAGGAATGGGCTTCGGTGAGCGCCTGCGCCTCGTCGTCGACGAGGCGCACTCGTCGTTCAACCACGCCAAGATCGACGGTCTGATCCGCCGTGCGGGGCTGCGCTACCCAGCCGCGGACCTGCGCCGGCTGGACTTGGTCGACGAACGCGGTCTGGACCGCAACGTGATCGCCCAGCTCGGGACATGTTCGTTCGTCGAACGTCAGCAGAACGTCGTGTTCCAGGGCTTCACCGGCTCCGGGAAGTCGTATCTGGGGTGCGCGTTGGCCAAACAGGCCTGCCAGCACCGGATCCGGGCCCACTACATCCGCATGCCCGACCTTGAAGAGACCTGGGCCCTGGCCCGGGACAAGCCGCAGGGGGCCACGAAGTTCCTCACGAAGTACGCAGCCTTCACCCTGCTGGTGATCGACGAATGGCTACTCGATCATCCCGACGATCAGATGCGGAGCATGCTGCTCGAGCTACTCGAACGCCGCTACGACACCGCCTCGACCGTGTTCTGCACCCAGTACGCGAAGAAGGACTGGCACCAACGTCTCGGATCGGGAGTCCACGCCGACGCCATCATGGACCGCATCGTGCACAACACCATCTGGGTCGATACCGGCAACCACAACATGCGTGAACACGCCACACTGAACCAGTGAAAACAGCCGGTGGGGACCAGTGGCCCCCAAGCACACCGCTACTGGCCCCCACCGGCACTATCACCGACCCCGAACAGCAATATCCGGTGGTCCCCAAGCCTGCAAATAC
>JAXHOA010000058.1:0-129388 GCA_034520035.1 Mycobacterium sp. | reverse complement strand
ATCACTCAAACAGTAGGTAAGGTGACCCTAACTTGGTACGCGAGTACCGCAAGACTTTCCCTCAGAGATCCCGGTCACAGGCTCTGATCGCGGATGGCGCGCACCGCGGGCGCCGACGACCCCGGCAGCAACGCGCCCGAATCCACCGGCCTGCACACATCCACCACGACGCCATCGGTGAAGCGGTACGGCTGGCCGGCGATCAGGCCGACCAGTTGCCGTCGCAGCCGGGACATCTCGGCGCGGACGGTCACCACCCGGGAGCGGTCGCCGTACAGGTCGGCTGCCAGCTCCGGGGCGCTGCGCCCCTCGGGGCGGGTCGCGAGCACCAGCAGTATCTCGGCGTGCCGCGGGGAGATATCGCGGCACCAGGTGCCCGACTGACCCACCATCGACAGCGTCGGCGCGCTGTGGTTGCGCAGGTCCAGCGTGGCACGCCCGGCCGGGCCGTCGGCGGCCATCTCCTCGACCGGACGCACCAGCCAGCCGCCCGACAGCGGCTCCAGCTCACAGGCACCCAGGGCCGGTATCCATGCCCGGCCGGCTCCGGCATTGTGCGGCAACAGGATCCGGTTGTGCGGCGGCAGCGAATCCACTGCGGCCACCCAGCCCTCCGGGTCGACCGCCAGCGCCGGCGAGCTCATCCGGGCCAGCATCGGAGCGGCGACGGCCCGCAACTGGTTCAGCGTGCGTTCATGGGCCTCGCGCAGCCGCGATTCCGCCAGGCGCGCCACCAGATCCACCAGTGCCACGGTGGTGGGGTGCACCGTGGACGCGGGTCCGGACACGTCGACGGCGCCGATCACGTGCCCGGTGCGGGGGTCGCGGATAGGCGCTCCGGCGCACGTCCAGGCGTGGTGGCTGCGCAGGAAGTGCTCGGCGGAGAAGATCTGCACCGCCCGCCGGGAGACCAGCGCGGTGCCGATCGCGTTGGTCCCCACCGCGGGTTCCCCCCAGTTGGCGCCTTCGACGAAGCCCAGCCGGTCGGCCTGCGACAGCACCCTCGGCGTGCCCGACCGCCACAGCACCCGGCCACGGGCGTCCGCCACCACCAGGATGTTGTTGCCGTCGGCGATCACCGACTCCAGCCCGCGCGAGATGTCCTCGAGTACCGCCGTCAGGCCCGAGGACTGCCGCAGCAGATCCAGACCGCTGCGATCCACATCCGGCGGGTCGTGGTGCTCGGGGTCGATTCCGCTGCCCAGCAACCTGTTCCAGGAATCCGCGATGACCGAGCGCGGTTTCGCGGGCGCCCGGGACCCGGCCATCGTCGCGTCGTACACCTCGGACAGCAGCATGGCGTACCGACGCGGGTCGTCACCGACGGCGACCGCGGGCTCGGGAATCGAGGAGCCGGCCATTGTCCCGATTGTGCTCCCCGTCACACGGGCTGTCACGGGCAGGTCACCGGTAGACCATGCCCCCGTCGATCAGGCCGGCCTGTCCGGTCATGTAGTCCGCGCCAGGCCCGGCCAGATAGGCGACGAATCCGGCGACATCCTCCGGCGTCTCCGGCCTGCCGAGTGCGATGGTGGCGGAGAACTTCTCGAAGGTCTCCCCCTCGGCGGCGCCGGTCAGTTCGGCGAACCGCCTGTCGATCTCGACCCACATGTCGGTGCCGACGACCCCCGGGCAGTACGCGTTGACGGTGATGCCGTCCGCGGCGTGCTCCTTGGCCGCGGCCTGGGTGAGCGCCCGGACCGCGAACTTGGTGGCGCTGTAGGGACCGAGCATCGCGAACCCCTCGTGGCCCGCGATGGACGAGGCATTGATCACCTTGCCCCTCGTGCCGAGCTGGGTGAACTTGGCGACCGCGGCCTGGATGCCCCACAGCACACCGTCGACGTTGATCGCCCACAGCCGGGACAACTGTTCGGGTGTCACCTCGGCGATCGGACCCACCAACGCGATGCCGGCATTGTTCACCATGATGTCGAATCCGCCGAGCGCGGTCGCCGCGTGCTCCACGGCCTCGAAGACGGCCGCGCGGTCGGAGACATCGGCGACGAATGTGGTTACCTTGGAGCCGATCTCGGTGATCTCGTCGGCGACGTCGGCCAGCGCGTCGGCGCTGACATCGACCAGTGCGAGGTCGGCACCCTGGCCGGCCAGCTCATGGGCGATGCCGCGGCCGATGCCGCGGCCGGCACCGGTCACCAGGGCCACCTTGCCGAGCAGCGGGGCGGGGATCGTGCGTGTCATGAGAGGTCCTTCGGGTTGGCGGGATCGACCAGAACCTTCATCTTGGTTCCGGCATGCAGGGCCTCGAAGCCCTCGTCGATGACATCCTCGATACCGATGGCGGTCACCCAGCCGGTGGTGTCATAGGCCCCGCGCGACATCAGGTCGATGACAGCCTCGAAATCGGCTGCCGTGTAGCAGAGCGAGCCCTGGATGCGGGATTCGTTCATCACCAGGTTCAGCAGCGGGGTGATCAGCGGTTTCTCGTAGATCGCCACGCTCACCATCGCCTTGCGCGCGCCGACGCAGGCCAGCGCGGTCTCGACGGCGGGCGCCACCCCGGCCGCGTCATACACCGCGCCTGCGCCCCGACCGCCGGTGTGGTCGGCGATGAAGGCCGGTACGTCGACGGCTGCCGGATCCAGGGTGCGGGCCCCGAGCGCCTCGATGGCGGCGCGCCGCGTGGCGGACGGCTCGACGACGAAGGTGTCCTCGATGCCCTTGCCGCGCAGGGCGAACCACAGTCCGATGCCGATGGGGCCCGCCCCGAACACCATCGCGGTGTCACCGGGGTGGGCGTCACCGAGGGTGGCCGCGTGATAAGCCACCGACATCGGCTCCACCAGGGCGCCCAGTTCCAGTGACACATTGTCGGGCAGCTTGTGCAGCATGTCGGTGGGCACGACGGTGTATTCGGCCATCCCGCCGTCGGACATCAGTCCGTGGAAGCCGATCTGCGCGCAGATGTTGTAGGTGCCGGCCTGACACGGCCCGCATTTCCCGCACCGGTAGATCGGCTCGATCGCCACCCGGTCACCCTCGGCCCAACCCCGCACATCGGCACCGAGCGCGGTGATGGTGCCGGAGAATTCGTGGCCCATCACCAGGGGGAGTTGCCGGCCGGTCAGCGGGTGCGGTTCGGTCGGCACGAAGATCGGCCCGGCATAGTATTCGTGCAGGTCCGTGCCGCAGATGCCGTTGAATCCAACCTGGACCTTGACGGTCCCCGGCCCCGGCTCGGGCTCCGGCACATCGGTCACATCCACTTTGTTCGGCCCGTAGTACACAGCTGCTCTCATGCATGCAGTTCTATGTGACCTGGCGCACATCGCGAAAGAGTTGCAGGGGGTTGCAGCCCTTGCGCTCGTGTCGAGGCCGGGTGTGTGCTGGCTCACATGACACAGATCGCTGATCTTCACGCTGCCCCCGCGACCACCGCGTCTCGCCGCAAGAACGTGTCGACACCTGGCTGTCCGAGTTCGAGACGGTCCTGGCCACCCGCGATATCGCGCGGGCCACCGGAATGTTCGCCGTCGACAGCTTCTGGCGCGACCTGGTGTCGTTCACCTGGAACCTGAAGACGATGGAAGGCCGCGACGCGATCGGCGAGATGCTGCAGAGCCGACTCACCGACACGGACCCGTCCCGATTCCGCACCCGTGAGCCGGCCACCGATGACGGTGACGGCGTCGTATCGGCGTTCATCGAGTTCGAGACCGCGGTGGGCCGCGGCACCGGGCACCTGCGCTTGAAAGGAAGCGACGACGGAGCGGACACAGCGTGGACCCTGCTGACCGCACTGCAGGAACTCAAGGACCATGAGGAGCGCAAGGGCCCCACCCGGGTGCTCGGCGCGGTGCACGGGTCCGACCCGGACACCAGATCCTGGGCGGAACGCAAGCTCGACGAGGACCGCGCGCTCGGCTACTCCGAGCAGCCCTACATCCTGGTCATCGGTGGTGGGCAGGGCGGAATCGCGTTGGGCGCCAGGCTGCGTCAGCTCGGTGTCCCGGCCATCGTGGTCGACAAACACGAACGGCCCGGCGATCAGTGGCGCAAGCGCTACAAGTCGCTGTGCCTGCACGACCCGGTCTGGTACGACCATCTGCCCTACCTGCCGTTCCCGCAGAACTGGCCGGTGTTCGCCCCGAAGGACAAGATCGGTGACTGGCTGGAGTTCTACACCCGGGTCATGGAGGTGCCGTACTGGTCGAAGACCACCTGCCTGTCCGCCTCGTTCGACGAGGCCGAACAGCGCTGGACCGTCGAGGTCGACCGTGACGGTGAGCGACTCACCCTGCACCCGACACAGCTCGTGCTGGCCACCGGTATGTCCGGCAAGCCGCATGTGCCGACGTTCCCCGGACAGGACGAATTCACCGGGGATCAACATCATTCGAGCCACCACCCGGGCCCGGATCAGTACGCCGGTAAGCGCGCCGTGGTCATCGGATCCAACAACTCCGCGCACGACATCTGCAAGGCACTGGTCGAGAACGGGGTCGACGTCACGATGGTGCAGCGCTCATCCACCCACATCGTGAAATCGGATTCGCTGATGGATCTCGGGCTCGGCGATCTGTACTCCGAGCGCGCGCTGGCGGCCGGAATGACCACCGAGAAGGCCGATCTGACGTTCGCGTCCCTGCCGTACCGGATCATGCACCAGTTCCAGATCCCGATCTACGACGCGATTCGCGAGCGGGACAAGGACTTCTATGACCGGCTGGAGGCTGCCGGGTTCGACCTGGACTGGGGCGATGACGGCTCGGGGTTGTTCATGAAGTACCTGCGTCGCGGGTCCGGCTACTACATCGACGTCGGCGCGTGTGATCTGATCGCCGACGGCAGCATCAAGCTCGCGCACGGCGACGTGTCACACCTGACCGCGGACAGCGTCGTGCTGGCCGACGGTACGGAGTTGCCCGCCGATGTGGTGGTGTACGCCACCGGGTTCGGCTCGATGAACGGCTGGGCGGCCGATCTGATCGGACAGGAGGTCGCCGACAAGGTGGGCAAGGTGTGGGGCCTGGGCAGCGAGACGACCAAGGATCCCGGACCGTGGGAGGGCGAGCAGCGCAACATGTGGAAGCCCACCCAACAACCCAATCTGTGGTTCCACGGCGGCAATCTCCATCAGTCGCGCCACTATTCGCTGTATCTGGCCCTGCAGTTGAAGGCCCGCTACGTTGGACTGCCGACGCCGGTGTACGGGCTGCAGGAGGTACACCACCTCAGCTAGCAGCCGCCGTCGACGGTGCGGTCCGGGCGGCCGTCACCGTCGACGGCGATGTCGACGACACCGCTGGACAGCACGGCCCGGATCGATGTCGGACCGCTCCAACCAATGGTGTTCAGCGACAACACATCGCCGTTGACGCAGCCGAGGTCGTACTCGCGTGACAGCAGACCCTGGTGGGTGCGTACCCGCAGTTCCCACACCGGATCCGGCGCGAAGGTGGCGCTGCCACTGAGTACGACGAGTTCCAGCGAGGCGCCGGGCGACGCTTGCCGCGATTCGACGGACAGGTCGGACTGGAACGCCGTCGCGAGCCACCCGGCGAATGCCACCGACGCCGCACCCAGCACGCAGGCCGCAGCGCCGCCCCAGCGGATCAGAGGCTTCCGCAGACCCAGCACGCACGCCAGACCCAGCGCCGCACCGCCGATCGCGGCGAACAGCAGCGGGTGAAAGAGCCACGGGCGCAACAGATAGAACCGGTATGCCACGATGCCGCCGATGGCCAGCGCACACAGCAGAGCGCCGACGATGGTCAGGACGAGAGCGGCGCTCCGATGCTTCTGCACCGCGTCAATCTATAGCGTCACCAGACCCAGACCGACATGTCGTCGGGTGGGTAGTTCATGCAGACCGCGGTGGAGTGGGCGACGACGCCCTTGTTGTTGAAGAAGATCTTGGCCCAGTTGGGCCAGTTCCAGGCCAGCTGTTCGTAGAAGGCGTTGGTGGCGGTGTCTTCGGAGTACTGGCGGCGGCCGGCGTAGTCCATGGCGAAGAACCAGTGGATGCGGTCCTGGACGGCGCGGTGCACCTCGGGGGACTTGTTGTTGTAGTCGATCATGTAGCGCTCGTAGTACACCGGGTCGGTGTCGCGGGTGGCGGCCAGGATCTGCTCGGCGGTGCACGGGGTGTGCAGGATCTTGCGCGGGATCGGGTAGTCCTCGGTCGCGTCGGCGGACGCGGTGGGGGCCAGGGTCAGGGCGGCGGCCGCGGCCAGGGTGGCCAGGCTCAGCTTCTTGAGTGTCATGGTGATCCCTTTCGCTACTGCTGGGTGAGCAGGACGCGCTTGTCGGGGCAGTAGTAGTTCATTGCCGCGCCGAGGAATTGGTAGGCCTGTTCGGTGCTGGAGCCGCGCAGCAGTTGGTCGGAGACGAACGTCGCCGAGTCCTGCGCGGTGACATCGACGCCGCGGTCGAGGCGTTTGCAGGCGATCTTGCCGATCCAGGCGTTGAAGTCCTTCTGCCCGTAGATCCCGTAGGTGTGCAGCTCCTTGGCGAAGTCACTGTCCGGATCGGCCTGCGCCGGCGCCGCGAAGACGAGGGCAGCCGCCCCGGCGAACAACACGGCACATGTCTTCTTGAACATCATCAACTCGTTTCCTGCGAGGAACTTCCGGCGGCGACCGGCTGCTGGGGCCACGGCTGCGCGACCGGGCGCTGGCGCACCCGCGTCGGCCACCAGAACCACTTGCCCAGCAGCGCCGCGATGGACGGTGTCATGAACGCCCGGATCACCAAGGTGTCGAACAGCAGACCCAGACCGATCGTCGTGCCCACCTGTCCGATCACCGTCAGCTCACTGACCGCCATCGAGATCATGGTGAACGCGAACACCAGACCCGCGGCGGTCACCACCGAACCGCTACCGCCCATGGCCCGGATGATGCCGGTGTTCAGGCCCGCGTGGATCTCTTCCTTCAGTCGCGCGACCAGCAACAGGTTGTAGTCCGCGCCGACGGCCAACAGGATGATCACCGCCATCGGTAGCACCATCCAGTGCAGCGGGATACCGATCAGGTGTTGCCACAGCAGCACCGAGATACCGAATGCCGATCCCAGCGAGATCACCACCGTGCCCACGATGACCGCGGCCGCCACGATACTGCGGGTGATGATCAGCATGATGATGAAAATCAGTCCGATGGAGGCGATTCCGGCGATGATCAGATCCCAGTTGGCGCCGTCCTGCATGTCCTTGAAGGTTGCCGCGGTACCACCGAGGTAGATCTTGGAGCCCTCCAGCGGGGTGCCCTTGATGGCCTCCTTGGCGGCCAACTTGATGGCATCGATGCGCTGGATTCCGGCTGGGCTCAACGGATCACCGTCATGGCTGATGATGAACCGGACCGCGTGTCCGTTGGGGGACAGGAAGTTCTTCATCCCGCGCTTGAAGTCTTCGTTCTCGAAGGTTTCCGGCGGCAGGTAGAAGGAGTCGTCGTTCTGCGCGGCGTCGAAGGCCTCCCCCATGGCCGACGAGTTGTCCTGCATCGCCGACATCTGATCCTGGATGCCCTTCTGGGTCTGATACATGGTCAACATGTAGGTGCGCATGTTCTTCATCGTCGCGATCATCGACGGCATCAGCGCGACCATCTGCGGCATCAGCGCGTTGAGCCGCTCCATGTCCGGAATGATGTCCTGGATACCGTCGGTCATCACGTCGATGCCGTCGAGGGTGTCGAAGATCGAGCGCAGCGCCCAGCAGCCGGGAATGTTGAAGCAGTGCGGTTCCCAGTAGAAGTAGTTGCGGATCGGGCGGAAGAAATCGTCGAAATTGGAGATGTTGTCCCGCAATTCGGCGATGTCGAGCGTCATCGTCTTCATCTTGCCGACCATGGAATTCGTCACCGCGGCCATCTGCACGGTGATGGCGCTCATCTTTTCCATATTGGTGATGGTCGTCAGCATGTCGTCGGCCTGCTTGAGCATGTCGGCCATCATGTCCTGCTGGTACTTCTCGTTCATTTTCTGCGTGGTGCCCTGCATGCTGATCTGGAACGGGATCGAGGTGTGCTCGATCGGGGTTCCCTGCGGGCGGGTGATGGCCTGCACACGGCCCACACCTTCGGTCCGGAAGATGGCCTTGGCGATCTTGTCGATCACCAGGAAGTCCGCCGAGTTACGCAGATCGTGATCGCTTTCCACCAGCAGCAGTTCGGGATTCATCCGGGCCTGCGAGAAATGCCGGTCCGCGGCCGCGTACCCCTCGTTCGCAGGCAGATCTGCCGGCATGTACTCACGGTCGTTGTAGTTGGTGTGGTAGCCGGGCAACGCGAGAAGCCCGACCATGGTGATCGCAATGGTGCTGACCAGGATGGGCCCGGGCCAACGGACCACGGCCGCACCGATCTTGCGCCAGCCGCGGGTCCGCATGGCGCGCTTGGGCTCCAACAGCTTGCCGAACCGGGTGGCCACGGTGATGATCGCGGGCCCCAGCGTCAACGCGACCGCCACCACCACCGTCATGCCGACGGCCAGGGGGATGCCAAGGGTCACGAAGTACGGCATGTTTGTGAAGTGCAGGCAGAACGTCGCACCGGCGATCGTCAGACCCGAGCCGAGCACGACGTGCGCGGTGCCGTGGAACATGGTGTAGTACGCGGACTCTCGGTCCTCACCCTCGGAGCGGGCCTCCTGATATCGACCCAGCAGGAAGATCGCGTAGTCCGTGGACGCGGCGATGGCCAGCGTCACCAACAATCCGGTGGCAAACACCGATAGCCCGATGATCTCGTGATAGCCCAGGAAGGCCACCACACCGCGCGCGGACAGCAGACACAGCACCACCATGGCGATCGTGATGAGCATCGTGACGAACGATCGGTAGATCAGCAGCAGCATCGTGATGATGACGGCGAAGGTCAGCGCCTCGATGATCCGCAGGCTACGGTCGCTCGCGATCTGCTGATCTGCCTGCAGGGCAGCGGGTCCGGTGACGAAAACCTTCAGTCCCGGCGGTGCCTGCATGCTGTAGACGATGTCCTGGACGGCATCGATGGACTCGTTGGCCAGCGCTTCACCCTGGTTACCCGCGGTGTAGACCTGCACGTAGGTGGACTGGCCGTCGGCACTCTGCGCGCCCGAGGCCGTCAGCGGATCACCCCAGAAATCCTGGATGTGCTGGACGTGTATCGGGTCCTGCTCGAGCTTCGCGATCATCTCTTTGTAGAAATCGCGATCGGCTTCGTCGAGTTTGTGGTCGGCCTCCAGCACGATCATGATCGAGCTGTCGGAGGTGAACTCCTCGAAGACGGTCCCGACCCGCTTGGTGGCGATCACCGACGGCGCATTCGACGGACTCATCGAGACCGAGCGCATCTGCCCGACCTCTTCGAGCTGCGGGACGGCGACGTTCAGGAAGCCGATCACCACCACCCAGCCGATGATGATCGGCAGCGCCAGCGTGCGAACCCACTTGGCGATGCCGCCACGATGTTGGGGCGTGGCCACCGCAATGGCGTCGGTGCGGGGCTCGTTCGAGGTCATGCGCTCTTCACCAGGCAGTAGGTGTGGGCGCCGACGCCGTCGACGGTGCGTTGATCCTTCACCTCGTCATCGACGGTGATCCGGCACGACAGCGTGCTGCCATCGCCCTGCCCGGAAATGGTCGGGAACACCGACGGCGCGGTGGTGCTCAACGTGATCTCCCACGGCAGCGTGACATTGTCGGCACGCACCGGGCGGGCATCGAGATCCATGTAGTTCACATTGGCCGTCGCCCCCGGCTCACCCCACACCTCGTACTTGACGACCTTCGGGTCGAACGGCTCGGTGTCATCGGAGGCACTGTTCTCGGTCGAGATATAGCCGGGGCCGGTGCCGAAAAAGGTACGCACCCGCATCACGGTGAACGTCGCCACCAGGACCACCGCCACGATGACCAGGGGGATCCAGATCCGCTTCAGCACGTTCACCGCTGGGACGCCATTCGCCTATTGGGCCTTTCGCATAGCCTTGCTAACCGACTGCGGTCAGGTTAGCCACACGGCTAAGCTAGTACAAGTCGCACGGCTAGAAAATGTGACGCGGACAACTTATCGACCGCATCTCGGCCCCCGACATGTCAAAGTGTCCGGAATGTCCTGTCGGTGAGTACCGAACTGTGAAAGGAGCGGCGACGATGGCCAAACCGGTATCGCAGCGCGGGTTCGCGCGCGAGCGGGTGATCGAGGCCTCGCTGTCCCTTTTCGCCGAACGCGGCGTCAACGGCACATCGCTGCAGATGATCGCCGACCATCTCGGCGTTCGCAAAGCGGCCATCTACTACCAGTTCCACACCAAGGATGACATCGTGCTGGCGGTGGTCCGGCCGGTATTCGACGATATGGCCCGGCTGGTCCGCATCGCCGAGTCGATTGCGTCCCCCGATTCCCGTCGCGACGCCACGATCAGCGGTTTCGTCGAGCTCGCCGTGCGTCATCGCCGGATCGGGTCGCTGTTCTACGGCGATCCCGCGGTGATATCCCTGGTGCAGTCGCATCAGGAATTCGAGGACATCGCCAACAACCTGCGTGAACTGCTGATCGGCGCCACCCACGACATCGGGACCCGCGTCGCCATCACCATGATCACCGCGGGGGTCTTCGGCAGCACCGCCGAGCCGCATCTGCAGGACGTCGATGACAGCGATCTGCACCGCGTGCTGCTCGACTGCGCGCAGAGCCTGTTGCGGTCACCGCACTCAGCCGGCGCCGGCCTCGGCGGGTAGCGGCGGCGGTAGCGGCGTGGTCGAGGTCTGAGTCGTCGATGTCCGCGTCGCCGAAGACGTCGGGGTGGTGACCACACTGAACTCCTCGGGGGTGTGCACATCGAGCAGCGACTCGTCCCGGATCACCTCGTCGCCCGAACTCACCACGAGCGATTCGGTGGTGACCGTGTAGGACAGCCCGTCGTTCTCGGCGACGTACCCGTCACCGTCGGCGGTGGCCGGCAGCACCAGCCGAGCCCCGTCGCGCACCCGCACACCACGGTATTGGTAGCTGCCGTCGGACTGTTCGCAGATCGCGATCCGCGATGTCTCGGTGCTGCCGAAGATGACGGCGGTGGCCGGCGAGGCGCAGCGCGCGGTCGACTCCAGGTAGCCCTGGCTGTCCGATTCCGGTGCGGCATCGGCAGAAGCAGACATCACGAGCACGGTGGCGCCCGCCACCGCAGCCACGGCCAAGCCGACCACCAGCCGACGCGACGGGTGGGCGGTGGGAGATTCGGGAGCAGACATCGCTTTCAGCTGACCACGGACCGGCACGTTTCTGCCACCGCTGATGCCGACCCACAACGGAATCGTTAGCTCCTCGCTATTCCGGGTCGCCGTATTCGTCGAACCAGTAGGCCAGCTTGCCCCGGCGGCTGACAGCCCGCAGCCGAGCCTCGGCGGCGGCGCGCATCGTGCTGGTGGTGACGATCAGCAGTTCGTCACCGGTGGCGAGCCGGGTGTCGGGCAGCGGGACGAAGGTGTGCCCGTCCCGGATGATCAGCGTGATCACCGCGGGGTCGGGCAGCCGCAGCTCCAGGATCGTCACGTTGTGCAGACGCGACGGGGACTGCACCTTCATGGTCAGCAGCTCGGCGTCGAGCACGTCCAGCGGTGCGGCCTCCACCTGGATCTCGCGGGTGACCTCCCCATCGGTGAGACCCAACAGCCGCGCCATCAGGTGCAGACTCGGCGCCTGGATCAGCGTGAAGATCACCACGAGGATGAAGACGATGTTGAGCAACCGCGAGCTGCCCGCGATCCCGGCGACGATCGGGAAGGTCGCCAGCACGATCGGCACCGCGCCGCGTAGGCCGGCCCAGGACAGGAAAAGCTGCTCCCGGAACGGGATCCTGAACCCGACAAGTGACGCCGCCACCGACACCGGTCGCGCGACCAGGAGCAGGATCGTCCCCACGATGATCGCCGGCACGAAGTCACGGGCCAGCTCGCTCGGGTCGACGAGCAGACCGAGCAGCACGAACAACCCGATCTGGGCGAGCCAGCCGAGCCCCTCGGCGAAGGACCGTGTCGCCGAGCGGTGCGGCAGGCCCGAATTGGCGAGCACCACCGCCGAAAGATAGGCGGCCAGGAATCCGCTGCCATGCAGGCTGCCCGCGGCGGCGAACGCCACCACCCCCAGCCCGAAGGTGGCGATCGGGTACAGACCCGATGCCGGCAGCGCGATGCGTCGCAAGGTGAGCGCGCCGAGAAACCCAACGGCCACACCGATCACGGCACCGGCCACCAATTCGAAGACGATCTCGCCGAGGGTTCCGGCCGGTTCGAACACGAACGGCACCACGCTGAACATCAACACCAGGATCACCGCGGGTGCGTCGTTGAATCCGGACTCGGCCTCCAGCAGACCGGCCAACCGACGCGGCAGCGGTAGCACCCGCAGCACCGAGAACACCGCCGCCGCATCGGTCGAGGACACGATCGCACCGAGCAACAATGCCAGCTGCCAGTTGAAGCCGAGCAGGAAGTGCGCTGCGGCAGCGGTGATCAGCGTGCTCACCACGACACCGACGATGGCCAGTGCGGCCGCCGGCGCCAGCACCTTGCGGATATCGGAAAAGCGGGTTGTCAGACCACCTTCGACCAGAATCACCGCCAGCGCGGCGGTGCACACGTTGCGCGCGAGCTCCACACTGTCGAACTCCAGGCCCAGCCCGTCCTCGCCGAGTACCACCCCGACCAGCAGGAAGAACAACAGTGCGGGAAAGCCGACCCGCGTCGCCACCCGGGTACCGATGATGCTCGCGAGCAGCACGAGGCCGCCGATCAGCATCGCCAGGTACAGCTGGTGCAACGTCATAGAGTTAAGTCAAGATAGCCCGGTGGCAGTACGCAAGATGCGGATCGGGATAGCGGGCGCCGGTAACGTCGGCCGCTCCGTGGCGCGCGAACTGCTCGAATACGGTCACAAGGTGCTGCTGATCGAACGCGAACGTAGGCGATTCGAACCGCACACCGTTCCGGGCGCCGACTGGTTGCTCGCCGATGCCTGCGAGCTGTCCGCGCTGCAGGAGGCGGGGGCGCAGACCTGTGATGTGGTGATCGCCGCGACGGGTGACGACAAGGCCAATCTGGTCGTCGGGCTGCTCGCCAAGACCGAGTTCGGGGTGCGGCGGGTGGTCGCGCGCATCAACGATGTCGACAACCAGTGGCTGTTCAGCCAAGCCTGGGGTATCGACGTGGCGGTGTCGACGCCGGGCGCACTGGCCGCCAGCATCGAGGGCGCCATCGACGTCGGCCACCTCATCCGTCTGATGGGCCTGCGCGAGGGCCGCGCCAGTCTCACCAAACTGACTCTGCCCATGGATAATTCGCTGGTCGGACAGCGGGTGGATCAGCTGGAGCTGCCGCCCAACACCGCGCTGGTGACATTGCTGCGCGGTGACACCGTGTTGATCCCGAAACCCGGGGACATCTTCGCCACCGGTGACGAACTGCTGCTGATCGGCGGCGAGGGTGACAGCCATTCTGCGATATTGCGCACGTAATCCTTGAACGCCAGCAGCGGGTACGGATCCTCGCCGATGCCGGTGCCGGGTGCCTCCGTGACAAAGCTCGGCGCCCCGTAGCCGAGATCCCAGTTGTAGTCCGCGAAGTGGTGGAACGTGGACGCCGCCAGCGCCCGGCCCAGCGGCCGCCCGTCGGGGGTCCTCTCGCCGTCGAGCAGGACCGCCAGGTTGAACCGCCGGCCGGTGTGCGTGCTGCGGCCCTGCGCCAGCACACTGGCATGCGGGATGACCGCCGATACCGCACCCTCGTGCGGGTGGGCGGGGAACCAGTCGATGCGCCCGCTGCGGGTCCGGTCGGTGCGCAGCACCTCATGCACGGGGCCGTCGCCGAGCACCGGCTGGTAGTCGCCGTTGGCGCCGGAATGGTAATTGGGCCAGGCGATATCGGGGTTGTCCTGGTCATCGCAGAGCGCCGCGGGATCGTCGACGGTGCGGTGGAACTGATTGACCGCCCCGAGCGAACCCAGTTGCAGCAGACAGCAACCCAGGTCCTGGTGATCGCGGGCGGTGAGCACTCCCCCGCCGGTCTCACGGAACCGCACGATCGCCTCGGCGTCGGCGGCGCTGAGCCCGTCGCCGACATCGACGGCCATCAACCACAGCTGGTCGAAGCCGAGCCTGTCCACGTGGCTGAGGACAGGGTCATCCTCGACGCCGCGGACCCGGTTGCGCGCGATGACCTGATGCCCGGCGTCGCGCAGTTCCCGGGCCAGTAGGGAGAAACGGCGGATATCCCAGTCGTCGGGGTGCTCCGCGATGGTGGTCTGCAGCAGGATTCTGGACATGGCTATGCGGACAGCCAGTCCGCGAAGGTGGTCTCGAACAGGGTCGCCGGGCCGGCGGGCACGATGCTGTGGTCGTCGATGACGGCTCCGAAGTAGGGGGCGGCCGGGTCGGCGATGACCTCGCGCGAGTCGCCCTTGGCGGCCAGCCCGGTGCGCACGAAGTCGTCCATGGCGATCTTCTCGGGTCCGGCGATCTCCACGGCGCCGTTGACCGGTTCACCGACGGCCGCGCGGGTGACACCGGTGGCGACGTCCTCGGCGGCGATCGGCTGCATCGCGGCGTGGGGCAGCCGGACGGTGCCGCCGTCGGTGGCCGATCCCGCGATGGCCTCCACGAATTCGTAGAACTGGGTCGCGCGGACGATCGTGTACGGGACACCCGATTCGGCGATCAACGTTTCCTGGGCCACCTTGGCGCGCATGTATCCGCTGTCGGCGACCCCGCCGGCGCCCACCACCGACAGCGCCACATGATGGCCGACGCCCTGTTCACGCTCGGCAGCCAGCACATTGCGCGTCGAGGTGGTGAAGAACTCCAGCACATCGTCGTCGGCGAAAGACGGCGAGTTGGTGACGTCGACGACGACCTGGGCTCCGGCCAGCGCCGCCGCCACACCCTCCCCCGAGATGGTGTCCACGCCGGTACGCGGCGAGACACCCGCCGCGTCGTGGCCCAATTCGGTGAGGTTGGCGACGACCTTCGAGCCGATCAGACCTGTTCCCCCGATAACGACGATCTTCATGGTGGTGCCTTTCGGAAAGTGTGCGAGCTGTCCACTTCAGCGTGGTCGCCGGGCCCGGTGCGCACACCCTTGAAAGTCCGTAGTCGGCCATCAAACTGGGCTGACGTATGCTCGGGGCCGTAAATGCCAAGTAGTTGATACCCGAGGGGGCTGGCGTGCTCGAACTGGTTTCTCCGCACACCGAGGAACTGCTCGCCGAGGTCCCGATCTCCACCGCCGAAGAGATCGACGCCGCCGTGACAGCGGCGCGCGCCGCCGTCGACTCCGGCCCCTGGCCGCGGATGGCACCGGGTGCGCGTGTCGAGGTGCTGCGCCGGTTCGCCGATGTCTATCGCGCGCACGGCAAGGAGATCGCCCAGCTGATCACGGCCGAGATCGGCGCCCCGATCACCTTCGCGCAGCGCGCCCAGATCGGCCTGCCCGCGATGATGATCGGCGCGTTCTGCGATACCGCGCAGGGTTACGACTGGCAGGAGGTCCGGCCCGGCTTCTTCGGCGCCGATATCCACGTCCGCAAGGAACCCGTCGGTGTGGTGGCCGCGATCGTGCCGTGGAACATGCCGCAGTTCCTGACCATGGCCAAGCTGGTGCCCGCGCTACTGGCAGGGTGCGCGGTCATCGTGAAGCCGGCGCCGGAAACCTCTTTGGACGCACTGTATCTGGTGAAACTGTTCGAGGAGGTGGGACTGCCGCCCGGGGTGGTGACGGTGCTGCCCGGCGACAACACCGTGGGCGCGCACCTGGTCGGCCATCCCGGGATCGACAAGGTTTCCTTCACCGGCTCCACCGCGGTCGGTAAGGCGGTCGCCGCCGCGTGTGCGGCCAACCTCACCAAGGTGAGCCTGGAACTCGGCGGCAAGTCCGCAGCCATCATCCTCGATGATGCCGACCCCGCCACGGTCGCGGCCGGGGTGCGCTCGGCCAGCCTGTCCAACAGCGGCCAGATCTGCAATGCGCTGACCCGCATCCTCGTGCCGGCCGTCCGGCAGCAGGAGTTCGTCGACGCGCTCGCCGCGGAGATCGCCACGATCACGGTCGGCGACCCGACCGATCCGCGGACCCAGCTAGGGCCGCTGGTGAACCGGCGTCAACAGCAGCGGGTGCTCGATTACATCGGGATCGGCCAGGATGAGGGCGCCCGGCTGGTCATCGGCGGCACCGACGCTCCCACCGGTATCGATCGCGGCTGGTATGTCCGCCCGACGTTGTTCGCCGATGCGCAGAACTCGATGCGGATCGCGCAGGAGGAGATCTTCGGGCCGGTCCTGACGGTCATCGGCTACCGCGACGAACAGGAGGCCGTGGCACTGTCCAACGACTCCGCATACGGTCTGGCGGGCTCGGTGTGGACGGCGGACACCGACCGTGGGCTGGACATCGCCGCGCAGATCAAGACCGGCACCTTCGGCGTCAACCAGGGCTACACGATGGACCCCTTCGCACCGTTCGGTGGCGTCAAGGACAGTGGGTACGGCCGCGAGCTCGGCCGCGAGGGTCTGGAAGGCTACCTCGATACCAAATCAATCGCCGTCGCGGCAGGAGTGTGATCGTTTGTCCCCCTTGAATTTCGATGGTCGGGTTGTTGTCGTGACCGGTGCGGGCGGCGGCCTCGGCCGTTGTCACGCTGTTGAGTTCGCCCGCCGCGGTGCCCATGTCGTGGTCAACGATGTGGGCGCGGCGGTGGACGGCACCGGGCCGGCGACGTCGGCGGCGCAGGCCGTGGTCGACGAGATCACCGCCGCAGGCGGCTCGGCGGTCGCCAACACCGATTCGGTGGCCACCGACGAGGGCGGCAAAGCCATCATCGGCACCGCGACCGAGGCCTTCGGCCGGGTGGATGTGCTGATCAACAATGCCGGCATCCTGCGCGACGCCGCGTTCAAGAACATGACCGCCGATCAGGTCGATGCCGTCCTCGATGTGCACCTGCGGGGCGCCTTCAACGTCACCCGCGCGGTGTGGCCGGTGTTCCGGGGGCAGGACTACGGGCGCATCGTCATGACCACCTCCGGGTCCGGCCTGTTCGGGACGTTCGGGCAGTCCAACTACGGGGCGGCCAAGACCGGTCTGGTGGGGCTGATGAATGTGCTGGCCATCGAGGGGCAGCGCAACAACATTCGGGTCAACGCCATCTCCCCCATCGCCAGGACGCGGATGACGGAGAACACCATGACCGAGTTGGTGAAGGATCTGGATCCCGAGGACGTCACCCCGGTGGTCGTGTACCTGGCCCACGAGAGCTGCGAGCGGACTGCCAACATCTACCGGGTCGGTGGCAAGCACGTGTCGCGGGTCTTCATCGCCGAGACGGCCGGGGTGGATCTGGAGGCTCCGACGGCGGAGGCCTTCGCCGCGGAGATCGACGCCATCGATGACGCCGGGTCGTTCACCATCCGGGGTGGACCGGCGCGCGCGTAGTCGTCGTCGATTAGGCGACCTACCAAAACCTCGCCCCCCCGCAGCATCTTTCGATTAGTCACACTAATCTACGGGGACGACGCCACCACGTCTCGCCGCCCAGAACATGTCAGACCATCGCACTAGTGTTCGAATCATGGTGGACGAAGAACTGGCATACGAAGAAGAGGAACGTCGCGCGGCCCTGGCGGTCGACAATATCGGCTCCGAAGCCCGCGAGGAGAACGCCTGCGGAGCCCGCCGGTTGTTCGCGATCGGCCAGCTCTACGAGGTGCGCGCTCCGGACGACGACACCGAGAAGCTGTGCTGGGCCATCGACGGGCACACCAGCCTGGTGGCTGAAGTCGCCAGCGCACTAGGGGTGAGCCGCTGTCGGGCCGCCGCCCAGGTCAAGATCGCAATCGCTCTCTATACGAAGCTCCCACGGGTCCTGCGCACCGCGAAGAGCGGCTGGTTGGACTACCGCATGCTCGCAGCCATCGTGTCCCGCACCGAACTGATCGTCGATCGGGACGTGCTGGAACGTGTCGATGACCGGTTGGCCGAGAGAGCCCCGAAATGGGCGCGGCTGTCCGAACCGAAGATCGAGGCCCGGATCAACGCCGTCATCGCCGCGCAAGATCCCGAAGCGGTGCGCATCCGCGAACACATCCGTCGCGACCGCGAGGTCGGGGGGTGCGCCAATGGCGACGGCACCGCCGAGATCTGGGGCCGCATCGACGTCGCCGCACTGGCCGCGATGAATGCCGTCCTGGACGCCATGGCCGGCAGCGTGTGTCGTGCAGACCCACGGTCCAAAGACGCCCGGCGCTCGGATGCATTCTTCGCCGTGTTCGCCGGCAAAGCCCTGTCGTGTCGGTGCGGACAATCCGACTGCCCCGCCGAACCGCTCACCGTCTCCAGTACCGCACCCGCGGCGAAATTGGTGGTGCACCTCATCGCCGACCGTGCCGGCACCACCGCCCTGACGGGCAGCCTCGACCGGATCGACGCCGAAGCCCTCGCGGCCGCCGTCGAACACGCCGCTGTGCGCGAGGTCGACCCCGGTACCGTCACCGTGGAGCAGGGCCGCTTCCCGTCCGCCAAGCTCGCCGAATTCATCCGCTGCCGCGATCTCACCTGCCGCTTCCCCGGCTGCGACGTCCCGGCCTGGGATACCGATATCGACCACACCGTGGCCTGGCCCGCCGGTCCCACCCACCCGTCGAACCTCAAGTGCCTATGCCGAACGCATCATCTTCTGAAGACGTTCTTCGACGGCTGGAACGACGTGCAGCTGGCCAACGGCACCGTCGTATGGACCTCGCCGACCGGCCATGTGTACACCACCGAACCCGAAGGCGCACAATGGTTCGCCGGTCTCGGAGACGCCACCGGCGAACCCACCCTGCAGGAAATCGTGCCGACCCTCGCCAAACGGTGCATGAAGATGCCCACCCGCGAGCGGCCGCGCCACGAGGACACCCGCCGACGCCTCACCGCCGAACGCATCACCAACCGGACGCGGCTGGAACAACAGGACCGCGACCATCAGGCCTGGCTCGCCTCCCACGACGAACCCGCACCCTTCTAAACGATGGGTTCATCCCCGAGCACCGTGGTGCGCAACATCTCTCGGGGCGAGTTCGGCTCGTACGGCGCGGCCCGGTGCAGCACACCCTGGTTGTCCCAGATCACCGTGTCCCCCACCGACCACTGGTGGCTGTACACCTTGTCGGGCGTCGTGGAGTGCTCCAACAGCTCGGTGAGCAGCGCGCGGCCCTCGTCGCGATCCATGCCCACGATGTGGTCCGCCGACGCGCCGAGCACCAGCGACTTGCGGCCGTTGCGGTGCGTCCAGACCAACGGATTCTCGTGTGTGGGACGCGATTTCCACCGTGCCAGTTGCTCCGGCGTCGGATCGGGATAGACCCGGCGCTGCGATGCCTCCAGGGAGTGCACGACACGCAACGACGCATACCGCTGCTTCTCCCCGTCGGACAGCGTCTCGTAGGCGGCATAGGAGTTCGCAAACTCCGTTTCCCCACCGCGGGCGGCAACCTGGATCGCCGACAGCACCGTGGCCTTCTGCGGGCACTCACCGGCCGTCGGCGTGCAGCCGTCGATATGCCAATCGAAGGTCGCCTTCAGATATTCGGCGGCCTTGTTCTTGGTCTTGTCCAGCGTGATCGGGTAGATGCCCGACACCCGGTGATGGCCGTCGGCCGACCGGTCGATCTCGCCGAGACGCTCGCAGAACGCCACCTGCGCTTCCGGGTTCAGGTGCAGGTTCAGGTCGTGGAAGACCAGGACGCCGTTGTCTTCGAGCGCCTCGAGGACCGCGGATGCCAAACCGTCGTCGGTGGCCAAGCGATCCGGGTCCACTCCGGCGACTTCGGCGCCGACCGAAGATGTGAGCTTGTTGATGGTGAGCACACTCATGGTGCGTCCTCTCTCAGGGTGTGGGTTCGCCGGTGCGGATCATCACCGCATCGGCGGCGTCCACGGGCGCGGGTTGGTGCATGATTTCGATCGCCATGGCGACCATCACCAGGGAGTAGATGAGGTGCAGCAGATTGGTCGCATCCTCGGGCAGATCGTCGAGGGGGAACTTGTCGCAGTAGTCGATGGCCTCTTCCAGTCGTGGGAAGAGGGCATCGTAGAACTCCTGCATCGTCGGCATGGAGCTCGCCAGTCGCTGCTCCCAGCGCTCCGTCTCCGTTGCCAAACACCAGGTTTCGGTGAACGGTTCCAGCTCGGCGAAGGCGCTCGGCAATCGCTTGTCGGTCATCGGCTCTGATACTCCTCGACCCAGTCCACGGCCACCTTGTGCAGGTGACGCACCAGGATCTCCTGATCGTTGACCGGGAACTCGTCGATCACGTCGTACTCGAGGGCGGCCTGGGTCCCGCCCAGCATGCCCGCATCCTGCAGCGCGAACTCCTTGAGCACCACCGCGGCGACTTCGTGTTCGATGCGTTCGCGCACGGACCGCGCCGGGTGGAAATAGGTGAATGCCTCGAAGCGGTGGGTGTTGTGCGAGGTCGGCCAGTACCGGTAGAGCAGATACCAGCCGCCGTAGATCAGGATCTCCAGGTTGGGAAAGATCTGGAAGTTGCTGATGCCCCACGGTTGGATACCACCGGGATTCAGACCGGCGGGCAGCTCGCCGATATCCGGTGTGCGCCACGGCCCGACCAATCCGCTCTGGGTGGCCCGCTCTATCGGGTACATGTACTCGTCGGCCAGCAGCCAACGCCGCGTCCCGGCGGTGGAGACCAGCCGGTGCGGTCCGTCGAGCTGGAAGTGCCCGCAGGTGAAGCCGGCACTGGGATTTCGCACTTCGGCAGGAACCTGCTGGGTGTGCAGCGACGGCACGTGGTAGTACTCCTGGAAGGCGTCGGCGAAGATCTTCCAGTTGCTGTTGTTGTGGGCGACCCATTCGTAGGTCTCGGTCAGCTTCCCGAAGGGGTAGTCATCAAGGCCGGTAACCATGGGGCCCAGGAACTCCCGCAAGCTCTGGCGGGGCTCGACATCCAGATTGACGAAGATGAATCCGGCCCACTCGTCGCAGTGCACCTGGAGCAGTCCGTAATCCGCGGTGTCGAAGTCGACGAATGACTCGGGATTGGGTACGTGCACCAAGGTGCCGTCCACTGCGTATCGCCAACCGCACTGCGCACAGCTCAATTCCGCACTCTGCCCGCAAGTATCACCGACCAGTCGGTTGCCGCGGTGTCGGCACAGATTGTGGAACGCCCGCACCGTGTCGTCGTCGCCACGCACCAGGATCAGCGACGCGCCGGCGACCTCGATCTCCTTGGCGACGTAGCTGCCCGCGTGCGCCAGCTCCTCGACGCGGGCCAGGTTCAGCCAGGCCCGCTTGAAGACGGCTTCCTTCTCCAGTTCGTAGAATTCCGGCGACGTGGAGTCTCGGAACGAGATCGGTCCGGTGCCGAGTTCCGGGTAGTGCTCGGTCCAGGATCCCTCCGCCGGTTTCGGCCACTGCGTCATCACATCACCGCCCCTCCGTTGACACCGAGCGTCTGGCCGGTGATGAACGTGGCCTCCTCGGAGCACAGGAAGGCCACCGCTGCAGCGATATCGTCCCCGGTGCCGAGATGGCCGACCGGGATGTTCGCCGC
This sequence comes from Mycobacterium sp., assembly GCA_034520035.1. Lineage (GTDB taxonomy): Bacteria > Actinomycetota > Actinomycetes > Mycobacteriales > Mycobacteriaceae > Mycobacterium. Next base: position 107,839 of record JAXHOA010000058.1, on the reverse strand, counting down.
GATCTCCTCGTTGCTCTTGAGGTACCCGGCGGCCTGACCCGCATGCTGCATGGGCGTCTCGATGCCCGAAGGCGGGATGTTGTTGACCGTGATGCCGCGGGCTGCGTATTCGCGGGCCAACGATTTCGTCAGCGTCAGCAGCGCGCCCTTGGAGGCCGCATAGTGAGCGGCAAACGGAGAACCCCGCTGTGCGCTCGACGACGAGATCATCACAATGCGACCCCAGCCACGTGCCACCATGTCCGGCAGCGCGGCCTGACAACAGTGGAACGTGCCGGTGAGGTTCACCTCGATGATCCGCGTCCACGAATCGGCAGTGATCTCCTCGAACGGCGCGAACCCGAACAGCCCCGCGCTGGTGACCAGAATCTCGATCGGGCCCAGTTCACTGCGGATCTTGGCGTAGGCGTCGTCGACGGCGGCCCGGTCGGAGACGTCACCGGCCACGGCCACCGCGGTGATTCCCTCGGCGCGCAGCTCCTCGGTGACACGTTGAGCCGCTTGCGCATTCACATCGAAGACCGCGACCTGGTGGCCACGCCTGCCCAGCTCATGGCAGGTGGCCTCACCCATTCCGGACGCTCCGCCGGTCACCACCGCAACGCGACTCATCGCATCCTCCTGTTGTCACTCATAGACGAACCGAATGGTCGGACTGGTGGGAATTGCCTGGCAGGTGACCACCAGACCGTCGGCGACTTCGTCCTCATCGAGGGCGTCGTTGTTCAGCAGCCGGGCCTCGCCCTCGGTCACCTGCGCGATACACGTTCCACACGAACCTGTTTCACAGGATGAGGGGGCCCTGAGCCCGGCCATCCGGGCCATCTGCAGCAGGGTGTGTCCGGCCCGGTAGTCCACGGTGACCGTCTCGCGGTCGAGTTCTATGGTGACCTTTTCGGTCACCTGGACGCCGGGCGATGAAATCGATACCGGCGCAACAGTGAAACGCTCCAGATGCACCTGCGCGGCGGGCACTCCCGCGTCGAGCAGCGCCCGCTCGACGGTGTCCATGAACGGGCCCGGCCCACAGACGAAACAGTCGGCGTTGGTGCCTGTCTCGGCGATGAACGCGGCGATCTTGTCCGCGGTCACGACTCCGTGCTGGGCGTCGAGGTGGTGCTGGAGCCCGAAGCGGTCACCGTGCTGTTCGACGAGGCCGTCGAGGGCCTCCCGGAAGATGACCGCGGACAGCTCACGGTTGGCGTACAACAACCGCGCCCGTCCGGCGGACTCCGCCAACTCGGTCTGGATCAGCGAGAACACCGGCGTGATACCGCTTCCGCCGGCAAAGGCCACCAGCTCACGGTCGTTTCCGGAGCGGACGAAGCGACCCTCGGGAGCTGCCACACTGATCCGATCTCCCTGCACCGCATGGTCATTGAGCCAATTGGACACCACGCCATCACGGTCGCGCTTGATTGTGACCCGCAGATCCTGGTGCTTCACCGGCGAGGACGACATGGAATAGCAGCGGCGATACTCCTGCCCACCCACCTGGACGCGGAGCGCGAGGTACTGCCCGGCGCGGTAGGAGAAATGCTCGGCAAGCTGCGGCGGCACATCGAACACGATCGAGATCGCGTCGTCGGTCTCCCGCACCACATTCTTGATCCGCAGCGACGTGAAACCGTCCGCGTCAGCGGTTTCGGCGGCAGCTTCGGTCGGGAGGGCCATCCCGGCCAGGTTATCAAGTACTTGTCATGGATCTCAAGTACTAGATATCGGGGTCGACGTGGTCCGCGTACAGGGTGTGACCGGTGCCCTGCTCGACGACTCTCCCGAGCAGGGCGCGTAGCTGTTCCTGCTCGTCGCGGTTGAGCACGCCGAACACCTTGTCGTGCGCCTCGATGGCATCGCTGACCACCGCCGCGGCGACCGCACGCCCCTCGTCGGTCAGGAAGGCCTGCAGGATGCGGCCGTGCTGTGGATCCTGCTTGCGCTCCACGAGGCCGCGCTTCTCCAGGGCGGTCAGCGCCAGCTGCACGCCCTGGGGGCTGATCAACAGCCGGCGCGCGAGTTCGGCCCCGGACAGGCCGGGCTGGTTGGTCAGCTGGCGCAGCACGCCGATCTGGGCGGTGCTCACCCCATGCGGTTTCACCGCGTCGTTGACGGAGGTGAGGGAGAAGTAGAAGGCCTGCTTGAGCAGCCAGAGGACGTTGTCGGTGAGTTCAATGCTCATGTCGTCGCCCATCCTCAACTGCCCATCTGCTAGCTCCGGACCACCACGCCGTCCTTCATGACGAACCGGACGTCCAGCGCGGCCGAGATATCCCGGGACACGTCGCCCGGTACGGCGATGATATCGGCCAGGTAGCCCGCGGCGAGCCGTCCCAGTTCGTGCTCGGCGTCGATGAGTTCGGCACCGACCACGGTGGCCGCCCTGATCGCCTGCATCGGGGTCATCCCGCGCTGCACCAGCGCGCCGAGTTCCTTGGCATTCTGACCGTGCGGAATCGCCGGCGCATCGGTGCCACAGGCGATGCGGACCCCGGCGGCGATCGCCTTGGGCAGCATCGCTTTCGCCCTAGGGAAGACCTCCAAAGCCTTCTTGCGGAGCTCCGGGGCGATCCGGTCGATCGCCATCGCGTCGGTGAGGTAGGTCGTCGACACCAGGAAGGTTCCGTGATCGACCATCATCTGGATCGTCTCGTCGCTGGCGAGGAACCCGTGCTCGATACAGTCGATCCCGGCGCGGATACACGCCCGGATGGCGGTGTCCCCCACTGCGTGGGCGGCCACCTTCACCCCGGCTCGATGCGCCTCGTCGGCGATCGCCTCGAACTCGGCATCCGAATACTGTTGCGCACCAGGTGCTGTGCTGTGCGACATCACCCCGCCGGAGGCCGACACCTTGATGAGTTTCGCGCCATGCCGGATCTGGTAGCGCACGCAGGCGATGACGTCCGGCACTCCGTTGGCGATGCCCTCGGCCACCGACAGTGGCATCACACCCGGCGCGAGTCGCTGAAACACGGTCGGATCGAGGTGCCCGCCATAGGGTGTGACGGCATGTCCGGCGGGCCAGATGCGCGGGCCGGGGTGCCAGCCCTGGTCGATGGCCCGCTGCAATGCGACGTCGAGCAGATAGCCACCGGTCTTCACCATGAGGCCCAGATTGCGGACCGTGGTGAACCCCGCGTTCAACGTGGTGGCTGCATTGACCGCGCCGCGCAGGGTGCGATACGCCGGGTCGTCCTGCACGCCGTGCATGGGTGTCGGCAGACCCTCCGGGCTTCCGGGGCCGCCGATCAGCAGGTTCAGCTCCATGTCCATCAGGCCCGGCAGCAGCGTCACGTCACCGAGATCGATCTCGACTGCCGAATCCGGCAGTGGCCCGTCGGGGTTGACGGCGGTGATGCGGTTTCCCTCGATCACCACCACAGCCGGCGTGTGGACCGCACCGGAGACGACATCGGCCCAGCGGGCCGCGCGCAGCACGGTCGGGGCGAGCGAAGCGACGGGGGATGTGGGAGCGCTCATGGCACGGGCTCGTAGACACAGTCCAGACTGGTGGCGCCGGAGTCGGGCACCCGTGGTTGCTTCCAGCACTCCACCGGGAATGACACCGTCACCATCGAATACAGCAGGCGCATCAGGTTGAGCACGTCCTCGGGCATCTCGTCGAGGCTGAACTTGTCGCAGTAGGAGATGGCCTCCTCGGCGCGGGCGGTGATGGCGTCGTAGAACGCCTGCATCTCGACCATGGAGCTGCCCAGCCGCTTGCCGTAGCGCTGCGCCTCGGTGGCCAGGCACCAGTCCGAGAACTGTTCCAGATCAGCGAATTCCACTGGTAGCACGTTGCTCACTCTCCCGCTGGTAGGCGTCGATCCACGCGGCGGTCTCCTTGTGCAGGTGCCGAAGCAGTATCTCCTGATCGCAGTACAGGAACTGTTCCACCGCACGGGATTCGATGCTGGTCTGGGTCGCCTCCAGGGTGTTGGCATCTTGGAGCCCGTATTCCTTGAACGTCGCCGCCGCCAGTTCCTGGCCCAGACGTTCCCGCGGCGTGCGCGGCTGCGGGAAGTACAGCGTGCACTCGAAGGTGTGCGTGTTGTACGACGTCGGCCAGTAGTGATAGGTGAGGTACCAACCCTGACCCCAGAACAGGATCACGAAGTTGGGGAACAACTGGAACGAATCCAGGCCCCACGGTTCGCATTTGGCGGGATTCAGGCCCACCGGCATCGCACCGAGATCGGGGGCGTCCCACGGCCCGAACAGACCGCTCTTGCAGATGTCCTCGATCGGCTTGCGCAATTCGTCGGCCATCTCCCAGGGCCGCACACCGGACGTGCTCACCAGACGGTGCGGCCCGTCGATGCGGTAGTGCGGCGCCTCGAACCCGGCTTCTGCGGCGGCCTTGGAGTACGCGGTGGGCGTCTGGTTCGCATGCAGCACCGGTGCGTGATAGAACTCCTGGAAGGCGTCCATGTAGATCTTCCAGTTGGCCTTCACCTCGGAGCGGTAGGTGAACCGCGAGGTCATCTTGTCGAACGGGTAGCCGGCCAGATCGGTGATCATCGGGCCGAGGAAGTCGGTGAGCGTCTGTTCCGGCGCTTCAGTGTGGCTGGCGAAGTTGACGAAGATGAAGCCTTCCCACACTTCGCAATGCACTGGCACCAGTCCGTAGCGCTCCTTGTCCAGGTCGAAGAACTCCTCCTCCTGCTGGACGTAGGTGAGTTGGCCCTCCAGGTCGTAGCGCCACGCGTGGTACTTGCAGATGAACTGACGGCACGTCCCGCTGGTCTCCTCCAGCGGCAGGTCATTCCAGACCAGCTTGTTACCCCGGTGCCTGCAGATGTTGTGGTACGCCCGCACCTCACCTTTCGTGGTGCGGCACACGATGATCGAGGTGTTCGCCACCTTCATCTCCTTGGTGAAGTAGCTGCCCTTGCGCGGCAGCAACTCGACCCGTCCGACGTTCAGCCAGGCTCGCTTGAAGATCGCGTGGCGTTCCAGTTCGTAGATCTCGGGGTTGATCGAATCCTCGTAGGAGACCGGGCCGGTGCCCAGCTCCGGATAGTGCTCGGTCCAACTGCCCTCTGCCGGTTTCGGGAAACGCGCCATGCCACGACGGTATCGTCGCGCGGGTTCAATGACAAGTAGTTGATAATGCCCGCCGTGGCATGCGCCCGCGGCGTCGGGCAGGCTGAAGGTCACCATGGACGCCTTACCCCTGCCCGCCGTCGGGTCCGACCCCGACGGGTTGTTCACCGCGTTCGGCGAATGGGCGGCCGCCGGCGGCACGGTGCTCTACCCGGCGCAGGAGGAGGCGCTGATCGAACTGGTCAGCGGGGCCAACGTCATCCTCGCCACGCCCACCGGCTCCGGCAAATCGCTGGTGGCCACCGGAGCCATCTACGCGGCGCTGGGCGCCGACCGCACCAGCTTCTACACCGCGCCGATCAAGGCGCTGGTCAGTGAGAAGTTCTTCGCCCTGTGCGAGGTGTTCGGCGCCGCCAATGTCGGGATGCTCACCGGGGACGCCGCGGTGAACGCCGACGCGCCGATCATCGCCTGCACCGCCGAGATCCTCGCCAACATCGCGCTGCGCGAAGGTGCGGACGCCGACATCGGCCTGGTGGTGATGGACGAGTTCCACTTCTACGGCGACCCGGACCGCGGCTGGGCCTGGCAGGTGCCGCTGCTCGAACTGCCGCGCGCCCAGTTCCTGTTGATGTCGGCCACGCTCGGCGACGTGACGTTCCTCCGTGAGGATCTGACCCGCCGGACCGGTCGGGAGACCGCACTGGTGACCGGAGCCGAACGGCCGGTGCCGCTGTTCTACTCCTACGCCACCACTGCCATGCACGAAACGATCGGCGACCTGCTGGACACCAGGCAGGCGCCGATCTACGTCGTGCACTTCACCCAGGCCTCCGCGCTGGAACGGGCCCAGGCCCTGATGAGTGTGAACGTCAGCACCAAGGAGGAGAAGGCCGCGATCGCCGACCTCATCGGTGCATTCCGCTTTTCCACGGCCTTCGGCGCCACCCTGTCACGCCTGGTCCGGCACGGGATCGGCGTGCACCACGCCGGGATGCTGCCCAAGTACCGGCGTCTGGTCGAGCAGCTCGCCCAGGCCGGCCTGCTCAAGGTCATCTGCGGCACCGACACCCTCGGCGTCGGCATCAACGTCCCGATCCGCACCGTGGTGTTCTCGGCACTGTCCAAGTACGACGGCGTGCGGACCCGCCTGCTCAATGCCCGCGAGTTCCATCAGATCGCCGGACGAGCCGGCCGGGCCGGGTACGACACCGCGGGCACCGTCGTGGTGCAGGCGCCCGAGCATGAGGTGGAGAACCTCAAACAGTTCGCGAAGGTGGCCGACGATCCGAAGAAACGGCGGAAACTGGTGCGCCGCAAGGTTCCCGAGGGCATGGTGCCGTGGAGCGAGAAGACGATGGCCCGCTTGATCGACGCCACCCCCGAAGCGCTGCACAGCAACATGAAGGTGACCACGGCGATGATCCTCGACGTCGTCGACCGGCCGGGGGATCCCTTCATCGCGATGCGGCGGCTGCTCACCGAGAACCACGAGCCGCGCAAACGTCAGCTCCGGCTGATCCGCGAGGCGGTCGGCATTGCCCGCTCGCTGTTGCAGGCCGGCGTCCTGGAGCGGTTGGCCGAACCGGAAGCAGACGGACGCCGCTACCGCCTCACGGTGGACCTGCCGCGCGATTTCGCCCTGAACCAGCCGCTGTCCACGTTCGCCCTGGCCGCCGTCGACACCCTCGATGCCACGTCGGAAACCTATGCCCTGGATGTGGTTTCGGTCATCGAGGCGACGCTGGAGGATCCCCGGCAGATCATGGCCGCCCAACTGAAGAAGGCGCGGGGCGAGGCCGTGGCGGCGATGAAGGCCGAGGGGATCGAGTACGACGAGCGGATGGAACTGCTCGACGAGGTGACCTACCCCAAACCGCTCCAGGAATTGCTCGGTCACGCCTTCGCGGTGTATCTGCAGACCAACCCGTGGGCGGCGGACGGGCAGCTGTCACCGAAGTCCGTGGTGCGCGAGATGTGGGAGCGCGCCATGACCTTCCGCGAGTACGTCAGTCAGTACGGCCTGACCCGATCCGAAGGCGCCGTGCTGCGCTATCTGTCGGACGCGTTCAAGGCGCTGCGATCGGGGGTGCCCGCCACGGCCCGCACCGAGGAGCTCAACGATATCGTCGAGTGGATCGGTGAGCTTGTGCGGCAGGTCGATTCGAGTCTGCTCGACGAATGGGAGCAGCTGACCAGCCCCGACCAGCCGCACGATGTCCCGGTGGCGGTACCGGCCCGTCCGCGCCCCCTGACCGGTAACGAGCGGGCCTTCATGGCGATGGTGCGCAACGCACTGTTCCGCAGGGTGGAGTTGTTCGCCCGCCGGCGCTGGTACGACCTGGGCGAATTGGACGCCGCCTCAGGGTGGACGTCCGAACGCTGGCAGGAGATCGGCGAGGACTACTTCGCCGAACACCACGATGTGGGCATCGGGGCCGATGCGCGGGGTCCGGCACTGTTGATCATCGAGCGCCAGCCCGGCATGTGGCAGGTACGCCAGATTCTGGACGACCCGGCCGGTGACCACGACTGGGCGTTGCTGGTCGAGGTGGATCTGGAGGCCTCCGACGAGGAGGGCGCCGCGGTGATCCGGTTGGTCGATGCCGGACGCATGGACTGAGCTGCCGCCGCCTCATCGAGATCCGGTCAGCCTCCTGATCGTGTCGACCTCGTGTGGCCGGTAGGGGCGCCCGTCGGCGAACGCCAGATCGTGGAACCACTCCCTCGGGGGTTGCAGGTACGGCTTGTCCCAGGAATCCCACGGCAGCCAGGTCTGCGTCTTGCCGGCGAACAGACCCCACGTGTAGGCGCCGACGTGACGACGTTTGGCCACCGGTAGCACCCCTTCGATGGTGCTTCCCTCGGTGCGGGCCAGGTACTCGGTGCACATGATGGGCCGACCCCACGGCTGGAGTTCGTCGACGCGGGCCTCGAAGCCGGCCGGGTTGTCGTAGCTGTGGAAGGAGAGCACGTCGGCGAGATCGAGCTGAATGCTCGCCATCTCACTGCGCCGCGACGCATCCCCCCATTCCCCCTCCCAGACACCGGTGGTCAACGGCTGAACCGGGTCCACCGTGCGCGCCCAGCGAAAGACCTGAGGCAACAGATCGGCGACGAGTTCGGGTTTGTCGTCACGCTCCACCGTCTTGTAGACCGCCGCCGGATTGTCGGGTTCGTTCCACAGATCCCAGCCCAGGACGCGCTGGTCGTTGCGGAACTGGGTCAGGATGCGCACCACGTATTCCTGGAGGACCTGGCGGTAGCGCCGGTCGTCGAGCCGCTCGGCGCCCGGGCTCTGCACCCAGCCGGAGTTGTGGATGCCCAGCCGGGGCGCACGCTGCGGGCCGCTTCTGGGCAACGGATCCCAGCACGAATCGAAAAGCACCAGTAGCGGTTTGATGTCATGCCGGGCCGCGATATCGACGAAGTGCGCGAGGCGCCGCTGAAAGCCGACGCGGTCCTGGGTCCACAGTTGATCGTGCAGGAAGACCCGCACGGTGTTCAGGCCCATGGACCGTGCCATCCGCAGCTCGCCGTCGATGCGCTGCGGGTCGAAGGTGCCCTGCTGGAACATCTCCAGCTGATTGATCGCGTTCGACGTGATGTAGTTCGCGCCGACCAGCCACCCCTGCCCGCGGAACCAGCGATGCGCGCGGTCATTGGACCAGCGGCCCGGCGCGGCGGAAGCCCGCGGTGCGGTGGTCAGTGACAGCGCCGCGACGGCAGGCGGCGCAAGGAGCGGAAGTTTGAGAAGTGTTCTGCGGCGCACCGATTGTTTGTGGTCAATTCCGTTGGCGTGTCCCAGATCACGTACCAAGTTGTCCTCGAATTCGTAGACGTCATCGACATCGACCCCCCGGACAGACGTCACGGTACCCGCATCGGGTGACGGCTACAGAACCCGCAGCTCAGCGCTACGGGGTGAGGACGATCTTCACCGCACCGTCGGCCTTGCGCTGGAAGATGTCATACGCGTGCGGCGCCTCGTCCAGGGGCAGCGTATGGGTGGCGAAACCGTCCACCCCGAGCGGATCCTCATCGGTCAGCAGGGGCAGGATCTCCGGCACCCACTTCTTGACGTTCGCCTGACCCATCCGGATCTGCACCTGCTTGTCGAACAAGGTGAGCATCGGCAAGGGGTCCGCCATCCCGCCGTAGACACCGATGAGGGATATGGTGCCGCCGCGCCGCACGATATCGATGGCCGAGTACAGCGCATCGAGTCGGTCCACGCCGGCCTTCTCCATGAACGGCTTGGCCAGAAAGTCCGGGAGGAACCCGGTGAGTTGCTGTGCCGCCTTGGTCATCGGCGAACCGTGGGCCTCCATGCCGACGGCGTCGATGACCGAATCGGTGCCGCGGCCGCCGGTCAGCTCGCGGATGACATCCCCGATGGGGTTCTCCTGGATGCCGAGGTCGATGGTGCGTATCCCGCGGTCCTGTGCCCGTTTCAGCCGGGCGGGCACCCTGTCGACCACGATCACGTCGTAGCCGAGATGGGCGGCGATGCGGGCCGCCATGTCGCCGATGGGGCCCAGCCCCAGCACCGTGACCGATCCGCCGTCGGGGATTCCCGCGTAGGCCACCGCCTGCCAGGCGGTGGGCAGCACATCGGAGAGGTAGACGAAGCGGGAGTCGGGCGGGCCGTCGGGCACCTTGATGTGGGTGAACTGGGCCTGCGGCACCCGCAACAACTCCGCCTGCCCGCCCGGCACGCTGCCATAGAGCTCCGAGTATCCGAAAAGTGCTGCGCCCATGCCCTGTTCACGGACCTGGGTGGTCTCACACTGGGTGTACAGGTCACGATCACACATGAAGCAGCTGCCGCACGAGATCTGGAACGGGATGACCACCCGGTCCCCCACCGCCAAATTGCTGACGCCGGAACCCACTTCGCGCACGATGCCCATCGGCTCGTGGCCGAGGATGTCGCCGGGGTTCATGAAGGCGCCCAGCACCTCGTAGAGATGGAGATCTGAGCCGCAAATGTTCGTCGAGGTCACCTCGATGATCGCGTCGGTGGGTTCCTCGATCTTCGGATCGGGCACCTGCTCTACTCGGACGTCGCGTTTACCCTGCCAGGTGACTGCTTTCATTACTGCGCCATACCCTTCAGCTAGTCGGGCGAACCCTCGCTGTCGTCGAAGAAAGCCCAGCCATTGTCGGACTGCACCTCCATGCGCCAGCCGAGTTCGGAGTTGTCGGCCTTGGAGTCGACGAACCAGGCGTGCGCATCTTCCGCGCTCGCAATGTCTTTGGTGTCGACGACATCGCCGTGCGGATTGAGAACTCGGTAAGTGGCCATGCCCTCAGCGTTCCCGTTTCTGCCGTGTCTAATCCCTCGGTTTGGTGCGCAGCGCTTCGGGTACCCGACGGAGACCGCGAGCAGGAGGTTCAGCGATGAGCGGTCCCAAATCCGAGAAGAGCGAATCCGACGTCGAAGACGATCCCCATGTCGCCGCGTCCCGCGCAGATGGTGACGACGGCGGATCCTACGTCGGGCGCACCGGTTCCGATGACGACTTCGACGCCGGGCAGACCGGCGCCGAAGCTCGACAGCAGGGCGACTAACCGCGCTCGAGATCGACGACGAGCGGCCGATGATCCGACAATGCCGCGGCGGGTACCGCCGAGTGCCGTGCGCGCAGTCCCGGGTCGTCGGTGAGGATGTGGTCGATCTGACGCGTCGGCTCCGTCGCGGGATAAGTCGGGCCGCTGGCCAGCGCGCGCATCTTCGTCCACCGGGCGGCCGCAGACGGCGTCAGGTTGAGGTCACCGGCGAGTATGTGCGGTCCGGGTGCGTCGTTGAGAGCCTTCATGACACGCCGCAGTTGCCGCCGGTTGCGGCTGGGCACAAACGACAGATGCGTATTGGCGATGGACATCTCGCCGAGGGGGGTGTCGAGCTGAGCGATGACGGCCGCCCTCGGCTCCTTGTCGATGATCATCGCCCGTGGTGGCAGCCGCAGGACCCGCCAGCTGATGGCCGGATAACGCGACAGCAGCGCGATCCCATAGGCGGCCGTTCCCGGCTGCTCCTCGCCGGTGGCGGCCATCCAGGTCGCCCCGGGGGTGCCGGAGATCGCCGCGACGAACCGGTGCGAGACCGCACCCATCGCCTCGGCGGCCACGGCGGTCAGGTCGGAACGGCCCGATCGCTGCTGTTCGAGGTCGACCTCCTGCAGCGCCAGTACATCGGGATTGAGCTCACGCACGCAGTCCGCCAGGCGTTCCGGGTGCACACCGTCGCCGACGGTGCGGCCATGCAGGATGTTGAACGTCGCGATGCGCACCGGGTATCAGTGGTTGCGTAACTTGCTGACCAGCTTGTCCTTGGTCAGGTCGGAGTATCCCGTCATCCCGAGTTCCTTGGCGCGCTTCTTGAGGTCCGAGACCTTCCAATCCTCGTAGGACCCCGACTCGCCCCCCTTGCGCCCGACCGCGGACTTTCCCCGCGCCGCGGCCGCGTTGGAAATGCGCGCCGCCTTTTCCTTCGAGGCGCCCTCCTCACGCAGGTCCTCATACATCTTCTCGTTCTTGATCGACGAATTGGGCATCGTCATCACCTCCGCTACATCGTGTGCCCGGGCAAGGCCTGCTCAAAACCCGATGAACCGCACGTCACCGCCGGTACTTCAAGAACACGTAGTCCTGGTGCACAAGCACGTGGTCGAGGTGCATGCCGACGGGGACCGCCAGCTGGGAAGGTGGCGTGTCGGCACGGATCGGTTGACCCGCAGCGAGTTTGGGTGCCAGCGTCACGCATATCTCGTCGACGACACCGGCTTCGACCAGCTCGTCGAGCAGCGTCGGTCCACCTTCACACAGGATGCGAGGCATCCCGGCCTCGCCCAGCATGGCGACCACACGCACCAGATCCACCGTGTCGGCGCCCGCGGCGAATACCCGGGACAGCCGGTCGGCGGGTCCGTGTCGGAGCGGGGCGGCCCGCTCGGTGGTCACCAGGATCGGCGGTTGGTACGGGTCACTCGACAGCGTGGGCGGCAGCTTGCCGGAGCGGCTGACGACCGCGACCGGCGGCGGGTCCGGCCTGCCCTCTGCGTCGCGTTCGGCCTGCTGTGTCTGGGTGAGGCGGACCGGTCCATAGTTCTCGGCGCGCGCGGTGCCCGCGCCGATCAGCACCACATCGGCGAAGCCCCGCAGCACCTGCAGTAGTTCCTGGTCGACGGGATTCGACAGCGGCCCGGCCCGGCCCGCGAATGCGGCGGCGCCGTCGGCGCTGAAGATCATGTTGGCGCGCACGCCGAGGGGCGGATCGGCGTAGAACCGGGCGAGGTCGGCGATACCACCCACCTCGGCCACCGTGGCGGTCATACCGGTATCTATGCCCGCTGGCTAAGGTTTCGAACCCGACCTGGCCCGTTCCCGGATGGAGGCGACCACGCCGCCATCGTTGAGGATGTCTGTCCCGGTGAGGTAGCCCGCCTTGTCGCTGACGCAGAAGGCGAACAGTTCGGCCATCTCCTCGGGCCTGCCCCAGCGCGGTACCGCGGCATCAGCGACCAGTGCGCCGGCGCCGCCGGCCTCCTCCAGTCGGCCCATCTCGGTGTCGACAGAGCCCGGCGACACCGAGACGATCCGCAGCCCACGGCCATTGAAACGCTCGGCCTGTGCGCTGCTGTACCACTTGACGAAGTTCTTGCTGATCGCATACGCGATACCCGAGCGCTGCTGCTCACCGGCGATATCACAACCGGCCAGGGTGGCCGCCAGGAAGGCCGCTTCGTCGGTGAGGGCCAGCGGGAACGCCGCGACCGGGATCAGTTCCTCGGGCAGGATGTGGGCGGCCATCGACGCCACGTTGACAATGGCGCCGCCCTCGCCGACCGTGTCGTAGAAGGCCTCGTTGACGTTGACCGTCCCGAGCGCGTTCGTCCGGATCACGTATTCGGCGTCACCCATGGCAGGGCTCACTCCCGCGGTGTGAACGACCGCTCGGACGGTGCCGAGACCTGCTGCGGTGTCGAATAATTCGCTGACGGCCGCGCGTTCGGTGACATCGCAGTCCACCGTCGTCGCGGTGATGCCGAGCTCACTCAGCGTCGCGGCCGCCCGGTCCAGGCGGTCCTGCCGGACATCGCACAACACCACCGCGTGGTCCCGGCCGACGATCTTGGCCGTTTCCACGCCCATTCCGCCGGCACCGCCTGTGATTACCGTCACTCGACTCATGATCCGACGGTATACGAAGCCTACCTAGCAATCCTCAGCGGGTGGCGGCGTCGCGCAGGATCTGTTGCAGTTTTTCCAGCGGGTCACCCTGGCCCGGTTCGAGGACGATCTCCTGCTCGGCGGTCGGTGAGCTGCCCGGTGCGGGTGCGGCGGGGGCCGATACCGGCGGCGGGCTCGGAGGCGGCGGAGGCGGGGGCGCCGCCACCGCGGCGAGCTTGGCGTCCAGACGAGCCGCGGCGGCGGCGTCGAAACAGTCCGCGGGCGCCCCCTGGATGACCTGTTTGGCGCCGAGGTAGTGCGCGGTCGCGGCTTGTGCCTGGAACATCGCCGCCGCCGAATCTCCGCGTGTCTCCCGGACCAGTTCGAGGTTGACTCGGACGGCGCATGACTCATCGTGGTCGGTGCGGTCCAGTGCCAGCGAGAACTGGCGGTCGGCCTCGTCCAGCCGGTTCCGCAGGACCGCCGCCGTCCCCGCGGCGAAAGGGGCCTTCTCGGGCTCGATGATGTTGAGGGTCTGCAAGGTGGCGGCATCGTCGGCCAACGCGGTCGCATCCGATTCGGAGAAGTGGGTCAGTGCAGCGTTTCCCGCCACCACCACCGACACCAGCTTGACCACCAGGATCAGCACCACGATCACCACCGGAGCGGAGTAGAGCAACAACCGTCGTCGCAGCGTCATCGTCGCACCGCTATCCGGTCGAGGCGGGTGCGGCGCAGGTGCCGCAACGCGTGGTAGAGCTCGGCAAGGATCAACAACGCGGCGATGCCGGCCAGCGCCCAGTACAGCTCGAATCCCGATGAGGCCGAGTCATTCTCCGGTGTCGGTTCGACGTCGGCGGCCTCGGGAATCACGTCGGTCACCGCCTGGATCTGCTCGCGCTCCAGGCGGTCCACACCGAGTTGATCCGCGACGGCCTGCAGTACCGGTGCCCCGTCCGGGCGGTATCCGAAGACCGCCCCGCCGTCGACCGCGTTCTCCGGGATCTGGAACTCCCGTTGTGCCACCGTCGAATCCGCCGCCCCGGCACCGAAGTAGAAGACCAGGTTCTCAGCCTTCGGGAACTGTTGCAGCGCGCCGATCAGCTGATATCGCAACACGGTGCTCGCCGCGCCGGCGTTGGTCATGACATCGACGCCTCGCGGGTAGGGGTCGGCCGCCGCGATGATCGGACGCAGGCTCCACGAGTCGGCCGATAGCGGCCAGTCCAGCGATGGACGCGCATCGAAGGTGATCAACGAAAACCGGGCGTCGGGGTACCGGTCGATCACGGCATTGACATCGGCGCGCGCCAACGCCATGTGAGAGGACATTTCGGCGGAGCGGTCCACGATCAGGAAGACATTGGGCTCCCGCTCGCCGGCGATTCTGGTCACCGATGGTTCCCCGTCGCCGAGAGTGGGACGGAACATCGCGACGAGCAGTAGCACGGCGGCCACGACCAGACCGGATCTGCGGAGCGTCATCGGCGCACCACCAGCGGCCAGGCCAGCATCGTGGCGACTCCCAGCAGGGCCACTATCAGCAGCAGATCCGGTGTCTCCCCTGATGGCACGGACGCATCGTCGGTGCCCGGTTGCGGCGCCGGCGGGTGACTGCGGATATCGCCGACGTCGGGGGTCACCCGGCCGCCGGTCTGACGTGCGAGTGCGGCGGGGAGGCCGTCATCGTCGGCGACGGCATTGACCTGTACCCCGGCTGTGGCGGCCATATCGCGCACCTGCTGCGCGGTGAACAGCGAAGGCCCCCCGTCGCGGCCCAGCGCGCCGGGCCCGACGTAGATCAGCGAACGGCGCACCGGGGCTGCGGTATCGAACTCGGGAAACCCGGTCAGGCACATGGCCAGGACATCGTCGATGGTGACGGTGTAGTCGGTGTAGGCCACCGACGACACCAGCGGCTGCGGTTGCGCATAGCCGGCGAACCGTCCTGCCGCATACTGGTAATCGCGCGTCAGCGGTATCAGCCTGCGGTCCGGCGATGTGAGGCCGATGCGTTCGGTGCCGAATCCGCGCACTGCCTCGGCGAAGTACCGCAGGGTGCCGTTGACGGCCGGATCCTCGGCCGGCGCGCCGACGCACACCATGATGTCCTCGGGCTGCTCGGTGCCGGCAGTCTGGTTCAGCGCGGGTAGTCCGGTCGGTCTCGCGGCCGCGAAGGCTGCGGCGACGAATGACAACACCAGTACCGCAACGGCCGCGGTGGCGGTGACGGTGTGGCGGCGGACGGCCCGCGCATACTCGGGCAGTCCGGTCAGCCTTCTGGTGTTGGCCAGGGCCCGCAGCCGTTCGGGCTGGTCGCGCCGGGGCGGCAGCAGTGCCGCGGCAATGCAGGCAGCCAGGGCGACACAGCCGACGATCGCCACGCCCCAAGAGATCACGTCCATTGCCGCACCAACTCCTCGGCGGCCTGCCCGGTGGCACCGACATCGACGCCCGAACCTGCATTGAACTGCGCGTCCTCCAGGTCTTCCAGCACCGGCGCGGCGGGCGCCAGCACACCCCCGGACACCGCCGCGATGTCCGGAACCTGGACGTACTCGGCGCGTACGCCGGTGGTGTCGTGCAGAAAACGGCGGACGTGCTCCCCGAGCGCCGCCGCGGCGGCAGTGGCCGTGATTTCACCTGTGCGGTAATGGTTTTGGATGGCCTGTATAGCCCGCAATGCGCGGCGCCGCTGCAGCGCCACGCGCGCCGAACCGATCACCGACGGCTCACTGTGGGCGCGTCCCGGCGCCGTCCACCAGAAGACCCCGACGTACCAGAGCACCGCCAGCACGGCCAGCGCCACCGCGAGCCACAACCAGACCGACGAGTACGGCGTCGGGCCGATGAGACCGCCCAGCAGGTCACCCGGCACGCGCGTACACCCCCGTCATCGCCACCAGCGCGGGCATGATGCCGCTGCTGGAGGCGATGCGCGCGTGCGGAATGCGCTGTGCGGTAAGAAACTCCGACAGCTCCCGGCGGCGCTGGTCTTCGGCCTGCCGGTAGGCCATGGTGACCCGTTCGCCCAGGATGTCCGCGCCCAGCAGTGTCCGCCCGTCGGCGACGTCGTAGCCCAGCCCCGAGTCCTCGGTGCCGATCGCGGGCATGTCGGTCACCATGGCCCAGAGCACGTCGTGGCGGCCGGTCAACGGCAGCAACACCTCCCGCAGACGCTCGTCGAGCTCGGGTTCGTCCGAGACGACCACGATGAACATCCGGTGCCGGTAATGGCGGGCCACCCATTCGAGTTGGGTGACGATATCGCTGCGGTCCGGGTTCGCGTCGGTCTGCTGGAGGAACCGGTGCAGGATGCGCTCGATATGGGTTTCGCCCCGGCGCAGCCGGATGTCGATGCTGCCCCGGCGGTCACCGGCTACCATGCCGATCTCGTCGGAGCGTGGCAGGGTGATGAGCCCCACCGCGCCGATGATGTGCGCCGCGACTTCACTTTTCGGCTGACCGGTGGGCGTGAGCGCGGCCGTGTTGCGGCCGGTGTCGGCGACGATGAGGATCTTGTGGTGCTTCTCGGAAACGAACTGTTTGATCAGCGTGTGCCCGGAGCGGGCGGAGGCTTTCCAATCGATATCGCGCACATCGTCGCCGGGAACGTAGGGGCGCAGCTCGTCGAATTCCAGGCTGCGGGTGTGCACGAGCGCATAGCGCCCGCCGGCCAGAAGTCCCGCGGCATCGCGGGATACGTGCGCCTTCGCGGCGTCGAGGTGTTTACCCATGCCGGTCTCACGGCACCGGAACTGTGTGCAGTACTGCGTCGATCACGGCGTCGGGTGTGATCCGTGCGCTGGCGGCCTCGAACCCGAGGACCAGTCGGTGACGCAGTACGCGGTGGGCAAGCCGCGCGATGTCATCGGGCAGCACGTGATTACGCCCCCGCAACACCGCCAGAGCCCGTGCGGTGCGGCACAGGGCGATGGTCGCGCGCGGGCTCGCCCCGTACTCGATGAGACGGGCGAGATTGGCGGGCAGGTGGCGTTCGGGGTCGCGTGTCACGCCGACCAGCCGGCCGGCGTATTCGACCAGTGTTCGATCCATGTGCACGGACCGGACGGCGGCCCGGGCCCGACGCACGTCGGCGAGGGTCACGACGGGGGCGGAGCGGTGGTCGCGGTCGTACAGGCCGGCGTCCATCCGGTCGATGATCTCGACCTCCTCCTCGACGGAGGGGTACTGCACGAGGTCCTTGAGCATGAAGCGGTCGGTCTGCGCTTCCGACAGCGGGTAGGTGCCCTCCTGATCCACGGGGTTCTGGGTGGCGATGACCAGGAACGGCTCGGGGATCGGATACTCGACACCGGCGATGGTGGTCTGGCGCTCCTCCATCGCCTCCAGCATCGCGCTCTGGGTTTTGGCGCTCGACCGGTTGATCTCGTCGAGCAGCACGATGTTGGCGTGCACCGGCCCGAGCTGGGTGGCGAAGGTGTTGCTGGCCGCCTCGTAGATCTGCGTGCCGATGATGTCGCTGGGCAGCAGATCCGGTGTGCACTGGATGCGGCGGAAGCTGCCGTCGATGGCCTCGGCGACGACGCGCGCGGCCGTGGTCTTGGCCAGGCCGGGGACGCTCTCGATGAGCAGGTGACCGCCCGAGAGCAGAACGAGCAGCATGGACTCGCGCAGGGGCGTCTGACCGACCACCTTGGCGGAGAACGCGGTGGCCACCGCGCCGATGACATCTCTGATGTCGGCTCCGGTGGCCTGATCGGCGTGCAGGCGAGGTGCGGTCATGGGTCCTTCCGGTTCAATTCACTGACCGGCTCGGGTACCCAGATTTTGCTGAAGCGAAGCAGTAGGGGCCGGGTAACCTGCCTGCATGTCCGAGCCGCCGCCGTTCAGCCCCACCATCGGGTTGCTGACGCTGAGCCGGATATGGGACGCCGCGCTCGCCGACGCGCTGAAGCCGCTGGGCCTCACGACGCGGAAGTACGGACTGCTCGGCCACATCCGCGGCATGCCGGGCATCTCCTTCAGTGAACTGGCCCGGCGCTCGCGGATCACCGTGCAGAGTGCGCACGCGGCGGTGTCGGCGTTCGCCGAGGCCGGCCTCGTCGACGATCAGACCGCGCACGCCGGCGCGGCGTCCAGTCTGCGGGTCACCGAGAAGGGCGAGTCCCTGCTGGCGCAGGCGGCCACGGAGTTGACGCGCCTGGATGCCGCATTTTCCGAGCAGCACCCCGGGCTGACCACGGCGCTTCGTGAACTGATGATGGGCCGGCTTCCACCAACCTTCAGTTAAACTGAAGGTTATGGAAGCCCTTCTGCTGTCGGTGCACGTCGTCGCCGGCATCCTGTTCGTCGGCCCGGTCGCCGTATCGGCCAGCTTGTTTCCCCGCTATGCACCCGAGGCCGGGCAGGTGGCGCAGGTGTTGCACCGCATCACTCGGGTGTACGGACTGCTGGCGGTGATCGTGCCGGTGGTCGGCCTGGCCCTGGCCTTCACGCAGGGGCGCACAACGGAGGTATGGGTTCTGGTCGCCATGCTGCTGACCGCCATCGCCGGGGGCCTGCTCGCATGGCAGATCACCCCGCGCCAGCGTGACGCGCTCGCGAGTCCGGGCAGCGCCGCCGGATTGCGACAGCTCGGCATGCTGACCGGCGCCTTCAACCTGCTCTGGGTGGTCGTGGTGGTGCTGATGATCGTCCGGCCGGGATCGAGCTACGCATGAGAGTAAATTTGTATGTGCTAAACATATTTAATGCCCGCGACGCCCTTCGACCACCTGGATGACCTGCTCACCCGCATCCATGTGGCACGGCAGCGGCCGTCGTGGCGGCGGCGCCTGCTCGACGGCGCGGATCCGGTGACCAACGTCTCGACACTGCGGACGCTGCGCGCGGTCGAGCACCATCAGCGCCATGGCGGCGGCGCGTCGATCGGCGATGTCGCGGAATACCTGGCCGTCGAGCACTCGACTGCCAGCAGGACCGTGTCGGCGGTGGTCGCGGCCGGGTTGCTCACCAAATCTCCGGCCGACGACGACCAGCGTCGCAGCGTCCTGGTGCTCACCGACATCGGCGTGAAGGCACTGGCCACCGTGACGGACCGGCGGCGCGATCTGGTCGCCGAGACGGTCGCCGACTGGGACACCGCGGATGTCGACCGGCTCCTCGCCCTGCTTGAGCGTCTGACCGAGCGGATCGAAGCGGCGGCCGGTCGATGAGCACCGTCCTGTCGCGGCCCCGCGGCGCACTGGCGCTGATGTTCGACCCCGTCTTCGGGGCGCTGTTCTGGGGCAAGATGTTCTCCGTCGTCGCGGTATGGACGCACAGCATCATCGCGGCGGTCGTGATGTACGAGGCGACCGGTTCGGCTCTGATGGTCGGCCTGGTGGGTGTCGTGCAGTTCGGACCCCAACTCATCCTCAGCCCGATCAGCGGCAAGTGGGCCGACAGCGGCGATCCGGGCCGGCAGATCCTGCTCGGTCGGGTGCTGTGCATGGCCGGGTCGGGCTTGGTCGCGGTGTGGATGTTCCTCGAACCCGGACTGCAGGGCAGTTCGGCCGCCGTTCCGGTGCTGCTCGGTTCCACACTGGTCGGATTCGGCTTCGTCGTCGGCGGACCGGCCATGCAGTCGATCGTGCCGGACATCATTCGCGAGGGTGAGCTCTCGACGGCGATGGCGCTCAACAGCATTCCGATGACGATCGGCCGAATCCTGGGCCCGGCTGCCGGCGCCTACCTGGCCGCGCACTTCGGCGCCGCCACCGGATTCGCCGTCAGCGCCGGCCTGCACCTGGTATTCGCCTTGTTCCTGGTCGTGATCCGTCTGCCCGCAGCGTCGGAGAAGGTGTCCGGCACCGACTATCGCGTGCGCACCGCACTCAAGTACGTGTGGCGCGACCGGCCCTTGCTGTTGGCACTGGTTGCCGTGACGACGGTCGGCGTCGCGGCGGACCCGTCGATCACGCTGGCGCCTTCGCTGGCCGATGCGCTCGGCGGGGACACCCGCATGGTCGGCACGCTCTCGGCGGTGTTCGGCCTCGGTGCGGCGCTGGGCATGATCGCGCTCGCACTGATGCGCGGCCGGATGGCCTCGGCGCAGGTCTCCTCCGTCGGGCTGGCCGGGCTCGGTCTGGGATGTGCGCTGCTGGCAGCAAGCGTGGTGCCCTGGATCGCGCTGGCCGGTTTCGCTCTGGCCGGTCTGGGCTTCGGCTGGGCACTCACCGGCTTGAGCACGGTGGTCCAGGAACGCGCACCCCAGGAGTTGCGCGGCCGGATCATGGCCCTGTGGCTGGTCGGCTTCCTGGGTTCGCGACCCATCGCCGCGGCACTGCTCGGCGGGACGGCTGATCTCACAAATGTCCAGGTCGCGTTCGCGGTGGCCGCGGTGCTCACGCTCTCGGTGGCGCTCTTGTGCCGCCCGTCGCGGTTGTCCGGCGATCTTCCTCGACGCTGAATCGTTATCGAGGTTTACCCCGTTTGTCACACGGGTAACTCTGGTCACAGCGTGGAGCGCGATCCACGCGACCCGTAAGCGACAAGAGAGCCGAATGGATCATCTGAATGAATACCGTCCTGTACTTCAGCGCCAATGGCGCCGCATACGAAACCCGCGCATATAACACCGTCGACATCACCCGCCTGGTGCGCAAACAGGGACTGCAGTCACTGACCAGCGCCGACAGGCAGTTTGATTTCTGGTTCAGCCCCTCCAACCGCGGATGCCAACGCCGGGTCAACCGCAATGCCACCGAACTACTGCTCGCCACCACGAATTTGGATGCGAAGACGGTCCCGCTGCTGCGCGGCGCTGTCGTCATCGCCACCCATGATTCCGACGGTGACCTCGACGGTCTCAGCTGGCAGCAACTCGACCTGCTCGCAGCTGCGCAGTCGCGCACTGACCAAGCGCGACGACCGTTGCCTGCACCGGCGTATCCAACGTGTCGAACGTCAACTGCGCCGCACCGCTGCACCCGCCGCCACCGCGACGCGTACCGGCACGGCCCACGCGCACGCTCACTGACCTCAGCGCTTCGGCGACCGACGCTCGGCGATCGCGGCGAGGCGCTGAGTGCACTCCCGATTTCGGGGGACGGCTGCGGCGAGCGCGAGCCGCTCGGGGATCCATCCCATCGGGAATCCCATCGGCACCTCGGCCATCTCGATGCGGCACCCGCCGTCATCGGTGTCCGAGAGCCGGAGCGTGACCCGTGCCTTGCCGAATGGACGGCCCTTCGCCGACCAGAACAATCCGTCGCCGCGGCTCACAGTCCTCGACCACCGTCTGGTCATCCACCAGCAGCGGCCACACCCCGATCGAGTGATCGATCGTGCTGGACACCTCCGGCCACCGTGGATCGACCGCACGCATCCGGCTGTTGCCCACCACCCACTGTGAGTAGCTCCAGCCATCGGCGATCACAGCCCACACCTGTTCACGCGACGCGGCGGTCTCCCGTGTCACGGTCAGTGCGCTGTCGACGTCGTCGGGGTGCGCCATCGGCATTCCTTCCTGCGAAACCGGGCTGTGTTGGGTGAAGTACCCAACCTGCGGCGACTGAACCCAACCCGAGGAGGTGACCGATAATTTCGTTTGCCCGCACCGACCGGTTAGAATCGGGCGTACGTGGGTTCAGGTCGATGCCCATCCGGTGCTGTTTCTTTTGTGGAGCCGTGATGAAAATCGACCGTGCCGATGTCCGCCCTGAGCGTACCGACATCGACTCCAACGATTCAGACCTGATTCACAAGCACCTCGATCAGGCGTATTCCGCCCGTTTCACCATCACCCGCGCACGCGATACCTCCCGCGGTTGTTCGTGCACGCACTCACGGACGGACATCGGTAGCTACGCGATCGAAGAGATCCGGCATGACGGCGACGTCACGCTGCGGTCCGACCGCGTGCCCTCGGTGGTCGCGCTGTTCGTGCGCAGCGGCCGCGCCGAGGTGGCGCACGGTCGTCTCGCCGGTACTGCAGGCCCGGGCGAATGGGTGCTCGCCTCCTCCGGGGTCGGTGGTGTCCAGGTCCGCCTCGTCGGTGCTGAGCTGCGCACGGTGGTGCTGTCTCGCACGCTCTTGACGGAGGTCGCGGCCATCGATACCGCTGCGGCATCGGTGCCGCGCTTCACCGGTCTCACCCCGACGACCGGGACCGCCGGGCGCACCCTTGAGGCCACCGAACGCTTCCTGCACCGCATACTCACCGCTCCAGAACCGCCCGAGAGCCGCGTCCTGTTGGCTTCGGCGGGCCGGATGCTGGCCGGCGCGATCCTCACCGCATTCCCGAACGACCTACCCGCCGATGGCACGACCGACATCTCCGGCAACGCACACCCCGCGCTGCTCCGCCAGGCGGTCGACTTCATCCAGGACAACGCCGCCCATGACATCGGGGTCGGGGATGTGGCCTCCGCGCTGTACCTGTCACCGCGCACGGTGCAGTACATGTTCCGCCGGCATCTCGACACCACGCCCACGGCCTATCTGCGCGAAGTCAGGCTGGCCCGGGCACGCGAGGAACTCATCTCCAGTGATCGCAGCGTCACCACCGTGGCCGCCACCGCGGCGCGCTGGGGGTTTGCCCACACGGGTCGCTTCGCGGTCCTGTACCGGCGCACCTTCGGCGAAAGCCCCCACGAGACGCTGCGCCGCTGACTGCCCACCACCGTGCGTTTGCCGGACCACAAAAATCGGATTGTGGACCCCGGCCGGGCGTACCGTTAGTACTGGTTCAGCAGCAGCCATCACGTCACCACCAGCGGAGACTGCCATGACGGAAATGCTCACCACCGGCGCGCAGACGCGTCCCGGATCTGCGGGGCTGGAATTCGCGACCGAATGGCGCGATATCGATCTGGCGGTGATCACCGTGACCGGCGATATCGACGCCGCGAACTCGCACCGGTTGCTCGACTACACCTTGAGCAAGGTGCTGCTGTGTCGGCGGATGATCCTCGACCTCTCACAGGTCGGCTTTTTCTCCAGCGACGGCTATTGGATGCTCAAAACCCTCGAGTCACGTTGCGTATTGGCCGATATCGAGTTCAACCTCGTCCCCGGAGCCCATGTCGGACGCACATTGCAGATCTGCCGACAGGCCGACCAGCACGTACTCTGATGCTTCTGCCGCACCAGAATCCAGTGGTGGTTGTCACCGTCCGTACAGGAAGTTGTGCTCGCCGGTGGCGTGCGTCGACACCGTCTGCACGGTGCTCGCGTCGGGGGTGACCGCGGTGGCGGCCATGGCCTGGTTGGTCGTCATGGCGCCGACCGCCAGGATGGCTGCGGCGCCGAGCAGTGCGAATCCGGTGGCGAACTGATGGCCGATGCTCTTCATGTCGTAATCTCCTCTGCTGCTGGGCTTTCGATGACTCAACAATGCGCCTCAGCGCGCCGGGAGTCTGTCGGCCGACCGGCCCCCGCACCGGGGGAATCACATGTCCCCCGATCGGGGGAACACCGCTGCTGGGAGTTGGGCGAGGGGTCCCAGAATCACGAAAAACCCGTAGTCCCTCTCGCGGAGGGACTACGGGTTTTCGGGTGGGCCGGGTGCTAGTCGGAGGCGTCGGTGTGCTCGGTCGGCAGGGCTTGGGCACCGGGTGTGGCCGGGGCGAGCACCGCTTCTTCGTCGGCCTGAACTTCGGTCGGCTTCGGGTCCTGAGCTGTCATTGCACGCTCCTCACGGTTGGTGGTCACCTTGTCCGAACCCTGTACCCGGAGCGGCGCGGGGGTAATCAGCGGCGGTGGTAGTAGCCGTGGTGGTGGCGCCGGCTCAGGCTGGTGACGCCGGTCGGCGATGCGTGGTTCTGGTGGGTGGCGGCCTGGCTGGTGGTGAGCCCGTAGGTGTTCACCGCGGTGGCCTGGGCGTGGCAGGTGGCGGCGGCGCCCACCGCGATGATGGCCGGCGCGGCGGCGACGGCGAATCCGGTGGCGATGCGGCGGGTCAAGGCGTTCATCTCGTAATCCTCTGTCTTGCTGGAGCTTTGATGACTCCAGAATGCCGCCGGCAGCAGGCCACCGTCTGTCGACCGACCGGCCCTCACAACGGGTGAACACAATGTCCCCCGATCGGGGGAAGGCTCAGCCCGCGGTGAGCAGGATGTACTGCGCCGCCATCTGCTGGTGGGCTTGCGGCAGCGATTCGGCGTTGACCTCGACGGCGTAGCGACCCGCCGCGGCGACGCAGTAGAACGCCTTTCCGCGCTCCGAGCAGTGGCTGTCGGGCAACGCGGGCACCGGCTCGGCGGGCGCCGCGCCCTGCGCGGTGACCTCCTTGCTGAAGGAGCCGACCACCATCGATGCCAGCCCGGGGCTCTTGGCCTCGTAGACGTTCGTCAACGCCATCGCCACGGCCGACACACCGGTGTCGGTGAACAGCGTCTTGGAGGCGATCGGGTTGCTCTGGAAGTGCACCGCGCCGCGGCGGGTATAGACGGCGTTCTTCGTCGGCACGGCACTTCCGGTAAGGGGCAACGTCTTGGCCAGCAGACCGGTGGGGTCCAGTGGAACGTCGGCCAGGGTGTCGGCGGGGGCCGGCCGAAATTCGTCGATCCGCGGGCCCTGCACATCGATGGCCTTTTGCACCAGCGCCGCGGCCGGATCGAAACCGTCGACGGACTGCACCAGTTGCATGAACACATAGGGCCCGTGCGGAGCGAACGACCGGATCACCGTCCACTCCCTGTCCGATTCGTGCGGAGTGAAGGGGTACGTCGAGGCGGCCGCCTCGGGATGACCGGGAATCACCGCCGGGGTGGGGGTGGCGCCGCGGACGGCCTGAGCGGCGGCACCGGAGTTCATGTCCACCGCGGCGGCGGTGGCGGCCGCCGCGTCGGGAAACCGTAAGACCGCATTCATCATCACCGTCTTGTCGGCGACCTGCCGGGCCGAGGCGAACCCGTTGACGATGCCGTGACGTTCGGCCTGCTGTGCGACGGTCTCGGGTGCGAACTGCATCAGCGACCCCGAGGAGTCGAGCAGGTAGTAGGTGGCCAGGTACGGGGTGACCAGGGCTTCGTCGGCCTCCCACGGACCGACCACGAAATCGGCGAGATGCTGGGCATCCGTGATCGCGCCGGTGCGCGGATCAGCGGCGTTGCCCAGGGGTGGTCGCGGCGCCGTCGGGTAGGTCCCGGCATCGAGCAGGGCGGGGCTCACGATGGGCGCCACGGTGGTGGTCGGCACATTGGCCGCCGGCGCACCGGACGAGTCCGTGGTGGCGGAATCGCCGGGTGCTGCACACGCAGCAAACACCAGCACGCTGACGGCGAGGGCGCCTACTTGGCTCAAGCGGCCTTTACTCAAGCGGCGCAACGTATCTGAAGTGTCCATGCTGATTCGACCCTATCGGGGCGGCAGCACACCGGCGATGAGTTCGCCGAAGTTCACGCCGTGGCGTCGGCCACCGCGGGCACCGGACTCGAGCTCATCACCAGGTTGTACAACGGCCCGCCCCAGGCGTGCGGTCCGCTGACCGCGGGGGCGTAGGCGGTGTGGATGGCGATGGCCGAGGCCGGCAGCTCTTCGGCGTCGGCGTCGTAGTCACACACCGGATCGCCCACATCGCAGACGCTGACGGTGCGCGCACCGATGGCCGGCGGCAGCGGCGAGGTGTCGGTCGAGGCCAGGAAGGAGTGCTCCTGCGCGACCCCCTTGCCTATGCCCGGCAGCACCGCCGTCGATCCCAGGTTGATGGTGGTGTCGGCGGGCAATCGGTCACCGTCGGCGACCAGGAGCGCGGCCGCGACGTTCGGGGCCTCGGCCAGGTCGTGCAGATTGCGGTGGATCACCATCGCGCCCTGGGAGTACCCGGCGAGTACGACCTTGGTCTGCGGGCACCTCTCGGTGAACGCCTCGAGCTGATCGGCGGCGGCGTCGGTGCCGTCCTCGACGCTGTCCATGAAGTCCATCCAGCCGCCGAGCCCGCCACCGAGCGGGACCGGTGCCGCCGGGTACTGCACGGCCTCCGCCGTGATGGTCCGCCCGCTGGCGGCAAGTTCGGAGCTCAGCTGCTGGTAGGACTGGTAGACCACATCGCCCATACCGCCGTTGGCGGTCAGATTGGCACCGTCACGCTGACCCGAACCGGCGGCGCCGATCCAGTGGAAGTCCGCGCACGCGGGCGCGGCCGCGGCGGTGCCGCCGGCCAGTCCGACCAAGGCCGTCGCAGCTACCGCGACCGCCATCCCCAAACGAATGAACATGCTGGTTACATCGCCGGTGGTGCCGCCCACCGTTACGCGGAGGTGGGCTGCGTCACCCACGTGGGGTCGGTCCTCACGCGATGTTGATGCGACGGAACTCGCTGGGATTGACGCCACGCACCCGCTTGAACGCCGCGCTGAAGGTGAAGGGATCGGTGTAGCCGACGGCGCGGGCGACCTCCCTGACCGTCGCCGTCTGCTGCTCGATCAGCAGGTCCATCGCCAGGGTCATCCGCCACCCGGTGAGGTAGGTCAGCGGCGGCTCACCGACCAGATCGGTGAAACGTTTGGCCAGCGTCGACCGAGACACGCCCGCTTGCGCCGCCAGCGACGACACCGTCCATGGCGCAGCGGGGTCGGCGTGCAACAGTCTCAGCGCGTCACCGACCACCGGATCGCGCTGGGCGGTCCACCAGGTCGGCGGGTGCCCCTCGGGGCTGTCGAACCAGGTCCGCAAGGTGCACACCAGCATCCAGTCCAGCAATCGGTCCAGCACCACCTGTTGACCGGGAATGTCGAGCGCCGCCTCGGCGGCCAGGTGGTCCAGCACCGCATCGCCGTTGCCACCACTGGACAGGTGCAGCACCGCGGGCAACGCGTCCAGCAGGCGGCGGCTGATCTCCCCGCGCACCGGGTAGGCGCCGACCACCAAGGTGGTGGTCCCGGCACCGGCAGCGCAGTCGTCATTCCACCCGATCCGGTGCCGGGTGCCGCCGTACTCGGGTTTCGCGCACAGCTCCCCGCACGCGATCGGCTCCGCGGCGGTGTCGAGATCGTCGACGAAGGTGAACGTGTCCGGCCCCTTCACCACGACGGTGTCTCGATCCCGCATCTGCACGGCAGCGCCGTGCTCGGGAACCAGCCAGCCCTGCCCGTCGAGAACGGTGCACAACGTGAGCGGCGCACCGTCCACGAAGCGCAGGGACCAGGGCGCGGACAGCTGCGAGCTGCCGAACAGCGAGCCGTGGGCACGTACCCCACGGCACAGGTCACCGAAGACGTCCATGCATCGAGGTTAGACGAATTCACATGCAACGCGGCGCTACGACCATGGAATCGTCCGATCCCGCGCCCTTGAATGGATCCATGAGTACAGACACGATCCTTGTCCTGGCCGCGACCGGGAAGACCGGTCGCCGGGTTGCCGCCCGCCTCCGGTTGCGCGGTATCACCGCCCGGCTCGCCTCCCGATCCAGCCAGACCCCCTTCGACTGGTCCGATCCCGCCGGCTGGGATACGGCGCTGGAGGGCATCACCGCGGTGTACATGGTCGCGCCCGCCACGGTGGGCCCCGCACCCGAGTTCGTCGCCAGGGCGCAGGCCGCCGGGGTGCAACGGCTGGTGCTGCTGTCCGGGCGCGGCGCCGATACCTGGGGCGACTCGCGTTTCGGGCTGGACATGCGTTCGGCCGAAGAAGCCGTCCGCGGTTCGGCATTGGAGTGGACCGTCCTGCGGCCCAACAACTTCGCGCAGAATTTCGACGAGGACCTGTTCCACGCGCCGCTGGTCGCCGGGGAGCTCGCGTTGCCTGCCGGCGAAACCCCCGAACCCTTCATCGACATCGAGGATGTCGCCGATGTCGCGGCCAAGGTCCTGACCGAGCCCGGCCGTCACGCCGGGCAGGTCTACGAGCTGACCGGCCCGGACTCGCTGACCTTCGCTGAGGCTGTCGAGATGATCTCCCGGGCATCGGGGCAGCCCATCACCTACAAGCAGATCACCCCGGCCGAGTACACCGCGCTACTGGTGGAACAAGGCGTCGGCGAGCCCGATGCCGAACACGTCACCGAGATGTTCGTGATGATGGACGGCGGCCCACTCGCCACGGCCACCGGCGGGGTGGCATCCGTGCTGGGCAGAGCGCCCCGGACCTTCGAGGACTACGTGCTGCGGACGGCGGCCAATGGGGCGTGGTCCCGGTGACGCTGACGCCTGGAGACCTGGAGTTCCTGCGCCGCCCGCTCTACGGGTTCTTCACCGTGGCCACCGGCGCCGACCCGCCGCAGCCCCGTCCGGTGTGGTTCGAGGCCACCGAACACGGAACCATCGAACTGTTCACCCTCACCGACGCGGTGAAGGTCCGGCGCCTGCGCACCGACCCCCGCGCGTCTCTGGTGGTCGCCGCCCCGGTGCGCGAACGTGAACGCTGGGTGTCGGTCGCCGGTGCCACGACGCTGGAAAGCCAAGGGGCGCAGCAACTTGCCACCCGACTGGCCGACCGGTACTGGGACCTCACCGACGAGGCACAGTCAGCCGCACTGCAGGGGATGCTGGGCGCCGACCTGCTGCGGGTGGTCATCCACCCGGACAAGGTGACGCGCTACACGCCGTGAACCCGGCCACCGTCGACGCGCCACGTCCGATCCAGCCGCACATTCTGTAGCATCCGGCGATCGTGGGTGACCAGCAGCAGCGCCCCGTCATAGCTCTCCAGGGCCTGCTCGAGTTGCTCGATGGCGGGCAGGTCCAGATGATTGGTCGGTTCGTCGAGCACCAGCACGTTCACCCCGCGGGCCTGCAGCAACGCCAGGCCGGCCCGAGTGCGCTCACCGGGTGACAGCTCGTGCGCGGCGCGCTCCACATGGTCAGCGCCCAGACCGAACTTCGCCAACAACGTGCGCACCTCGGCGGTCGGCCAGTCCGGCACATGCTGTTCGAAACGATCGACCAGCCGCCCCGATCCGTCGAATTCGGCACGGGCCTGGTCGATCTCGCCGACGGCGATGTTCGCGCCCAGACCCGCCCGGCCCTCGTCGGGTGGCGTGCGGCCCAGCAGTAGTCCCAGCAGTGTCGACTTGCCCGCGCCGTTCGGGCCGGTGATGCCGATCCGGTCGCCGGCGTCGATCTGTAGTGAGACCGGGCCCAGCACGAATTCTCCTTGGCGCACAACGGCGTTGTCGAGGGTCGCCACCACCGAACTCGACCGCGGGGCTGATCCGATGGTGAACTGCAGCGACCATTCCTTGCGGGGCTCCTCGACCTCCTCCAGGCGCGCGATCCGGCTCTCCATCTGACGCACCTTCTGCGCCTGCTTCTCGCTGGATTCGGTCTGGGCGCGGCGCCGGTTCTTGTCGTTGTCGGGGGCCTTGCGCATCGCGTTGCGCACGCCCTGGCTGGACCATTCGCGTTGGGTACGGGCACGCGCCACCAGGTCGGCCTTCTTGTCGGCGAACTCCTCGTACTGTTCGCGCTTGTGCCGGCGGTTGACCGCGCGCTCCTCCAGGTAGCTGTCGTAACCGCCGCCGAAAACCGTGGTGGTGTTCTGCGCCAGATCCAGCTCGAGCACCCGGGTCACGCTGCGCGCGAGGAACTCCCGGTCATGGCTGACCAGCACCACACCGCCCCGCAGTTCGCCGACGAAACGCTCCAGGCGAGCGAGACCATCCAGGTCCAGATCGTTGGTCGGCTCGTCCAGCAGCACGATGTCGAAGCGGGACAACAGGAGTGCGGCCAGACCGACCCGTGCCGCCTGCCCGCCCGACAACGCGGTCATCGGCGTCGAGTCCGGCACCAACCCGGAGTCCAGACCCAGGTCGGCGAGCACCGCGGGCAGCCGCTCCTCAAGGTCCGCCGCACCGGTGGCCAGCCAGTGATCGAGTGCCACCGAGTACGCGTCCGCGGTGGCACTGGAATCGGACAGGCCCTCGGCCGCGGCTTCCATCGCCGATGTTGCCGCCGCGCATCCGGTGCGCCGGGCGATGTAGCCGGCGACGGTTTCCCCGGGGATCCGTTCGTGTTCCTGGGGCAGCCACCCGACGAAGGCGTCGGCCGGGGCGACGCTGACCGTGCCACCGAGCGGGTCGAGGTCGCCGGCCAGGATGCGCAGCAGGGTGCTCTTGCCTGCCCCGTTGGCGCCGACGACGCCGATGACATCGCCGGGCGCCACGGTCAGGTCGACGTGCTCGAACAGTGTGCGATGGGCGTGTCCGCCGGCCACATCCTTGGCGACAAGCGTTGCGGTCATGGACCCATCTTCACACCACCGGTCAGGCCGGGTTGAACAGGCGCGGCTCCAGCCAGGCGTCGTTCCTGTACCGCTCGAGGGCCTTCGCGCCGGCCAGCACGGCCAGGTCCGCCAGCGGTTCGACGACGATCACCAGCATGTACGCGGCGCCGAATGTCGCGATGCTGGCGACCGTCTGCCCGCTGAGGCCCTCACCGTAGAGGGCCCAGAACCCCACCCACGACACGATGCCCGCCTGGTAGGTCATCGACAGGGTCAGGGCCTGCCGGTATTTCAGGGCGGTGTAGGGCGTCCGCGGTGCGATCGTCCGGCCTGCCACGTACTGCAACGCGAACAGCGGCACCAACAGCGTGGTCAGGTTCATGCCGTACTGCGGAAGATCGAAGGGGGCCAGCAACATGCCCTGGATCAGCAGGCCAAGCGCCAGGCCGAACGCCGCGGGCGCGACGCCGAACAGCAGGAACAGCGTCGAGCCGAGGATGAGGTGCACCTCGGAGACACCCACCGGGAAGTGCGGCAGGATCTCGAAGAACACGAGGACCAGCGCGGTGGTCACGGAGGTGCCGAGCAGCATTGACCCTGGGCCCCGCTCCTTGAGGTGTTTCCACGCCATCGTCAACGCGTAGGCGCCGGCGCCGCCCGCGGTGGCATAGCTCAGGACGATCTTCGCGCCGTCCACGATTCCTGGTTCGATGTGCATCTGGGCTTCCTTTCGCGAGGGTCAGTGGTGGTCGTCGTGGACGGCGTGGTCGCCGTCGTCGGTGATCAGTGGGGCGGTGAGGATTTTCCGGTCGTCCACAACGTGTTCCAGCGCTGCGACCCAGTGGTCGTAGTACTCCCATTCACCTCGGGCGGGTGCGGGCGCCGACTCCCACGCACCGATCGTGTCGATCAGGCTCTGCTGAAACTCGGCCCACGGATAGTGGCCGAACTCGGACAAGGCAAGCGCCAGGCCGAAGGCCCGTCGTTGCCAATCGTGGTCGAACGACGGCGCGGCCTGGTCCGTCGTGCAGGTCTGGTGCAGTTTCATGCCGGCTGCCCTGCCAGTGCGACGCCCATCATCGACTCGGTGGTGACCAGTCCCATCAGTTGCTCCTCGGTGAAACCCTCGGTTCCCGCGGGCCGTTCGGGGATGACGAACCACCTCGAATGCCCACTGGAATCCCACACCTTGATTTCGGTGTCCTCGGTCAGATCCACTCCGACCTCGGTCAGCACCGTGCGGGGTTCCCGGGCGGCACGTGCCCGGAACACCGGGTCCTTGTACCAATACGGGGGCAATCCCAGCACCGGCCAGGGAAAGCACGAGCACAACGTGCAGATGACAAGGTTGTGCACTCCGGGCTCGTTGGCCACAGCCTGCAGGTGCTCGCCTTCCGCGCCGGCCATCCCCTCGGGCAGGTCCAGTTCGGCCAGCGCGCCCGGGGTGTCCACGACCACCCGGGCCGCGAAATCCGGGTCCGTCCAAGCCTTCACGACGATCTTCTGACCGTTCAGCGGGGTCATCTCGGACTCGAAGTAGGCAAGCACCTTGTCCACCGTCTCGCCGGTGATGACCCCCTTCTCGATCAACAGCCGCTCCAGAGCCCCGACCCGGTCGGCGCTGGACTGCTCACGATCGGACGGGTACGAAAACTGCTCGGTCACTTGTCCTCCTCGACGGGTTGCAGATAGGCCTCGAACAGCTCGGCGTACAGGGTGTTGGCGCCCGGTTCCGCCCGGACACCCCAGAGTTCCTCGGGGGTGAACTCGACGATGTAGATCGGCATCGGGTCACCGATTCCGTCGCCGGTGTGGACGAAGTAGCCGTAGTCGCCTTCGAAGATCCTGGTGACGGTGCCCACCCGGGTCCGCAGGTACCCCGGCAGCCGGGTGTGGGCTCCGGCGGGCAGGTTCGCGATGCGGACCTGTGCTCCCACAGCGAACTTCGGGTGCGCGGTATCGCGGCGCGGGCTGTCGCCGCGGCGCAGGTAATCGATCACCTGGTCATCGATCGCCGGATCACCGCCGCTCGGCACGGTTGCCGGGGCCGTGATCAGGGCACTGATCTCCTCCTCCGACACGTACCCCTGGTCGATGAAGAACTGGCTGATCCCGCCGAGCCACTTCTCGTAGTAGCGGAACTTGAAGTAGTCGAACGGATTCATCGCCTCGGCGCCGGTGCGCAGCGAGGCCCACGTCCACTCGTCCCGGAACTCGGTGGGCACCTCGGCGATCGGGTACTCGGGCAGCGCCGAGCCCAGGTGCGCGCTCAGGCCCATCATGGCGACGTGGATGCCGAAGATGCGCTTTTCCCACTCTTCGACGAACACCCGCTTCTCCAGATTGAGCGGTTCGGGCAGGCCCTCCAGACCACCCAGATAATGCTGCAGTTTCACGCCGGTGCACCTTCCGTTCCGGTACGGCTGGCCGGGGCCGTACGTGTCATCACATTGGCCAGGTACTCCGAGGCGATACCGAACGTCGCGCCCAGCACGCAGGCGCAGGCCGCCACCAACCCCGGGTGCGAGATGTTCGTCGCGGTCACCAGTTGTCCGGTCCCGGCCACGGTCGAGACCGTCGATGCGAAACCCACCACCACCGCGG
Organism: Mycobacterium sp.; assembly: GCA_034520035.1. Lineage (GTDB taxonomy): Bacteria > Actinomycetota > Actinomycetes > Mycobacteriales > Mycobacteriaceae > Mycobacterium. The sequence continues at coordinate 74,902 of JAXHOA010000058.1, read as the reverse complement.
GTGTTGTCGACAGCAGACCGACCCAGGAAGCCTGCACCATGAGCGCACTTCCCACGCCGACGGCAATGGCCGTGACGGTCAGACTGCCGCCGAGCAGATGCGCGGCGTACAGACTGGCGCTGGCGATGAGGACACCCACCAGATTCGATGACACCGACCGCACCCAACCGCCTGAGCCTCCCCCGACGAAGAAGAAGGACGCCCAGGACAAGAAGACCACCCAGATGGGGACGGTGATCACGGTCGCGGTGAGCGCCACCGCGGCCCCGCCGAGCACACCGATGCTCAATGTCAGAGCCGATCGTGAATCCATGCAGTCCACCCTTGTCATCGCGGTATCGAGATCTGCTTCGTGGCAACAACGTTGGGCCGATGGTGTTTCGGACTGGTAAACCCCGCTTATCGGTTGTCCGCCGAGGTGGACATCTTCTGCGCGAAACGGGACCTCGCCGCCCACGGCCGACCGACACGGACAGGAGGCGCGAAAATCCGGACATCGGATCGCACCCGCACCGCGGTGCGCGCACCCTTGGCTCATGTGTCACTACGTCGAGCACCGTTCGCGTCGCATCGCGATGCTGGCCTGCGACGGCGTCCGGACCTTGGATGTCACCGGTCCGCTGGAGGTGTTCGACGTGGCCCGCATCCTCGGCTACGACTACGCGGTGTCGCTGCACACCTACGGGGATTCCTCGGCGATCCGTTGTTCGTCGGGACTCACACTCGCTGCCACTCCGGCCGCGCTACTGGACACGGCGCCGGACACGTTGATCCTGCTCGGCGGCGAAAGCTTTGCCTCCGAAGTTGCTCCGTCACATGTCCAGCAGTCTGTCCGAACCCGTACTGCCGGTGTGCGGCGGATTGCCGCCATCGACGCCGGGGTCTTCGCGTTGGGCGCGGCCGGCCTGCTCGACGGCCGTCGCGCGACCACGCACTGGCGCCACCTGGACGCCTTCGTCGCCCGCTGTCCGTCCACGATCGTGGACCGGGAGTCCGTGTTCGTCCGCGACGACGACATCTGGACCGCCGCGGGTTCCGCGGCCGGCATCGACCTGGCGCTCGCTCTGGTCGCCGATGACCACGGAGCCGACCTCGCCCACGAGATCTCCAAGGAGATGGTGGTTCTCAGCAGGCGCATGGAGGGCCATCCCCAGATCTCTGCGGCGGCCCGGACTCCGCGACCCAAACACGCCGAGCTGGAGCGCTTGATGGCAACCGTCAGCGCGGATCCGGCCGGACACTACGAGCTGGACGTCGTGGCGGCCCAGATCGGGATGAGCCCACGGCACCTGGCCCGACTGTTCAAGGCGCAGGTCGGGGTGACGCTGCGGCAATATGTGTACGAGGTCCGGTTGGAGAATGCGGTCAGCCTGGTCCTGGCCGGTGAGTCCTTCCACGCCGCGGCACAGCGCAGCGGGCTGCGGTATGGGGCCCGCATCCGCGATCACCTGGAGGCACATCGCGCGCTGCCGGCACCTACTCGGCCCGCTCCGCTACTGGTCGATCCCGGTGGTGCGGAAGCGGTTCCGGTATACGCCGGGTGACACACCGAGGTTTCGGCGAAAGGTGCGCCGCATGGTGTCCGTGGTGCCGAAGCCCGCCCGTCGTGCGACCGAATCCTGGCTCTGATCACCGGTCGCAAGGAGCACTTTGGCGGCCTCCAGCCGGGCCTGTTCGACGAACCGCGCCGGGGTCATCCCGATCTGGTCGTGGAACATCCGGGCGAGGTGCCGCTCACTCACGGCCGCCTTGACGGCCATCGATGCGATGGAATGGTCCGCGCCGGGGTCGGCGATCACCGCGTCCACGATATCGCGCAGCCCACCCGAGACCGGCAGCGCAGATTCCGCCCACACGCTGAATTGTGCCTGCCCGCCCGGGCGTTGGAGGAAGACGACCATCCAGCGCGCCACCCTCCGGGCCACCGTCGGGCCGTAGTCACTCTCGACAAGGGCCAGCGCCAGGTCGATACCCGCGGTGATACCCGCACCCGTGATGAACGGCCCGTCCTGGACGAACAGCGAATCCGGATCCACGCGCACGTTCGGATATCTGCGCGCCAATGTCTGGCAGTGCGCCCAGTGGGTGGTCGCGCGCCGCCCTTCGAGAAGCCCGAGGGCGGCAAGCACGAACGCACCGGTGCACACCGAGGCCACCCGACGGGCCCGCGGCGCGAGCAGGCGCACCATTTCCAGGGCGTCCGGCACCGTATCGGGTGTCGGCTCCTCGGGAATATCGTGCAGGCCAGGGGTGAAGGAGAAATCCGCGGGCACGCCGCCGGGCACCAGCAGCGTGTCGATCCTGGCGGGCACGTCGGCGAGCGCCAGATTCACGTCCAGGCGTGCGTAGGCCGTGGTCCCGACCGCCGCACCGGTCGGCGAGACCAGCAGCACATGGTAATTCGCCCCGAAGTCGTTGGCGCGGGCGAAGATCTCCAAGGGCGCCGCCACATCCTGCAGGGTGACCTTGTCGTAGAGGGCGAACACGACCGTGCGTGCCACCGGGGTCTCTTGGCTTGGTTCGTCGGCCACGTCTCGCTGGTGCCCTTTCACGGCCCCCCGCGGTTTCGGCGCTCCCCCGAATCTAGCGGGCCACTGTTTCCGTCAGGTTGCATCCGCGCCCGCAGGCTGTCGTAGATGGGCGGCGATTTCAGCAGTTCGGCGGCCAGCACGGCAGCGGCGGTCGCCGCCAGCATCGGCACGACCAGCGATGTGGTGGCGGTCATCTCGATCACCAGCACGATCGCGGTGACGGGCGCCCGCACGACGGCACCGAAGAACGCGGCCATGCCGACGATGGCCATCGGCACCACGAGCGACGGATTGCTGTCGGGTATCAGAACATTCAGGCCGCCGGTGAACAACACACCCCACAGCGCGCCGACGGCCAGCAGGGGCGCGAACAGCCCACCGGGTACCGCGGCCGCATAGGACAACGGGCCGGCCACCAGCCGCACCACCAGATACCCCAAAGCCATCGGCAACGCCAGGGCGCCTCCTCCGACGATCAGCTGAGTCAGCCCATCACCGCCACCGACGGCACGTGGATCCACGAACGCCACCAGCCCGATGATCGCGCCGATGATCGCCGCCTTCGCGACCGCCGGAATCCGGGAAACGGCGGCGACGCCATCGAGGAAGCTCAGCACGAGCCGGCTGTAGAGCGCACCCAGGCAGCCGGTGACCAGACCGAACACGATGAAGACGGGGACCAGCGTGCTCGACGGCGCCGCCACCGGATCGACCTGGAAATCCGGCTGGTCGCCGAGGATCAACCGGGCGCAGGCCACGGCCGTGGCGGCCGAGAACAGGGTGACGAGCACGGTGCGGAGGTGCACGGATTTGGTGGCCTCTTCGAGGGTGAACAGCGCCCCGCCGATCGGCGCGTTGAACGCGACCGCCAGTCCGGCGCCGCCCAGCGCCGTCTGCATCATCCGTACATCACGGTCGTCCAGCCCGCCGCGCCGCGCGGCGTGCGCGCCGATCACCGCGCCCATGTGCACCGTCGGGCCTTCTCTGCCGAGCACCAGGCCCGAGCCGATCGCGAGGACACCCCCGATGAACTTGGCCGGCAGCAGCAGCAGGCTCGGCGGTCGGGCCGTCCCGCGATAGACGGCCTCGACGTGCTGGATGCCGCTCCCGGCGGCCAGCGGCACCCACCGGACCACGACGGCGGCCAGCGTCGCCCCGAGGGCGGCCACGGCGATCGGCACCAGCCACCCGGGCCCCGGCAGGTCGTGGGCCCAGGTGACCAGGTCGACCCGCCAGCGGTCCGCGAGCTGCAGACACCACCGGAATGCGCCGCCGACAAAGCCGATCACCACGCCGGCCAGGACCGACACGGTGCAGACCCACACCAGGCCCGATCTGATCCGGGGCATCAACGCGCCACAGTCATGACCAGGCTGACCTCCGGCGTGGTGGCGGGTTCAGCCGATGTCGCCATATCGCTCCCGCCCCGCCGCTTGCGCACCCTGTCACTTAGTGACACAGTGGCAATGTCACTAAGTGTCAGGAGGCCTTCACCATCGCCACCAAGGATATCCGCGGCACGCACAATCCCAAGCAGGCGCAAGCCCGCCTCGCCGTCTCCCGCCATGCCTGCGCGTTGTTCTGGGAGCGTGGGGTCTCCGCCACCAGTGGTGACGATATCGCCGCCGCCGCAGGGCTCTCCACCCGCACCATCTGGCGGTACTTCCGGAGCAAGGAAAGCTGCGTCGAACCGATGCTGTCCCTGTCCGCGCAACGTTTCATCGCCCAGGCGCACCGGTGGCCGGCCGAACTCTCACTGGCCGAGCACATGGCGGCCGACATGGCCGAGCACCCGCTCAGTGAGCAGGAACTCGCCGATGAGATCAGCGCGCTGCGCATCGCGACCATGTCCGCCGAGGAACCCGCACTGCGGACGGCCTACCTGATGGTGCACGACGAGATGGAGCGCGGATTCGTTCCGGTTGTCGCCCAGCGACTCGGCCTGCCGGACGGCGATCTCACCGCCCGCCTCTGCGCGGCCGCGGTGGTCGGGGCATTCCGGGTCATCGATGAGGACGTGGGGCGGCGCGTCATCGTCGAGAAAGAGAAGGTCAGCCAGGAGGAGGCACTCGACCTGATCGATCGGGCGGTCCGGGACGCGACCAACGGACGGTTCGGCGGGCCTATTTCCCCGCGTTGAGCGCCAGGTCGATCGCGTACTGGTTGACGAACGTGCCCGCGCCGGGCTCGCCGCGCCCGCAGGACCCGTCGGACTCACCGACGCGCTTGACCCACAGGAAGGCATCGACGTTCGGGTTCCCGGTGGCCGTCGTCGGCGGGACGCCCAACGCCCGGCCCTTCGGGTTGCACCAGGCCATATCGCTGTCGCTCTCGGGTCCGCGACCGTTGCGCGAGGTGTCGATGACGTAGTGCGAGCCGCCCGTCATCCCCGAGATGGCGTCGCCGTAGCCCATCTGCTCTTCGGTGGTGTAGTAGTTCGTGGTGTTCAGGCTGAAGCCCTGCGCGCGGGCCACGCCGACATCGTTGAGCATCGCGGCCATCTTGTCCGCACTCACCCAGCGCGAGTGCCCGGCATCGATGTACACCGCGGCGGCCGGGTCACGGGTCAGGGTGTCGACGGCGTAGCGGATCAGGTCGAAACGTTCCGCACGTTGATCCGCCGTCAGGCAGTCGGCCATCGCGAGCGCATCGGGTTCCAGGATGATCGCGGCCGGCGCGGATCCCAGGCCGGCCGAGATGGCGTCGATCCACGCCCGGTAACCGTCAGCCGAGCCGAACCCGCCGGCAGCGTAGCTGTAGCAGTCGCGATGCGGAAGCGCGTAGATCGACAGCACCGGTGTGGCGCCCGCAGCCTGCGCGGCGCCGACGAGCTTGCTCACCGTGCCGCCGACGGTGGACGCCGGGAAGGCCTGATCCAGCCAGTAGGCCTGCGGCGTGTTCGCCACGTAGTCCAGTTGCGGGCTCGGGCTGCTCTGCGCGGCGCGCATCGCCTTGGAGATCGGGTCGACGTAGAAGGGCTTGCCGACCAGCGGGTTGGCCTCACTGGCCAACTGGATCTGCGGGGCCTGAACCGGGGACGCAACGCCTGTGACGACGGCCGCGACGGCGAAGAAGGGGACCAGCCACCGCGCGGCGGTGCCAGCAACGGAAGACTTCACCCTAGGAAAGTTAGTGCGACTCAATGAGCAACGCCAATCGCGAAACGGCAGGTCACCACACCTGAAATGTGCTGGGCAAACACCCTTCGCGCGGCCGGTCACCGGGTCATGGGCAACCAGCAACACCTCGGCCTTTGCGGTCCAGTCGCAGTTGCAGTCCATCGATCACCACGTCGAGGCTGAACTCGAAATCGTCGGCGCTGCCGGCGACCGCCCGGTTGTCGATGATCTCCCCGGGCAGCGCGAACCGACCGGCCGACGCCTCACCGAGCGCACGTTCGGCCAGTGCCAGGCTGCGCGTGCCGCGCAACTGGACAGGGGTGGCGGTGGCCCGCAGATGCCCGCCGTAGGCGCGCAGGACACCGGTCCGGTCGGCATCCTCACCCTCAAGGACGTCGGACTCGCCGGGGTATCGGAATTCGGTCGGAGACGTCACGCTTGGATGACGGTTCTGCGCTCGGCCCGGCCCCGGTTTCTCTGCTTTCTGGTACGTGCGAACCAGTCATCGCGGCCTGCGCCGCCCGATCCGCATCTTTACCCATTGCAACCTGCGCGCATTTTTACCCTCCAGCAAATTTGTTTCGCAATGCAACGTTTGCCGCGGCAAACAGCCGGTCCCGCCGGCCTCCCCTGGGTCCGTGGCGACACCGCCGGTCTTTGCTGCGTCGCGATGCCTGCGCACACACACCGGCCTGCCGAGCGCGGCCGGTAGCTCTGCAGCAACCCCCGACCGTCGGTCCCGGGTGCCGAATCATGGCATGCGGCAACGTGGTTGACATGCCTACATTGAGCGTCGTCACACGCCGTGCTGCACCTGAGCGCCAGAAAGGCCGCCATGCCCGCCCACCTGTTACGCGCGCTCGCCCTGGTTCTGTGCATGGTGGCCGGCCAACTCGCCTCCCCCATGTCCGCACCCGCGGCAGGCGCCGCGCTGGCACGGGTCGACACCGCACCCACCGCGCTCGGCATCGCCGAATCCAACCTGTACTTCATGACCGCCGATGAGTTGGCCACCGCGATGCAGGCATTCGAAGAGATGGGCGTGCAACAGATCCGGGTCTTCCTGCCCTGGCGGGCCATGGAGCCCTCCAGGGGCACCTACAACTGGGTGGTCGCCGACCGCATCCTGGACGCCGCCGCCGCCCGGGGCATCGCCGTGGTCGGTGCGGTGACGAGCACACCGATATGGGCCTCTCGCAACGGCTTCTGGCTGCCCAACGCCGCACCGGACGATCCGAACACCTACGCGCAGTTCATGGTGCAGCTGGCCCAGCGCTACGGATCGGGCAGCACCCAGCCACGGATCGCGGCCTATGAGATCTGGAACGAACCCAACGCCAACATCGGCTGGTCACCGCAACCCAATGTCGCCGGATACACCGAACTGCTCAAACTGGCCTACACCGCCATCAAGACCGTCGAACCCACCGCGACGGTGGTCGGCGGGGTGCTGGGCGCCGGACTCTCGTTCGGCACCTGGACCCTCAACCCGGTCAACTATCTGACCCAGATGTACGCCGCAGGCGCCCAGGGGTATTTCGATGCGCTGTCCTTCCACCCCTACAATTTCTCCAGCAGCTTCTCGGCCGGAGCGCCGTACGCCAATACGCCCTACCGGCAGTTGCTGTCGTTGCGGGCGTTGATGGAATCGGCGGGCGACGGTGAGAAGAAGATCTGGACAACGGAATACGGTGTGCCGACCTCAGCTGTCAGCGGCGCCACCCAGGCGGCCTGGATCACCGACTTCGCCACCACATGGTCGGGGCTGGACGGTGTGGGACCGATGTTCATCTACTCACTGGTCGACCGGCCCAACGAGACACCGTGGGGCGTGTTCGACCGCAACTGGGTGGCCAAGCCCGGTGTCGAGGCCATCCGGACCTGGATCGCCGCGCAGCAGAGTCAGATTCCGTAGCGCAGTTTGATGCTGTGAAACCGGTCGAGCAGCTGCTGCGCGCGTTCGGTGGTGTCCACCTTCGCGGTGTGGCGGGGCAGGACGTCGCGGATTTCCGCATGCTTCACCAGCTGGGTGCGGAAGGTCGCGGCATTCCGGCTCACCAGGTTCCGGTAGGTGAGGTTGCCATCCGAGAACCCCTGGGTGTCCAGCCAATTGTGCACCCCGGGATCAGCGTGGGCGATGACGAATCGCACGACGCCATCGCCGTCGATGACCGTGCGGGCCGGCGTGTAGCTCACCGGCCGGTACAGGAAGTCCATGCTGCCCGCGAACACCCCACCCATACCGAAGACCCAGAAACCGTCATGGTTGTCCATCTCGACGATGAGCGCCTCATCGGGTCGCAGCTGCCACACCATGTGCGCGGCCATCCGGCCCCGCTTCATATCGCTGTCGGTGTCGGCGACCCTGTTCGGGGGGAACCGATTCAGGTAGGCCGGATCGCATACTCCACCGGAGTAGTTCCACGAGTGCTCCGGCCAGTCGCGCATCGCGCCGTTCAGGAAGTCCCCGGCCCAGCACATTGCCTCGATCATCGATTCCGGGTCCGGCAGCGGTCTGGGCGCCCGCATACCGATCCGTTCGATGGTGAGCGTCGTCGGTGTCTCGGACCAGGCGTCGAAGGCCTCTCGGATGAACAGCTTTCGGCTGCCGGCTGTGGTGGGTAGCCAGTTCTCGGCGCGTTCGGGTCCTCCTATGTACAGTTCGAAGTTTCCCGCATCATCGGCGCGCAACTGATGACCGAAGATGTTCACCTCGGGTATGTCGCCGAAGGGTTCGTGCAGCGAGGGCCAGTCGGTTCCCGGAATGGTGTCCGGGCGGGGCCCTTGCACCGTGATGTTGAGCCACCGCGCGGTGCCACGCCTACCGGTGAGCTTGTATTCGTGGCGCCCATCGATCCATGCCTGCCGATAGCTGAAATCGGCGACATCACCACCCAGTTTCCTGCTGGGCATGGACAACTGGTGGATCTGCGGGAACCCCGGATCCCGGGTCTCCAGGGCGAGGTCGAACGCCTGACCGAGATTCTGGGTCAGGAAACGCATTGCGTCGGCCCGCTGCAGCGGTGTGCCCGGGTTGGCGTCCTTGAACACCAGCTCCCCGGCGCTCTTCAGCCGGTCACAGAAGTGCTGCCAGGCGTCACGCAGCGACTGGTCCGCCGGCCCGTCCCCGAAGGCCATGTCACGCTCCCAGTTCGGTGAGGATGTCGGACACCCGGCCAGCGGCGCGGGCGCTGGCCGCCCGCGCGCCTTCCTCGTCGATCCGGGGACCGACCAGCTCGATATCGAAGACCCCGCGGTAGCCGGCGTGCAGAGCGTCTCCGATGATGCGTCGCAGCGGAATCGCGCCGTCACCCGGTACGGCCCGGCACGGTGCGCAGCGGTCACCGAGCACGTAGTCGCTGACCTGGATGAGGCCCGTCAGCGGCATCGCGCGGTGGATCAGTTCGCGCAGGCCCGGCCTCGGCCCAGCAGGCGTGCACGTCGACGCAGACACCGATGCCGACCCCCGAGGCCAGGGTGATCGTGTCGGCAAGGGTGTGCGCGATGTGAATGTCGGCGTTGAACGTCGATGCATTCTCCACCAGCAGCCGCACCCCCTCGGCGTCGGCCCGCGCCCGGCAGGGGGCGATGAGCTCGCCGAACAGCCGGGCAGCCAGCTCCCAGCTCAGCGCTCCCCGCGCACCGGTCAGCAGGTAGATATCGGGCTTTCCGAGAGCCACCGCGATATCGATGACATCGTCGAGGGCCTGCGTGGCCCGCTCGTCGTCCCGTTCCAGATCCGGTTGCACGGCAAAGGGATGATTGATGCTGGCGATTCTCACGCCGGCCCCAGCGGCCTCCGCCACGGCACGCTCTTGCATCAGGATCGGAGAAACCAGCGTCGCGTGCTGCACACCGATGTCGAGACAGTGCTCGAGAAATGCCGCTGTGCTCTCGTGCAGGAAGGCCACCTGATGCAGGCTGACGCGGGGATGCACGCTCAGCCCCGATTCTCCACCGCGACGCCGAAGCGTTCACGGAACGGCCGGAACTCCTCGTGCAGGGCATCGAGGTCTTCCCCGATGTCGGTCAACAACACCGTCGAGTAGCGGAACTTTCCGTGCCGGTCGCCTTTGTTGTGCGCCAGGTAGTTCCGCATCGCCTGCTCCGCCGGCGACGTCAGCGTCCGGCCTGCGAAGCGGTAATAGCGCCGGATCGTCTCGATGGGGTCGGCGACGAAATCCAGGTACCGGACGTGCAGGATGCGCGGGTCGTCGGCCAACGGATGGGACATCGTGTTGGCGATGCTCGCCCGCGTCAGGTCCAGGTGCAACCTGGCGGTCGCCTTGAGGTCCACCGGTCCGGTGATGCCGTCCATGATGTCGGCCATCATCATGGTGCGTGACGCCGCGACCTGGACCGGGTCCCGGTGCAGCCAGGCGAGGGTGGCGTCGGGATAGGCATCGAAGAACTCACGCAGCCGGAAGCCATGGAATCCCTTGAGCACCCAGCGTTTCTCCGGTCTGCCGAACTGGCACTGCTGCAACATCATCCGGTGAATCCGATACTGCGCTGCCGCATCGACGGGTAGCCCCTGCACCACGGTCGGCACCGGCACTCGCCACCACGCCGTCGGCGTCATCACCCTGAAATCGAAGGCCCAGGTGCGTTCGTCCTCGGGCAGTCCGTCACCGAGCATGTCGTTGTAAGGGTGCGAATGCAGCCATTTCGGCAGCTTGGCGTTGATCTCGCGCCAGTCCGCATCGGCCCGCCCGCGGCGCGGATCATCCACTGCGGCAAGTCCCGGCGGGCCCGACGGGTACATGACCTCCCAGAACCGCAGGGCGCGCGCCTCCGGGTCGACAGCCATCAGTGCGTGCATCAGGGTGGTGCCGGTGCGTGGCTCGCCGGTCACGAACAACGGCGCCACGATCGCCTCGTCGGCGACCGGGTGGCGCCGGCGGTCCTCGAAGAACTCCAGCCGCGACGTGAGCAGGCCGCTGCACACCGCCGCCGCGGCGAGCTGTCCGTCGGTATCCATACCGGCCGTCTGGAGATGCTCCACCGCGGTGGCGAATCGCTCGGGCAGCGTGTCATCGCCCCAGTCGGTGAGCCCGGTGCGGGCTTGCGCGTCGGCCAGCAGGACGTCGGCATTCAGGTCAGCCATGCTGTGCACCCGTCAGTCGCAGTATCTCGTCCTCGGTCTCGCGCACCTTGTCGGCGGACCGCGCACTGAACCGCAGGCCGGCCATGCTGCCGTATTCCATCAGTTTGAACACCCGCATACCGGCATCGCAGAACCCTTTCACTCGGTGCGCCACCTGTTTCGGGGTTCCGCACGGGAAGATATCGGTGATGACCCGGGTGTCCACCTGCTCGCAGAATCTGATGATCTTGTCCCGGGAGAGCTGGACGGGATCGAAGTCCTGTACGCCGCGCCACTGCGGTCCCATCGGATGTTCATAGCCGAATCGGCGGAGATCATCCGCAGTGATCAACAGGACGATCGCCTTCACCAGTGGCGCTTTCAGCATCTCGGCGATCTCCTCGTCGTCGCCGATCAGGCAGATCTGGGTGACCGCGGGGGTGATGGCCGCCGGGTCGCGGCCGGCCCGCTCGGCGGCCTCGCGCACGACGGTCAGTTTCTGGTGGTAGTCCTCGGGCGTGTACGCACCGTTGGGCCACCATCCGTCGGCGTGCCGGCCAGTGATGCGCAGCATCCGCGGCCCGGCGGCTCCGATCCAGATCGGCGGGTGCCTCCCCTCGTAGGGTTCGGTGTCCAGTCGCGCGTGCTCGAGGCGGTGGAATCGACCCTCGAAGTCGACGGGACCGTCACTCTCCCAGAGCATTTTGATGACGCGGATGGCCTCCTCGAACCTGGCGACCGGTGTCTCGAAGTCGAAACCGTACGGCGCCGTGTTCTCCAGTTCGCCGGAGCCCAGTCCCAGCACGAACCGTCCCCGGGAGAGGTGGTCGAGAGTGAGCGCCGACTGGGCCAGCATCACCGGGTGCCTGCGCACGGTGTCGACCACCGTGGTGACGATCGGGGTGTTGCGGGTCAACACCGCCGCGGCCGCGGCCACCGCCATACCGTCCAGATGGCGGTGCGGTGAGGGTGAAACGGTCGCGAGATCGGTGAACTCCGGCGTCCAGATCGACTCGGGCCAGAAGCTGACCATGTGATCGGGCAGCCAGACCGAGTGGTAGCGGCCCGAGTCGTACTGCGCGAGCATGTCCAACCCGAGCGGCAACGTGGTGCGCAGAAAGGCAGCGGGCTGGACCTTCATGCGAGCATCCGCTCCAGGCCGGCGATGACGACGGCAAGGCTGAACTCGAACTGTTCGGCGCCGTCCTGATCGGTGCCGGTCGATTCGATGACCTGGCGCAGTATCGAAAAGTCCTTGTCTGCAGCATGCTCGAGGGCATCGGCTATCTCCGGCACATTCGGATGGATCCCGTTCTGGGCCGCCAGCACCGCGGCCCGCCCGGCGGCGTAGGCCGTGTCGCTGATCTGGGTGAGCGCGCGACCGGCCTGCGCGGCGTCGAATCCGGCGTCGACGAGAGCCTGCAGCAGGGTTTCGACCGGCGCCAGGGCCGTCAGGCCGGTCGCGGCGGGCAGGTGAAATGACGCGGCCAGCACACCGACCTTGAGATAGGCGTCGCGGATCGCGCCCGCGAAGGATCGGGCCACCACCCTCCAGTCGCCGTCGGCGGGTAACTCGACCCGCCGCAGTTCAGATTCGAAGACGTCCAGCGCGACGAGACCACGCAAGCCGTCCCGGTCACCCACGTGGTAGTTGAGGGCCTTCGGGTCCACCCCCAGGACCCCGGCCACCGCCTGCATGGTCAACCCCTCCGGCGGCAGATCGCGTGCCGCCGAGACGATCCGCTCCCGGCTGATCTGCCGGGGTCTGCCACGCTGCCGATCCGTCATGGTCCGAGTCTAGTATTTTTTCCCGTTCGGGAGTATGAATATCAGCGTGTCCATCCAGACCACGACGCGACCCGGAATCTGCCGGATCTGTTCGGCGCATTGTGGCGTGTTGGCCACGGTCACCGACGGCAGGCTGACAAAGGTGACCGGGGATCCGGACAACCCGATGTTCAAGGGCTACACCTGCGCCAAGGGTCGAGGCCTGCCCGAGATCCACAACAACCCGAACCGGCTCCTGCACAGCCAGAAGAGGCAGCCCGACGGCGACCACCGGCCGATCGAGGCCGAGCTGGCGATGGACGAGATCGCCGCACAGCTGCAGCAGCTGATCGACGCACACGGACCACGTTCGGTGGCCATCTATCTCGGCACCAACGGCCTGCCCTATCCCGCCTCGGCGTTGATGGCCAACGCCTTCATCCGGGGCATCGAGTCCCCGATGTTCTTCACCGCCAACACCATCGACCAGCCCGGTAAACAGATCGCGCTCGCCGCGCACGGTCACTGGCTCGGTGGTGATGTCGACTTCCACGAGGCCGACAGCTGGATGCTCATCGGTACCAATCCGCTGGTGTCCAAGGCCATCGGCATCCCCGGCCAGAATCCCGGACAGGGGTTGCGCAGCGCCCTGGCCCGCGGCATGCGGCTGATCGTCATCGATCCGCGTCGCTCACAGACCGCGGCGCGCGCGGCCATCCACCTGCAGCCGCGCCCGGGCGAAGACGTGACCATCGTCGCCGGCATCATCAACTTCGTCATCTCCGGAGGACTCTGCGACACCGAGTTCCTGACCGACAACGTGACCGGGTTCGACGAACTGGCCGCCGGGGTATCGGGTTTCACCCCGGAGTACGTGGCTGAACGCGCCGACGTCCCGATGGATCAATTCATCGCCGCGGCAACCATCTTCGCGACCCACGGTGCTCGGCGCGGCATGGTCAACGCGGGCACCGGCGCCAACTTCGCCGCGCACGGCAGCCTGCTGGAGTATCTCTGTCTGTGCCTGACCACGATCTGCGGGCGGTGGCAGCGCGCGGGCGAGCGGGTGACCCGGCCCAACACCCTGATGCCGGCCTTCACGGCGAAAGCCCAACCCCACGCGCCGTACGAGGGCTGGGGATACGGGGAGCGGCTGCGGGTCCGCGGATTGACCGACACCGTGGCCGGCATGCCGACCGCCGCGCTGGCCGACGAGATCCTGCTGGAGGGCGAGGGTCAGGTGAAGGCGCTGATCTGCATCGGGGGCAATCCGATGGCGGCCTGGCCGGATCAGCGAAAAACGTTGCGTGCACTCGAAAGCCTGGATCTGCTGGTCACCCTCGACACCGAGATGTCGCTGACCTCACGGCTGGCCGACTATGTCATCGCCCCCAAGATGCAGATGGAAACACCCGCCATGACGATGGGCAGCGAACTCATCAAGTACTACACGAGCGGTACCGGCATCCCCGCGGCGTACGGGCAGTACGTGCCGCGGCTCGTCGAGCCACCGGAAGGCTCGGATCTGACCGAGGAGTGGCAGTTCTTCCTCGGCCTCACCAAGCGCATGCACCTCGACCTGTGGTTCGTGAACTTCTTCGGCGGCGGTGGCGGGCGTTTCATGGAATCCCCGCCCGTGGTCATCAACATGAACGCCGACACCGCGCTCACCACCGAAGAACTGTTCGCCCAGATGTGCTCGACCTCGCGCATCCCCTTCGACGAGGTGGCCGGCCATCCGCACGGCAAGATCTTCGACGTCGACGAGGTGGTCGCCGAGCGGGACACCGACTGCGACGCACGCCTCGACGTCGGCAATGCCGTCTTGCTCGGCGAGTTGGCCGAGGTGCTGGCCGAGGATTTCGCCGCCGCGCAGGACACCGCCGAGTATCCGTTGCGGCTGATCCCGCGCCGGCACGGGAGTTTCATGAACTCCTCGGGCACCAACCTTGCCGCCCTCAACCGCGGCAAGCCCTACAACCCGGCCTATATGCATCCGTCGGCCATCGCCGCGCTCGGGTTGCTCTCCGGTGATCTCGTCACCGTCGCCTCCCCGCATGACAGCATCCCGAGCGTGGTCGAGGCCGATGACAGCCTGCGCCCCGATGTCATCGCCATGCATCACGCGTTCGGCGGGCTACCGAGTGAAGATGGTGAGGTCCGTTCGCGCGGAAGCAATGTCGGCCGTCTGGTACCGACCGATGCCGAGTACGACCCGATCACGGGGCTTCCCCGGCAGGGGAACATCCCGGTGAAGGTGACCGCGAGGATCAGCTAGCCGCGACCGAGGCACCGCAGATGCCGCACGCCTCGAACTGCCGGCGCTTCCAGCGCGGGACGAAGAACAACGTGAACTGATTGAACTGCCGCAGCCGCATCCACTGGGTGGTGTTGTGACAGCGCGGGCAGGTCCGCACGTCGCCGGGGCCGAGGGGCTTCTGCTTGGTGCCGAAGCCGAACAGGAAGAACATGCCACCAGCGTAGAGACCCATGAGGCTCAGGCAGCCGGGACGGGCACGGCGAGCGTCGTGATGCGCCGCTGGACCTCGTCGAGAAGTTCAGGAATGGAGTGGAATTCGTCCGGATGGATCGGATCGCCGAACAGCACGTGCACGGTGTGCCCGAGGACCGGGAACCGGCGATCCAGCGGCAGCACCTTGTTCGCGTTGACCAGACGGACCGGGATGATCGGCACACCCGAGCGCTTGGACAGCACCGCAACACCCGGCCGGTAGGGCGCGGTCTCGCCGGGCCGCACGCACTTCTGCTCGGGGAAAATCCCGACCAGCGCGCCGTCTTCCAGAGCGTCCGTGGCACTTTCCATGGCCTGCTTGCCGGAGTCGGCGTCGCCTCGGACCACCGGGATCTGCCCCAGCACCTCCACCAGCCAACGGGTGAACGGTGATTTCCACAGTTCGGCCATCGCCATGGCGATGGCCTCTCGGCGCAGCGCCCCGAGGATGAAGAAGACATCGACCATCGAGGTGTGGTTGGCGGCCAGGATCACCGCGCCCTTGTCGGGCACGATCTCGGCGTTCACGATCTCGGTTCTGATGATGCGGGTGAAACCCAGCGTCCACAGCATCAGCCGAATGGTCCACGTGAGCAGCCACGCGCGCTTGCCGAGTCCGCGTGCACGAGGACGTCTCAGTCGCATTGCTCCATCGTCGCATCCGGTTGTGGGATGAAGATCGCAATGACGGTGCACAGCATGGCCGCACCCAGCCCGAACAGGAAGGCCGACTGGAAGCCGTCCGTGCTGGGCACGGGCACGCCGCCGACGTCCACGGTGTAGCGGGCCAGCACCGCGGCGATGACGGCGGCCGCGGTGGCGGTTCCCAGCGAGCGCATCAGGGTGTTGAGGCCGTTGGCCGCACCGGTCTCCGAGGCCGGAACGGCCCGCATGATCAGCGTCGGCATCGCCGCGTAGCCGAGCCCGATACCGATACCGATCAGCACGTTGATGATGAGGATGTGACCGGCGTGCAAGTCCGAGAGCAGCGCGACCAGGTATCCCGTCCCCATGATGGCCGCGCCGGCGACCAACAGCGGCTTGGGTCCCCACACCCGTCCGAGGCGGCCGGCCAGTGGTGACATGACGAGCATCGCCAGCCCGGCCGGCATCAGGAACAGACTGGCCTGCAGCAGCGGCATGCCCAGTCCGCCAGCCTCTTTCGGCAGCTCGAGGAGTTGCGGGAAGGCGATCTGCGAGGAGAACAGCGCGAAACCCATCGCGATCGACGCAAGGTTGGTCAGCAGCACCGGGCCGCGGGCGCTCACCCGCAGATCGACGAGCGGCTCGTGGATGCGCAGTTCCAACCAGCCCCAGATCAGCAGCACGACCACGCCGCCGAGCAGGAAGCCCACCGTCCGCGTAGACGTCCAGCCCCAGTCGTTACCCCGGGAGATGGCCAGCAGCACACCCGACAGACCGACGGCGAGGCCGATGATGCCGATCACGTCCACCCGGCCACCGACGCGCAATCTGCTCTCCGGTACCAGGAACGCCATCAGGACGAACGCAATCAAGCCCAGGCACGCGGCGACCCAGAAGAGGGCATGCCAGTCGAAATGTTCGGTGACGAAGGCACTGATCGGCAGCCCGAGCGCACCACCGACACCCAGCGTGGCGCTGACCAAGGCGATGGCCGAGCCGAGCCGTTCAGCGGGAAGTGTGTCGCGCAGGATCGCGATGCCCAGTGGGATGACACCCATGCCCATCCCCTGCAGGCCGCGTCCCACGATCAGCGGGGCCACCGTCGGCGACAGCGCAGCGACCACCGAGCCGAGCATCAGGACGCCGAGCAGCACGAGCGCGACGCGGCGTTTGCCGTACATGTCGCCCAACTTCCCGGAGATGGGCGTGCAGATCGCCGCCACCAGCAAGGTGATCGTGATGACCCATGCGGTGTCGCTGCTGGATGCGTTCAGCAGCAGCGGCAGCTCGCCCTGGATCGGGATGAGGATGGTCTGGGTGAACGCCGCACACATGCCGGCGAAGGCCAGCACCGACACCACTGCGCCGGTGCGCACGGGCCGCGTGGGAGCGCCGGATTGCGGGCCGATCGCCGTCGGGGTGTCGACTGTCATCAACCCACCTTTCGTCTGACTACCGGAACCACCGTACCGGTCGCTGAGACTGAGTATCAAGTTGTAGTCGAAGTATCGTTTCTGACATTCAGCGTCAGTTTCGGTTACCCTGGGCCGATGACCGCAGGAGTGCGCGAGCGTGCACGACTCGCACTACGTACCGAGATCGCCCAGGCGATCAGCATCGTGTTCGCCGAACGAGGCTTCGACGAGGTGACCGTCGAAGAGGCGGCCGGCGAGGTCGGCATCTCCCGAGCGACGTTCTTTCGCTATTTCGGCTCCAAGGAGGACGCCGTGCTGGCCGCCATCGAAGCATCGTCCATCGATTACGCCGCGCACGTGGAGACCCTGCCCGCCGTCGACGGCGAGAATCCGTGGCAGCTGCTGCACCGCGCCTTCAAGCACGCCCTCTCCCAGCGCGACGAACACTCCGAGCTGGAACGCTCCCGGGTCCGGATGATCAATTCCACTGTCTCGCTGCGCACCCGGATGGCGCAGCGCCGTTTCGCGCACGAGGACGCCCTCACCCCGGTTCTCGCAGCGCGGATCGACGCTCCCGAGGCCGCGCGCGCCATCGCCGTCGCGGCGTTCGCCGGCCTGGACCTGGCCTGGCGGCGCTGGGCGGCCGGCGAGGAAGCGACCATCTCAGCGTCTCTCGACCATGTCTTCGCTCAGCTGTTGTCCGCGAATAGCCTTGCTGTCCTCTGATTTTCGCTACATACGCAGATAGGTCAGCACCGCGAGCACCCGGCGATGCTGCGCGCCGTCAGGTGGTAACCCGAGCTTGGTGAAGATGTTGCTGATGTGCTTTTCCACCGCGCCGTCGGACACCACGAGTGCGCGCGCGATGTTCGTATTGGAGCGGCCCTCGGCCATCAACGCCAGCACCTCCTGCTCCCGTAAGGTCAGCTGCCGCAACGGATCATCGCGGCGGCGGCGCACCAGCAGTTGGGCCACCACGTCCGGGTCGAGCACGGTGCCGCCCGAGGCGACGCGCTGCACCGCGTCGAGGAAGTCGGCGACTGCGGCGACGCGGTCCTTGAGCAGATAGCCGATCGCCCCGGCGCCGTCGGCCAGCAGATCGTCGGCGTAGGACACCTCGACGTACTGGGACAGCACCAGGATCGGTGAACGCGGCACCAGGTGGCGGGCTTCGACCGCCGCACGCAGCCCCTCATCGGTGTGCGACGGCGGCATCCGGACATCGACCACCGAGACGTCCGGCCGGTGCGCGGCGACGGCCTGCACCAGTGAGGGTCCGTCACCGACCGCAGCGAGCACCTCGTGGCCGTTCTCGGTGAGAAGCCGAATGAGACCTTCCCGCAACAGCACCGAGTCGTCGGCGACGATGACTTTCATACCGGCAACTCCGCCCTGATCGTCGTCGGTCCGCCATTGGGGCTGGTCACGGTCAACGTACCGCCCCCGGCCCGGATGCGGTCGGCCAGGCCGGAAAGCCCGTGCCCCTTGGCCACATGCGCGCCGCCGCTGCCGTCATCGACGATGTCGACACCGACCCGAACGGGCCCCGTCGCGACCGTCACCCAGCAGTGCCTGGCGCCGCTGTGCTTGGCGACATTCGTCAGCGCCTCGGCGACCGCGAAGTAGACGGCGGTCTCCACCGCGGGATCGAGCCGCCCCACCGGAGTGCCGAGCTCGGGGTCGACGGCCAGCTCAACCGGTACAGTGCACCGGATGGCCAGTGCGGCAAGCGCACTCGGTAGGCCGCGGTCGGTGAGCACGGGCGGTGCGATACCGCGGGACAGCGCACGCAACTCATCGAGGGTCTCCTGGGTCTGGGCGATCGCCTCATCGAGAGTGTCGCGCACCGGACCCGGTCCGCTGCTCTGCCTTGCCCGGCCGAGATCCATCGCCAACCGGATGAGGCGCTGCTGGGGGCCGTCGTGGATATCGCGTTCGAGCCGGCGCAGGGCATGCGCCTCGGCCGAGGCGGCGGCCGACTTCTGCTCCGTCAGCACGGTGATCGTCTGGCGCAGCTCGGCCACACCGGTCAGCAGGATGCGCGCGAACCCGGCCTCGAGCAGCGCGCAGGCCCGCACGATGAACGGCAACGTGATCAGGCAGAGCAGGCCGACGGCCGTCTGGAAGCCGATGCGCGCCGCCGCGCTGTCGCCGAGGCCGACCAGTTGAGCCAGCGAGGTGTTTTCCGGCCCGCGCGGAATCGCCCAGTCCCAGGCGATGGTCAGGGTGCCCGCGATAGCGACCGCCCACCAGCTGAGGACGATCACGAAGGTCGCCACCGCGATCGGAAATCTCGCGACAGCGTGCGTGAGGTCCAGCCAGGACTGGCCGTCACCCAGCGGGGTGACGAGGCGTCGCCACCATGCGGTGTCCGGTGCGGCCTTGCGGTATGCCGGCCGCGTACGCGGTTGCCTCAGCACCGCGGGATAGCGGAACCGTTCGATGTCGGCGAAGACCCGCGCGATGAACACCGAGCCGACCAGGACCGGCACCCCGACGAAGACCACGAGCAGGCCGACACCCGCCGAGAGCCCGGTCACGATGACGCTGAAGCTCACCACCGCGAGCGGGAATCCGAGCAGGACATAACCGGTATCGACGCCGAGTTGACGCAGCATGGCGGGCCGCTCCGTGGTGGTCACCGCTTCGACGCTAGGCATCTGGCAGATCAACCCCCAACCGGTGCGCCTGCGTGTCCTGGGTAGGGCTGTCCCCACCCGCTCCTCACTCGGCGAGGACCGCCGTCACGGCGGCCTGCACGCCATGGCCGGCGCTGACGATCGGTTCGACCGACCGCAGGGTTCGGCACAGCACGAAGGCGCCCTCGAGGGCGGTCAGGGTGATCACCGCCAACCGCCGACTCTGTTCTTCGGTGATGTCGAGCTGGCCGAACCACGCGGCGATCCCACCCAGCCAACCTTCGAAGACCGTTGCCGACTCCTGACGGAGCAGCTCATTCGTGCTGGCCACCTCCAGTGCGATGGTCTCGATGGAGCACGCCTCGCTGTAGTCCTGGGATTCCATCAGCCTGCCGGCGTTCTCGAACATCTGCGGGATGCCCGTCGCCGGGTCGGTGTGCGCCAGCTGCGCGCCGACGAACTCGCCGTACCGGACGCCTTCGCCGCGGATGAACTCGGCGGTGATTGATTCCTTGCCTCCGGGGAAGTGGTGGTAGATCGATCCGAACGGCGCACGTGCCGCCCCGGAGATCTGTTTGAGGCCGGTGGCCGCCATCCCCTGACGCCGGTAGAGCTCGGCCGTCGCCGCCAGGATGCGGTCGCGGGTGCCGGGGTCCGCCATCGCAGGTCCTCCTTGCGCAGTGTGTGGGTGCAGCATATCGTGACCCCAAATAGAATGATCTATCTAGGAGGCGCACATGCCGACGGTCGACGTACCCGCGGGTCGCATCGCCTACGCGGACACCGGCGGCGACGGGCCCGTTCTGGTGTTCGGGCACGGCCTGTTGATGGACGGGCGGCAGTGGCGCAAGGTCATCCCGCAACTCCCTGAATACCGGTGCATCACGCCGACACTGCCCATGGGTGCGCACCGGGAGCCGATGCATCCCGACGCCGATCTGACCGAGCAGGGCGTGGCCGGCATCCTCGCCGATTTCCTCGACGCCCTCGACCTGGACGACGTGACGCTGGTCCTCAACGACTGGGGCGGCGGACAGTTCATGATCTCCGACGGCAGGGACACCCGGCTCGGCCGGCTGGTACTGGCGTCGTGCACGGCGTTCGACAACTACCCGCCCAAGCCGGCGCGGCCCGCCGCGCTGTTGTGCAGCCTGCCCGGCGGCGGATGGGCGATCTCCAAGTTGCTGGGCACCAAGTTCTTTCGACACAGCAACCGGGCCTACGGTGCGCTGACCAAGCGCGGACTGCCCGATGAGTTGTTCGACGACTGGTTCGCGCCCGTCGTCGAGAACCCCGCCGTACGCCGGGATCTGGTCAAGTTCGCCACCGGCGCTCCCTCGCGGCGCCGGCTGCTCGAACTCTCCGAGCAGATGCGGGCGTTCACCCGGCCCGTCCTGGTCCTCTGGGCCCGCGAGGACCGGATGATGCCGCTGGCTCACGCTGATCGGTTGGTCGAGCTCTACCCCGACGCCGGCAAGAAGATCGTCGAGGACTCCTGGACGCTGATCCCCGAGGACCAGCCGGTGATCATGGTCGAGGCGCTGCGGAACTTCGTGGGGTAGTTCCGCAGCGTCGCCATGTCTGGGCCGCGCAGGCCGGCCGCTCCCGCCCGCCGCCGTTTTTTGCTGCAGAGCCCAGCGCGTTAATCTGCTGTATCGGCCTCAGCCAACCAGCAGATAGAAGAGTTGAGCACAGTCATGACCGCAGCAGCAGAAACGTCCGCACTCGAAGACCGGGTCGGCCACTGGTATCAGATGGACGACACCTACCTCGTCGGGCGCGAGAAGATCCGTGAGTTCGCTCGCGCCGTTCAGGACAACCACCCGGCGCACTGGAAGGTTGCCGAGGCCCAGAAGCTCGGCTACCCGGGCCTGGTGGCGCCGCTGACCTTCACCTCGGCGCCGGCCATGGCGTGCAACCAGCGGATGTTCGAGCAGGTCGTCGTCGGCTACGACATGTACCTGCAGACCGAAGAAGTCTTCGAGCAGCACCGCCCGATCGTCGAGGGTGACGAACTGACCATCGACGTCGAACTGACGGCGGTGCGCAGGATCGCCGGACGCGACCTGATCACCGTCACCAACACCTTCACCGATGCCGCCGGGGAGGTGGTGCACACCCTGCACACCACCGTCGTCGGCATCGGCAGCGACGATGTCGACCCGGCGATCCGGCCGGCCGTGGCCGGCGTGATGATGCACGGCATCAACATGCTCGGCACCGACAACACCGGCGAGTACCAGAAGTCCCTGCGGCCCGAGGGCACCCAGCGCATCGCCGAGGCCGGCGGCACTCCGGCCTCACCCTCGTTCGACGCCCTGAACGTCGGCGACGAGTTGCCGGTGCATCACACTCGGCTGTCCCGTGGGGACCTGGTGAACTACGCCGGCGTGGCCGGCGACGCCAACCCGCTGCACTGGGACATCAAGGTCGCCAATCTCGCCGGCCAGCCCGATGTGCTGGCCCACGGCATGCTCACCATGGGGCTGGGCGCCAGCTTCGGCACGTCCTGGACCGGTGACCCGGGTTCGGTGACCCGGTACGCGGTGCGGCTGTCACAGCCCGCGATCGTGCCCGTCGACGGCGGAGCGGATATCGAGTACAGCGGCCGCATCAAGTCGCTGGACCCCGAGACCCGCTCCGGCGTCGTCATCGTCGGCGCAAAATCGCAGGGCCGAAAGATCTTCGGCCTGGCGACCCTGAACGTCCGCTTCAGCTGACCCGCGCGGTCACCAGACCGACAGGGTCAGTGCGCCGGCCGAGCTGTTCACGCCATCGGTGTCGGTGGCGACGATCAGAATGGTCCGGGTCGTCCACCCGCCCTGGGTGGCCGTGAACGTGACGGCCTTCAGCGCGTCCTCGTACTGCTGCTTCGTCGCGACGCCCGACAGGGTCAGCGTCCTGCTCCCGGCGTCGTAGGTCGCCGTGATCGGGTTTCCGGACAGGCCGGCGAAGGTCAGGGTGTCCCCGGCCTTGCCGAAGGTCGTGACACTCATGGTGACCTTCTGCAAATGGCTGGAGTCGGCGTCGACGATGCTGACGGAGGCGACCGGCTTCATCGGGGAGTCACCGATCGTGTACGACCGCCCGCCGATCGGGGTCACCAGCGGCACGTAGCGGGTCGGGGACGAAACACCCAGTGTCACAAAGCCGGGGGCAATGTTCGCGATGCCGTGCTCGTCGGTCGCCGAGATCGAGAGCCCGCGCACGAGAGCCGCGCCCTGCGTGGCCGTGAAGGTCACGGCCTTGAGCGCCTCCTCGTACTGAGCCAGGGTGCCGGCACCGGTCAGCGTCAGGGTGAAGTCCGCTGCGTTCCATGTCGCGGTCACCGGGTTACCGGACGGCGCAACGTAGTTCAGCACGTCCCCGCTCTGCGCGAACGTCACGATCCGGACGGTCAGCTTGGACAGCTTGCCCGAATCAGCATCGACGATATCGACGGCGGACACCACATTCGCCGGGTTTCCACCGAGGGTGAACCCACCTCCGGCGATCGGGGTGACCAGCGGCGGCAGGGTCGGCGCGGCGCCCACACCGACGGTCACGAACCCGGGCGCGATGTTGTCCACGCCGTCCTCATCGGTGGCCGAGATGGACAACCCACGCACCAGCAGCGCACCCCCGGTGGCCGAGAACGTCACCGCCTTGAGCGCTTCCTCGTACTGAGCCAGCGTCGCATCACCAGACAAGGTCAGCGTGCGTTCGGCCGCATCCCATGTCCCGATGATCGGATTACCATCCGGCGCAGCGTAGTTCAGCACGTCACCGTTCTGCGCCAGCGTCGCGATCTTCACCGTCAGCTTGGACAGCTTGCCCGAATCACCGTCGACGATATCGACGGCGGAGATGATCTTGGCGGGGTTGCCGCCGAGGGTGAAACCGCCACCGGCGATCGGGGTGACCAACGGCGGAAGCTTCGCGGCGGGCCAGACACCCACCGTGACAAACCCGGGCGCGATGTTGTCCACATCATCTTCGTCGGTGGCCGAGATGCTGAGTCCGCGCACCAGTAAGGCGCCCTGGGTCGCCGAGAAGGTCACCGCCTTGATGGCTTCTTCGTACTGCGCAAGCGTGGCCGAGCCCGACAGCGTCAGCGTCAGCGTCTCGGAATCCCATGATCCGACGATCGGGCTGTCGACCGGAGCGTTGTAGGTCAGCACGTCGCCCACCTGAGCGAGGGTGGCCACCTTGATGACCACCCGCTTCAGCCCGATCGAGTCGCCGTCGACGATGTCGACCGTGGACACGATGTGGGCCGGTTCTTTGCCGATCGTGTAGCCGCCGCCGGCGATCGGGGTGACCAGCGGGGGCGCCTGGTAGACGGGGTCCACGGTGACCGGGATGGTGACCGTCAGATTGTCGGCCTGGGCGATTCCGAGGAAGCGGGTGACGGTTTCGATCACCGTCTGGATCTGGCCGAGGACACCGGGCAGGTGCTCGGAGTCGTCGTGGATGACGATCTTGAAGCTGTCCACGAGCGGCTGTCCGGTGACCAGCGCCCACGGGGTGTAGACGAACTTTCCGCTGATGAGATCCCGGTACACCCAACCCTTTTCGGGTTGGATGATCTCGTAGGTGAGGACGTCACCATTGGGATCGGTGGCGTTGAGATCGATGTAGACCTGACCGAGGACGTTCTGCTCGTAGACGATCGGACCGGCGACGGGCGTCCGGTTGACGAACGTGTGGCTGATCTGACGCGCGACCCACGCCATCATCGTGTTCACCAGCAGATCCAGCGGGTTCGGGGTGGTCGCCGACTGGGTGCCGAGGGTGGCGCTGGCCGCGGTCATCTTCGGCGTCACGGCGCCGACGGTCGGCTTGGCGTCCTCGACCGCCGGGGCCTGCGGCACTTCGATCACCGGCGCCTGCGACGGTGCCTGCTCGGAGTCGGTCACCACCGGCGCCATCGACTCGGTGGTGAGTTCCGGCGCGGCCTGCACCACCGCGGTGACGGCCTTCTGGACTTCGAGGGGCTTGTCGAGCTGGACATGGGCCCGCGCCTTGCGTTCCGGCGCGGACGCCGTGGTCTCGGCCGGCGCCTCCCCCACCACCACCGGGTCCTCGCCGGACTCCGGCGCCGTGGCCTCCGGATCGGGGTCCGTGATCTCGGGATCTTCGTCGCTCGTGGTGGCGCTCGGCTTGGCCGCCGTCTTGGGTCCACGTTTGCGGTTGGTGCCCGGGCGTTCGGTGGCGTCACCGGACGACGCCGACTGCGTGCGGGGACCCGCCGGGGTGGACGAGTCCGACCCCGACGAGTCCGATGACGACTCGTTGCTGGACGTCGTCCCGGTGTCGGCGTATGCGGGCTGTGCGGCGTTGGCGATCGCGAACCCGACGCCCAGCGACACCGCCAGCGCGCCCACGCGCCCCACGTTCAGTGCGTGGTTCGCGGAGGTGTGGCGTGCGTGCCGCACCGCCCCGCTGGATCCCGACGGCGTCAGAAGGTGCTTGGCGAGCCACCACTGCTCGTGGTCCCGGGGACCACCGCTGCGTTCGACACGATGACGGGCGGGGGCTGCGCACATAAACTGTTCTCCATAGTTCTGTCCGTGCCCCCGGGTCCGTTCGCTTGCTCTGACGTCGTTCGGCGTCGGACGAGCTCCCCCACGTCCACCGCGGTTTCCCGCCGTTGCCACCGAGACTGTAAATGGAATTACGATCCGGACGTAGCGATATTGAGGCGTTTAATTGCGTGCGCAATGATTCAGCTACTCATAACCATGTGATATTGGCTACTCAAGCGAGTCAACTGGCACTGCAGCAAATAGACATTTGCGTCAAATATGTGTGTTGTGCACGCCTCCCGCAGGCGATACGGCGCGTCATCCGGCACAGTGCTCGCGGTGCGGCCACTTCGGCAGTCTGTGCACAAGCCGAGAATCTCCTGTTGGAATCTGGTTAGCTTTGCAGGTCAGGACTACCAACCCGGCGTCCTGCCACATGTCGGGCATCTCCCCGACCCATCGATCACAAAGGAGCCGATCAATGTCGCTCAACGTCCGTCGCACGGTCGCCGGAATCCTAGGAGCCGGCGCGTTCACCGGTGCGACGCTGTTCGCCGCCATCCCCACCGCCTTCGCCGAGCCCGTGCCCCCGCCGAACTGCACCGCGGCAGACCTTGCCGGGGTGGCCTCCGGCGTCTCCGCATCGACCTCGGCCTACCTGTTCACCCACCCCGAGGTGAACAACTTCTTCACGGGCCTGCACGGCCTTCCGCACAATGAGATGGAGGCCAAGGTCAACGAGTACTTCGACGCCAACCCGCAGATCGGCGCGGAGCTCAAGGGCATCCGGAAGCCGCTGCAGGACGTCCGGATTCGGTGTGGCGACACCGACGGTGACGGCGACGTCGACATCCTCTGACCCACTGCGGACATCAACCTCTTCGCTTCACCCATCCATTGAAAGGGACCCCTGTGATCAAGTCACGTTGGACCGCCGCAGCACTGCTCGCTGCCGCGGGCGCCGCCGGCGCCATCCTCGCTGCGCCGATGGCGTCGGCCGAACCCACCAACTGCACCAACACCGGAAACATCGTGTCCGGCACCAGTAACGTCTGCACGAGCCCGGGCAATGCCCAGATCACCAGCTCGCCGGGTCAGCTCGGTGAGTCCCAGTTCGGTATGTGGCCCTGGGGCTACGGCGGCTACGGCGGCATCGGCATCCTGTAGCCGACCGACAACTTCGCCGAACGACTGAGGGCGCCCACACTGTGGGCGCCCTCAAGTCTTTTCGGTTGTTCAGTTGCGCACGGAGGTATCCACGTGCGGCACGTAGACCCGCGGTACGAGCTGATTGAGCCAGGGGTAATTGCTGTCATTGTCGTAGATGTCGTAGACACCGGAACCGTTGCCCAGCGCGGTGATGCCCTGCAGGTCTACGCCGGCGTGTGCCGGTCCGGCGAAGCCGATCACCGCTGCCGAGAACGCTCCTGCGATCAGTCCTGCCACTGCGAAACTCTTCATCACTCTCGCCTCTTACGTCTGTGAGCCTCTGTCGGGGGCAATCGCCCGGCGACATCCGGTGTAACGGGTGCACTGGGAGTTTGATTCCTTCAGCCGTTGGTGGCAGCGAGGAAACGGCCACGAACCTCGGGCGAGGGGATCGGGCAGGTGTCGTACTTGCCGCCGGGCCGCCGGCATTGCGCACGAAGACCACCGAATCCAGACCCGCCGGCCGCGGATGGCGGGCGTCGATGCCACGAGCATTCCCTCATCGACGCATCCGCACACCGTCGAGCAGGATCGCCGTCGTGTCGTCCACCCAGGTCTCGGTCAGGCCGTCCGGCCCGCGCGCCAGGATGGCCGCCAGCGCCGAGCCGATGACCAACTCGAGCAGAACGCCGGCGTCGAACCCGGGTTTGAGGTGTCCTTGTGCGGTGGCCTCGGCCAGGTAGGCGTCCAGCCCGCTCCAGCCTCGCCCGGAGAACCGGTCGAGTAGGCGCTGGTTCAGCGACGGGTCCGATGCGGCCTCGCCGATCAGGCCGGGAACGGCGACCCGCGCCAGCGGTGAGGTGAGCAGCGCCGCGGTGCGCGCCACGATGGCGCGCAGATCCTCGTGCAGGCGCCCCGTGGCGGGAACGGTGGAGGTGTCCGCGTCACGGAAGACGGCCTCGTGCACCAGGTGTGCCTTACTGGGCCAGCGCCGATACACCGCGGGCCGCGACGTGCCTGCGCGGTCGGCGATGGCGGCGACGGTCAGCTCCGCATAGCCGACCTCGGGTAACAGCGCCGCGGCGGCGTCGAGGACCGCCGCGTCGATGCGCGTGTCGCGTGGCCGACCGTTTTCTGCCGTCATATACGTGACACATGTAACGTTACTGCGGTGTCTGACGCAATATCGACCGTCCTCGACCTCGGCGACGTGGTAGACGAGAGCTTCGGCGGCAAAGCCCTGGGCCTGGCTGAGCTGATCCGGCTCGGCGTGTCCGTGCCGACCGGTTTCGTGATCTCGCACCCGTCGAGCTCGGGGCTGAATGACGCAGTCATAGACCGATTCTCACGTATGCAGGCGGCGGGCTCGACGCCGGTGGCGGTACGTTCCTCCGCTGCCGGCGAAGACGGCGCCGAGCAGTCCTTTGCCGGCCAGTACGACACCGTGCTGGGCGTCGACTCCGTCGAGGGGCTCGCCGCGGCGATCGCCCGGTGCGTGGGATCGGTGACTTCCGAGCGCGCATCGTCCTACACCGGTTCGCGTGCCGATATGCATCTGGTGGTCCAGCAGATGGTGGATGCCCGTGCAGCTGGCGTGGTGTTCACCGCCGACCCGACCTCGGGGCGGCGCGACCTGGTGGTGATCGACGCGGTCCGCGGACTGGGCGAGGCCCTGGTCGACGGTTCCACCTCCTCGGATCACCACGTGTTGACCCACGCCGGAGTGCCGGTGACCGCCGAGGTCGGTCCCCGGCCCGCGCTGTCCGCCGGCGAGATCACCCGGATTCGTGAAGGAGCGCTCCTGGCGGCCGGGCGCTGGGGCCGTCCGCTGGATCTCGAGTGGGCCATCGATCAATCCGGTGAGCTGTGGTGGCTGCAGGCCCGGCCCATCACCACCCTGCCGGGCGACCTGAACGAGATGGACACACCCGTCACCGGTCCCGCGCACGTCTACACCCGCTGCAATATCGGCGAGATGATGCCCGGCGCCTTCTGTCCGCTCACCGCGTCGGTCAGCGGGCATGCCATCGACTACGCCATGCAGATGGTCCAGGTCGCGGGCGGGGTGCAGAAGCAGTACGAAGACCGCTGGCCGCAGGTCGGCTACTTCTACGGCCACATGTTCCTCAACATGACCGAGGGCACCGCGCTGAGCTCGGGAATACTCGGCAACTCCCGCGAGCAGTTCTCCCTGTCGATCTGCGGTCGCGTGGTCGACGAACTGGAAGCCGCTCCACCGAAACCGTTCGCGCGCAGGCTGGTCAACACCATCCGGCTGAGTGCGTTCGCGTTGAGCGCGGGCCCGGCCATCACACGCATGCCGGCCACTATCGCGCGCTTTCCGGTGTTCACCAGCCGCGATCCGCGGGTCGTGCTGGCGCAGCTGGAAACCGGGGTCGAGATCTACCGCGACGTCACCCTCACCCACGTCCGGTCCTCGTCACGGTCCGCGGTCGCAGCGAATGTGTTGGAAAGCCATCTCATTCGGCAGGCCGTCAAGCGGGGTGACAGTGAAACCGAGGGCAGCGCCGAGGCCATCCGGATGATGACCGGCGCCGGCGTCGAGAGCGCGCAGATGGTCGAGGAACTCAACGCGGTGGTGCGGACGTTGCGCCGCGACCGGGCCGCCACCGAAAAGTTCCTGGCCTCATCACCGGCCGAGGCGGTCGCCGGTGTGCGCGCTGCCGGCGGTCCCATCGGCGTCGCGCTGCGACAATTCCTCGACGCTCACGGCCACCGCGGCTACCGCGAGCTGTGCATGCGCGATCCATCCTGGGCCGACGATCCCGCGGGACTCGGCGCGATGATGCAGGTGATGCTGCGCGCGCCGGAACAGGACGAATCCGCCGCGGCCGGCGCCGCCCCGCCGCGGTCACGGCTGCTGCGCACACTGGCTCGCCTCGCCCAGGGTGGCGCGCGCGGCCGGGAAGAGACCAAATCGCGAATGGCGTTGGTGGCGCACCTTCTCAAGCGCGGCTACCGACACCTCGGCGAGGTGCTGCGCGACGCCGGGCGGCTCCCGGATGCCGATCTGGTGTTCTTCTTCGATCGGCATGAGCTGCCCGATCTGGTGAACGGTGCCGATCCGTCCGAGCTGGTGGCCCGCGCGGTGGGCCGCCGTGAGGCGCTGGCCTTCCAGGCTGCGCTGGAGTTCGACGATGTGTCCGTCGGACGGCCTGAGCCCGGTGGTGCGCACCGCGACTGCCACCTCCGACGGACAGATCGTGGGCCGGCCCGCCGGCCGCGGATCGGTGGAAGGCGTTGTCCGCGTGGCGCGTTCGGTGGCGGAAGCGCGCGAGCTGCAGCCGGGCGACATCCTGGTGGCGCCGGTGACCGATGTCGGGTGGACGCCCTACTTCGCCGTCATCTCCGCCCTGGTCACCGATATCGGAAGCTCGGTGTCGCACGGGGCGGTGGTGGCCCGCGAGTACGGGTTACCTTGTGTCGTCAATACTCTGGTGGCCACCCGGGTGCTGCGCATTGGCGACCGGGTACGGGTCGACGGCGATCGCGGGTTGGTCACCGTGCTGGATCAGCAGCCCTCGACCGTGGCCGCCGCGGACGACTCGATCACATCGGACACCTGACCGCGGCGTTCCCAGGCGGCGCGCTGACGCATGGCGCCGTTGCCGTGTTCACGAATGCGACTCAACTCGTCGGTGACGAGTTCCAGGTCGCCGACCTTCCGTAACGCCGGTGCGATCATGTCGACGAAGGCTCGGAGCAGTTCGTAGGCCGGTGCGGCACCGTAACCACCGAGCAGGTCCACCGCCTGCCCGTCCAGTCCGTCGCGCGCGGATTTCCAGTACGCCGCATCCAGCGCGTGCGAGGCGATGGGCGAGACGCCGACGCCGCGTTCGTCCTCCTCGAGTGCTGTCATCACCGCGCCGCGGGTCAGCGCGGCCAGCAGCACCGACTCGGAGATCGTGGCCGGAACATCGGAGACGCGCACCTCCACCGTCGGGAAGTTCGCCGACGGGCGGACGTCCCAATAGACCATGCCGTCATCGAGCATCGCGCCGATGTCCTGCATCATCTGCACCGCGCCGTCATAGTCGTCCAGCGAATCGAAGTACGGCGGCGGACCGGCGCTCGGCCACCGCGACCACAACACGTGACGCCAGCTGGCATGGCCACTGTCGGCGTTGCGGTAGATCGCCGAGTTGGCGGTCAGCGCCAACAGCAACGGCAGCCACTGCCGAATCCGGTTGCTCACCCGGATCGCGGCGGCTCTGTTCGGCACCGCGACGTGCACATGGCAGCCACTGATGCCCTGTTCGTGCGCAATCATCCCGAACTGCTGCGCGATACGGCCGTAGCGCGGCGTGTCCGTGATCGGGAACTGGCGCGGGAGCGTGGGCGGCAATCCGACGGCCAACAGCCGGGCCCCGGCGGCGTCGGCGGCAGTGCCGGCGACCCGCCGCAATCGTTGGAGTTGGGACCGCAAGTCGGCGACGGTGTCGGCGACCTCGGTGGCGGTCTCCACCTGACAACTGGTCAGCTCCAGCTGCAAGTCCACACCGTCGGCCTCCGCGATCTCGGCAACCCGCGTATTGAGCGGGACCGGCTCACCCGACTCCGGATCGACGAGCAGAAACTCTTCTTCCACACCGAAGGTGGGATGGTTGGACATGATCTCCCCGAACGATTGACCCTGTGGCGGCCCAGGGGTCCCTGCGCGCTAGCTGGATTGCCCGTTTTGCGGCGTCACCAAACGGGCGAGCTGTTCGGAAAGCTGGACGTTCTCCCGTCGCAATACCGCGAGTTCTTCGTGGAGCGGAGCGAGGTGGGGTTCGAGGTCCGCGGCACTGAAGCGGATGGTGATGTGCTGGGGACAGTTCCAGTCATAGGCCTCGACGGTGATCAGGACGACACGCTCGACCACGGCGTCGTAGCCCGGATCGGCGAAGGCCTCGAGCAAGGCTGGATCATCCTCGGCGTCGACCACCCGCGCATGGCCGAAGATCTTCAGCCGGCGCCGGTGGACGTAGTCGACGGCGATCAGCGCGACCCGGTCATTTCCGCTGAGATTGCCGGTGCTGATGTATTGCAGGTTGCCGCGAAAGTCGGCCCACCCGATGGTGTTGTCATCGACGGCACGCAGGAAACCGGCGGGGCCGCCGCGAAACTGAACGTAGGGCCATCCGGTCGCGCCGACCGACGCCAGATAGAAGCTGTCCCGCTCGGCGAGATAGTCCTTCTCGTCATCGGTCAGCGCGTCCGCACCGGGCGCGGCCGTTCCCTGGACACGTTTTCGATCGTAGAAGCCGTCGCTGCCGTAGCGGTGCTGAACATCGCGCACCGCATCGGTGAACGCGATCGCGCCGTAGTGCTTGCTCACCCGTCCATGAAAGCACGCGCACGCAGGGGGCGGCGGTTGCGCGTCGAGTTGGCGCGGAATGGACACCTACCGGGCACGAATACGCTATTTCTCTTGTGCATCAACCTCATAGAGTCGGGGTTCCCCCACGATACGAGGAATTGATGAACGCCTTCGGCACGCGCTATCACACTGTCACCGTCGACGGACTGGACGTCTTCTACCGAGAGGCCGGTGACCCCGCCAACCCGACGATTCTGCTGCTGCACGGTTTCCCGTCCAGCTCACACATGTTCCGGAATCTGATCAGTTCACTGAGCGACCGGTTCCACCTGGTCGCTCCCGACCACATCGGGTTCGGGCGATCCGCGTCACCATCGCCTGCCGAGTTCACCTACAGCTTCGACCGTTTGACCGAAATCACCGAAGGGTTGCTCTCCCAACTGGGTCTGCAACGTTTCGCGATCTACATCCACGACTACGGCGCTCCGATCGGGCTGCGTATCGCCAGCCGCACGCCAGAGCGGGTGACTGCCATCATCTCCCAGAGTGGCAACGCCTACCTCGAGGGCTTCACACCGTTCTGGGACATCTTGTTCGCGCACGCCAAGGATCGAGCGGCAAACGAGGCTGGTGTTCGCGAATACTTCACCGCGGCAACAACACTGTGGCAGTACGTGCACGGAGTGCCCGCCGACCGGCTCGACCGGATCGCCCCGGACGCCTGGCTACTCGATCAGGCCGGCCTGGACCGCGACGGCAACGACCTCATTCAGCTGCAACTGTTCTGGGATTACCAGTTCAACCTCGACGGCTACCCGGGATTCCAGGAGTACTTCCGCACCCACCAGCCACCACTGCTCGTGACATGGGGCAAGAACGATGAGATTTTCGGCGTAGCAGGTGCGGAGGCATTCCGAAGGGACCTTCCCAACGGGGAGTACCACCTGCTCGACACGGGTCATTTCGCCCTGGAGACGCACGGCGACGAGATCAGCGGATACATCCGCGACTTCCTGCTCCGGCTCGATCTGCACGGCTGAGCGTCGATGGGCACCGGCTGTTGACGTCGGGCACTTCCTGTTGGAGAGCGCACTCGACGAGACCGCCGCGCTGATCAGGAGGTTCTTGTTCGCAGTGGGTTGAGTCGATGGCCGACGCTGTGAGTCTCGATGTATTCGCCTGGGGTGGAACCGAAGCGAGCGCGAAATTCCTTGATGAAGTGCGACAGGCTGGGATATCCGACGCTTCGGGCCACATCGGTCACACCGCGTCGACCGTGCCCGAAAAGGTGTCGCGCCCGGAGCAGGCGCTGATCCTTGACGAACTGGTAGGGCGATTGCCCGGTCACCTCGCGAAACACCCGCGAGAACGCGGACGGGCTCAGATTGACTTGTTTGGCCAGTTCGTTCACCGTCAGCGGTTCTGCGAGGTGGGCGGCGATGTACTCGATCGCTGCGGCGATGGAATTGGTGGTGGCCTGCCGGGCGGCAATACGCACCAGGCTCGCGGTCTGGTCGCGTTGCAACACCAGATACACCATCTCCTGCAGGTACAGCGGAGCCAGGACCTGCCGGTCGGAGACCGACGACAGCGAGCGCAGGAATCGCACGACGCTGCTCATCAGCGCACCGTCGACCACGGACTCCACACAATCGTCGCCGCCGTCGCCGGTCTCGAAGTTCCTGTCGCACAGCATCATGCTGGCCGCCACCTGGCTGACGAGTTGCGGGTCCACGTCCAGCCTGAAGCACAGGACCGGCTGCGCGACGGACGCTTCGAACGGCCGGCAGCCACCATGGGGCCATTCCCCGATCACCACACACCTGAAGGTGTCGTTGCTGGTCTCTGCCACGATGCCGATCGAGATGGTTCTCGTGTTGTCCCAATGTGGTTCAGTCGACCGGGAGATGCGGTAGAAGGTCAGGCCCGGCCACACGCCTGCGTTGGCGCCCTCAGCTTTCGCGTGCGCCCCCAGTTCCGCGACAAGGTCGCCCGATGTCACCTGGTACTCGATGGAAAAAGCGGCTGTCATCGCACGCTCCATCCGCTCTTCTGGGTCGCCGACTCGTCTCGCGACTCTCCCACTGTAGCGTGACTATAGTGAGCAACAATCACTTCATCAAGTGGCCGTTGGGTTAAGTTGCTGAGTGCTTGTTCAGCCCTCTGATAATCTCGGGCGGCTATGAACTGCCAGGCCGACCCCCGATGACGTCGAAAGACACCAGGTCTGGGGCGCGGCGCTCCCGGCGCGAGGAGTATGCCGAACAAACCCGCCGGGACGTCGTCGATGCGGCCCGGTCGTTGTTCGCGCAGCGCGGCTACTTCGCCACGACCGTCAGCGATATCGCCGCGGCCGCCCGAGTGTCAGCCGGCACCGTGTATCAGCAGTGCGGTGGAAACAGGGATTGCTGCGCACGCTGATGGACTCGTGGACAACGGCCCCCCTGGGCAGGAGACCTCGATGCGGCAGCCGCCACACCCTCGACGAAGCCCTGCGGGTTCTCGCGGATTCCTATCTGGAGTTCTGGCGGCAGTTCGACGATATCGTCCAGCTCGTCGCGGCGACCGCCGCTCACGACCCCGAAGCCACCGAGGCGTTGACCCAGGCGATCATCCGCCATCGCACCGCGTTGCACGAAATCGCCCGAAAGATAAGGGGATTGGGAACTTTTGCCGGCTCGTTCAGCGATGACGACTTTGCCGATATCACCCTCTACCACTACGGCCCACAGAACGGCTATCACTTCACCGTCAGCGTGCTCGGCTGGACCGAAGAGCGGGCCCGGGATTTCCTCAGCGCCCAATTCGCACACTCGCTCCACGAAATGGCCACACCTACGGCGTAGCAGGCACGCCGGGCGGACGGTTGGCGCGAGGCTGGGTGGGGTACTCCGTCCCGTCACCCAATCACCCGATCGTGAGGATGTCCATGAGCAGGACGAGCCAGCGCGATCTGGGCAGTTCCGGCAGTCCGATCGAGGACGAGTTGGAGGATGCCTTCAACCGAATGGTCGACGAAGGTACTCAGCGCCTGCACCGCAGCTGGCGTGAGGTGCTGCTCACCGGATTCTTCGGTGGCACCGAAGTGGCGATGGGAGTGCTCGCGTACCTCTCGGTGCTGCACGCGACCGGTGATCACCTGCTTGCCGGGCTCGCGTTCTCGATCGGTTTCCTGGCCCTGCTGCTCGGCCGCAGCGAACTGTTCACCGAGGGCTTCCTCATCCCGATCACCACCGTGGCCGCGAAAAGGGCCAGTGGCCGACAGCTGATGAAACTCTGGAGTGGCACCCTGGTCGCCAATCTCGCCGGCGGATGGGTGCTGATGTGGCTGATCATGCGGGCGTTCCCCAAGCTGCACGAGCAGACCGTCGAGTCGGCCTCGCACTTCGTCACAGCCCCGGTATCGGTGGAGACGGTGGCGTTGTCCCTGCTCGGCGGGATGGCGATCACGCTGATGACCCGTATGCAGCACGGCACCGATTCGGTGTTCGGCAAGATCGCGGCCGCCGTGGCCGGCGCCTTCCTGCTCGCCGGCCTGCAGATGTTCCACTCCATCCTGGATTCGCTGCTGATCTTCGGGGCGCTGAGCACCGGCGAGGTCCCGTTCGGATATCTCGACTGGCTCGGCTGGTTTGGCTACGTGCTGGTCGGCAACGTCGCCGGCGGCCTCGGCCTGGTCACGCTGCTGCGGCTGTTGCGCAGCAAGGACCGCATCGAGGAGGAGCGCACGGAGGCCAGGCGTGGAAATCCGCCGAGCGGGGCATCCTCCGACGATGAATGACAACACTGCAGCGCCGAAGCACCGGGGCGTGCCCAAAGACGCCACCGAGGTCACCGAGGAGCAGGCCGAACAGCAGGACCAGCACGAGCACCGCAACGACGATCCGGACGCGCCCGGTCGGCATCAGGACCGCCGCCAAATCGCTGACGAGACGTAGACGGTTTCGGCGCAAGAATCTCTTGTCAAGGGGTTGGGGCCGCGGGCAGGTTCACTCCCAGATAGAACGATCTATCCTGTCGGTGGGCCACCCGCCCTTCACCGTTGCCCGGAGATGACCTGTGACCGCACCGCCGCCGCCACCGGCGAACCCCCTCGCCTCCGCCCGCCCATCCGGCGCCGTACCCGCAGCCGCAGCCTGGTGCCCTGCCCGCCACGTCCGGCTACACGCCCTGGGCCCGTCGCGCCTGGCGCTCGGATCGAGCAACCCGCGATCTTCTTTGTGGTCATCCCGATCTACCTGCTGCGGAGACTTCGGCCACCGGCAGGGCAAGGCGTCGAGCCTCGGGAAGGCGGTACCAGGTTCAGGTGGTCAGCGAGAAGACCTGGCAACCGATCGGGTCTGGGCCTCGGTCGGGCGGCTGCCGCGCACTATCTCGACCGGCTGCCCTGTTCGGATTCCTGTGGCCCCTGTGGACGCCAGCTCCACTGGCCGACAAGACACGAGACCGCATGCGTGCCCCTGCGCCTGTGCCTGGCAAGCATGGGCTTTCGTTGGTCGTTGGCGCCTTGGTACTGGCGAGCGTGACAAGCTGCACGATCGCAGATCCGGCACCCGACCAGACGTCGTCGTCAACCGAGCGCCGGTCATGCCCGGCAGATTTGCCGGCGAGCTGGACGGATGCGCTACGGACCGGCCTCGTCGACATCGGCGGCGTCAGCGCCCGACCGCTGGCGGCAGGTCCCGCAGGAGAGGTCGTCGCCGTCCGCGACAACGGCCGCACCCGGGACGTGGTGCTGATAGCGGCCGACGGCCACCCGAAAACACTGCACGCCGTACCGAACCCGATCAGGACGACGTTCAGCTGGCGTCCGTGGACGACCGCTGGGTCGTCATCGGTGTGGGACATGCGCCACGCGGCGCGAACGGGATCATCCCTGCGGCCGAGCGCATCGACGTCATCGACCGCCGCGATGGGCAGTTGCGCACGATCGCCCAGACCACCGAGGAGAACCGCCGTTCCGGAATGCTGACCATCGACTCCGTGGCCCTGTACCAGGGCACCGTGTACTGGATCACCCATGACCGTTCGCCTCGAACAACGGCGTCCTGAGGTCCTTCGATCTCGCCAACGGCTCCGGCGCCGAGGCGCCACGGGATCCATGGCGCACGTCCGCACCCTGCGGCGGGTCTCACCTGGGATGTCGGCTGGGGTCCCGAGGGCACCACCTCCGAGGTGAAGCTCGCAGCGGCCTTGCCGGCCGAGGTCGCCGAGGCTGTGGGCGCCGGATCGGACCGACTCACCCTCGCCACCGACGGTGAGGGACGCGTGGCGCGACAGCGCCACCGGCCTGTCGTGGTGGTCCCCGGAATCCGGGCTGGTGCGCGTCACCGGCGATGTCGGCGGGAGGGAGGCTCGGCTGCCCGACATCTGGGTGGCCGGACCCCTCGTGGTGATCGATGCAGGTCACGCGGCCACCGTCGTCGACGTGCGGTCGGGGACAGTGGTCGACTTACCGGTACCGGTGGTGGACGTGGACGGCGGCACCATGGCGATGGCATCGCCGTGGTCTCCGGGAGGAGGCCAGCTCGAGCCCACGATGCCGGTCGTGATACGCACCGTCGCGCTGCCGCCGTTGGGGTGCTGAGCCGCACCTTCACAGTTTCGTGAGCGGCTCGCCGTCCCGACACTCAGATCGCGGCATTCCCTCCGACTCATCGATAGGCTCGCGTGGGGATGTCGGGTCAGCCGACTACCATCTCTCCGGCAATCCCCACCCGGCCCAGACGGAGAAAACGAGCAGTGAGTTACAACGCCGCAGACATCACCGAGCTCGACGATGTCCAGCACACGCGCCTGCGGCCGGCGGTGAACCTGGGCCTCGATGTGCTCAACACCGCCTTGCGCGAGTTGGTCGACAACGCCATCGAAGAGGTCGCCGATCCCAGCCACGGCGGGTCCTGCGTCACCATCACCCTGCACACCGACGGATCTGTCAGCGTCGCCGACGACGGCCGCGGCCTGCCCATCGACTCCGACCCGACCACCGGTAAGAACGGCATCGTCAAGACCCTGGGCACCGCGCGTGCCGGTGGCAAGTTCTCCGCGCATTCCGACGCCACCAGCACCGGGGCCGGCCTGAATGGAATCGGCGCCGCGGCAGCGGTGTTCATCTCTGCGCGTACCGACGTGACGGTGCGCCGCGCCGGCAAGACCTACCTGCAGAGCTTCGGCGCGGGCTACCCCGGTTCGTTCGAAGGCAACGAGTTCGACCCGGACGCGCCGTTCACCCGCGCCGACAACCAGAAGCTGCGCGGCACCGGTAACCGCAAGCCGGACGCGCACGGCACCACGGTGCGCATCCTGTTCGACCCGGTCGTGGTGCCAGACTCGACCGTGGACGTCGCTGAGGTGCTGCTGCGTGCGCACGCCGCCGCGCGGATGTCCCCCGGTGTGCACCTGACGGTGGTCGACGAAGGCTGGCCCGGCCAAGAGGTGCCGCCGGCATTGCTCGAACCGTTCAGCGGCCCGTGGGGAAGCGACACCCTGCTGGACCTGATGTGTACCGCGGCGGGCACGCCCCTGCCCGGTGTCCGCGCCGTCGTGGAGGGCCGGGGCGAATACACCACCGGCCGCGGTCCCACGCCGTTCCGCTGGTCCTTGACGGCCGGACCGGCCGAACCCGCCACCATCGCCGCGTTCTGCAACACCGTGCGCACCCCGGGCGGCGGGTCTCACCTGACGGCCGCGATGAAGGGGCTGTCCGAAGCGCTGGCCGACCGCGCCTCCCGGATTCGTGATCTCGGCCTGGCCAAAGGTGAGGACGGCCCGGAGCCACAGGATTTCGTGGCCGTGACCGCACTGGCCGTCGACACCCGCGCCCCCGACGTGGCATGGGACTCGCAGGCCAAGACCGCGGTGTCCTCACGATCGCTCAACCTGGCCATGGCCCCGGATGTGGCGCGCAGCGTCACCATCTGGGCAGCCAATCCGGCCAACGGCGACGCCGTGTCGCTGTGGACGAAGCTGGCCCTGGAATCGGCGCGGGCACGACGCAGCGCCGAGGGCGCCAAGGCCCGGTCCCGGGCGGCGTCGAAGGCCAAGGGGCTGGGCACCAACCTGTCACTCCCGCCGAAGCTGCTGCCCAGCCGGGAGACCGGACGCGGGTCGGGCGCCGAATTGTTCCTGTGCGAGGGCGACTCGGCTCTGGGCACCATCAAGGCGGCCCGCGACGCCACGTTCCAGGCCGCCTTCCCACTGAAAGGTAAGCCGCCCAACGTCTACGGGTTCACCGTCAACAAGGCGCGGGTCAAGGACGAATTCGATTCGATCGAACGCATCCTGGGCTGCGGGGTGCGTGAGCACTGCGACCCCGAGCAGTGCCGCTATGACCGCATCCTGTTCGCCTCCGACGCCGACCCCGACGGCGGCAACATCAACTCCAGCCTGATCTCGATGTTTCTGGACTTCTACCGGCCACTGGTGGAAGCCGGAATGGTCTACGTGACGCTGCCACCGCTGTTCGTGGTCAAAGACGGCAACGAGCGCATCTACTGCCAAGACGAATCCGAGCGTGATACCGCGGTAGCTCAGCTGAAGGCCACGTCCAAACGCAAAGTGGAAGTGCAACGCAACAAGGGTCTTGGCGAGATGGACGCCGATGACTTCTGGAACACCGTGCTGGATCCGCAGCGGCGCACCGTGATTCGGGTACACCTCGACGACGGTGATGCCAAGCTGCACCACACCCTGTTCGGCGGGCCACCGGAGGGCCGACGTACCTGGATGGCCGATATCGCCGCCCGTGTCGATACCGCCGCGCTGGACTTGAGCTAGGAAGAAGATCGTGACCGCCACCCTGGATGTTCCTGAGCAGAACCAAGATCTGGTGCTCGACCAGAGCGCCGATGACTACTGGAACCACTACCAGCTGACGTTCGCGCTCTACAGCGTCAGCGACCGCGCCATCCCGTCGGCGTTCGACGGGCTCAAACCCGGCCAGCGACGCCTGCTCTACCAGATGCACGACTCGAGGCTGCTGCCCGGCAACAAACCGCAGAAATCCTCGAAGGTGTGCTCGGCGGTCACCGGAAACCTGCACCCGCACGGCGGCGCGTCCATGTACGGGGCCGCGGCGCTGATGGCCGCGGAGTTCCAGCGCGTCAAGGTGATTGACGGACAGGGCGCTTTCCCCCGCATCCAGGGCGACATTCCCGCCGCCGACCGGTACACCGAGATGCGGTTGTCGGCGCCCGGGGCCGCGCTGACCGCCGAACTCGATGACCACGCCGTACCGATGGTCTCGACGTTCGACGGCGAATGGGTCGAACCGACCATGCTGCCGGCCCAGTGGCCGGTGCTGCTGTGCAACGGTGCCGTCGGCATCGCCGAGGGCTGGGCCACCAAGGTGCCCGCACACAATCCGCGGGAGATCATGGCCGCCTGCCGGGCGCTACTGGCGCGGCCGAACACGACCGACGACACCTTGATGAAGCTCATTCCGGGCCCCGACTGGGGATGCGGGGCCACCGTGGTGGGCACCGCGGGGCTTCGGGAGTACATCACCACCGGACGCGGGCAGCTCACGGTACGCGGCACGGTAGTCGGTGGACGGCAAGAACGTCATCGTCACCGAGCTGCCGCCCGGGGTCGCGAGCAACACTGTGCAGGAACGCATCCGGGCGCTGGTCGAATCCGGGGAGATGTCGGGGGTGGCCGAGTATGTCGGACCTGACCGACCGTCGCAACGGGCTGCGCATCGTGGTCACCGCCAAGCGCGGACACAGCGCCGAGACGATCCGAGACCAGTTGCTCGCGCTGACGCCGCTGGAATCGACCTTCGCGGCCAGCCTGGTCGCGCTCGACGAGGACCGGGTGCCGCGCTGGTGGACGGTGCGGGAACTGATCGGCGCGTTCCTGCACCTGCGCGACTCGGTGGTGTTGCGCCGCAGCGAATACCGGCTGGAGAAGGTCACCGCGCGACGGCACCTGGTCGCCGGTCTGATGACCATTCACTTGGACATCGACGCCGCGGTCGCCGTGATCCGTAACTCCGATACCGTCGACGATGCCCGCCGCGGCCTGCAGGACCGCTTCTCGATCGACGAGGAACAGGCCAATTATGTTCTGGCGCTGCAGCTTCGGCGGCTCACCAAGCTCGACGTCATCGAGCTGCAGGCCGAAGCGGACAAGCTGGACGCCGAGTTCATCGAGCTGACCGAGCTGGTGACCAACCCCGATGCCCGCCGCAAGGTGATCGACAAGGAGCTGGTGGAGACCGCCAAACTGTTCAAGGGGCCCGAGTTCGACCGGCGTACCGTCCTGGACCCCGACGCAGCACCCATCACCGCCGGCGCCGACGACGACGGGCCCCGCGAGAAGAAGGTCAACGCCGCCTGGCGTCTCGATGACCGCGGCGTGTTCTCCGACAGCCACGGCGAACTGCTCAGCTCAGGGCTGGGCTGGGCGGTGTGGACCGACGGGCGGATCAAGTTCACCAACGGCAACGGCCTGCCCTACAAGATCCGCGATATCCCGGTGGCACCGGATATCACCGGGCTGCTGGCATCGGGTGTGCTGGCCGACGGCTACCACCTGGCGCTGGTGACGCGCCGCGGGAAGGTGTTGCGGATCGACCCGGCGGCGGTGAATCCCCAAGGCGCAGCGGGTAACGGCGTGGCGGGGGTGAAGCTCGCCGCCGAAGACGACGCGGTGATCGCGGCGCTGCCGGTGTCGTGCGGCAACGGTGAAGCGATCCTGTCGATCTCCGAAAAGGCCTGGAAGGTCACAGAAGTCGCCGACATTCCGGTGAAGGGCCGCGGCGGGGCCGGCGTCGGTTTCCACCCCCTCGTCAACGGTGAGACCGCGCTGATATCGGCGGCCATCTCGGCGACCGGGTTCGTGCGCGGGAAGCGGTCGGTGCGGGCGGAGAAACGCGCCAAGGCTCGGTCAAGGGATCCGGGACGGATGTGACCCCGGCGGAGTAGCGAATGCTCGCCGTCAACCGCCGAGGATGATTCCGGTCAGCCAGACCAGCGCGGCACTGCAGGCTTCGTCCGCCTCCTCCAAGGATTGCGTGCTGGTCAGGAACGCCAGCCGAAGGCCGTCGACGGCGGCCACCACGATCTGTCCCGCCAGCGTGGGCTCGGGTGCGCCGAGTACGCCAAACAGGTGGGCGAAGAGCTCGTTGGTCTCGTCCTGCCAGGCGCCGACCTCGTCGCGCATGGACGGCTTGGCCACGGCATACAGTTGCAGTTCGTACTGGGCACGCATGTAGACCCGGCCACGCGGTTCGGACACCATGACCTCGCGCAGCCACTCGTCCACCGCGGCGCGCACCTTCGCCGGCTCGCTCTGAGCCATGGACGCCAACCGGGCCGTGTTCGCCCTCATCTCGGCCAGCTCCGTCGCCACGGTGTGCCGGAAGGCCGCGGCGATGATGTCCTCGCGGGACGCGTAGTGGTAGGTCGTCGAGGACAGCGAGACCCCGGCCGCCTGTGCGACAGCCCGGTGCGTCAGTGCGTCGATACCCTTGAGACCGGCCACCTCGATGGCCGCGTCGACGATGTCAGCGCAGATCTGTTCCGCCGTCTTGCGGGTAGCGATCGCCCACTCTCCTACGTTCGGTACCGGGGTACCGGCGGTACAGGTGTACTTGCAGACCCTTCAGCTTACTCAGCCTTCGCCGCCGCGGGCCGCTCACACACCGGCGTGGGATCGGAAGCGCGGTTGCGGTACAAATGTACTTACGGTACAAATGTACCTACAGGTCGCCGACACCCCGGACGGGAGACACCGTGGAGCACCTTCCGGCACGGTCGGGCCGGCGTGACCGGTCTACGGCCGAATCCGAGCTGGCCGCCCGTTTCGAGCGTGACGCCCTGCCCATGCGGGACCTGATCTTCTGCAGCGCGCTACGGATGACGCGGCATCGCGCCGACGCCGAGGACCTCACCCAAGAGGTGATGCTGAAGGCATTCCGGAGTTTTCATTTGTTCCGGCAGGGGACGAACCTGCGCGCATGGCTCCTTCGGGTGCTCACCAACACCCACATCAGCAACCATCGCCGGCGGTCGAGCCGACCCACCGAAGTGACGGCAGCCGAGTTCACCGACGGTCAACTCGCGGCCGACAGCCACTACCGGATGCGATCCGCCGAGGCGATGGCACTGGAGTCCCTGCTCGACCGCGCGGTCAGGGACGCCCTGACCGCGTTGCCTCAGAAATTTCGGATCGCGGTGTTCTATGCGGATGTCGTGGGCCTGTCCTACAAGGACATCGCCGCCGTCACCGGGACACCGGTCAGCACCGTCATGTCGCGGTTGCACCGCGGCCGCGCCCAGCTGCGCCACCTGCTCGCCGACGTCGCCACCGACCACGGCTACCGCCACGGTCCGGGGCTGAAAGCATCATGAGAGCAAGCCCGGTAGGGGGCGTGGCCCAGCCCGATACGCACATCGAGATCGAAGCCAAGGCCGCGGTCTGAGACAAGGGGAATGTCATGAGCACACCAACGACCGGGTGGCCGGCACTGCGTGTCGACGATTGGGAGCCCACGCGCCAGACGCTGCACATGTGGACCCAGGTCATCGGGAAGGTGCGACTGGCGCAGGCACCGTTGCTCAACCATTGGTGGCAGGTGCCGCTCTACGTCTCACCACGTGGACTGACCACCTCGGCGATTCCGGTGGACACCAGGCTGTTCGACGTGGAATTCGACTTCGTCGACCATGCGCTGAAGGTCCGGGTGAGCGACGGTGGTGCCGGCTCGATCTCGTTGCGCGACCGATCGGTCGCGCAGTTTCACGACGAGGTGCTGGGCCTACTCGCCCGCCTGGGGATCGACGTGCAGACCCTCCGCCGGGCCCAACGAGGTGGACCCGGCCGTACCCTTCGCCGAGAATCTCCAGGCCGCCTATGACGCCGACGCGGTCGGCAGGGTTCTGGCAGCAGCTGATCCAGGCCGACCGCGTCATCGGCCGGTTCCGGTCCCGATTCATCGGGAAGGTCAGTCCGGTGCACTTCTTCTGGGGCTCGTTCGACCTGGCATGCAGCCGGTTCTCCGGACGTCCCGCCCCACCGCACCCCGGCGGAGCACCGAACTGTGGCGACTGGGTCATGGTCGAGGGCTACTCCCACGAACTGACCAGTTGCGGTTTCTGGCCCGGGGGTGGCGACGAGGGTGCGTTCTACGCCTACGCCTACCCGGAGCCGGACGGCTACGCCGAGTACCCGGGTTGCCCCGACGGAGCCTTCTACGACAACAAGCTCCGGCAGTACCTGTTGCCGTACGAGGCGGTGCGCACGGCCGACGATCCGGAGCAACTGGTGCTGGACTTCCTCCAGTTCACCTACGTTGCGGCGGCGGATCTGGCGGGGTGGGACCGCGAGTCGCTCGAAGTCGATCCCAAGCGTTGGCACCACACGTGATCCCGCAGATCTAACGCATTGCCCGTCCCGCCGATCCCAGCATCCGGGCCGCCTCGACAACCCTTGCCGCCATGGCATTCTCGGCCGGTTTACCCCAGGATCTCGGGTCGTAGGCCTTCTTGTTGCCGTAGCCACCGTCGACCTTGAGCACCTGGTCGTAGTGGGAGATCATGTGGCCGGCGATGGACCGGGTGAACGCATATTGAGTGTCGGTGTCGACGTTCATCTTGACGACGCCACTGGCGACGGCCGACGCGATGTCCTCGGCGCTCGACCCCGACCCACCGTGGAAGACGAGATCGAATGGCTTGACCCTGCCGGTTTCGCCACCGACGACGGTCTGGATCTCCTCGAGCGGCACTGCGGATCCGTCCCACATGTGCGATTGGTACAGCGGATCCAGCCCGCGACTGCGCCGTTCTGTCGCGTCGGCGATCAGCGGCCGGACCCAGTCGTCGAGATTCTCTGCGGGGCAGTGATCGGTGTGCAGAGCGACGGTCACCGGATAGTGCTGCGCGACCTC
This sequence comes from Mycobacterium sp., assembly GCA_034520035.1. Classification (GTDB taxonomy): domain Bacteria; phylum Actinomycetota; class Actinomycetes; order Mycobacteriales; family Mycobacteriaceae; genus Mycobacterium. The sequence goes on along the minus strand of JAXHOA010000058.1, from coordinate 30,317 downwards.
GTGGGCGTAGAGGGCCAGCGCCTTGGAGCCCGCGAAGCGGTTCTGCACCGCATTGCCGGACAGGTAGAGCGCGGTGCCCAGTGACACCTGGATGATGCCGTCGCTGTCGGCCTCGGCGAACCCCTGCAGGGCGGCGTTGAGGGTCTGTGAACTGGTCACGTTGATGGCCGGATACGCGAACCCGCCCTCCTTGGCGCGATCCAGCATCGCCACATAGTGCTCAGGGGTTGCAATCGGCATGATCGACAGTCCTATCGGTGGTTAGTTAGGTGCATCCGCACGAATTGCGGTGGTGGAACGTCGTGGGCACGCGAATCTGCTGCGGCGCGTCATCGCTTCCGTGGATGCGGCGCAGCAGCAGCTCGACCGCGGTGACACCGATCGTCTCGACGTCCTGTGCCGCGGCAGTGAGCCTGGGCGCGAAGAGATCCGACCATTCGAAGTCGTCGTAACACGAGAAGGCCACCTCACCCGGTATCGACAAGCCAAGCCTGCGAAGGGCTTTGAGTGTTCCGATGGTCATGGCGTTGTTCAGGGACACCAGCGCGGTGGGCCGGTCGGTGTGCGACATCAGGGCGTGCACCACATGTTCGGCCACGTCGGTGTTGGAATCACCGTCGAGGACCAGCGCGGGGTCCACCGCGATGCCACGATCGGCCAGCGCCGCGCGGTAGCCATCGAATCGCTCGATGGTGGAGGAGATCCCGGCCAGGCCGCGGACGACGGCGATGCGGCGGTGCCCGAGGTCGAGCAGATGCGCGGTCAGCGACCGCGCCGAGGAGAAGTTCTCCGGACCGACCTGATCGCACCCGGCGTCGACGCCGCGGTCGATCAGGACGAGCGGGGTTCCGGTGCGGGTGATCTCGGGCAGGGTGATCCGCTCCGATCCGGCCGCCGGCGCCACGATCATTCCGTCGACCTGGCGGTCCAGCAGCGAACCGGTCACGCGCTGCTCCGAGGTCACATCGTCATGGGAGTCGCCGACGATCAGGACGTACCCGGCGTCCGACAGGGCCCGCTCCACGGCGTGCACCAGGCTGCCGAAGTACGGGTTGGTCAGCGCGGAGATGGAGAGTCCGACCGTGTGCGTGCGACCCGCGGCGAGCGATCGGGCCACCCCGTTGCGGCGGTATCCGATTTCCTCGATGGCCGCCTCGACGCGCAGGCGCGTGGCGGTGTTGACCTTGCGGGTGCCGTTGAGCACATGCGACACCGTGGACGGCGAGACACCGGCGATACGGGCGACATCACCCATGGTCTTCATCGGAGGCGCACGATGCGGTCCGCGCGGTCGGCGGTCGATTCGATCAACTGCGCGTTGCGCTCGTCGGATCCGAGGGCCCAGAACGTCGCTTCCTCCGGGGACTTTCCGTACGCCTCGTGCCGGCGCACGAGCCGGGCATGCCGGATATCGGTGTCGGGAGCCAGGAACCACACCTGGTCGATATGGGACCGCGCCGCGGGCCACGCGTCGGATTCCAGCAGCAGGTAGTTGCCCTCGGTGACGACGAGCGGCACCGCAGGTGGGACGGGAATGGAGGAGCCGATCGACTCTTCGATCTCACGCCGGAACCGCGGGGCGTAGATGACGGGGTCGTCCGGGCGCTGGGCCCGCACGCTCGCGATCAGCCGCGCGTACCCCCCGTCGTCGAAGGTGTCGTGCGCGCCCTTGCGGTTCAGGCGACCCAGGTCGATCAGGACCTCGTTGGCAAGATGGAACCCATCCATGGGCACCAGAACCGCGACCTCGGGGCCCAGTGCGGTGACGAGTTGCTCGGCGACGGTGGACTTCCCGGCCCCCGGGGCACCGGTGAGTCCGAGGATGCGGCGTTCGCCGGGCACGACGAGGCCTCTGGCCGACTCGACCAGTTGGTCCAGGGTGGCGTCCTGCACGTCCTGTTCGAAGGTCACCATGCTCGCTTTCGGGTGGGTGCTGTGTGAAGGTCGCCGGAGAGTTGGTCCAGCCATGCCCGCGGCCCGACTATCGAACACCGTAGTGCCGCCACCGTGGCGGAGCGATCGATGCGCTCGGCGATACTGCTCGCGCTCTGGGTCGCGTAGTACGAGTACGCACCGTGGAAGGCGTCGCCGGCCCCCAGTGTGTCGAGTACCGTGACCCGTGGCACCGGCACGGATCCGGAGCGGCCGCCCGACCACCACCGCACCGGGTCGCCGCCGTGCGTGGTGACGACGGTACGCACACCGCCGCGCACCAGTGCCGCCGCGGTGGAATCCGGGCCGTCAGCGCCAGGCACCCGGAAGTCGTTGGAGCACACCATGTCCGTCGCGTGCGGGATGATATCGGTCATCACGGGCTTCCAGCGTCCGGCGTCGACGACCAGGGCGATGGCCCGTGCCGCCGCGTGCCGGGCGGCATCTTGGGCGATCAGTGGGTGGTGCCCGTCGACGAGCACCACATCGGCATCCTTGATCAGCTCGCCCAGCGCTGCCGGTGGTGACGCGTCGGAGTTCACCGCGTCCAGCGAGACAACCGATCGGTCGCCCGTCGATTCGACGACCGACACCGAGGAGACGGGCACCGCGCGGTGGGTGCCCGCCGCGGCGTCGACCACCCGGACGCCGTGGGCGACGAGATCGGCCCGGATCAGGTCGGCGACCGAGTCGTCGCCGAGCGCGGTCACCAGGGTTGCGTCCCCGCCCAGTGCCGCGAAGGTGACGGCCGCGTTGGCCGCCGGTCCGCCGGCCGCCACGAACTGTGCCGTCGACGTGATCTTCTCATTCACCGCAGGCGCTTTCGTGATCCGGTGAATCACGTCCAACGTTGCCAATCCGACGAAGACCCCGACCGGGGCCTTCTCAGATACCGGCGCGTTCCTCATCGGTCGGCTCCTCCGCACCGGTCATGAGCGCGACCACCTCGGACATCGAGCGCTTCTTGGGATCGACGACACCGGCACGCTTGCCGAGGCGGTGGATGTGGATCCGGTCGGCCACCTCGAACACATGCGGCATGTCATGGCTGATCAGCACCACCGGGATACCGCGGTCGCGGATCGACCGGATCAGGTCGATCACCTGTCCCGACTCGCGTACGCCGAGAGCGGCCGTGGGCTCGTCCATGATGATCACGCCGCGACCGAAGGCCGCGGCCCGCGCCACCGCGACACCCTGTCGCTGCCCACCCGATAGCGTCTCCACGGCCTGGTTCACCGACTTGATGCCGATCCTCAGGTCGGCGAGGTGCTGCGCGGCCTCCTGCCGCATTCTCGGCATGTCCAGCCGGCGGAAGATGCGGCCCGCGATGCCTTTACGCCGCATCTCACGCCCGAGGTAGAGATTCGATGCGATGTCGAGAGCAGGAACCACCGCGAGATCCTGGTACACCGTTCGATGCCGGCGGCCCTGGCGTCGCGGGTGTTCCTGAACGACATGAGAACCATTCCGACCGCGTGCGTGCCGCGCTACCCGAAAATGTGGACTCCCTTGTCCCCGATGTGACGCGGATCGCATCACGTGATCTTCGGGAGCCTAAACCGTAGGCAAGCGCTTGCGCATGCGCTTTCGCAGAAATACGAATCGGTTCAGTCCAGGCCGAGCTTCTCGGCGAGATCGAGCACCGCCTGCGCACGGGCCCGGGTGGGTCCGACGCTGCCGTCATAGGGCCCGGTGGGGGCGTCGAGGCGCGCGAGCGTCCCGCGCGCCTCGTCGATGTCCAGCGCCGAGGGGCTGAGCAGAGTGTTGATCGTCTCGGCGTGCTCGGGATCCAGACACAGCCGCCCGGTCATGCCCGCGGAGCTGGCGACCGCTGTCTCCCGGGCGAGGTGGCGCGACTGATCACGCAGGGTCGGCCCGTCGATCGGCGCCGCAAGACCGGCGGCACGGCTGGCGATGACCAGCCGGGCGCGCGGATACGCCAGCACCGTCGGATCCTGGCTCATCCCGGTGTCCCGGCGAAAATCACCGAGCCCGAAAGCGATCCGCGAGCATCCCGGCGCCCGTCCGATCTCGGTGACCGATTCGATGCCCAGCGCCGATTCGACCAGCGCCACCACCGGCGTTCCGGACGGCAACCGCGCGGCGGTGGCGGCGATATCGTCGCCGGATTCGGTCTTGGCCAGCATCACGCCGACAAGCCCGGGGGTATGCGCCACGGCGTCCAGGTCGGCCGACCACGCCGAGGTCGCCACGCTGTTGATCCGCACCCACGCCTGCGCTCCGGTGCTCAGCCACTCGGCCACCGACACCCGGCCTGCGGGTTTCTGCGCGTCGGGCAGTCCGTCCTCGATGTCCAGCACGATGGCATCGGCGCTGCTGGCGATGGCTGCGTCATACGCCTCACCGCCATCGGGGGTTCCCGGCTGCAGCAGCCACGTGCGGGCCAGTGACCAGTGCGGCTTCCGGCGTCGCTGCGTTGCCTGCGGTGAAACTGTCACGCGTGCACCTTTCGCTCGGCGATGTCCCTTCCATCGTCCGACCCGATCGGCGCGCTGGCCAGATTAAGCACATAATGTTCACCGGCCCGTGGGCTGCGGCACGTCAAGGCCACCGCATTTGGCGTTTCTCTGCACCGCGGGGGCGAAGGTGTTGTGAAATAGCGTGACACACGATGCCGTTGATACGGGGCTCCATGCACAAGCTGACGGCGGTCCTGGCCGCCTCGCTCGACCCGGTGTCCCTGATGAGCAGGATCGCCGAGCAGACGTGCCTGTTCACCCCCAAGGCCGACGGTGCCGCCATCAGCATCTACACCCAGGACAAGAAATTCGTCGTCGTGTCAGCCCATGGGCTGGTGGCATCCCTGCTCGGCCTGGTGCTGCCGGCGGAGGGCACCTTCCAGGGCCGGGCAATCGAGACCGGGCAGCCCCAGGTGAGCCACGAAACCTCGTCCGACATGTCGCTGACCACAGAGGTTCGCGAGATCGGCAACCGGCTGGGCATCCACTCCCTGGTGGTGATTCCGTTGATGCACAACGGCATCGCGATCGGCGCGCTGTCCGTCACGGCGACCGAGGCCCACCGGTTCAACGACGCCGACGTGCTCGCCATCACCTCGATCAGCCAGTTCGTCTCGGCCCTGATCGACTCGCACTCGGAGCTGTCGCGCCTACTCGACGACCTGTTGGACGACCCGCGCACACCGAACGCCGACTCGGCCGCTCGTTTTCTGGCGTCGGTGTTGCTACCCGAGGCCCTTCGGCATGACTACTTTCACGACCAGTTGGACGCTCTGCTGTCCACGCCGGCCGAGCTGCAGCCGGTCTTCCAACCCATTGTCGACCTGGCCAGTGGCCGCACGCTCGGCTTCGAGGGGTTGTCCCGATTTCCGGCACAGCCGGAGGTGAGCCCCGCCCAGTGGTTCGACACCGCACGCCGGCTCGGCCGCAGCTATCCGCTGGAACTGCTGGCACTGCGGCGAATCCTCGCCGCGGCGAGTGCCATCCCCAACGATTGTTTTCTCGCGGTCAATCTGAGTCCGCTGACAGCCCTCGATCCGACCGTGCAGGACATCCTGACCTCCGCCGAGTACCGACTCGTGGTGGAGATCACCGAGCACGAGCCATTCCCCGAGGACTTCGCCGCCCGGCTCAAACCGTTGCGGGACAAAGGTATCGACCTGGCCATCGACGACGCCGGCGCCGGATTCGCCAGCTTCACCCAGTTGCTTCGGCTTCGGCCGGACATGATCAAGATCGACGGCGAGCTGACCTCCGATATCGAGAACGACCCCGTCAAACGAGCGCTGGCCACATCCATCGTGCAACTTGCGACCGAACTGGGCTCGTCGACGGTCGCCGAGGCCATCGAGAACGCCCAGCAGATGTGCGCCCTGCGGGCCCTGGGAATCCAGTATGGGCAGGGGTACCTGCTCGGCCGGCCGGGCCACATCGGTTGAGTCGGCCCGGTGCGCTCACGGCTCGATCACCAGCCGGCTGATCAGTGCGCCGACCATGGTGAACCGGTAGTGCAGATCGGCGACGCCGCCGGGGAAGTTGCCCTCCAGACGTTGGAGTACGTCCACGCGATCATCATCGATCGTGGTGGCACCGAGGAATTCGGTGGTGTAGGTGAACTCGCTGGCGGGCCCGTTCAGCCACGCCTCGATCCGCTCGCGGCCGGCATGATCGTGGCCCTCGTCGGTCACCACGGCGTCGGCGGTGAAGGTGGCGAGCACCCGGGCATTCTCGCCGTCGTCGTGCGCGGTGAGGTAGGTCTTGACCGTCTCCGGGAGCGTATTCCAACTGGTCGATGCGGTTGTGCTGTGGTGAAGTGTCATGAGGACACGGTGGGGGCTCCCGTGAGGGGAGAGTCAAGGCGCGGAATAGCGCCCCGAGGCCGGGCGTTGGCGCACATATGAAGATCGGAATCATCGGAGCAGGGCTGATCGGCGGGACACTGACCCGTCGGTTGCGCGAACTCGGGCACGACGTGACCGTGGCGAATTCGCGGGCGCCCGAGACGCTCACCGACCTGGCGCACGAAACCGGCGCGACGGCGGTGTGGGCCAAGGACGCCGCAGCCGGCGCCGACCTCGTCATCGTGAGCATCCCGCAGAAGAACGTGCCCGACCTCGCCGACGGCATCGTCGATGCGCGCAAGCCCGGCGCACCGGTGATCGAGACCAACAACTACTACCCCCAGCAACGCGACGGGGAGATCCCGGCCATCGAGGACGGTCAGGCCGAAAGTGCCTGGGTTGCCGAGCAGATCGGTGCGCCGGTGTACAAGGTGTTCAACGGGATCTTCTGGAAGCATCTGCTGAAGAAGGGCGCACCCAGCGGTGCGCCCGATCGCATCGCGCTCCCGATCGCCGGCGAGGACGGACCGGGACGCGAGTTGGTGCACGGGATCGTCGAGCAGCTCGGATTCGATCCGGTCGATGCCGGGCCGATCTCCGAGTCGTGGCGCCAACAACCCGGGACGCCGGTGTACGGCAAGGACTTCGACGTGACGAACACCGTGAAGGCATTGGCCGAGGCGACACCCGAGCGTACGGCCGAATGGAGCGCCCGCACGGCGTAGGCCTTTTCCGGCGATCGGCGGTCCATGATGGACACCATGACCCGGACAGACCCCACCGACGCTGCGCTGCCCGACCGACCCTGGCGGCGTCCGGGTGCTGCCCGGTACGCCATCGAGCGCGTGCGGGGAATCCTGCGCCCGCCGGTGCGGGTGTATGAGCCGGAACGTGCCACCCCGACCACCGAGCGCGACGTTCCGATCGCACTGCGAGATGGAACAGTGCTGCGCGCCAACGTGTATCGCCCGCCCGGCGAAGGAGCGTTCCCGGTGCTGGTCTGCGCGCACCCCTACGGCAAGGACAAGCTGCCGAAGATCGGGCGTTACGGCAGCGCGTTCTCCTTCCAGTACCGCGCACTGCGGCAGACCGGCCCCATCCGATTCTCGACGCTGACCAGCTGGGAAGCGCCCGATCCCGCCTGGTGGACCGCCCAGGGTTACGTCGTCGTCAACTGCGACCTGCGTGGCGCGGGTACCTCCGATGGCGTCGGCGACCTCCTGTCGGCGCAGGAAGGCCGCGATGTCCACGACGTGGTGGAGTGGGCGGCCGGGCAACCCTGGAGCACCGGTGCGGTCGGCATGATCGGTGTCTCCTACCTCGCCATCTCACAGTACGAGGGCGCGGCGCAACGCCCGCCGCACCTGCGCGCCATCGTCCCCTGGGAGGGTATGACCGATCCCTACCGCGACCTGCTGCGCCCCGGCGGCATCCGCGAGACGGGTTTCGTCAAGCTCTGGTCCATTGGCCTCAAGGCCAACCGCCTCACCTACTCGCTGGGCGACCGCTCCGCCGAACACCCGGTGCGCGATGACTATTGGCGATCCATCGTGCCCGACCTGAGCGCGATCGATGTCCCGGCGTTGATCTGCGCCAGCTTCTCGGACAACAACCTGCACAGTCGCGGCTCGTTCCGGGCCTTCCAGCGCGTCGCCTCGCCGGACAAGCACCTCTACACCCACCGCAGCGGCAAATGGGCGACGTTTTACAGCGACGAAGCCCGCCGCGCTCAGCTGGCCTTCCTGGACCGCCACCTGCGTGGGGTCGACGCGGCTGAATTGCCCCCCGTACGCCTGGAGGTCAGGGAGAGCCGAGACGTCATCGCCGCGGTGCGCGACGAGGCCACCTGGCCGCCGGCATCGATGCGGTGGACTGCCCTGCACCTCACGACCGGCGGCCTGACAACGGAGCCTGCCGCGGTGGGTGGATCCATATCGTTCGACACGCGGACCGGCGGCGCCCGCTTCGGCTGGACCATCCCGGCGGACACCGAGATCACCGGCCCAACAGCGCTGCGGCTGTTCGCCGAGATGGCCGATGCGGACGACGTCGACCTCTATGTCGGCGTCGAAAAGTGGTGCGGCACAAAGTATGTGCCCTTCGAAGGCTCCTACGGCTTCGGGCGGGACCGGGTCGCCACCGGGTGGATGCGCGCCTCCATGCGCGCTCTGGATGCCGACGCGTCGCAGCCGCACGACCCCGTACCCAGCTACACCCGTCCCGAGCCACTGCGCCCCGGCCAGATCGTCCAGATCGATATTCCGCTGGGTCCGTCAGCCACGTTGTTCCGCGCCGGCGAACAACTCCGCCTCGTCGTCGCCGGCCGCTGGCTCTGGCCGCGCAACCCACTCACCGGACAGTTCCCCGCCGCCTATGAACAGGGGCCGCGCGGAACCTGCACGCTGCACTGGGGGCCCGCGCACCCAGCGCGACTCCTGCTACCCGTCGCTCCGTGACATCGTCGAATTCGCGGCGCAAGCAAACGACCTGGTACCCGCCGCGACCCCGGGAACGTATCGTTCGACTGTGACCTCGCGACCGCAGCTGGACGTTCTGGTGGTCGGCGCCGGGCCCGCGGGAATGGCGTTGGCGGCGGCGTGTGGGCGGCTCGGGCTGGTCACCGGATTGCTGGACCCCGCCCCGGACCGGCCCTGGACGGCCACCTACGGGATGTGGAGCCCGCAGATCCCGGCAGACCTACCCGCGTCGGTGATCGCGGCCCGGGCCGCCGGCCGAGCGATCGCATTGACCGAGCACCAGTTGGGTTGGGAGTACGCCGTTCTCGACGTGCCCGCGCTTCATCGTCACCTCAGCGACCAACTGGCCGGGGTGCACATTCACGCCGGGCGCGCGCTCGGGTCACCGGAGTGCGGGGTCATCACCCTGGCCGACGGATCGGAGTTGCGCGCCGCCGTCATCGTCGACGCCGGCGGCCGGGCGCGCCCGCTGCATCCTCGCCCGGCGCGCGACGCGTCCGCAGACCAGACGGCCTACGGGGTGGTGCTCGACGAGGACGCGGCGGCACCGCTCACCCGACCCGGGGACGCCCTGTTCATGGACTGGCGCACCGACCACGGGGAGTCCGGTTGGCCGACGTTCCTGTACGCGGTACCCCTCGGCGGTGGCCAGGTCCTGCTGGAAGAGACCTCGCTGGCCCGGCGGCCGGGCCTGCCACTGCCCGTGCTGCGCCGCCGGCTGCAGACCCGGCTGGCCCGGCACGGCGTGCAGATCCCGGAAAGCGCACGCAGCGAGAAGGTTTCGTTTCCGCTGGACCAACCACGGCACAACGGCAGAACTTCTCTCGGGTTCGGCGCGGCAGCGCCATTGATCCACCCGGCGACGGGGTTCAGCGTCGCTGCATCGCTGCACCTCGCCCCGGGGGTGGCAGCGGCGCTGGCCGCCCACCTGCCGGCCGGGCCGGACAGGGCACTGACCGCAGCCCGCCAGATCGTCTGGCCGCGCTCGGCACGAGCGATCCACCGCTTCCGGCTGATCGGCCTGGAAGCACTGCTGCGGATGCCTGCTGAGGAGGTCCCGAGCTTCTTCGAGACCTTCTTCGCCCTACCCGAAGCGCACCGCTGGACCTACCTGACCGCACGCGACGATGTGCGCGGCACGGCGGTGGCCATGGGTCACCTGTTCCGGCTGGCGGACGGGCGGTTACGCCGCCATCTGGTCAGCTCGGCCGTCCGCCGGTCGGCGCCCGCCGCTGTTTCAGCGCCTCCAGCAATCGATGCTCGGCCTCCTGGCCCGGCGTGATCCCCGTCGGGATGCGCAGCAGGAAGAACAGGCCGAGAATCCACCAGGCGCCGAACAGAATCCACGGCTGCACGTCGAGGAATGCGGGCATCCCCGGTAGATAGAGGCTGAGCAGCCCGGTGCAGAGCACCACGGCGGCGCCGCCGATCAGCAGGCCGCCCTTCCCCGTGCCACCGACGCGCAGCGGCCGGTCCATCTGCGGTTCGCGGCGACGCAGAACGAGGAACACGACCGACACCAGCAGGTAGGCGATGACGATGCTCGGGGAGCCCGAGTCGACGAGCCACACCAGCATCGCCTCGCCCAGAAACGGGGCGATGAACGACAGGCCGCCGATGAACAGCAGCGCGTTGATCGGGGTGCGGAACCTCGGGTGCAGCGTGCCGAACCAGGCGGGCAGCATGCCCGAGCGCGCCATCGAGTACATCAGTCGCGATGCCCCCAGCAGCAAGGAGTTCCAGGACGTCAGGATTCCGGCGATGCCGCCCGCGATCAGGAGTTTCGCCATGACGTCGCTGCCGAACATGGCACCGAAGGCATCGGCTGTGGCGATATCGGCCTCGGCCAGTTCCCCGGCCGGCATCGCCGACGAGGTTGTCACGATGGTGATGAGGTACCAGATGGTCGCCAGCACCACGGCGATGACGACCAGGCGACCGATCTGACGGGCGGGCACGTTGACTTCCTCGGCCGACTGCGGGATGACGTCGAAACCGACGAACAGGAACGGCACCACCACGAGCACGGCGAAGAACCCTGCCGTTCCACCGGTGATGAGCGGTTGCATGTTCTCGATCGACCCGCCGGTGAAGGACCCGAACACCAGCATCAGGCCGATGATCAGCAGCAGCACCACAACGAAAGTCTGTGCCACACTGGCGAACTTGACCCCGAGGATGTTGACGGTGGTGATCACCACCGCAGCAATCGCGCCCACCAGCGCCCAGGTGAGATAAACCTCGCTGCCGGCAACGTCCCACAACTTCACCTGGTTGAGGTCGGGAAAGAGGTACAGCGCGGTTCGCGGAAGGGCCACGGCCTCGAACGCCACGATGGTGACGTAGCCGCCGACAATCCCCCACGAGCCGATGAATGACCACCGTGGCCCCATGCCGCGAAGCAGGAAGTTGTGCTCGCCGCCTGCCTTCGGCATGGCTGCGGTGAGCTCGGCGTAGGTCAGGCCGACGACGCCCATGATCACACCGCCGGCCATCATCGCCAGTACGGCACCGAGGGTGCCCGCCGACCCGATCCAGTCCCCGGTCAGCACCACCCAGCCGAAGCCGATCATGGCTCCGAAGCCGAGGGCCAGCACATCCCAGTTGCCGAGAACCTTCAGCAGCGAGGCTTCTTCGGTCGTGTCGACTGCGTTTCGCTCCATCGGAACTCACCTCTCCGGTGCTCGTCCTGGTTGCGGTCGTGCGCGTGGACTCACGGTAGCTGTTTCGGCGGCGTCCGGTGGCCGGTGACGACGAAAAGAGTGATGGCTGCGAAGAATGGTTTCGCGGCAAGGTGCTGCAGCCAGCTCCGGCCCTGTTCGCTGGTGAGGTAGCCGGCGGCCACCGCGCGTTCGGTGACCGAACGGATGGTGAGGACCTCGTCGGCTTCGGTCGCGTCGGTGAAGACGGCGGTAGCCGACATGATCGCGTCGAGCGTCAGCCCGGCGTCGGACAGCAGCCGTGGCAACGCCCGTCCCACGGTGGAGTGGGGGACGGTGCGCTCGACGTTGAACCTGGTGTAAGCGGCGGCTGCGGCGATATCAGGGTGGTCGATGACGACGGTGGCCCAGTCGGGTTCGACGCACACGATCCTGCCCCCACTGCGCAACGTCCGGGCAGCTTCGCCGATCACCGTGGCGGGCGAGGACACGTGCTGGAGCACTCGGTCGATGTGCACCCGGTCCACCGATCCACTCTCCATCGGTAGGTCGTGAATGTCGGCCGTCTCGACCGTCACATTGGACAGGTGGGCCGCCTCGGCCCGCGCGTGCCGGACGAGGTCGTCATTGTGGTCGATGCCGATGACTGACCCGGTCGGGCCGACCGCTTCGGCGTAGGCGACCAGATCCGTCCCCGGACCGCACCCCAGGTCGGCGACGACATGTCCGGGTTCGAGCTCGAGTTGGGCGGTGGCGAGCGACTTGAACCCTTTGCCGACACCGGAGTGGGCGAGCCGGCGCAGGTAGTCGTGCGAGCGCGCAGCTTGCTGCGGTGTGCGGTGCATGGCGTCGAGCCTAGTGCGGAAATCGACCATCTCGACCGAATCGCCGACGAATAATCCTCAGTGTCAATAAGTTTGGGTGCACTGCCCCATGGGGCTGTCGCGATCCGGCCGGCGGTGAGCGGTGCGGCCCGGTCAGCCCCCGCCGCAGATCACCGTGGGGATGGGATCGTAGATCACGGTGTGGGACTCGGTTCGCGTTTCGCCAGTGGCGATGTCGCGGAGGGTGCGGGTGTCGGTGATGGTGAACCCCGGCGCGCCGCCGCTGGGGCTGCAGGCTTCACCGGCTGGGATCGTGATGGTCCGCGGGCTCGTCGGGCGGCTGCGGGGGCTCTGCGCCGATGTCACCTCGTAGCGCTTGATGCCGACCAGCCGGGCGGTGATCGAACTCGACGTCCATTCGGTCTGTATCTGCACCGAGGTGGGACCGTTGTTGCGGAATTTCACGTCGAGCACGTCACCGAACACTGTGGCCTCTCGCCCGGCCGGGTAGCGGCTGATGTAGTAGCTGTGCTCGTGGTGCTCGATGTCTTCCATGCCCGCGAAGTACGCGGCATTGAACAGGGTGGTAGCCATCTGGGAGACCCCGCCCCCGATACCCGTTGCGGGCCTGCCGCCTTCGATGATCCCGGCCTCGACGTAGCCCGCCGCCGCGTTCCGCGGATTGGTTGCTCCGTTGAGGCTGAACGTCTCCCCGGGCCGGACCACGATGCCGTTGATCTGTTGCGCAGCACGCCTGATGTTCCGGCCGGAGGAACTGGAGAAGCCACCCGTCTGGAACTCACCGATGACCTCGATGGGCCCTTGTTCGTCGAGGTCGTCAACGGTCAATGCCGGCTCTTCGTCGACGTAGACCGCGGTGATCTCTCGGTTGTCGGTACTGCTGAGCACCGAGACCAGATCCGCCAGGGTGGCGTCGTAGTCGACCCGGCGGCCGGTCTGTTCGGCGACTTTCACCGGCGGGGTGACGGCGAAGTCGATATCGGCGTCGCGACGAGGGGTTTCCGACGCGGCGAGTTGGGGGCGCAGCTCGTCGGCGAGCAGGTCGATGTCGACGACCGGCGACAGCCGCCCGTCCTCGGCGTCGAAGGTCAGCGCGGCCGCGATGACGTCCACGGACAGCAACGCCTGTGTGTCGTTGTCACCGTCGACGCGGACCGGTCCGGAGACCGCCGGTATGGCGATGTTGTCCATGGCGGTCGCGACGTCGGCATCGGTGGTGCTCGGTGCGAGTTCCACCATCGGCAGCTCGAGGGGCTCGCCGACCGCCCAGTCCCGCACGAGCACGCCGGCGGCGACCCCGACATCGAGTCGTCGGCCGTTCTGAGGATTTGACGACACGGGTTCGCCGTCGACGAATCCGACGGAACCCTCGACCGGGTCTTCGGCGACGGTGGCCCCCAGGTCCTCCAGGGCTGCGTTCAGGGCTTGTTCGTCGACCGACGTGACCACCCCGATCGGGGTGTGTACGAAGAACGACATGAAGCGGGTAATCGGGTTCAGTGGTTGCGTGTCTGCCTGCTCGACAGTGGCGCGGGAGTCCACGGTCAAGTCGATCCGGCGCGGGTCCACCTCTGCTTGCACGGTCGCCATGGTGACCGCGATCGGCTGGGCGGCGCGGGGGGCGACCACGCTCTGCAGGCGCTGGTCCGCGGCGTCGAGGGTGAGCCCACCGAGCGGCACCCCGGCGGCGGTGACCCCGCGGGGAACCTTGCCCGAGGTGAACGCCAGATCGGCAATGTAGAGAGACGCCAACACGACGAAGGGGATGCCGACGGCCAGGTACAGCCGTCGACGCCGGCTCTGGAATGCACCGGGGAGCTTCCGCTGAGCGAGCCTGCGCCAAGTGGCCTGCATGGTTTTCGTACCTCAAACATCGTCAGGCTCGGAATGTCCGGAGCCGGCATCGCTCTGACCGGCGGTCTGCTCGGTACGTTCCAGGCTATCGACCGTTGCCGGTCGGAGTTGGCCAAGGAGGACCGGGCGGCGACCTATGGTTCAGGAGTGTCCGGCGAGGTCACGGCTGTCACAGCAGTCACCCTGTTAACATCGCGCCATGCAGGACTCGCCGTCCACAATCGGCCCGCGTCGATCGCGCGCCGTCTCCCGGCGTGACGCGCTGCGCTATGCATCGGCAGCACTGGCCGGACTCGGGGCCGCGTCGGTCGCCCAAGCACCGGCGGCTTCGGCCGCCGCACCCACCTTGATCGACTTCGCGATGCGCCAGATCCCGGCCCAGGACATCCGGGCTGCCGGGCATTCCGGGGTGATCAACTACGTGTCGACCTCGCGACCCGGCTCATCCTTCGGCGCAAAGCCGATCACGCTGCCCTACGCCCAATCACTGACCTCCGCCGGGTTGATCATCGTCAGCAACTACCAGTACGGAAAGCCGGGCGGAACAGCCCCTTCGGATTTCACCCGCGGATATGCCGGTGGCGTCGCCGACGCCAAGACCGCCTGGGCGCTACACACCGCGGCAGGCGGCGGAAAGAGCGCACCGATCTTCTTCAGCGTCGATGACGACATCGACCGCAACACCTGGAACACCGTTGCACTGCAGTGGTTTCGCGGAATCAACTCGGTGATCGGGGTCATGCGCACCGGGATCTACGCCGGCATCAATCCATCCCAATGGGCTATCGAAGACGGCGTGATCGGCAGGTCGAGTTCGGCCGGCAAGGCGTGGATCTGGCAGACCCGGTCGTGGTCCAAGGGGCAGATACATCCCGCCGCCGTGCTCTACCAGCGGGTCATCGACACCGCCTCGAATCCCGGGCCGATCGTCGGCGGCATCCGTGTCGACGTCAACGATGTGCTGGCCCAGGATTGCGGCCAGTGGAACAAGCACCCCTGAATCAGCGGCGCGGCGTCACGGTGATGTGCACATGGTCGAAGTGGCCGTAGCCGGATGCCTGCGGGACCGGCCGGCGTGTAGTAGGTGCCGCGCCAGATCACGTCCTGCACCCCGAACCTGCCGGCGTTGGCCATCGCGAACGCCATGATCTGATCGCCCAGCGCGATGCCCTCGGCGCTGCCGGAGTTCGGGATCATGATGTCGATCGCCAGGCCGCTCGGATGCCACGGCTTGGAGTCCGGCCGCACCCCGCCGATCTCGCCGATCTGCGGGAACTGCGCGCTGACGGCCCGGGCCGCCAGAATCGCGTTGGGCTGCAGGCCCGCCTCGTTGGCGACGCCGACGGGCAGGGCCGCCTCCGGGATGTCCATGACGGCAGCCGCCAGCGATGGCGGGCCGGGCATCGCGATGATCGCCGGGTCCTGTGGTGCGGGCGCGACCGGCGGCGGCGCGAGGTCGACAGCGGCCTGCTGTTGCGGTGTCAGCGCCGCGTACTGCGCCTCCGCGGCGGCGATCTGCTTCAGCATCTCGCTCAACTTGGTTTGTAGGTGGGCGCGCACCGAGGCGGCCTTCTCGGCGGCCGCGTGGGCGCCGGCGGCCGATTTCTCCGAGGCCTGGGCGGCGGTGGCCGCGCGCTCACGGGTCGCCAGGAAGACCTTCATCTGGTCGGCCGCCTGGGCGGCCACCGTCCGCTGCAGTGACAGGCGGTCGATGAGCTGCTGTGGGGAGCCGGCCGTCAGCACCGCCGCCATCTGACCGCTGCGTCCGCTCATGTACTCCATGGCGGCCACCCGGTTGATCGCGGCCTGATAGGGCTGCAGTTGGGCGTTGGCGGCCTCGAGGGCCTGCACGTCGGCGCGATGGCGGTCGTCGGCCGCGGCCTGGACGGCCACGGTGGCGTCCACGTCGCGTTGGGCAGCGGTGACGGCCTGGCGGCTCTGCACCGCCTGCTGGGACAACTCGTTGAGTGTGGCCAGCGCATCGGCCGCAGGATCGGCGTACGCGCCGCCCACCGACGCGCCCAGGACCAGGACCGTGGCCGCGAAACCGCACACCGCTCGCCGAAGTGAATGGCGCACCCCGGGCATTCGGATTGTCACGGCCTTTCGCTGATCTTGATCCGGCTTTGTATGACCCGGCAAGGTTACGAACTGGCTCCGGGGATGTCCACCCGAGCAGGTGGCAGCTGTGGCTGCGCTACCTGGCTGCCCAACCGCGGATCGCGGCGACGAACTCCTCGGGGGCGTCGGACTGGACGTACGTGCCGGCGCCTTCCACGATCACCGTCTCGTGATGGGGGAAGGTGGCTTCCAGGCGCTCGCGCTCCTGGGAGCGGAAGGCGATGTCGGCATCACCCCACACGATCAGGGTGGGCAGGTGGGCGAGGTCGGCGAGGCCCGCCTCGAGGTCGGTGAAGAACGCGTGGCTGGCCAGCACCCGGCCGGGGAGCACGGCGCTGGCCTGTCGTCGCGCGGCGGTATCGAGCGCCTGCCGGTAATGGGCCATCTCGGCGGAGGTCGGCGTGCGCCGGCGGTGACCGGTGGGGATGAAGGCGTTGACGAGAACGTTGAACTGCCGAACCAGGAATCGCATCGGGAGCCCCCCGACGATGCGGGCGAAGGCTTCGAAGTGCAGGACGCCGTTGACCGGCCACGCCCACGTGTTGGCGAGAACCAGCCGATCGAACACGCCCGGCCGCCGCTGCGCGGTCGCCAGGCCGATCGGGCCGCCCCAGTCCTGCGCAACCAGCGTCACGTGTTCCAGTCCAAGGGCGTCGACGAAACCCGTGACCACGTCCGCGTGTTCCTCGGGGAGGTAGCGGTAACCCGGTTTGGCGCCCGACAGCCCGAACCCCGGGTAGTCCAGCGCGATGCACCGGAAGTCGTCCCGCAGTGCGGAGATCACGTCACGCCAGAGAAACGACCAGGTCGGGTTGCCATGCAGGAGAAGCAATGTCGGCCCGGAACCCTCATCGACATAGTGCACAGTGTGCCCGTCGATCTCGACGAAGCGGCTCTGGAACGGAAACAGGTCGTCATCGACCCAGGCGGGCCGCGTGCTCCTGGTGGATTTGGTCATGATGCCTCCTGGTGTGCCGGCCTTCTGTGTTGCTTGAACTTTTCATATACACTTGAGAAAATCAAGTGCTGGAGGTGCGATGCGTAGCTATGGGCAGTACTGCGGGTTGGCCCGCTCGCTGGAGGTCGTCGGCGATCGGTGGAACCTGCTGATCGTGCGTCAGCTCCTCATCTCCCCCGCCCGCTATCGCGACCTCGTCAACGGCCTCCCCGGTATCGCGACCAACCTGCTCGCCGACCGACTCCGCGACCTCGAGTCCTCGGGTGTCATCGAGCGGCGGTTGGCCGGCGAGGGCAATGCGGTCGAGTACAGCCTCACTCCGTGGGGGGCCGAGCTGCGCCGGCCGATCGACAACCTGATCGCCTGGTCCACCCCGCTGATGGTGCGCGGCCCCGAGGGTGATTCCTTCCGCCCCGAGTGGTTCACGCTCGCCATTCCCGCCCTGCTCGGCGCACGGGTCAAGGTCCGGTCCTCGGCGACGGTCGGCCTCGACATCGGCGAACTCCTGGCGCTTCGCGCGACGCGGGCCGGCTTCGAGGTCGGCACGCACCAGGGCGGCGATCTCGATGCGACCGTCCGCGCCGAGCCGGCCTACGTCCTCGGTCTCGCCGCCGGAGCCCTCACACTCGATGACGCCCGGGCCCTCGGCCTGGTCGAGATCGACGGAGACGAGTCCGTGGTGCGCGCGGTGTTCGCCGCCTGACCGGTGCGCGCACCAGGGTCAGGCGTCGTAGTCCACGGCGACCGTTGCGGTGCTCGGATGGGACTGGCAGGTCAGGATGAACCCGGCTTCGAGCTCGGCCTTGCCGAGCGCAAAGTTCTGCTCCATCGACACCGCTCCGGATAGCACCCTGGCTTTGCATGTGCCACAGGCGCCGCCCATGCAGGCATAGGGCGCGTCGATATCGTTCTTCAGGGCGGATTCGAGGATGGACTCACCGGCGACGAGTTCCACGGTCTGTGTCGCCCCGGACAGCGTGACGCTCACCTGCGCCTCGGGATAGGCGCCGACATGCGCGGTTTGTGCGGCGCCGCGGAACAGTTCGAGGTGCACCCGCTCGGACGGCACCCCTTCGGACCCGAGGCCCTGGTACAGCGTCGTGACGAGATCGCTTGGGCCGCAGAGGTACCAGCGGTCGACCGAGGTGATCTCCCCACCGAGCAGTCGAAGGATCATGGCCAGGTCGATGCGTCCGCGGAGATATTCCGGATGGTGCGCCTCGGTAGAGCGGATGTGAAAGATGCGCAGCCGGTCGGCATATCGCGCTTCGAGTTCGTCGAGTTCGGCCGCGAACATGGTCGAGTCAGCGGTTCGGTTGCCGTAGAAGAGGGTGAAGCGGCTCTCGGTTTCGATCTCCATGGTGGTGCGCACGATCGACAGGATGGGCGTGATGCCGCTGCCGGCCGCCACCGCGACATAGTCGTGGCGAGCGAGCGGGTGAAGGGAAGCACCGAAATGACCCGTGGGGGTCATCAGTTCCAGAACATCACCGGCGCGCAGTGATTCGACCGCGAACGTGGAGAACGCCCCGCCGGCAATGTGTCGCACCCCGATCGCCAGTTCTCCCGAGGTGGCCGACGTGCAGATCGAGTAGTTTCGCCGCACCACATCCCCACCGATTCGGTGCTTCACGGTCAGATGCTGGCCTGCCTGAAAGTGAAACTGGTCGGCGAGGTGATCGGGAACAGCGAAACTCACTTTGACGCTGTCCGACGTCAGTCGCTCGACGCTCTTGACCGCAATCGGGTGCGTACCGGCACTGGCCGTCGCCGCAGAGCGTGGCATGCGGACTGGCAGCAGTGCAGCCAGTTTGCCGTTGAGGCGTTTCCACTCGCGGTACTGCGGGGCGTCGAGCTGCTGCCCGAAGACCGTGCTGATGGCCGCGTCGCGCTCCAGGTAGGCGGCTTCATTGCGTTGCCACGCAGCAACATAGCGGTAGAACGGAATGGAGGGATGGAGGTGGTGGACGAGGTGGTAGTTCTGTGACAGCAGCAGCGGCGTCAGGATCCACTCGGAGCCGACGCGGTTGCGGGTCGCACGGTAGCGGTTCTCGCGCTGGGTCTCTTCCAGGCCATGATGCGGCAACCAATCGAACCACCAGGCGAGCACCGCCATGGCCACCCGCTCGGGAATCAGGTAGATCACCGCGAGCGTCCACAGATGACCGGTAACGGCGGCCGACACGATGACCGTCACCGCGACCGCCATCAACGCTGCCGTTTCCGCGATCTCGGCGCGTGGCCGCTTGCGCCAGTGGCGCACCAAGAAGCGGAGGTAGGGCAGATCCATGGCGGGAAAGCGGATGGGCAGCTGCCACCACGGCGCGGCGCTCACGAAATGATCGGGGTCGGCGTCACCGTCGTTGGTGTTGCGGTGATGCTCGATGTGGATGAACGCGAAGGACTTGAACGAAATCAGCGGCGAGACAAAGAACATCGCGACACGCCCGAACGCGACGTTGACCCAACGCCTGGAGCTGATCGAGTAATGCGACGCGTCGTGCAACACGGTGAACAACACGAAGATCGCGACGGCGCTGGCGGCGATGGTGGCGACCGCAGGCAACGTGTCGGTGAGTGCGGCCCAGGTTGACGCGCCGAAGAGCGCAAGCGCGAAGGTGAAGATGCCGACGATGGGCCAGGACAGCGCGGGCACCCGCTCACCCGGATCGGGCAGGGCCTGCAGCGAGCCCGCTGCACGGGGTTGGGAGTATGAGTGTTCCGTCGTGGTGAACATCGGACTCCTCGATCGCGCTTCGGATGAGATGCTCAACCTACAAATGGCCGGCAACGGTCAACAAGGCCCTCACAGCCCTCCGCAGTGTGCTGGCAGCACATAGCGGCGTGGCCCAACACCCGGTGGCGAGGTTAGGTCCCGGGCAACACCGAGGCCCCCAGCACGTCGCACACGAGTAGGGCCGCGTGCAGTTCGGCAACCTTGACCGTGGCGGGCCGGCCCCGGCGTTCTTCGGCACGACGCACCCGTTGCAGCACCGTGTTCTTGTGGATGCCCAGCGTGCGGGCGGCGGCGGTCAGACTCCCCTGCGCGTCGAGAACAGCCAGCAGAGCGGCGCGCTCACCGCGCTCTTTGCCGCCGTCACGCGCGAGGTCACCGAGCTGTGCAGCAACGAAAGACCGTGCCGCATCCAGGTCGCGCGCGATGGCGTCCACCAACGCGACATCGCCGAACTCGGTGATCGATGGCGCCCCACGCCCCGACAGTTCGACGACCCGCCGCGTGCGCACCGCCTCCAGGTGCGTGGCGCGAAAACCCGCAGCGCCGGGATGGGGTGAGCCCACCGCCAGGTGCACGTGCTCTGATGGGCCCGGGAACTCCGCCGCCAAGCGTGCCAGCGAAACCGCACTGTCGTCCGTGGCGGAGGACCACCCCCACACCGCGAGAGGTCCGTCCGCCACGACGAGCGGATGACCGTCTCCGAAATGGCGGCCCACGTGCCTGGCGAATCCCTCCAGGTCCACACCGCGGTCCTTGACCCAACACACGAATCCGATCTGCCGGCCGGTGAGCCGGTGGCTGAGCACACGCTCGGCCCGGGTGCTGTCGACCCGCTCGCCGGCGAGCAGTGCCCGCACCACGTCGTCGCGATCGGCTCTCGCCTGGTTCTGCCGTCGGTCGAGCTCCGCGACATACTCGGCCGCCACCAGTGAGGAAATGCGGTCGATGTAGCGGAACCCGAAACGCTCGAGCTCGGCGAAGGTCCGCAGTGCCACAGCGGGATCGTCGATCCAGTCCATGAGCGAATCGGAGAGCTTCTCGGTGAAGTACTCATGACCCAGGCGGTAGAACCGCAACATGACATCGACGCTGTGCCCGCGCGCTGCCATGGCCCGCGCGTGCTCGAGCGCAGTGACCGGTGCCTCCGCCGCCGCGACGTCGATGCCATGACGGAACATCGAAAGGACCGCTTCAATATTCGACGAGCACGAGCCCAGGGTGAGGCCACGGAGCTCGGCATCCCCGCCGACCTCCGGTATCCGATCGACCAGGTAGTTCAGCATGTCGTCGGCCAGGCTGGACACATCCCCCAGCAGCGAGGCCGCGACACCCCTTCCGGTGACCGCGCCGTCAGCCGACTCGCGCGGGTCCATGCCTGCAGACTAACCGCGACGGTGGTCGGCTGGATGTCAGACCGCTACGGTGACGAACCGGCTCACCGGCGATGCCGAGACAGCGGCGCGACCGATGACCACGCCTTGAGCGGTCCCCTTCGGCGTCGTGATGGGCTGAGTCGATCCCGGGAGCAGATCGTCACCGTTGTCGGTGTCTCCGGAGAACCACTCGTTGAACCAGGTGGTCGCCAGTACCGTCACCGCAGCCTGGTTCTGTGGCTTCGGGAAGCCTGCGGCGATGAAGGCGGCGAACTGGATGATCGGGTTGCCGCCCCGCATCGAATCCATGTGCACACCGCCCTTGAGCACCACCCCGTTGAACCGGCCCGGGCGCGCCTCGTTGAGCGCCTCCTTGACGTCGCTCGTCGAGTTCAGGAAGTTCGATGGTGCACCGATCTCGCGGATCGGGATGAAGCGGCCAGTGGCATCCTCATAGGCGGCCAACTTGGCCAAGGTGTCGACCATCGTCGTGCCGGTCGGGACCCCGTCCAGCGTGATCACTCCGACCAGGTTCTCGACGGCACCATTGTCGACCAAGTAGCCGGCGGCTGCCGAAACCAGCTGACCACCAAGGGAATGCCCGGCGAGCCCGAACTTCTCGGGCAGCTGCGCGGTGGCCGGGTCCAAGCCGTAACGGGTGGCGAAGCCGGCGGCGCGGGCACTGTCGGTCAGAGCCGTCCGCTCGCCGACGAACAGATCGGCGATGGCCTTCGCCATGCCTTCACCGCCGAGCCAGTGGTCATCGCCGGCGAAAATGTTCGACGGGATCGACGGCGTGACGACGATGCTGCCGGTCGAGGCGGCGAGGTCCGCCGCGGTGTAGCTGTACATCGGGCCCAGCGCCAGCAACCCGTGCTGCAGGACGATCAGCTTGTCCGGCACCGCATCCCCTTCGGGGTAGTACCAGTTCGCCTTCAGCCGCTGCCCGTTGGAGAGCACGATGGAGGAGCTTCGCACCGTCACCGTGCTGTTCGGCGGCAGTGACGGCGGACCGGTCACCAGTGCCTCCAGCGCCTGAATGGTGTTCACGGCCAGCGAGCCAACGGTGTTGACGACGGCGTTGGCCACATTGCGGACCCAGCCCAGCAGTGACGGCGTGCGTGGGGCGGCGGCCTGCACCGGCACCGCCGCCTCGGGCACGGCCAGAGCCAGCGATACGGTCGGCTGCGCAGATACGCGCGCCGCTGCCGCGCCATCGGAGCCGATATCGGTCAGTGCCGGTGGCGACACACCAGGAGTCCGCGCGGCGGGATCGGGTTGGGTAGCAACCGCGAGGGACGGCCTGAGCGCCCGGGCGGTCGCCGGCGCCGAGTGTGACCGGGGCGCCGTCACTGCGGCGGTCCTGACGGTCAGGTTCCGTTTCTTCTTGGGTGTGTCAGTGAGACTATCTGCCGGGTAGGCGATTTCGGGAGCCTGCGCCACGGGACCGCCCGGTTGAGGGTCGGTGTCGGGCCTCCCGGCGGGCGCGACGCCTCGGACGGTGGTGACCCGGGGGCCGCGGACTGTGCCGGTTGTCGGGCCGTCGGCCGCGGGGCCGGCGGACGAACCGCTCTGCGGGCTCGACGCATCGTCCGCCACAGCGGCACCTGCACCCGCGAACACCGCAGCAGTGACCCCGCCGGACAAAAGCCCGGCACCGACCCACGCAGTTAGTCGTTCCACCATTTCCCCAACGCCTTTGCAATAGTGAATGAACCTAACTTTCGTGGAGACTATCGCCGGCATGGGGTTTCGCGTGCCGTTTTGCGCGCACCAAGCTGGCCACCCGGCGGACGGCCAATGACTCGAACCCACGTTCCCGACCCGGACCTGAAGGGATTCGGGCAGACGGCCGCGGGTGCTGGCCGGTGAGCTACGGCCTGGATTTCGCTCTCCCGCAGGCATGTTCGGCTCTGGATTGTCCAGAGCATCGCCGACACTCGGATATTTGCTGCGGGGCAGCTATACCGACGCCTCCCATTTGGTACGCCACTTGCGTGCTTTCCGCATCAAGTCACCAGCCCATGTGCCCTGCGCCGGACCGTCGCGCTGGGCGATCGTGTTCCACGGAAACAATGAACGTCTCCCCCGATCTGCCCGGCGCGCCGCCTGCAAGGCCGCCGCCAGAGCAGTTCAGCCGTGTGGCATCGGATGCGCCGTCCCCGGTGGAGTGGGTTGGCCCGGGGGCACGACGCGGAACTGCCCCATCATCCCCGTGTCCTCGTGAAAGAGGAGGTGACAGTGGTACATGAACGGGTTGACCGGATCGCCGTGGCCGTTGAAACGGACCGCGAAGCGCACCGTGGTCTGCGGGTAGATGAAGACGGTGTCCTTCCAACCCGCCAGCTCGGGCGGTGGTGCTTCACCAGCCATGTCGAGGATGCGGAACTGGGCGTTGTGCACGTGGAAATTGTGCGGCCAGACGCGGTCGCGGCCGGTTACCTCCCAGATCTCCACGCTGCCTTCGGGCACGTCGAAGTCGATCCGGTTCATGTCCATCAACTGGTCGTTGATTGTGAAGTTGTTCTTGCCGTTGGCGTCGGTGCCGCGTTGCAGCCGAAATTCCCGTCGGCGGGCATCGGCAGGGGCATCCGCGGCGGGAAGCGTGGCCAACACGGCGGGTAGCGGTGGGGAGTCGCGTAGTTGTTGGCCGGGTCGCAGTTCGAGGATGTCGAAAGAATCGGCATATCCGAAGCGCTGCCGGAATGTCTCGTCGGGCCACTCGTCGATCGGAAAGGCGTGCAACATCACCGGTTCACCGGGGTTGAGATCCACGACGATCTCGGCTCGCTCGGCGGGGCTGAGCTGGATACGGGTCAGCGACGCCGGTTTCTCCAGCAGTCCGCCGTCGCTTGCGACAAGCACGAACGGGCGGCCGTCGCCGAAGCCGATGTTGTAGACGCGTCCGACTGAGGCGTTGAGCAGTCGTAATCGCAGCCGCCGGGTGCTCACGTCGAAGTACGCCCCGGCCAGCCCGTTGGTGGCGATCGTGTCGCCGAGCAACCCGATGTCGTCGGGGTCGGATTCGTCGAGTGCACCGTCTGGAGTGAACTTGTGATCGGCGACGATCACCGGAATGTCGTCCACACCATAGGTGTTCGGCAGTCCGAGCCGGTCGCTTTCGTCATCGTCGATGAGGAACATGCCGGCCAATCCCCGATAGACGTGTCGCAGGGTGGCGCCGTGTGGGTGGGGGTGATACCACAGCGAGGCCGCCGGTTGATCGATCGTCCAGCTCGGTCGCCACTGGGCACCGGGCTCGATCGGCTGGTGCGGCCCGCCATCGAAGCGGGCGGGCAGGTGCATGCCGTGCCAGTGACAGGTCGTGGTCTCGGGGAGTTGGTTGTCTACGGTGACCGCGACAGTCTCCCCACGCCGGGCGCGCAGCGTGGGCCCCAGCATCGATCCGTTGTAGCCCCAGGTGGGTGTGGGTGTTCCGGCGATGATCTCGGTGTCGCCGCGCGTCGCCCGTAGCGAGAACTGCCGCACCCCGTCCTGCACGGTGGACGGTGCGAGCGCCGGGATGGGCAACCGTCCTTCGAACGGGCGAGCGGTAATCCTCGAGATCTGCGTCGTTGGCGATTCGCCGGCGCTACAGGCGGCCACCAGGAATCCCGTCGCGCCCAGGCCTACCAGGAAATATCGGCGATTGATGGCAGACAACGGATCACGTCTCCTTGCGGCTTGTGGCGGCCAAGACGGGCAGCAGGTGCCGGACCCGGGTGTCGATCTCAGCGGCGGTCTGGCGAAACGCCCGGTAGCCGCCTTGGTGGGTGTCGTCGGTGGTGGCCGGATCGGGGATGCTCCAGTGCACCCGACGCGGGTGGCGGGGCATCTCGGGGCAGACTTCGCGAGCCTTGTCGCACAGGGTGATCACATGGTCGAACTGACGTCCGGCGAGGATGTCGAGGCCTCGGGGCCGCTGGCCGGAGATGTCGATGCCGAACTCCTTACGCAGCACCCGGACGGTGGTGGGATAGATGGCAGATTTGGGGCGGGTGCCGGCGCTGATCGCCTCGACCCGCCCGTCGCTGTGGTGGCGAAGTAGTGCCTCGGCGATCGGTGAGCGGGCGCTGTTGCCGGTGCACACAAACAGCACCGTCACCGGCGCGGCCAATTCGAATACCGGGAGAGCGGGGTGCAGGTGCAGGTGCAACGCCGGGTGCAGTGCGGCACCGGCGGCGGCGAGCGCCTGCCCGCAGCGGTCAAGGTCCAAGTGGTAGTAGCTGTCCCGGCCGTCGTAGCTGCTTCGGGTGGTGGTGACGAACCCGCTGTCGCGCAGCAGCCGCAGGTGATAGGAGACCAGGTTCTGCGGCTGCCCCACCCGCTCCACCAGTTCCCGCACGCGGTAGTCACTGTCGGCGAGGTCGGTCAACAGGCGCCAACGCAGCGGGTGGGCGGACAGTTCCACGAAGTCAGGGGCGACTTGACGCGACGAGACCACACCGTGACGATACATCAAACCATTTTGATCGATCTATGCCGCGAATACGCTCTTCGATATCGTGTACCGATATCGAGAGCCGCTGCATTGGTCGGCGTGTACACAGGAGTGACGGCATGAGCGATCCATCCGGACCCAACGGCGTCGCGGATGAGCTGCGGCGTCGGTTGGGGCTTTTCGACGCGGTGGTGATCGGGCTGGGGTCGATGATCGGCGCCGGAATCTTTGTCGCCCTCGCCCCGGCCGCACACGCGGCCGGCTCCGGATTGCTGCTCGGGTTGGCGGTGGCCGCGGTGGTCGCCTACTGCAACGCGACCTCCTCGGCGCGGCTGGCCGCCCTCTACCCGGCCTCAGGCGGCACCTACGTGTATGGCCGGATGCGCCTCGGCGACTTCTGGGGGTACGTGGCGGGCTGGGGCTTCGTGGTCGGTAAGACCGCATCCTGTGCGGCAATGGCACTCACGATCGGCTTCTACGCATGGCCGGCCCAGGCGCATGCGGTGGCCGTTGCGGCGGTGGTGGCGCTCACCGCAGTGAACTACGCCGGGATACAGAAGTCAGCCTGGCTCACCCGCGCCATCGTCGCCGTCGTGTTGGCGGTCCTGATCGCAGTCGTGCTGGCCGCCTTCACCTCCGGGACCGCGGACGCAGCACGACTCAATATCGGCGCGGACACCTCGATCGGCGGGGTACTGCAGGCTGCGGGTCTCCTGTTCTTCGCGTTCGCCGGATACGCCCGCATCGCCACCCTGGGTGAGGAGGTCCGCGATCCCACCCGCACGATCCCGCGCGCCATCCCGCTGGCGCTGGCCATCACGCTGGCGGTGTATGTCATCGTGGCCGTGGCTGTGATCACGGTCCTCGGCCCGCAGCGACTCGCGCAGGCCACGGCACCCTTGTCGGAAGCCATGCAGGTCGCCGGCGTGGGCTGGCTGGAGCCCGTGGTTCGAGTGGGTGCCGCGGTGGCCGCGCTGGGCGCGCTGCTGGCGTTGATCCTCGGGGTGTCACGCACCACCCTGGCCATGGCCCGCGACCGGCACCTACCGCACGCCCTGGCCGCCGTGCACCCTAGGTTCAAGGTGCCCCATCGCGCCGAACTGGTCGTCGGGGCGGTAGTCGCGGTGCTGGCCGCAACGGCGGACGTCCGTGGTGCAATCGGCTTTTCGTCCTTCGGCGTCCTGGTCTACTACTCAATCGCCAACGCCGCGGCCGTCACACTGCGCCCCGATGAGGGTCGGCCCCTCCGACTGATCCCCGTGCTGGGGGTGATCGGATGCGTGGTTCTGGCGTTCGCGCTGCCACTGTCCTCGGTGATGTCCGGGGCCGCCGTGCTCGGTGTCGGCGTCGCCGCCTACTGGGCGCGCCGCGTCATCACCCGCCGACGTCCTGGCGATGCGCCACAACTCACCCGTCCAACTGAAACCGGCTGAAAGGAGCTGGAGGGAATGGCTGTTCATGGATCACAACGCGAGCCGGATCACCGGTCGCCCAGAACTTCCCTCGCCAGTTCTTCCAGGGCCTTGCGGTCTTCGCGCAGCGACCGCTTCCCAGCCTGAGTGATGCGGTACACGCGGCGGGCGCGGCCGTCGACCACCCGCTGTTTGGAGGTCAGCAGCCCGTCGGCTTCCAACCGGTGCAGCGTCGGATACAGTGTGCCCGGGCTGATTTGATAGCCATGGCGAGCGAGTTCCTCGGTCATCCACGCTCCGTGGACCTCCTGCTCGGCGGCGTGATGCAGAATATGCAGCCGCACAGCACCCCGCTGAAACTCACGCATCAACACACCTCGCTAGTGAAGTGACGAAACCGATATCGGCAGTCGATCTTATGTCACGGAAATACCCGACCACCGTAAAGTCCGGGTCCGACCTTCAACGGGTCTGCGGTATCTCGACAAGCCGGCATGAGTCGACAAAGTCGAAAACAACTATGCTTGCGAAGCGCGGTGCTCGGCGATTGGCGCTCATGCTGATCTTCAAGCAATCCATGCCGTGATCGATGCGATGCCTATTGAATATTCGCTTCACTGGGGTCCGCCGGCTGTGTGTTCCGGGGCCGGTGTGTTGATCGTTCGATAGTGGACGTGGGGGCCAGCGGTGGCGTGGTTGGGGGCCACCGTTCTTAGGCTCCTTCCGTCGTGCGTATAGGGCGCACGGCGGAAGGAGTGACCATCAATGGTACGGAAGATCAAAGCGAAACTCGTGCTGCAGTTGCGCGCTGACGGCCTGTCCGGACGGGCGATCGCGACATCACAGGCGATGTCGCGCAAGAGCATTACGGAGGTGCTGGAGGCCGCCGACGCAGCTGGCGTCGGTTGGGACGACGTCGCTGACCTCGGGGAGGGTGAGGTGTACGCCTTGTTGTTCCCGGGGCGCGGTGAGCACGAGAGTGTGTTCGCCCAGCCGGACTGGGATCGAGTCCATAAGGAGTTGGCCCGGGTTGGGGTGACGCTGAAGCTGTTGCACGGCGAGTATGTCGATTCCGGTGCGGTGGCCGGTGAGCCGGTGATGGGCTACGACCGGTTCTGCCGGATTTATCAGCGTCACGTGCTGGTCACCGGTGTCGCCTCCCGGGTCGGGCATAAGGCCGCCCAGACCGTCGAGGTCGACTGGTCCGGGCCGACGATGGCGCTGCGTGACCCGACCAGCGGCACGACCATCACGGTGTATCTGTTCGTGGGGGTGCCTGCCGTTTAGTAGGTATGCGTTCGTGGAGCCGACCCTGGACATGAAGCAGGACACCTGGCTGCGGGCACATGTGGCGATGTTCGAGGCGTTGGGCGGTTCGGTGCCGAGGATCGTGTCGGACAACTTGAAGACCGGTGTGATCACCCATCCCCGCGACGGCGAGATCGTGCTCAACGATGCCTACCGGGAGATGGCGGCGCACTACTCGGCGGCGGTGCTGCCTGGGCGCGTGCGCCACGCCAAAGACAAAGCGAGCGTGGAGAACACGGTGTGGCATGTCGCCATGCGGATCATCGCGGACCTACGTGATGAACAGTTCGCCACGTTGCCGGAGTTGACGGCAGCCATCACCACCCGGGTGGCTGCCTACAACCAGGAACCCTTCCAGAAGCGGCCAGGCTCGCGGGCCAGTGTGTTCGCGACTGAGGAGCAGCCGCTGCTGACCGGGCTGCCGCAGGTGGCCTACGAGATCAGCCGGTGGGTATATGGGCGCCGGGTCGGCCGCAACGGACACGTGGTGTGGGAGAAGAACTTCTACTCCGTACCGTTCGCCCACGTCGGCACCGCGGTCGACCTGCGCATCACCGACCGGGTGCTGCAGGTCTACCGCGGCCAGCAGCGAGTCACCAGCCACCTGCTGCTGCCCGAGGGCTCGGCCAACGAGTACCGCACCAATGACGCCGACCTTCCCGCCGGCGACAGGTACCGCCAGTGGGACCCCGAACGGGTCCGGGACTGGGCCCAGCGGATCGGTGGATCGGCGGTGATCGTGGTCAACAGGATCTTCGAATCCGTCCCGGTCGACGAGCAAGGCCTCGACGCCGCCCTGGCCGTGCTGCGACTTTCGCGGCGGTTCTCCGCGCAACGGGTCGAGGCGGCGTGCCGGCTCGCGTTGGCGGGCCGGGTGCGCTCCCCGCGCTACGTCCATCTGCAGCCGATTCTGGCCACCGGCCAAGACACGACCGTCGAGCTGCGGGCGCCACGGACCGAACCACCCGAAGAAGGCGGCTACGTGCGCGGGGCCGACTACTACGCCGGCGGCGCCCAGTGAGCGGAATCGACACCGAAACCAAACGCAAGCTCCGCGAGATGGGAGCCACACCCCTGCTCGAGGCACTCGAAGCCCACGACGACACCCTGGCCCTAGGAATGGGCTTCGGTGAGCGCCTGCGCCTCGTCGTCGACGAGGCGCACTCGTCGTTCAACCACGCCAAGATCGACGGTCTGATCCGCCGTGCGGGGCTGCGCTACCCAGCCGCGGACCTGCGCCGGCTGGACTTGGTCGATGAACGCGGTCTGGACCGCAACGTGATCGCCCAGCTCGGGACATGTTCGTTCGTCGAACGTCAGCAGAACGTCGTGTTCCAGGGCTTCACCGGCTCCGGGAAGTCGTATCTGGGGTGCGCGTTGGCCAAACAGGCCTGCCAGCACCGGATCCGGGCCCACTACATCCGCATGCCCGACCTTGAAGAGACCTGGGCCCTGGCCCGGGACAAGCCGCAGGGGCCCACGAAGTTCCTCACGAAGTACGCAGCCTTCACCCTGCTGGTGATCGACGAATGGCTACTCGATCATCCCGACGATCAGATGCGGAGCATGCTGCTCGAGCTACTCGAACGCCGCTACGACACCGCCTCGACCGTGTTTTGCACCCAGTACGCGAAGAAGGACTGGCACCAACGTCTCGGATCGGGGAGTCCACGCCGACGCCATCATGGACCGAATCGTGCACAACACCATCTGGGTCGATACCGGCAACCACAACATGCGTGAACACGCCACACTGAACCAGTGAAAACAGCCGGTGGGGACCACTGGCCCCCAAGCATTACCGCTACTGGCCCCCACCGGCACTATCACCGACCCCGAACAGCAATATCCGGTGGTCCCCAAGCCCTGCAAATA
>JAXHOA010000028.1:0-114236 GCA_034520035.1 Mycobacterium sp. | reverse complement strand
TGCAAAGCTCTCGCACGCCTACGATGACCTGGCGGTGGCGGCGATGCGTCAACTCCGCGAGATCGGCGGCGATGACGCGGTGCGCACCTTCGCCCGTCGCCGCATCGACACCATCCTTACGGGGATCCCCGAGGTGAGTGATCCGGACGCCGTCGAGCAGACCGCCGACCAGATGGCCGCCGCACTGACCGACGCCGGGTACGCGACCACCACCACGCCGGTGGCCGGTCCGTTGTCCGGTGTGCAGATCTGCCAGCATCATTGCCCGGTCTCACACGTTGCCGAGGAATTTCCCGAGCTGTGTGACGCTGAACAAGAGGCGTTCGCCGCGATCCTGGGCACCCACGTGCAGCGGCTGGCCACCATCGTCAACGGTGATTTCGCGTGCACCACCCACGTTCCATTGGGCCCTGACAAGCCCGCCCCTGTTCGGCCCACAGCCTGCGCCGAATCCACCACCACACAAGGAGTGTCGCAATGACCCTCACCCCGGAGACCCCGCTGACCCAGGAAGAGACCATCGCGTCCCTGGGTAAGTACGGCTATGGCTGGTCGGATTCCGACGTCGCCGGCGCCAGTGCCCAGCGCGGCCTGAACGAGGCTGTCGTGCGCGACATCTCCTCGAAGAAGAGCGAGCCCGAGTGGATGCTCGACGTCCGGCTCAAGGCGCTGCGCACGTTCGACAAGAAGCCGATGCCCAACTGGGGTTCGGACCTGGACGGCATCTTCTTCGACAACATCAAGTATTTCGTGCGCTCGAGCGAGAAGCAGGCCGCCACCTGGGACGACCTGCCCGCCGACATCAAGAACACCTACGACAAGCTGGGCATCCCGGAGGCCGAGAAGCAGCGCCTGGTCTCCGGTGTCGCCGCTCAGTACGAGTCCGAGGTCGTCTACCACTCGATCCGTGAGGATCTCGAGGCCCAGGGCGTCATCTTCCTGGACACCGACTCGGGCCTGCGCGAGCATCCCGAGCTGTTCAAGAAGTACTTCGGCACCGTGATCCCGGCCGGGGACAACAAGTTCTCCGCGCTGAACACCGCGGTGTGGTCGGGCGGGTCGTTCATCTACGTGCCGCCGGGCGTGCACGTCGACATCCCGCTGCAGGCCTACTTCCGGATCAACACCGAGAACATGGGCCAGTTCGAGCGCACCCTGATCATCGCCGACGAGGGTTCCTACGTGCACTACGTCGAAGGCTGCACGGCGCCGATCTACAAGTCCGACTCGCTGCACTCGGCTGTCGTCGAGATCGTGGTCAAGCCGGGCGCGCGGGTGCGCTACACGACCATCCAGAACTGGTCGAACAACGTCTACAACCTGGTCACCAAGCGTGCCCGCGCCGAGGCCGGCGCCACCATGGAGTGGGTCGACGGCAACATCGGGTCCAAGGTGACGATGAAGTACCCGGCCGTGTGGATGACCGGTGAGTACGCCAAGGGCGAGGTGCTCTCGGTGGCGTTCGCCGGTGAGGGCCAGCACCAGGACACCGGCGCCAAGATGTTGCACCTGGCTCCGAACACGTCGAGCAACATCGTGTCCAAGTCGGTGGCGCGCGGCGGTGGCCGTGCCTCCTACCGCGGGCTGGTTCAGGTCAACAAGGGTGCGCACGGCTCGAAGTCGAGCGTGAAATGCGATGCGCTGCTGGTCGATACGATCAGCCGCAGCGACACCTACCCCTATGTCGACATCCGCGAGGACGACGTCACGATGGGCCATGAGGCCACCGTGTCGAAGGTCAGCGAGGACCAGCTGTTCTACCTGATGAGCCGCGGCATGACCGAGGACGAGGCAATGGCCATGGTGGTGCGCGGCTTCGTCGAGCCGATCGCCAAGGAACTCCCGATGGAGTACGCGCTGGAACTCAACCGGCTCATCGAACTCCAGATGGAAGGCGCGGTCGGCTAGTGGGCGAACTGACTACCGCGGTCGAAGGTGGCCGTAAAACCGGTTCGGCGCTGAACGCCAACAAGGGCGAGCAGTTCGCCTCGTTCGACGTCGATGCGTTCGAGGTACCCGGTGGCCGTGACGAGTTGTGGCGGTTCACCCCGCTCAAGCGCTTGCGCGGCCTGCACGACGGTTCGGCCCCCGCGACGGGTTCGGCACTGATCGAGGTGACCGAGCGCCCCGGGGTGACCGTCGAGACCGTCCAGCGCGACGATCCGCGCCTCGGCCAGGGCGGTGTGCCCTCTGACCGCGTTGCGGCCCAGGCGTACTCGTCGTTCGGCAACGCCACCGTGGTGACCGTGGCCCGCGACACCGAGGTCGGCGAGCCCATCGAGATCGTCGTCACCGGCCCCGGTGCGGGCAACGTCGCCTACGGGCACCTGCAGATCCGGGTGGAAGAGCTGTCGCGGGCGATCGTGGTGGTCGACCTGCGCGGCAGCGGCACCTACGCCGACAATGTCGAGATCATCGTCGGCGATTCGGCGGGCCTGGGCGTGATCTGGATCGCCGACTGGGCCGATGACATGGTGCACGTCAGCAGCCACCACGCCCGCCTCGGCAAGGATTCGGTGCTCGGCCACGTCAACGTCACCCTGGGTGGCGATGTGGTGCGTACCACCGCGACCGTGCGGTTCACGGCTCCCGGCGGCGAGGCCCAGCTGCTCGGCACCTATTTCGCCGACGACGGCCAGCACTTCGAATCCCGGTTGCTCGTCGACCATGCGGTACCGAACTGCAAGTCCGACGTGCTGTACAAGGGTGCGCTGCAAGGCGATCCGGACTCGGACAAGCCGGACGCGCACACCGTGTGGATCGGTGATGTGCTGATCCGCGCCGAAGCCACCGGCACCGACACCTACGAGGCGAACCGCAACCTGGTGCTCACCGACGGTGCCCGCGCCGACTCGGTGCCCAACCTGGAGATCGAGACCGGCGAGATCGCCGGCGCCGGACACGCCAGTGCCACCGGTCGTTTCGATGACGAGCAGTTGTTCTACCTACGCGCACGCGGCATTCCCGAGGAGCAGGCCCGCCGCCTGGTGGTCCGCGGCTTCTTCGGCGAGATCATCGCCAAGATCGCCGTGCCCGCCGTGCGTGAGCGCCTGACCGAAGCCATCGAACGAGAACTAGCCATCACGGAATCGAAAGCAGCCCAAGAATGACCACGCTCGAAGTCAAAGACCTGCACGCCACCGTCGTCTCCGCCGAGGGCGGCGATGACATCGAGATCCTCAAGGGCGTCAACCTGACCGTGAAGTCGGGGGAGACCCATGCGGTGATGGGTCCCAACGGATCCGGTAAGTCCACCCTGTCCTACGCCATCGCCGGCCACCCCAAGTACAAGGTCACCTCGGGCTCGATCACGCTCGACGGCCAGGATGTGCTGGCGATGAGCATCGATGAACGCGCCCGCGCCGGTCTCTTCCTGGCCATGCAGTACCCGATCGAGGTGCCTGGGGTGTCCATGTCGAACTTCCTGCGGACCGCCGCCACCGCGGTGCGCGGCGAGGCCCCCAAGCTGCGGCACTGGGTCAAAGAGGTCAAGACCGCGATGAGCGATCTCGATATCGACCCCACGTTCTCCGAGCGCAGCGTGAACGAGGGCTTCTCCGGCGGAGAAAAGAAGCGCCACGAGATCCTGCAACTGGGCCTGCTCAAGCCGAAGATCGCCATCCTCGACGAGACCGATTCCGGGCTCGACGTCGATGCGCTGCGCATCGTCAGCGAGGGCGTCAACCGGTACGCCGAGGCGGAGCACGCAGGTGTCCTGCTGATCACCCACTACACCCGGATCCTGCGCTACATCCGCCCGCAGTTCGTGCACGTGTTCGTCGCGGGCCGGATCATCCAGTCGGGCGGCCCTGAGCTGGCCGACGAGCTCGAAGAGAACGGCTACGAGCGGTTCACCCAGGCAGCATCGACCGCATAGGAGGAGTCCGAGACATGACGACGACATCCGTTGCCCGCGCCCTGGATCTGGAGGGGATCGCCCGCATCCGGGCCGACTTCCCCATCCTGAACCGGGTGATGCGGGGCGGGTGTCAGCTGGCATATCTCGATTCCGGTGCGACATCGCAGAAACCGCTGGCGGTGCTGGACGCCGAGCGGGCGTTCCTGACCACCTCCAACGGCGCGGTGCACCGCGGTGCGCACCAGTTGATGGAGGAATCCACCGACGCCTACGAGCAGGGCCGCGCGGACATCGCGGCCTTCGTCGGCGCGGACGTCGACGAGTTGGTGTTCACCAAGAACGCGACCGAGGCGATCAATCTGGTGGCCTATGCGTTGGGGGACAACCGCTTCGAGGGCGCCGTCGGCCCCGGCGACGTCATCGTCACCACCGAACTGGAGCATCACGCCAACCTGGTGCCCTGGCAGGAACTGGCGCGGCGCACCGGCGCCACCCTGCAGTGGTACGGGGTGACCGACGATGGCCGCATCGACCTGGACTCGCTGCAGCTCGACGAGCGGGTCAAGATCGTCGCCTTCACCCACCATTCCAATGTCACCGGCGCTCTGGCGCCGGTGGACGAACTGGTGGCCCGGGCCAAGGCGGTCGGCGCGCTCACCCTGCTGGACGCCTGCCAGTCGGTGCCGCACCAGCCGGTCGACTTCCACGCTCTCGGTGTCGATTTCGCCGCGTTCTCCGGGCACAAGATGCTGGGCCCGACCGGGATCGGCGCGCTCTACGGCCGCCGTGAGCTGCTGAACGCGCTGCCGCCGTTCATCACGGGTGGCTCGATGATCGAGACCGTCACCATGGAGGCCACCACCTTCGCGCCCGCACCGCAGCGGTTCGAGGCGGGCACCCCGATGACCTCCCAGGTGGTCGGACTGGCCGCCGCCGCGCGGTATCTGGACGCGATCGGCATGCCCGCCGTGCAGGCCCACGAGCAGACCCTGGTGGCCGCCGCGCTGGCCGGGCTCGCCGAGGTGCCCCAGGTGCGGATCATCGGTCCGCAGACCACGCAGCGGCGGGCCTCCCCGGTGAGTTTCGTGCTCGACGGTGTGCACGCCCACGATGTCGGTCAGGTGCTCGATGACGAGGGTGTGGCGGTGCGGGTCGGTCATCACTGCGCGGCCCCGTTGCACCGCAGGTTCGGTATCAGCGCCACCGCGCGCGCCTCGTTCGCGGTGTACAACACCCTCGACGAGGTGGACCGGCTGGTCGCGGGCGTCAAGCGGGCGGTGGAGTTCTTCTCGTGAGGAGTGACCGCATCTCGTGAGAATGGAACAGATGTACCAGGAAGTGATCCTGGACCACTACAAGCACCCGCACCACCGCGGGCTGCGCGAGCCCTTCGGCGCCGAGGTGCATCACGTCAACCCCACCTGCGGTGACGAGGTGACACTGCGGGTCGCGCTGTCCACCGACGGTGAGACGGTCCAGGATGTCTCCTATGACGGTCAGGGCTGTTCGATCAGCCAGGCCGCGACCTCGGTGCTCACCGATCAGGTGATCGGGCAGAGCGTCGGTGACGCCATGAAGACGGTCGCCGCCTTCGCCGAGATGATCTCCTCGCGTGGGAACGTCGAGGGGGATGAGGACGTCATCGGCGACGGAATCGCCTTCGCCGGCGTGGCGAAGTATCCCGCGCGGGTGAAATGTGCCCTGCTCGGCTGGTTGGCATTCAAGGCAGCTCTGGCGGAGGCCAGGCCATTGGATGAAGCTCTGGCGGAGGCCAGGCCAGTGGATGAGGCGCTGGCCGAGGCCAGGCCAGTGGATGAGGCGCTGGCCGAGGCCAGGCCAGTGGATGAGGCGCTGGCCGAGGCCAGCGATGATGTGGAGGACAAACGATGAGCGACACCGTCAATACCGATCCCGTGAACGAGGAATTGCTCGCCGACCTGGAGGAGGCCATGCGTGACGTGGTGGACCCCGAGCTCGGCATCAACGTCGTCGATCTCGGTCTGGTGTACGGCATGAACGTCGAAGAGGGTGAGGCGGGCGCCGTCGCGCTCATCGACATGACGCTCACCTCGGCGGCCTGTCCGCTCACCGATGTGATCGAGGACCAGACCCGCACCGCGCTGATCGGCGCCGGACTGGTCAACGAGATCAAGCTGAACTGGGTGTGGAACCCGCCGTGGGGTCCGGACAAGATCACCGACGACGGTCGCGAGCAGTTGCGCGCGCTCGGCTTCACCGTCTGATCGGGACGCTCACTGCCCAGACACAGGACGGGTCACCAAGGCGCAGTACGAGGCGCTCGGCGGTGACTGGACGCCGTTCTCCGGGGCGTGGTCGCACTACCTGATCCTCAACACCGCGGTGGGCAACCCGTGGACCGGTGATCCGGATCCGTTCTGGCAGTTTCCGCAGGCGATGAAGGTGGTCTGGGTACGGGTTTACTCGCTGGCCGACGATGGTTGGCCCGGGGACATACTGGGAATCTGTAGACCAGCCGAGACGTTAGGAAGAACGTGACTACACAGGACATCACCGCAGCTGAGTTCAAGGCGATCGTCGATGAGAACGACATCGTCCTCGTCGACTTCTGGGCGTCGTGGTGCGGTCCATGTCGCGCGTTCGCCCCGACATTCGGCGCGTCCGCGGACAAGCATCCCGATATCGTGCACGCCAAGGTCGACACCGAGGCCGAACCCGAGCTGGCGCAGGCCGCCGAGATTCAGGCGATCCCGACACTGATGGCCTTCAAGAAGGGTCACCAGGTGTTCCGGCAGTCCGGCGCACTGGGTGCCGCGCAGCTCGAAGAGCTCATCACCAAGATCAAGGAATTCGACATCGACGCGGCCGTCGCGTCACAGGAGAACTGAACCACGCGCTAACGTGCTCGGCGTGGCTGAGCACAGCGAGTTCGTCGTCGTCGACCGTCCCGAGCCCGGCGTGGCGTTGGTCACCCTGAACCGCCCCGAGCGGATGAACTCGATGGCCTTCGATGTCATGGTGCCGCTGCGTGCGGTGCTCGGTGATCTGCATCATGACAACGAGGTGCGGGTCGTCGTGTTGACGGGCGCCGGCCGCGGTTTCTCCTCGGGTGCCGACCACAAGTCGGCGGGTTCGGTGCCGCACGTCGAGGGGCTGACCCGGCCGTCGTTCGCGTTGCGCTCCATGGAGGTCCTCGATGACGTCATCCTCGGGTTGCGACGGTTGCACCAGCCGGTGATCGCCGCGGTCAACGGTGCCGCCATCGGCGGCGGCCTGTGTCTGGCCCTGGCCTGCGATATCCGGGTCGCCGCAGCTGGGGCGTATTTTCGCGCGGCCGGCATCAACAACGGGCTGACCGCCAGCGAGCTCGGTCTGTCCTATCTGCTGCCCCGCGCCATCGGTGCGTCCAGAGCCTTCGAGATCATGCTCACCGGTCGTGATGTCGACGCCGCCGAGGCCGAGCGGATCGGGCTGGTCTCCGGCGTCGTCGGCGAGGATGAGCTGGTGCCGCGTGCCCTGGAGATGGCGCGGGGGATCGCGGCGTTCTCCCGGCCGGGAACCGAATTGACCAAACGCACGCTGTGGAGTGGACTGGACGCCGGTAGCCTGGAGGGCCATATGCAGGCCGAGGGTCTCGGCCAGCTCTATGTGCGTCTACTCACCGCCAACTTTGAAGAAGCGGTCGCTGCGCGCAAAGATAAGCGTTCGCCGGTGTTTTCTGATGACCGGGGTACCGACGACAAGTAGTCAACACGAGGAGGTAGTTGCGTGATCACCGCAACGGACCTGGAGGTCCGCGCCGGGGCGCGCACGCTGCTGTCCATCGAGGGCTCCGCGCTGCGGATCCAGCCCGGGGACCGGATAGGCCTTGTCGGCCGCAACGGCGCGGGCAAGACCACCACGATGCGCATCCTGGCCGGCGAGGGCGAACCGTACGCCGGCTCGGTGGATACCACCGGCGACATCGGCTACCTGCCGCAGGACCCGCGGGAAGGCGACCTCGACGTGCTGGCCCGCGACCGGGTGCTCTCCGCGCGGGGCCTGGACACCTTGCTCTCGGAGTTGGAGAAACAACAGACCCTGATGGCCGAGGTCGCCGACGACGCCGCCCGGGACAAGGCGGTGCGCCGTTACGGCGAGCTGGAGGAACGGTTCTCCGCCCTCGGCGGGTACGCCGCCGAGAGTGAGGCCGGCCGGATCTGCGCCAGCCTGGGGCTGCCCGACCGTGTGCTGACCCAGCCGCTGCGCACCCTATCCGGTGGTCAGCGCCGCCGGGTGGAACTGTCGCGCATCCTCTTCGCCGCCAGCGACACCGGATCCGGTTCGGCCACCACGCTGCTGCTCGACGAGCCGACCAACCACCTCGATGCCGATTCGATCGGGTGGTTGCGCTCCTTCCTGCAGAACCACACCGGTGGGCTGGTGGTGATCAGCCACGATGTCGAGTTGCTCGCCGATGTGGTGAACCGGGTCTGGTTCCTGGACGCGGTGCGCGGTGAGGCCGACGTCTACAACATGGGCTGGCAGAAGTATCTCGACGCCCGCGCCACCGATGAGCAACGCCGCCGCCGGGAACGCGCCAACGCCGAGAAGAAGGCGTCCGCGCTGCGTACGCAGGCCGCCAAGATGGGTGCCAAGGCCACCAAAGCCGTTGCCGCTCAGAATATGTTGCGCCGTGCGGAGCGGATGATCGCCGAACTCGACGCCGAGCGGGTGGCCGACAAGGTGGCCCGGATCAAATTTCCCATCCCCGCGCCGTGCGGTAAGACTCCGCTGGTGGCCAAGGGGCTGACGAAGACCTACGGTTCGCTGGAGATCTTCACCGGCGTCGACCTGGCGATCGACCGGGGCTCCCGGGTGGTGGTGCTCGGCCTCAACGGCGCTGGAAAGACCACCCTGCTGCGATTGCTCGCCGGAACCGAATCCGCGGACGCCGGGGCACTGGAGCCGGGGCACGGGCTCAAGATCGGGTACTTCGCCCAGGAACACGACACCTTGGAGAACGACGCCACCGTCTGGGAGAACATCAGGCACGCGGCACCCGACACC
The DNA here is from genome assembly GCA_034520035.1 of Mycobacterium sp. Lineage (GTDB taxonomy): Bacteria > Actinomycetota > Actinomycetes > Mycobacteriales > Mycobacteriaceae > Mycobacterium. The sequence continues at coordinate 105,349 of JAXHOA010000028.1, read as the reverse complement.
GGGGAGCAGGATCTGCGAGGTCTGTTGGGCGCGTTCATGTTCACCGGTCCACAGCTCGACCAGCCGGCGGGCACCCTGTCCGGTGGCGAGAAAACCCGGTTGGCCCTGGCAGGATTGGTGGCGTCGACTGCCAACGTGTTGCTGCTCGACGAGCCCACCAACAACCTCGATCCGGCCTCGCGTGAGCAGGTTCTCGACGCGCTGCGCAGCTACCAGGGCGCAGTGGTGCTGGTGACCCACGACCCGGGAGCGGCCGAGGCGCTGGATCCGCAGCGTGTGGTGTTGCTGCCCGATGGCACCGAGGACTTCTGGTCCACCGAGTACCGGGACCTCATCGAGCTGGCATAGGGCTGGCTGCAAGACAATTCGCTCGTTCCCCCGCGCCGTGTTTGCTCGGTTCCTAGTCTGGGTATCCGCGACGTTGCACCGGGAAGTGGGGAGATGTCGATGAGTGAAACCAGTAGGTCCCGTGAGCAGATCCTGACCGAGCTGCGCAGCGCCTACGAGCGGGGGGCCAGCATCAGGTCACTGGTGGCCGAGACCGGCCGCTCATATGGGTCCGTGCACAGCATGTTGCGCGAGTCGGGAACCCGAATGCGCAGCCGCGGTGGGCCGAACCACCGCCGCGCAAGTTAGCCGCCGGCGGGCTGGCGCACCGAATCCTCGACGAGGTCCAGTACCGCGCTGAGGTTTTCGGTGTCCTCGCCGGAGGCAAGGCGCGCCACCAGGCCGTCGAGCACCAGATCCAGATAGGTCTGCAGCACCGCGCCCGGCACGTCATCGCGCAGGCGTCCGGCCTGTTTCTGCCGACGCAGACGTTCGGTGGTGGCCGCCGACAACTCGGCCGACCGCTCGGCCCAACCCTGATGGAACGCAGGGTCGTTGCGGAGCTTGCGGGCGATTTCCAGCCGCGTGACCAACCAGTCGAACTGATCGGGTGCGGCAAGAAGATCGCGCATCACCTGGATCAATCCTTCGCGGGCGGCCACATCGGCCATCCGCTCGGCGTCTTCGCGTGCCAATTCGAAGAACAGCGTGTCCTTGTCACGGAAGTGGTGGAAGATGGCGCCGCGCGACAGCCCGATGGTGTGTTCGAGCCGTCGCACGGTCGCCTTCTCGTATCCGTACTCCGCGAAGCAGCGGCGGGCGCCGTCGAGGATCTGGCGGCGCCGTGCGGCCAGATGGTCGTCGGTTACCCGTGGCACGGTGCGCCCGCTGCCTGTATGTCCGGAAGTCCTGCCGCCCGTCGCCTAGTTCGCCTTGAGCATGTTGCGCAGCACGTACTGCAGGATGCCGCCGTTGCGGTAGTAGTCGGCCTCGCCGGGGGTGTCGATACGGACGACCGCATCGAACTCCACCGTGCTGCCGTCCTCCTTGGTGGCCGTCACCTTGACCGTCTTGGGTGTCTTGCCCTCGTTGAGCTCGGTGATGCCCGCGATGTCGTAGGTCTCGGTGCCGTCGAGCTTCAGCGATGCCGCCGACTCACCGGCGGGGAACTGCAGCGGGATGACGCCCATGCCGATCAGGTTCGACCGGTGGATGCGCTCGAACGACTCGGTGATCACCGCACGCACGCCCAGCAGGCTGGTGCCCTTGGCGGCCCAGTCCCGCGATGACCCGGAGCCGTACTCCTTGCCGCCCAGCACCACCAGCGGGATACCCGCGGCCTGGTAGTTCTCCGAGGCGTCGTAGATGAAGGCCTGCGGGCCGCCATCCTGGGTGAAGTCGCGGGTGTACCCGCCCGAGACATCATCGAGCAGCTGGTTCTTCAGCCGGATGTTGGCGAACGTGCCGCGGATCATCACTTCGTGGTTGCCGCGCCGTGAACCCAGCGAGTTGTAATCCTTGCGCTGCACGCCGTGGGAGTCCAGGTACTGCGCGGCCGGGGTGCCCGGCTTGATGGCGCCGGCCGGGCTGATGTGGTCGGTGGTCACCGAATCGCCAAGCAGTGCAAGAACTCTGGCGCCGGTGATGTCCTTGACCGGCTGCGGTTCGGCGGGCATGCCGTCGAAGTAGGGAGGCTTGCGGACATAGGTGGAGTTGTCGTCCCACTCGAAGGTGTTGCCCTCCGGTGTCGGCAGCGAACGCCAGCGCTCGTCACCCTTGAACACATCGGCGTAGGAGTCGACGAACATCTTCCGGTCGATCGAGGACGCGATGGTCTCCTGGATCTCCGCGGCCGTCGGCCAGATGTCCTTGAGGAACACGTCATTGCCGTCGTGATCGGTACCCAGCGGGTCGGACTCGAAGTCGAAGTCCATGGTGCCCGCGATGCCGTAGGCGATCACCAGCGGCGGTGAGGCGAGGTAGTTCATCTTGACGTCGGGGGAGATGCGGCCCTCGAAGTTGCGGTTGCCCGAGAGCACCGCGGTCACCGACAGGTCGTTCTCGTTGATGGCCGCCGAGATCTCGTCGGGCAGCGGGCCGGTGTTGCCGATGCAGGTGGTGCATCCGTAGCCGCCCAGGTAGTAGCCCAGCTTCTCCAGGTAGGGCCACAGACCGGCCTTGTTGTAGTAGTCGGTGACGACCTGCGAGCCCGGAGCCATGTTGGTCTTGACCCAGGGCTTGGAGGTCAGGCCCTTCTCGACGGCCTTCTTGGCCAGCAGCGCGGCTCCCAGCATGACGGTGGGATTGGAGGTGTTGGTGCATGAGGTGATGCCCGCGACGACGACGGCACCGTGGTCGAGCACGAAGTCGCCGCGTTCCTCGGAGTGCACCTTGACCGGCTTGGACGGCCTGCCCTCGGCGCCGTTGGCCGCGCTGGGCGTCACATCGACCGCATCGTCCTCGGCGAAGGACAGCGAGACGGAATCACTTGCCGGGAAGGACTCGTCGACGGCCTCGTCCAGCTTGGTCTCCGGCGCCGGGTGGTTTTCCTCGACGTAGTTGTGGATGTCCTTGCGGAACGCGTTCTTGGCATCGGTGAGTTCGATGCGGTCCTGCGGACGCTTGGGGCCAGAGATCGACGGCACCACGGTGGACAGGTCCAGCTCGATGTACTCGGAGAAGACGGGCTCTTTGTCCGGGTTGTGCCACATGCCCTGTTCCTTGGCATAGGCCTCCACGAGGGCGAGCTGCTCATCGGTGCGCCCGGTGAGCCGCAGGTACTTGATGGTCTCTTCGTCGATCGGGAAAATTGCTGCGGTGGAACCGAATTCGGGGCTCATGTTGCCGAGGGTGGCGCGGTTGGCCAGCGGCACCTCGGCCACGCCCTTGCCGTAGAACTCGACGAACTTGCCGACGACGCCGTGCTTGCGCAGCATGTCGGTGGCCGTCAGCACCACGTCGGTGGCGGTCACGCCGGGCTTGATCTCGCCGGTCAGCTTGAACCCGACCACGCGCGGGATGAGCATCGAGACGGGCTGGCCCAGCATGGCGGCCTCGGCCTCGATGCCGCCGACGCCCCAGCCCAGCACGCCCAGGCCGTTGACCATGGTGGTGTGGCTGTCGGTGCCGACGCAGGTGTCGGGGTAGGCCTTCCCGTTGCGCACCATGACCGTCGGCGCCAGGTACTCGATGTTGACCTGGTGCACGATGCCGGTGCCGGGCGGCACCACCTTGAAGTCGTCGAAGGCACCCTGGCCCCACCGCAGGAACTGGTAGCGCTCGCCGTTGCGCTCGTATTCGAGTTCGACGTTGCGCTCGAAGGCGCCGGCGTTGCCGAACACGTCGAGGATGACCGAGTGGTCGATCACGAGTTCGGCGGGGGACAGCGGGTTCACCTTGTCGGGGTCGCCGCCGAGTGCGGCGACGGCCTCGCGCATGGTGGCCAGGTCCACGACGCAGGGCACCCCGGTGAAGTCCTGCATCACCACGCGGGCCGGGGTGAACTGGATCTCGATGCTCGGGTCGGCCGAGGGATCCCAGTTGGCGATGGCCTCGATGTGTTCCTTGGTGATGTTGGCGCCGTCTTCGGTGCGCAGCAGGTTCTCGGCCAGCACCTTGAGGCTGTAGGGAAGTTTCTCGGTTCCGGGTACCGCGTCGAGGCGGTAGATCTCATAACTGTTGTCCCCGACGGTCAACGTGTCGCGGGCTCCAAACGAATTGACCGAATCTGTGCTGCTCACATCAACTCCCGGCTAGATCTTGCCGCGACGGGCTGTGTCGACGGCGTTGCTGATCCTAACAGTACGCTTGTCCTGCAAGGCGCTGTGGGTCGGGTCCAGTCTTCTCCAGTTGCCCGCTCGATGCGACCCGGATGGCCAGATCGTGGGATCGCCGCGGTGATCACGCGGGAATCACTTCGCGATGACGACTCGTGAGTCGGGTGCGGCCCCACGGTTGGCGCGACGGTACGGTGCCTGTGTGACCGGACCGCACGTACTCCCACACCTGCCGGGCTACATTCCGCCCGACGTGGACATGAACCTGGTCAAGGAGCAGACCGGTGAGGGTGGCGTGAGCGCACCGGCGGGCACCGACGTCGCCGCATTGCAACAGGTCGTGGCCGAGGCCAACCAGGACGGTATCGACCTCAAGATCGTCGTCATCGCCAACAACCCGCCCATCGACACCCCGTTGCGCGATATCGCCACCGAGGTGGGTACGGCCCACCCGGGTTCGACGGTGCTGGCCATCAGTCCGTCCTATGCCGGGACGTTCAGTCCGGTATATGACCGTGTCACTCTGGAAGCCGGTCAGGATCTGGCGAAAACCGGCGATCCGGTGCAATCTTCGAAGAATTTCGTGGCCGAGTTGCAGACCCCCGACTTTCCCTGGATGCCGTTTACCATCGTGCTCGTCCTCGGCGTTGCGGTCGCGGCAGTATTCACTCGTATCCTGCAGGTTCGCGCGAAGCGCAGCGTTGCTGACGAGGCCCCCGCGGTGGCCGCCGACTAATCGTCGAACATTTGGTCGCGAATTCGAATATCACCATTCGATAACGCTCGATTCAATTACATTCATGTAATTTGTTACTAAAGTTTCTTTAGCGCGTGATGTGACGTACGGTGCAAACAGTGCTCGTGATGCAGGTGTGATTCCTGTGACTCGCGGCACGCAAGTGATGTTGTGCCAACACTGTTCGCGTTGAGCCCTAGGAGACTTGAGTCGAATGAGACGCACCCCTGGCGCCTCCGCCTCCCGGAACTACGGGCGAGTCTGCGCGATCCCGCTGTCGTTGGGGATCTTGTTCGCGGGCGCCCTGCCCGATGGCCCGATCACCGGGCCTGTCGCGATCGCCGAACCGGTCGGCCCGGAGGGCGTTGCCGCCCTCGTCGCCGCCGTCGCCGACGCGAACCAGCGGCTGCAGGATCTCGGCGCGGCCGTGCAGGCCCAGCAGGAAAGCGTCAACAAGGCGCTCGTCGGAGTCCAGGATGCCCGCGATGCCGCGCTCGTGGCCCAGCAGCAGGTCGAGGCGAGCCAACGCAGCGTGGCCGATGCCAACGCCGCAATTGCCGACGCGCAGAAGCGGTTCGACACCTACGCCGTCGCCGCCTATGTCAATGGGCCCGCCGCCTCCTACCTCACCGCCGCGGATCCGGCCGACGCGTTGCGTACCGCCGCGGCCGGCCAGGCGATGGCCATCAGTTCGCAGCAGGTGATGTCCGATCTGCAGCGGGCCCGCACCGATCAGGTCAACCGTGAATCCGCGGCCCGGCTGGCCAAACAGAACGCCGACAACGCCGCTGCCGCCGCACAATCGAGCCAGGACGCCGCGGTGGCCAGCCTCACCGAGGCGCAGCAGGTCTTCGGTTCTCAGCAGTCCGAACTGGATCGGCTCAGCGCCGAACGCAGTGCAGCGCAGGCGAAACTGGCCGCCGCGCGGCCGGTCCAGACGCCTGCCGCCGCACCCGCGGCCGCGGCGCCGAAGGCCGGTGCCGGCCCGGCGGCCACCCCCGCGGCTGCGGACTGGGACCGCACACCGGGCGCGGCTGCGCCGGGGGCGCAGTCCAGCCAGTGGGACCTGACGCTGCCGGCGATCCCGAGCGCATTCGTCAGCGGCGATCCGATCGCGATCATCAACGCGATTCTGGGCATCATGCAGACCTCGGCGCAGCTGACCGCGGACATGGGCCGCAACTTCCTGCAGAAGCTGGGCATCCTGCCGACCCCGACCGGATACACCAACAACGGTGCGATTCCCCGGGTGCACGGCCAGGCTGCCTCGGAGTTCGTCATCAAGCGCGCCATGTCGCAGATCGGCGTGCCCTACTCGTGGGGCGGCGGAAACGCCGCAGGCAAGAGCAACGGCATCGACCAGGGCTCCGGCACAGTCGGTTTCGACTGCTCGGGGCTGGTGCTCTACGCCTTCGCCGGCGTGGGTATCAAACTGCCGCACTATTCGGGATCGCAGTACGACATGGGGCGCAAGATCCCGACATCGCAGATGCGTCGTGGCGATGTCCTGTTCTGGGGCCCGGGCGGCAGCCAGCATGTGGCGATCTATCTCGGCAACAACCAGATGCTCGAAGCCCCCTACACCGGCTCGCACGTCAAGATCTCGCCGGTGCGCACCAGCGGCATGACCCCGCACGCCGTCCGATACATCGAGTATTAACCGTAGGGAAATCCTTGAACGCCTTGACTTCCAAACGCTTCAGAAGCCTCACCCGCGTGCTGGCCGCGCTGGCGGTCGCCGGTGCGATGGCGCTCGGCGCGGCGTCCCCGGCCGCCGCGGCACCGGAGTGGGATCCGACATTGCCCGCCGTGCCCAGTTCCGGTGCTCCAGGTGACCCGGTGGCCATCGCGAACGCGTCGTTCCAGGTGAGCAAGATCGCCCTGGAGACCACGCAGAGCCTGGGTTCGAAGTTCCTGCAGACCATCGGTCTGGCGCCCGCACCGGCCGCGGGCGGTCTGCCCACCGGCGCCCGCGTGCGCGGACCTGCCGCCATCGAGTACGTCATCCGCCGCGGCGGATCCCAGATCGGGGTGCCCTACTCCTGGGGCGGCGGCACACTGACCGGCCCCGGACCCGGCGTGGACTACGACGCCGGGAAGATGGGCTACGACTGCTCGGGCTTCACCCGGTACGCCTTCGCCGGCGTCGGCGTGCAGATCCCGAAGTACTCCGGCGACCAGTACAACACCGGCCGCCCGATCCAACCGTCCCAGGCCAAGCGCGGTGACCTCATCTTCTGGGGCCCCGGTGGCAGCCAGCACGTGGCCATCTATCTGGGCGGCGGCAAGATGCTGGAGGCCTCCGGCAGCGCCGAGAAGGTGACCGTCAGCCCGTTGCGCACCGCGGGCATGTCGCCGCACCTGGTTCGTATCATCGAGTCCTGACGCCACGGCGGGCGGGCGGGCGACGTCGACGGATTCCGAACTGCCTGGAATAGTTGACGGCGGACGCCCCGCCGCCTCGGCGGACGTCGGCGAATACCAGCGAGTTTGTACGACAACCATCGTGGGAGGAAGCTAGATGACGTCACCGAGTGGGCCGCCGCAGGGCGCCGGAGGCTACGCAGGCCCGGCCCCGACGCAGGGCTACCCGCCCGGCACGCAGAGCGCTCCGCCCGCCAATGCGAACCTGCAGAACGAGGTCCACACCCTCGAGCGGGCCCTCTTCGAGGTCAAGCGCATCATCGTCGGCCAGGACCAGCTGCTCGAGCGCATGCTGGTCGGTCTGCTCGCCAAGGGCCACGTCCTGCTCGAAGGTGTGCCCGGTGTGGCCAAGACCCTGGCGGTGGAGACCTTCGCCAAGGTGGTCGGCGGCACCTTCGCCCGCATCCAGTTCACCCCCGACCTGGTGCCCACCGACATCGTCGGTACCCGTATCTACCGGCAGGGCCAGGAAGAGTTCGATATCGAACTCGGCCCCGTCGTCGTCAACTTCCTGCTCGCCGACGAGATCAACCGCGCCCCGGCCAAGGTGCAGTCCGCCCTGCTGGAGGTCATGGCCGAGCGCAAGATCTCCATCGGTGGCAAGACGTTCCCGTTGCCGTCGCCGTTCCTGGTGATGGCCACCCAGAACCCGATCGAGCAGGAGGGCGTCTACCAGCTGCCCGAGGCGCAGCGTGACCGCTTCCTGTTCAAGCTCAACGTCGACTACCCGTCGCCGGAGGAAGAGCGCGAGATCATCTACCGGATGGGCGTCAAACCGCCGGAGCCCAAGCAGATCCTGAACACCGGTGACCTGCTGCGCCTGCAGGACGTGGCGGCCAACAACTTCGTCCACCATGCGCTGGTCGACTACGTGGTGCGCATCGTCACCGCGACCCGCGAACCGGAGAAGTTCGGTATGCCCGACGCCAAGTCGTGGATCGCCTACGGCGCGTCGCCGCGTGCCTCGCTGGGCATCATCGCCGCCTCCCGCGCGCTGGCGCTGGTGCGCGGGCGTGACTACGTCGTGCCCCAGGATGTCGTGGAGGTCATCCCGGACGTGCTGCGGCACCGTCTGGTGCTCACCTACGACGCGCTGGCCGACGAGGTCTCCGCGGAGACGGTGATCAACCGCATCATGCAGACCGTCGGTCTGCCGCAGGTGAATGCGATTCCGCAGCAGGGCCATTCGGCGCCTCCCGGGGTGCCTGCCGCGGCGGCGGCCGGCGGTCGGTGACCAGCTCCGGCCGCCGCGCGGTCGACCTCCCCTCGCTCAAGCGCGGTGAGATCCGCGACCCGGCACTGACCGCGGCGTTGCGCAAGCTTGAGCTGACGGTGCGCCGCAAGCTCGACGGGGTGTTGCACGGCGATCACCTCGGCCTGATACCCGGTCCCGGTTCGGAGTCGGGAGAATCGCGCATGTACCAGCCCGGCGACGACGTGCGCCGGATGGACTGGTCGGTGACCGCGCGGACGACCCATCCGCATGTCCGGCAGATGATCGCCGACCGCGAGTTGGAAACCTGGCTGGTGGTCGATGTCTCGGCCAGCCTCGATTTCGGCACCGCGGGCTGTGAGAAGCGGGATCTGGCAGTGGCTGCCGCTGCGGCGATCACCTTCCTCAACAGTGGCGGCGGCAACCGGATCGGCGCGCTGATCTCGAACGGCGACACCCTGCGGCGGGTGCCTGCGCTGTCGGGCCGGCTGCACGAACAGGAACTGCTGCGGGCCATCGCCACCACCCCGCAGGCGCCCCCCGGGGTGCGGGGTGACCTGGCCGCGACCATCGACGCGCTGCGCCGCCCGGAACGTCGGCGTGGGATGGCCGTCATCATCAGCGATTTCCTGGGGCCGATCGACTGGATGCGGCCACTGCGGGCGATCGCCGGCCGCCACGAGGTGTTGGGCATCGAGATCATCGACCCGCGCGATGTCGAACTGCCCGATATCGGCGATGTGATCCTGCAGGACACCGAGACCGGGGTGACCCGCGAGTTCACCATCGACGAGAAGTTGCGCGACGATTTCGCGCGCGCCTCCGCGGCGCACCGTGATGAAGTCGCCCGCACGCTGCGACGCTGCGGCGCGCCGCTGCTGACCCTGCGCACCGACGGGGACTGGATCGCCGATGTGGTCCGTTTCGTCGCCAATCGCCGCCGGGGCGCCCTGGCGGGCGGCCGATGATCGATTGATGACTACGACACTGAAATGACAAGCTGCACATGACTTTGCCGTTGCTCGGACCGATGAGCCTGTCGGGCTTCGAACACAAGTGGTTCTTCCTGTTCCTGCTGGCTGTCCTGGGACTGGTCGGCCTCTACGTCGTGGTCCAACGGGCCCGCCAGAAGCGGATCCTGCGCTTCGCCAACATGGAGCTGTTGGAGAAGGTCGCGCCGAAACAACCCACCCGTTGGCGGCACCTGCCGGCGATCCTGCTGGTGTCCGCCCTGGTCCTGCTGACCGTGGCGATGGCCGGGCCGACCAACGATGTGCGGGTGCCGCGCAACCGGGCCGTGGTGATGCTGGTCATCGACGTTTCCCAGTCGATGCGGGCCACCGATGTCGCGCCGAGCCGGCTGGTCGCCGCCCAGGAGGCCGCCAAGCAGTTCGCCGACCAGCTGACCCCGGGGATCAACCTCGGGTTGATCGCCTACGCAGGCACCGCCACCGTGCTGGTCTCGCCGACGACCAACCGTGAGGCCACCAAGAACGGTATCGACAAGCTGCAGCTCGCCGACCGCACCGCCACCGGTGAAGGCATCTTCACCGCGTTGCAGGCGGTCGCCACCGTCGGTGCGGTGATCGGCGGCGGTGACGAGCCCCCGCCGGCCCGCATCGTGCTGATGTCCGACGGCAAGGAAACCGTGCCGTCGAACCCGGACAACCCCAAGGGCGCCTACACCGCGGCCCGAACCGCCAAGGACCAGGGCGTGCCCATCTCGACGGTGTCCTTCGGCACCCCGTACGGCTACGTCGAGATCAACGAACAGCGTCAGCCGGTGCCCGTCGACGATGAGATGCTGAAGAAGATCGCCGACCTCTCCGGCGGTGAGGCGTTCACCGCGTCCAGCCTCGAACAGCTCAAAGAGGTCTTCGGCTCGCTGCAGCAGCAGATCGGCTACGAGACCATCAAGGGCGACGCCAGCGTCGGCTGGCTGCGCCTCGGAGCGCTGGTGTTGGCGTTGGCCGCGCTGGCCGCGCTGCTGATCAACCGCCGCCTGCCGGGTTAATACCGGGTGAGTGCGGTCTAAAAGGGCGGGTCGCTGTCGCTCTCCGCGCGTTCGAGGGCGCGTTCGAGTTGGTTGCGTGCGCGTTCGGTGTTGATGCGTTGGGCGCGGTCTTGGGCGCGGGTGCGTTGTCGGACCGGCATCGCTTTTCGACGGGGCCCGGTGGTGTCGCGGTCGGTGTCGTTGATGAGGCTGATGGCCCGTTTTCGGGGGATGGGGGTGTCGATGTTCCAGTGCGGGAACAGGATTGCCGCACCGGGGGCTTTCTTGTAGGTGTGGCCGGTGGGCGCGCTCCAGTGGATGGTGCCGTCGGGTTTCGCGGCCGGTTCCCAACCACCGAATGTCTTGACCAGATGGTGCAGACGGCACAGCGGCCCAAGGTTGCCCGGATGCGTGGCCCCGGCCGGCCAGGGGGTCAGGTGGTCGAGGTCGCAGCGGTGCGCGGCCCGGTTGCAGCCGGGGAAGCTGCAGGTCATGGCGCGCATGCGGACGAACTCGGTCAGCGCGGCCGACGGCCGGTATTGGCGTTCGGCGGGGAGATCTGCGGTCTCGGTGAGGGGTTTGATGGTGGCGCCGGCGGCGATGAGTTCGGCGAGCATGGCGGCGGGGATGATGGCGCCATCGAGCATCACCGCCGGGCTGGGATTGGCAGGCGCGGTAGCCGCCGGGCGGGCGTTGGCCGCGGGCGCGGTGGGTTCGGTAATGGCCGCCGGTTCGGTGCGGGCAGCCGGCGCGGCGGGCTCGGATGGTGCAGCGGGTTCGGACTTCGCGGCCGGGGCCTGCGGCTCGCGCTCGGGTGCAGCGGGTTCGGACTCCGCGGCCGGTGTCTGCGGCTCGTGCTCGGGTGCAGCGGGTTCGGACTGCGCGGCCGGTGTCTGCTCCTCTTTCTCCGGCGCAGCCTCGGTCGCGGTCGGCTCGGCCTCCGTGGTGCCCGCAGTACCCGGCATGGTGTGCTGGGGGCGGTCTTCACCGGCGGTGGGCGCCTGGTCGGTGAGCGCATAGATGGTGACCGCGCCCGCGCGCGGATCTTTCCCGCTGCCCGCACAGTTCACGTCGCCGCACTCACAGGCCAGCCGTTCCAGGACCGGGCCGACTACCCCGAGTGCGGCCAAGGCTGCGGCGCGTAGTTCGCCGCGGCGGCGCGGATCACCTGCGCAGACGGTGTCGGCCAGGGCGTTGAGGCGCTGCTCCAAGATCTTCTTGTCGGTGATCCGCAGCCGCCCCCAGAACGAGGCCACCCCGTTGGGGTCATCCTTGTCGTCGAATTCGACGTAGAGGTCTTTGGCGGCCCGCCGGGAGCGCAGCACGGCGTCGGGGTCGAATTTCTCCACCCAGAGGTCGACCGCGCCGATCAGTTGTTTCTCCGAATGCGCCCCATACTCGCCCGCTTCGCCGGAGATCGCGGTGTCGATCAACCCCAGCGCGTCCTCGTCGACGACCAAATGAGTGCGCCAGGTGATCGCATCGATCACCGTCGCCGACACCACGCCCTTGGCGAACAGGGCCGCGGTGCGCGGTAGCCGGTCACGCAAGGCTTGGGCGATGCGCATCTGCTTGGACGCCGCATACGGGTTGAGGTTGCAGGCCGCCGCGACCGCGGCCTGGGCCCACGCCCAACCGTCGATCACCTGGTGAGCGACCGTGTCGTCCTCGTCATCACACTGGCGGGCCACCACCTCACCGACCAACGCCAACCGCGCCGCGGCGGCCCTGGCCTCGGTCTGGGTCATGGTGGTGACCGCAGAGATGAGCGCCTCATCGCTCAGCCCCGCGATAGCGACCCGATCCAAGACTTCGAACATATGTGCGATACTACTCCGCGCCTGTGACACGCGTCACCGATGTCTTGAGACATGACACCTGTGACACGCGTCGAAGATAGTTTTCGCTGCCTGTGGATAGATTTCACCAGCCCTGCACGCACCGGAGCCGAGAGCCCGCACAACCCTCCGTTCGACGACCCCCGGACGGCCGACAGCACGTTCTGACCGTCCGGGGTCACGTCACTTCCGCCGCAACACCATCACGTTGTCGATCAGATGCCCCGGCTGCCCATCGGGTCCGGTGGCCTCGCGCTCGACCGGGCCCACCCGCACGCGTTCCCAGCAGTCGTCGAGGTCGAGCGATCCGACCACTTCCTCCGCGCCGGGGAATTCGACGTGCCGGTGGTTCGACCAGGGTGGCGCCTCACCGTGATCGACGATCACCAGCAGGCCCCCGGGCGCCACCGCGGCCGCCGCCCGCTTCAGCACCCGCGCCCGGTCCAGCGGAATCTTCGAGTGCAGGAACTGCGCGGACACCAGATCGAATTCGCCGTCCGGAAAACTCACCTCAAGATCGTGGTGCTGGAAGTCGATGCGGCTCAACAACTCCCCCGCGTCGACCGCGGCACGGTCCAGCGCCACTTGTGAGACATCGGTGGCCACCACCGACCATCCCCGCGACGCCAGCCAGACGGCGTCCGCGCCCTCACCGCATCCCAGGTCGAGGGCACGCCCGGGCGGCAGCGACTCCGCGACCTCGGATAACCGCAGGTTCACCCGCCCGCTCCACACCCGATCGCGCTGCCCGTAGTGCTCGTTCCAGTGCTGCTGGACATCGGGTGCCGGCCACGGCGGGACGGGCAGTCCGACGTCATCGGCCAGCAGGCTCTGCACCACCGCAGCCGCCGCGAGCGACCCACTGGCCACCGCGGCCGCCACCTGGGGCATCTGCACGCTGACGTCACCGGCCGCGAACACTCCCGGCACCGTGGTGCGCTGGAACTGGTCGACGACGATGGCATCTGCCGCGACGGGACTTGCCGGCGCGAAGGTCACGCCGAGATGGGCGGCCAGGTGTGAACGCTGATGCAGCACCGCCGCTACGAGTACACCGCGTCGCGGCAGCGGCGCACCCTCGGTGAACCGCACTTCGGTCAATACACCGCCCTCGGCATGGAATTCGCCGACCTGACGGTCGTCCACCGCAATGCCGGCGGCCTCCAGTAGGTCGCTCTCCAGGCCCGCGCCGTTGCTGAGCACGACGACGTCGTCGGTCCAACCCTTGAGCATCAACGCCATGTGCACGGCCCGATCCCCGTCGGCGAGCACGGCCAGCGGCTGGTCACGGACCTCCCAGCCATGGCAGAACGGGCAGTGGAAAGCCGAACCGCCCCACAGTGCCTCCAGACCGGGGAGCTGCGGCGGCCGGTACTGCATACCGGTCGCCAGCAGGATCCGGCGCGCGTGCTCGTGGCCCCCGTCGGCGAGTTCGACGACGAAGTCCGGCCCGTCCGCTTTGGCGGCGGTCACCCGCGCCGACCGGAAGGTGACGTTCGGGTATTCCGTGAGCTCCGCGCGGCCCGCCTCGTACAGCTGGGCGGGCGGCCTGCCGTCGTGCCCCAGCAGCCCGCCGATACCGTGGGCAGCCAGATTGCTCTGCTCACCGTCGTCCAGGATCAGGGTGCGCCGCCGGGCGCGGCCGAGTACCAGCGCCGCGCTCAGACCGGCCGCGCCGCCACCGACAATGATGCAGTCCCATTGGTTGTTCATGTCATCGAGCTTGCCGATCGGCTGGACAAAATGCCAAGCTCGTTTGCCATGGAGGCAAAGAGCGTCGATGACACCGTCCGCAAGCGGCTGCGGGATCTGCGTACCCAGCAAGGTCTGACGCTGCAAGATGTGGCCGCCCGCGCCAGCATCGACGTGTCGACGCTGAGCCGGTTGGAATCCGGTAAGCGCAGGCTGGCCCTGGATCACCTGCCCCGGCTGGCCCTCGCGCTGTCGGTCAGCACCGACGAATTGTTGCGCGAGCCGGAGTCCGAGGACCCACGTGTCCGCGGCAGCTCGCACACCCGCAACGGCGTGACCTACTGGCCGTTGACCCGCCAGGGCCCCACCGGCGGACGGCACACGTTCAAGGTGCGGGTCAGCACCAAACGCAACACGCCGCCCGCCGAACTTCCCGTCCATGAGGGTCAGGAATGGATGTACGTGCTCTCCGGGCAGCTGCGCCTGGTGCTGGGGGAACGCGATTTCATCATCAAACCCGGTGAGGCTGTGGAATTTTCAACATGGACGCCGCATTGGTTCGGCACCGCCGACGGACCGGTCGAGGCCATCATGATCTTCGACGTCCACGGTGAACGGCTGCACCTGCACTCAAGTTGAATCAGAGATACGACGTCTGGTTCACCAGCCGCACCGAGGCGAGCCCGTCGGGATAGAACTCGGCGATGCTCAGCGATGCGAGATCGAGGTGCAGCCGGTACAAAATCCCGGCGCTACCGTCGAGTGCCAGCCGCAACATGGTCTTGATCGGCGTGACATGCGATACCACCAGCACCGTCGAGCCCGCGTACTCCTCGACGATCCGGTTGCGGGCCCTGCGCACCCGCTCCGCCACCGCATCGAAGCTCTCCCCACCTGGCGGCGTCACGCTGGTATCACGCAGCCACCTGCCGTGCAGGTCCGGATCCTGTTGCGCCGCTTCGGAGAACGTCAAGCCCTCCCATCCACCGAAATCGGTCTCGATGAGATCGTCATCGATGACCACGTCGAGGCCGAGTTCCTTCGCGGCAGCACCGGCTGTCTCCCGGGCGCGCCCCAAGGGCGAGCAGACGACCGCGTCGATGCCGCCCATCTCCCCCAGGTAGCGAGCCGCCGCCGCGGCCTGGCTGCGTCCGAGTTCGGTGAGCGACGGGTTGCCCCGGCCGGAGTACCGGCGCTCCACCGAGAGCTCGGTCTGCCCGTGACGCAACAACATCAGCCGGGTCGGTTCGCCGCGAGCGCCGCTCCAGCCCGGCGAGGCCGGCGCCGACACGGGAGCCGCCGCGGCGTCCATCGCCGCGTTGGCCAACCGGTCGGCATGCGAGTTCTCCGCCCGCGGTATCCAGCCGTATTCGATCTGCCCGAACTGCCGGGCCAGTTGCGCGGCTTCCCGATTGAGCTCCAGCAGGTCGGGATGCTTGACCCGCCAGCGCCCCGACATCTGTTCCACCACCAGCTTGGAGTCCATGAACACCACCACCTCGGTGGCACCCAGTTCGGCCGCCGCGGTCAGGCCGGCGATCAATCCGCGATACTCGGCGACGTTGTTGGTGGCCCGCCCGATCGACTCCTGACGCTCGGCGAGCACCGCCGATCGGTCCCCGCTGAACACCACCGCGCCATAGCCTGCCGGACCCGGATTCCCCCGCGATCCGCCGTCAGCTTCGACGACCACCTTCACTGTTTGACCCGCAACAGGATCGCTCCACATTCCGGGCACCGCAGCACCTCGTCGTCATCGGCGGCCAGGATCCTGGCCATCTCACCACGATCGATCTCGATACGGCATGCCCCACAACGCTTTCCCTGCAACAAGCCGGCCCCGGCGCCGCCACCGGCGCGCTGCTTCTCGTAGAGGGCGACCAGGTCCGCATTCAGCAGCGACGTCAACTCGGTGCGCCGACCCGCAGACACCTGGCGGACGTTCTCGATGTCCACCAGTGCTGCGTCGCGCGCCAACTGGGCTGCCGACAACTCGTTCTGCAGGGCGTCGATGCGGGCCAGGTGCTCGGACTGCTGCCGCTGCAACTCCTCCCGGCGTTCCATCACCTCCAGCAGCGAATCCTCCAGGGAGGACTGGCGGCGCTCCAATGTCTCCAGCTCGTGCTGGAGTTCGCTGAGCTGCTTGGCGTTCACCGTGCCGCCCTGCAGCAGCGTCCGGTCACGGTCCTCGCGCTGTCGCACCGAATCGATCTCACCCTCCAACTTGGTGATCTCGCCGTCGAGGTCCTCCAGGGCGATCCCGACCACCGCAAGCTGGTCGTTGGCCTCCTGGTACAGCGCCTGCACCCGTTCGAATTCCTGTTGCTCGGCCAGATTGGCGGCGCGATGGTCGACGCGACGCAATTCGGCATCGACTTCGGCCAGGTCCAGTAGCGAACGTTGCTGACTCACTTCGGCTTTCATGATTGGGAACCTCCATCGATATTCCACGGATCGGTGCGCACGGTACTCACGCGCACCGGTAATGCCTCGCCGAAACTGCCGCGCAGCAGCGTTGCCGCCTGGTGACACCAGGGGAACTCACTTGCCCAATGCGCGACGTCGACCAGTGCCACATCAGAGATCCGGCCGTGTTCGTCGGCCGGGTGGTGCCGCAGATCTGCGGTCACATAAGCCTGTACCCCGGCGCCGTCAACCGCCCCGAGCAGTGAGTCGCCGGCGCCGCCGCAAACGGCGACCCGGGACACCACGGCGTCGGCGACGCCGGCGGCCCGCACACCCCAGGTGGTCGCGGGCAGCGCCGAGCGCGAACCCGGGACACGAACGCCGACAACGGTTCCGGCTCGGGCAGTGTGCAGATCCGGCCGATCCCGACGTCGGCAGGCAGCGGTGCCAGCGCGAAGACGTCGAAGGCGGGTTCCTCGTAGGGATGCGCGGCGCGCAGCGCGGTGAGCACCCGTGCGCGCAGCCGCGCCGGGGCGATCACCTCGACGCGGTCCTCGGTGACCTGCTCGACGGTGCCCACCTCACCGATGGCCGGCGTGGCACCCGCGTGCGGCAGGAACTGGCCGGTGCCGGTGGCGCTCCAGCTGCAGCAGGAGTAATCACCGATCTGCCCGGCACCCGCGGCGAACATCGAATCCCGCACCTGCGCAGCCTGTCCGACCGGTACGAACACCACCCACTTGTCCAGTTCGGGTCCGGAAGGCCCACGCGACAGGACGTCCTCGACCACCAGGCCCAGCGTCTCGGCGAGCGCATCGGAGACGCCCGGTGAGGCCGAATCCGCATTGGTGTGTGCGGTGAACAGCGCCTGCCCGGACCGGATCATCCGGTGGATCAGGGCGCCCTTGGCGGTCGAGGCGGCCACCGTGTCCACACCGCGCAGCAACAGCGGATGGTGCGCCAGCAGCAGTCCGCCCTCGGGCACCTCGGCGACCACGGCGTCGGTGGCATCCACCGCCACCGTGACCGAGGTGAGCGGCTCCGTCGGATCACCGGCCACCAGCCCGACCGAATCCCAGTCATGAGCCAGCGCAGGCGGATACGCCGCGTCCAGCACGTCCATCACCTCGGCGAGCGAGACACTCATGTCAGGGCCTCCACCAGCAGCGGCCATTCGGGGCGCACCGCCGCCCGCAGATACTCGCCGTCCAGACCGATGAAGGTATCGCAACGGCGCACCGCAATCCCCCTGGTTTCCAGTTGCTTTCGGGTCAGCTCGGCATCCTCGACGCGCAGCAGCACGAACGGTGCGCAGCCATCCACCACGTCCACCCCGCCGTCGCGCACCCCGGCGACCATCTCCGCACGCAGGGCGGCGAGCCTGCGCGCGCCGGCGTCCGCCTCGGCCACCGCGTCAGGAGAGCAGCAGGCCGCGACGGCTTCCAGTTGCAGGGTGCCCAGCGGCCAGTGTGCGCGCCGGGCGGTCAGCCGGGCCAGCACCTCCGGCGCACCGAGTGCGTAGCCGACCCGCAGACCGGCCAGCGACCAGGTCTTGGTCAGGCTGCGCAGCACCACCACATCGGGCAGCGACATCCCGGCCAGCGATTCGGGCTCGCCGGGCACCGCATCGGCGAAGGCCTCGTCGACGACGATGATCCGGCCGGGCGCGCGCAGCGCGAGGATGTCACGCACCGGGTGCAGCACCGAGGTCGGGTTGGTGGGGTTGCCGACCACAACCAGGTCGGCCCGAGCGGGCACCGCCGCGCCGGCCAGCCCGAACGGCGGGTCGAGGACCACGTGCTGAATCGGCACCCTGGCGGCGCTCAGCACCGCCTCCGGTTCGGTGAACGACGGCGCGATCAGCGCGGCCAGCCGCGGGTCCAGGTTCGGGAGCAGCGCAAAGCCCTCGGCCCCGCCGGCCAGCAGCGCCACCTCGTCGACCTCGCGTCCGTGCCGCGCGGCCACCGCCTCGGTGGCGCGGGCGACGTCGGCCGCGCTCGGATAGTGCCCCAGGTCGCCGAGCCGCCCGCCGAGGCGTTCGACCAGCCAGGACGGCGGCCCGGCGGCCCGGACGTTGACGGCGAAGTCCAGCATCCCGGACGTGACGGCCTGGTCGCCGTGATAGCGCGCCGCCTGCCGAACCTCATGAACCACAGCACGACAGTAGTGCGCCGACCAGCGGCACCGGAACATCGGCGACAATGGTGGGGTGACTGAAACCGTGACCCGAGCTCCCCAGTTGGTGCTGTTCGACCTCGACGGCACCCTGACGGACTCAGCGGACGGCATCGTCGCCAGCTTCCGGCACGCGCTGGAGAGCATCGGCGCCTCCGTCCCCGACGGCGACCTCGCCGGCCGGATCGTCGGCCCGCCCATGCATCACACGCTGACGTCCATGGGCCTCGGTGACCGCGCCGACGAGGCCATGACCGCCTATCGCGCCGACTACACCACCCGCGGCTGGTCGATGAACCGGCTCTTCGAAGGCATCCCCGAGCTGTTGGAGGACCTCAAGCGCGCGGGCGTGCGGCTCGCGGTGGCGACGTCGAAGGCACAGCCCACCGCGCAGCGCATCCTGACCCACTTCGAGATGGACGGGTATTTCGAGGTCATCGCCGGCGCCAGCCCGGACGGCAGCCGGGCCGCCAAGGCCGAGGTGATCGCCTATGCGCTGGCGCAGCTGGGCCCGCGGCCGCAGCGGTTGCTGATGGTGGGTGACCGCAGCCATGATGTCGAGGGCGCCTCCTTCCACGGTATCGACACCGTGGTGGTCGACTGGGGATACGGGGGCGCCGATTTCGACGGCCCCGATGCCCCCGCGCCGCTGCACCGGGTGGGCACCATGGCTGAGCTGCGGGAGATCCTTGGTGTCTGAACTCCTGCATGTGACGTTCGTCTGCTCGGGCAACATCTGCCGGTCCCCGATGGCCGAGAAGATGCTGGCCCACCAGATCGCGGGCCGCGGTCTGGCCGATCAGGTGCGGGTGACCAGCGCCGGGACCGGCGGCTGGCATGCCGGTGACGGCGCCGATCACCGCACCAACGCCGTTCTGCTGGCGCACGGCTATCCGACCACTCACCGCGCGGCCCAACTCGACGACGATCACCTGGCCGCCGACATGGTCGTCGCGATGGGGCGAAACCACGCCCGCATGCTCGCCGACATGGGTGTCCCGTCCGAGCGGCTGCGGATGATGCGTTCCTTCGACCCCCGCTCGGGCGCCTTCACCCTGGACGTCGAGGACCCCTACTACGGCGGTCCGGAAGATTTCGAGGCCGTCTTCACCGTCATCGAGGCCGCGCTGCCCGGCCTGCATGACTGGATCGACCAGCAATTGGGGCGGCAGCGATGAGCGCTTGCGCGAAGAGGAAACAGCCATGAAGCGTTTCGGATTTCTGTTCCGCCCGCAATGGCTGGCGCTCTATGTCGTCGTGGCGGCCTTCGCCTGGTTGTGCTTCACCGTGCTGGCGCCCTGGCAGCTCGGCAAGAACACCACGACCTCGCGCGAGAACACTCAGATCGCCAACTCGCTGAACACGGATCCGGTGCCGCTGACAAACTATCTGCCGCAGCAGGATTCGTCGGCGCACGAGCATCAGTGGCAGCGGGTGACGGCCTCAGGCCACTACCTGCCCGAGGCGCAGGTGCTGGCCCGCCTGCGGTCGGTGGACGGTGCGCCGGCCTACGAGGTGCTGGTCCCGTTCGTCGTCGACGGCGGCCCGACCGTGCTGGTCAACCGCGGCTACGTCACACCCGAGCAGGGCACCGCGGTACCGACCATCGCGCCCGCGCCGGCCGAGCCGGTCACCATCACCGGGCGGCTGCGTGACGCCGAGGGGGTGTATCCCGGCAAGGACCCGCTCATCGCCGAGGGTGCGCAGCAGGTCTACACCATCAACCCGGAGCAGATTTCGGGGCTGACCGGTGTCCCGCTGACGGGCTCGTATCTGCAACTGGTCGAGGACCAGCCCGGCGGGCTCGGCGTGGTCCCGCTGCCCGTGCTGGATGCCGGCCCGTTCCTGTCCTACGGAATCCAGTGGATCGCGTTCGGCATCATCGCCCCGATCGGTGTGGGTTATTTCATCCTCGCCGAGGTGAAGGTCCGGCGCCGGGAGAAGGCTCTGGCCAACCCGCAGACCGATTCCGAGCCCGAGACGACGGCCCCGAAGCCGGTCAGCACCGAACAGAAGCTCGCCGACCGGTACGGCAAGCGGCACTGACGGCCACCGCCAGCACGGTCGCCCCGGCCTGCACCGCGCGCGACAGCCGCACCCCGCGACGCAGGTCGGCGGCGTCGGGGGCCGGGCCATCACCCAGGGTGGGACGCATCTCGAGGCGGTGCGCGTACTGGGTGGGGCCACCGAGCTGCACCCCCAGCGCCCCCGCGAAGGACGCCTCGGCGACACCGGCGTTGGGGCTGGGATGCTTGCCGGCGTCGCGTTGCCAGGCTCGCCAGGCGGCGCTCGGCGCGCCGCTGACGGCCACCACGACCAGCCCGGTCGCACGCGCTCCCACATAGTTCACCACATCATCGAATCGGGCTGCCGCCCAACCGAACTGCAGATATCTGGGCGACTTGTGGCCGATCATCGCGTCCAGGGTGTTGGCGCCTCGGTAGACCAGCAGGCCGGGCACGCCCGCGACCGCCCCCCACAGGATGGGCGCGACCTGCGCGTCGGAGGTGTTCTCGGCGACCGATTCCAGGGCGGCACGGGCCAAGCCGTCGGCGTCCAGGGCCGCCGGGTCACGGCCACACAGCGACGGCAGCAGCGCACGGGCCCCGTCGATATCGTCGCGTTCCAGGGCGTCCGCCAGCCCGGCACCGGTACGGGCCAGCGATGTTCCGCCGAGCACCACGTAGGTGCTCAGCGCCGTGACCGCGGCCACCCATACCGGGCCGCGCCGGCGCGCGGTGTGCTCGACGGCCACCCCGAGCACACCCAGGGCGCCGAGCAGCGCGGCGCTGTGAGCGGCGCCGGCGGCCCGGTGGTCGGCATAGGTGCGGCGCTCCAGCGCCGCGGCGGCGGACCCGAATGCGGCGACGGGATGACCGCGCTGCGGGTCGGCCAGGAACACGTCGGCAAGGTAACCGGTCGCCAGACCGATCGCGCGGGCACAGCCATTGGGCGCAAACACGTCGGCAGCGTCTCACAAGGTGGTGTACTCGGTTCCATGAGGCTCGGTCCCCCACGGAATCCGAGGCGTGTCGCCGACCTGATCAATCCGGCCGCGGCGCTGGCACCTGCCGCGAACGTCATCATGCAACTGGCTTCCCCCGGCGTCGGGTACGGCGTCCTGGAGAGCCCGGTGGACCGCGGCAACGTCTATCAGCATCCGTTCAAACGGGCCCGCACCACCGGCACGTATCTGGCGGCGGCCACCCTGGGAACCGACGGCGACAGGGCACTGATCCGCGGTGCCGTCGACACCGCGCACCGCCAGATCCGGTCCGGTGCTGACAGCCCCGTGCGCTACCACGCATTCGATCCCGCGCTGCAACTGTGGGTGGCGGCCTGTCTGTACCGCTACTACGTCGATCAGCACGAGTTCCTCTACGGCCCACTCGATGACGCGTCCGCCGATGCGGTGTACCGGGATGCCGCCCGGTTGGGCACCACGCTGCAGGTACGCGAGGACATGTGGCCTGCGGACCGGGTCGCGTTCGAGGAGTACTGGAAACGATCACTGGACGACCTGCGGATCGACGAGCCCGTGCGCAGGCATCTACACGGAGTGGCGGCCCTGGCGTTCCTGCCGACCCCGCTGCGCCAGGTGGCCGGCCCGCTGAACCTGTTCGCGACGACCGGATTCCTGCCCGCCGAGTTCCGCACCCTGATGCGGTTGCGCTGGACCGGCCGCCAGCAACGGGCGTTCGATGCCCTGATCGTCGCCCTGCGGATCGCCGACCGCGTCGTCCCGCGTGATCTGTGGTTGTTCGGCTATCAGCTCTATCTCTGGGATATGCGATCGCGTGCGCGACGCGGGAAACCGGTGGTGTGAGGGACGCGCCAGCGGGTACTTGCTAGGTCATGCTGACGAAGATCGCAGGTGCCGCCACCCAGTTCATCGAGGGAGTCGGGGGTGTCTTCGGTATCCGTGCGGGCACCGAGGAACCGCTCTACGTTCACGAGGACAACCTCGGTGAGATCGAGATCCGCCGGTACGGTCCGCGCGTGGCGGCACAGACCAGCGTGAAGGGCGACGGTCAGGATGCGCGCAGCGAGGGCTTCCGGCGGTTGGCCGGCTACATCTTCGGCGGCAATCACCGCAAGACGAAGATCGCGATGACGGCCCCGGTGGCGCAGCACGGCGAGAAGATCGCCATGACGGCCCCGGTCGCGCAGACCCACACGGGGGGCACCGGCGATTCGGTGATCCGGTTCTACATGCCCTCGAAGTGGTCGATGGAGACGCTGCCCGAACCCGACGACAGTTCGGTGACGGTGGTGGAGGTGCCATCCGAACGCTTCGCCGTGCTGCGTTTCAGCGGTGACCGCAGCGCAACGGCCATCACGGCCAAATCGGCCGAGCTCCTGACGGCCCTGCACGGCACCGACTTCACGACCGACGGGCAGCCGGTGGCTTGGTTTTACGACCCGCCATGGACGCTGCCCTTCCGGCGCCGCAATGAGGTCGCGGTGCCGCTCACGGGGTGAACGGCACCGCGACCCAGTAGCGGTCAGTACTGGTACTCGGCCGGGCAGGACAGGTCCACGTAGACCGTCGCACCCGGGACGGCCGCGTCGGACGCTCCACGCACGGAGTCGACCGAGCAATTGGACAACGGCCCGTTGCGGGTGCCGTTCAGCTGCACGTTGTAGCCCTGAGTGCGCAGGTCATAGATCGTTTTCTCGACCGACGACGCTCCAGCCGGGGCCGCCGATGCGGCGGCCGCCAATCCGAATGAGCCGCCCGCCAATGCCATGAAGGCTGCCGAGGCCAGGACAATTTTCTGCATTTCCGTGTTCCTTTCGGGCAGAGTCCAACCCCCCGACGGCGTGCAGTGGACACCCGGGGCGGGACTCTGTGATTTCTGAAGTTGTGACGTGTCGGTTCTAGGAGTTATCTATCTGCATATCAGTAGGTTTCAGGCACGTGACCCGCCTTCCGCTGAACCAGTCCTGTGCTGACTCTCAACGCATGAGCCCGCGTCATCACTGGCACGGCACTCACACCACTCACCAACACTTCTCGACCGGTGGACATTCCACATCTATGGTCGAATTTCACCAAGGTGGTTGTCCAGGTGGGAATCCCGCGTGTCCTCCGGGGGTTATCCCCAGGACCTGCAGGTCTATGACCGGGAGGGGTGCCGATAGTGGAGTTGCCACCGAGGCCCCTTCCGGGGTGAGGGTCCCGACACGCCCCCAAAAACCCCCAAGCGCGAAACCCAAGTGCCCGGAAGGGAATGTACTGATGCAGGCACTGCGTTACAGTTTCCGACATCGGATCGGCGGTTTTCGCAGACCATCGCGCCGACCCACGTTTCACCACATTGACCACACGTAAAGGACATGAAGATGGCAACAAATCGTCTGGCTCGTCGTCGGATTTCGGCAGCGGTTGGCGGTGGCGCCATCATCGCGATGATCGGCTTCACCGCAGCGTGCAGCAGTGACAGCGGCACACCCGAAGAAACGCCCACCACCACCACGACCACCACCGAGGTCTCGCTGACCCCCACCGAGAAGTCGCTCAATCCCGGCGGTGGCGTATTTACTCCCCCGGTGACGGCGCCTCAGCAGACCGTCGAAGGTCCGAACGACTGACCTTTGTCGATCAAGTATGGGCGGGTCCGAATTTCATTCGGGCCCGCCCTACTTTTGTCCAGCCGGGTACGGCCCTTCGCCGACACCCCCGTCGATCCGCGCCGTCCTGATCGCCCCAGGTTGTCTACCACGGTGCGTGCCATCGTTTCCGGGCCGCGGCGAGGGCCCGCCCGCCGATGCGATGGGGTTGACCGTTCGCCAGGTCGATGATCGAGTCCGCGACCGCCCAGGACATCTTGCCCTCGCTCATCGCGACCATTTGCGCAACGCTCTGGTATGCGGCCATGCCGACGAACATCGCCACCTCGCGGTCATTGGTGGCCGTCTTCTTGGCCTGCCGGGCGACCACACGATTGAGTAACCGCCCAACCCGCGAGGCGGCGAGATCCTGAAGGGTCGACTCGCGGGTGAAGTGCGGACGCGATGGTGGGGGGACCTCAGCCGCCGGTACGGGCGGCGGTGCGGGCACCAGCCGGGTACCCACCGCGGGAAGATCGGAATAACCGACGATGCCGGGCCGCGCCGCGACGACGGCCGGAATGGCGTTGACGACCGGCATGGCCGTGATCACCGAACCGATTCCGACCATCTCGTCCATCGTCATCGAGCCGAACTCGGGCAGCACCCCGGCCCGCAGCGTGACGTTCGGATGGCCGCGGATCTCGATCTCGTAGGCCATCGCGATGTCCCACGCCGGGGTGAGGTCGGGGGTGATCGTCCACTTCACGGCGGTCTCCACGACGTCCAACCCGCCGACCGAGCCGATCCAGCGCGCGTAGATGCCGGCGACGGTTCCTGCGCGGACATCGCGTCCGGGGATGTCGAGATCTTTTGCTGCGTAGGCAAACTCGACATCGCACCGGATGCCGTCGAGGGAGACGCCGAGCAGGTCGGCCAACGCCTCGCAGGTATCGCCGAACGGAATGGTGGCATGCTCGATGTCGGATTCGTGGTTCGCATCCCCCGCCGGACGCCCCCAGCCCAGCTCGTCCTGGTTCGCGTCCCCGGCCCACGGCCCGATGTCGAACGACTCCAGGATGCTCACGTAGCTGGCGGTGCGGCACACGTTCGTCGCGATCGACGCCAGATACTGCACGTAGCCCGGGTTCACCCCGCTGCCGAACATACTGACACCACCCTCAAGGGCGGCGGCCTCGATCCGCGCGCGAGCCTCCTCGCCATACGCGCGACCGGTCATGAAGTGTGCCGTCGTCGCGACATTGATGCCGGCACGAAGCAGCGTCTCCAGATGGTCGATGTCGGGATGCAACGGCATATAGACCACGCAGTCCGGCTTCAGCGCGAGGATCTCCGCGACGTCATTCGTCGCCGCGACACCGAGTCTGCGGTCGAGCCCGCACAGCTCGCCGAGGTCCTTGCCCACCTTGTCCGCGCTGTAGGCGAACACGCCGACCAGTTCCAGGCCGGGGCGCTCCAGAATGCCCTTGACCGCTTCACGAGAGATGTTGCCGGTGGTCCACTGCACCAGACGGATCGGGGTGTCGGTCACTGAGCACTCCAGGAGTTGGCGCGGAGGAGATCGGGCCGCAGGTTGCACACCACGCGGAGCCTACATTCATTTCGTTACAACATTCACGTGTTCTGTAAACATAGATACTCGCTATGTCTACTGGACCACCGTCCAGGGAGATAGGAGGGAGTCGATGGCGACCGGGGTCCGCGGGCCCGTCAGTGTCGACGCGGCCGTGAAGGTCCCCGCCGTCAGCCCGGCAGACCGATGGTCTTGATGGCCAGGTATTCCTGGAAGCCGTACTCGCCGTTGCGGTAGCCCAACCCGCTCTGCTTGATGCCGCCGAACGGACTGGTGATGCCGAAGTGGCTCTTGCCGTTGATCGTGACGTTGCCCGTCCGCATCCGCGCGGCGATGGACAGCGCACGGTCGACGTCCGCCGAGGACACCTCACCGGACAGCCCGTAGATGGTGTTGTTGGCGATCGCGATCGCTTCGTCGTCGGTGTCGTACGGGGTGACGGTCAAGACCGGTCCGAAAATCTCCTGCTGCGCGATCTGGCTGTCGGGGTGCACGTCGGCCAGCAGGGTGGGCTGGGTGTAGTACCCGGTGGGCAGCTGTTCGGGGACTCCACCGCCGGTCAGCAACCGCGCCCCGGCGTCGATACCGATGCGCACCAGACCGAGCACCTTCTTGCGTTGCGCGGCGCTGATCTGCGGGCCCTGCATGATGCCCGTTGTCCACGGGTCCCCCACCGGGAAGCCCTCCATCGAGGCCTTCAGTATCTCCAGGCCTTCGTCGTATCGGCTGCGGGGCAGCAGGATACGGCTGGGAAGGATGCAGCTCTGCCCGGACATCACGCACGCCATCATGGCGGCCAGCGGAAGCGACGACCCGAAGTCCGCGTCGTCGAGCACGATATGGGCGGATTTTCCGCCGAGTTCGAGCAGCGTTTTCTTCACGGTGGGCGCACCGGCGGCCAGGATCGCCCGCCCGGTGGCGGTCGACCCGGTGAAGGTGATCATGTCGACGCGAGGATCCGCCGACAGTGCCGCCCCCACCTCGTTGGCGTTCGAGGTCACGACATTGAACACCCCGGCCGGGATATCGGTCTCCTCGGCGACGATGCGG
The DNA here is from genome assembly GCA_034520035.1 of Mycobacterium sp. Lineage (GTDB taxonomy): Bacteria > Actinomycetota > Actinomycetes > Mycobacteriales > Mycobacteriaceae > Mycobacterium. The sequence continues at coordinate 78,572 of JAXHOA010000028.1, read as the reverse complement.
CCCAGCTCGGTCCCCGACCACGGCGTCAGCTGCGCGGGTTTGAGCACGACGGTGTTGCCCGCCATCAATGGCGGGACCGTCTCGGCGATGTTGAGATAGAACGGCACGTTCCACGGAGTGATCGCGCCGACCACACCCACCGGTTCGTGGTGCAGCTTGCGGCGGGCGGGACCCAGGTGGGTGTCGTGCATGCCGGTGTCCACCCAGTAGTCGAAGGAACGTCCATGCTCGGCCCAGTGCCGGATCTCGGCGATGGGTTCTTCGATCTGCGCGCCGGTGACGCTGATCGGGCAGCCCACCTCGGTCACCAGAACCCTGCGCAGATGCTCCTTGTGCCGGTCGAGCGCGTCGGCGAGTTGAATCAGGCAGTGGTAACGGAACTCGACATCGCGGCTCCATTCGGTTGCCTCGAACGCCCGCGCCGCCGCACCGACGGCCCGGTGCAGATCGCTCACCGACGCGTCCGCGGCGCGACCGATGATCTCCTCGCTCGCCGGGTGTTCGACGTCGAACACGGCGCCGCCGGCGGCATCGTGCAGTTCGCCGTCGATGAGCATCCGCTCCTCACCGGCAAGGACGCCCGTCTGGGCTGCTTCGGTCATCGAAATCGTCTCCTCGATCGGCGGTGGTCTACCAGCGGGCGGGTACGGGGGTGTCCAGCGTCAGCGGACGCTCGTAGGACAGGTCGCTGCGGTCACGGGTACCGACCGAGTAGCCCTTCTCGGTGAAGAACGGCGACTGCAGGACGCGCGCGTCGCCGATGAACATCCCCTCCACCGTGGAGCGCCGAAGGGCTATCCGCCACTGGCCGTCCCGGCGCTCGAGCCGGTCGATGTAGCGGCCGTTGATGAACTGCGCACTCTTGTTGTCGGTACCGATCAGCACGACGATGACGTAGCTCTCAGCGTGTGCGGTGTCACCGTCGATCTCGCATGAGTGGGTGGTGATGTGGTGCATGTGGACGCGGGAGGTCTCCGCATGGGTCGCGTTGGCCCAGGCGCCGTACTCCGGTCCGGGGTTGATGGCGTCGCCGTGCTCGTCGATGCCGTCCGGGTGGTAACTCGCGGTGATCAGGTCGACATCGTGGCGGTCGTGCCCGCGGGCGTGCTGCGCGATGCAGTCACCGATCGCGCTCCGGTCCAACAGATATCGGACATCTCGCTGCAACGTTGCCAGCTCTGAGTCGTTGGCCATGATTCTCCTGCATCTCGCGGTCGAAGACGGTGACGTGCTGCACAGAACTATCCGGCGCAGCGCCGATATGACACTGTACGACTGTACAGCAGCATCGAGGTGTCACAATACCGATAACGAGGATTGGGGAGACATGGCTACGTCATCGCGACGAGTGGGTGCCGCAACGTCCAAGACGAGGGATATCCTGCTCGACTGGGTCGAGAAGATGATGCTCGAAGAGGGCTATGCGAGCATCAGCTACCGCGCCCTGGCCGCCAAGGCCGAGATCAGCCCGAGCCTGGTCCAGTACTACTTCCCCAGCCTCGACGACATCTTCATCGCCGCGATCCGTCGGTACAACGAACGCAACCTGGCATTCCTCACCGAGGCGCTGGAGAGCCGGGCCGAGGACCCGCTCCGGGCGGTGTGGGAGTACAGCTGGGACGAGTCGACGGGTGCGATGATCACCGAATTCATGGCGCTGGGCAACCACCGCAAGTCGATCCAGAGTGAGATCGCCGCAGTCACCGAAAGCGTTCGCAAGGTACAGCTTGCGGCCCTGACCGCGAAGTTCGGGAAAGATGCCCGACCGATAGGCGACCTGTCACTGCCCGCACTCCAGCTGCTGATCTCGGGCCTGCCGAAGCTGCTCAGCCTCGAAGCGAACATCGGCATCAAATCCGCCCACGCCGAGGTCACCAAGGGCCTCGAGCGGCTCATCGACGAGGTGGAACCACCGAGAAGTTCGACCAGGAAGCGCAAGTCGGCGCCGAAACGCCGCGCACCGGCCGCCGGTTAATCGCTTGCGAACATCCCGCGGTAACCGCGCGCGGGATGGCGCTCGTTGATATCGGCACCGTGCACACCGAAGACCTTCTCGCGCAACGTGCCCGGGTGGTACTCCCGTTGCATCAATCCCCGATCCTGCAGCACGGGGACCAGGTGGTCGAAGAATTCGTCATAGCTCTCCGGCATGATCGCGTTCATCACCTGGACGCCGTCCACTCCGGCACTCTGGTACTCCTCCAGCCGGTCGGAGATGGTCTCCGGCGAGCCGACCACCATCTGCGGCAGCGACAGCGAGGACAGGAAGTCCTTCACCGTGGGCGATTGCCCCGCCGGCCAGGCATTGATCATCGACAGGAACGCACCACGGATCCCCGGGATCTCGTCGACGATATCGGCGAGCGGGGTCGCCGGGTCGAAGGTGCCGAGGTCGATGCCGCTGAGGCTGGAGAAGTACGCGGTCTGCGCTTCGATACTCCGGAAGCCCTCCAGCTCAGCCCACTTGCGGTAGGCCTCCTCGTCGGTCGACCCGATGATGAACATCATGCCCTGCAGGAACAGGATGTCCCCGTCCCTGCGGCCGCGCGCCCTGGCCAGCGCACGCACGGTGTCGATCTGCTCGGTGATCGTCTCCAGCGACATCGCCGACAGGAACATCAGTTCGGCGTTGCCTGCCGCGAACTCCAGGCCCGCCGGCGACCCGCCCGCCTGCGCCAGCACGGGGGTGCGCTGCGGCGAGGGTTCCATCAGGTTGAATCCCTCGACGCTGTAGCGGTCGCCGCGGTGGTTGATGTCGTGGACTTTCGACGGGTCGGTGTACACGCCACGCTGCGCGTCGCTGACGACGGCGCCGACATCCCAGGAACCTTCCCACAGTTTGTAGGTGACATCCACGTACTCTTCGGCCCACGCATAACGTTCGGCGTGGGACAGGTTCCCGGGCAGGCCCAGGTTACGGAAGGCCTTCTCGTTCGCTGACGTGACGATGTTCCATCCGATCCGGCCATTGCTCAGGTTGTCCAACGTGGAAACTGAGCGGGCAAAGACAAACGGGTGGTGCGAGATGACCGAACTCGTGTACAGGAACCCGAGGTGCTCGGTCTGGTGGGCCATCGCGGGGATCACCATGGTGCAGTCGCCGATCGGCACATTCATCGCCATCTCGAAGATGACGTCGCGGGATCCGTTGTACTCGCCCTGCACCCCGATGACATCGGTGAAGAAGAACGCGTCGACCTTGGCCTGCTCGGCGCGTTTCGCCAGATCCACCCAGAGGTCGAAGGTCTTGTAATCGCGATTGTGTGATCGTGGATGGCGCCAGATCCCATGAAAGTTGTGGCCGATGGAGTCCATCAGCAGCAGGGTGAAGATCAACCGCTTCGACATGTTCAGTGTCCGTTCCTCGATGGGATGGCGGAGGCCAGGCCTGGTATCTCGCGCGGGGGTGTCGAACGTTCCAAGGCGCCGGCGGCGTCCTCCCCGTCCCAGCTGTAGCGAACCCCGGCCTGATGAAGTGCGGCCAGCGCATTGCCTGACGACGGGTCCCCCAGATTGAGCACCGATACCGTGGTGATGCCCTTGATCTCGGTCAAACCCAGTTCGGACTCCAGCACCAGGGAGACCTCGTCGCCGATGCGTGGCGGCGACGCGAGCCACGGTGCCGACACCACCCGGGCCGGGATCAGCCCACCGTCACCGGTGAACACGTATCCCTCGTTGTAGGAATGCGAGCCGTCCGGGTGCGGACGGTAGGCGATGTACCCGAAGCCCTTGCCGCTGGGGAACACCGCCGATTGCTGACTGTGCCCCCAGAAACCGGCCATCTCGCGAGACCCCTGGCGGCGGACCCGCGTTCCGGTCCCGTTGAACTGATGCTCCTCGCCGTCCACCCGCAGCGAGCCCGCCGCGCGGAACAATTGCTCGAAGCGGTCGCCACCCATGAAGGCACCTTCGACGCCCGAGGCCAGACGGCGAGCAGCTTCCTCGGACATCGATCCGTTGATCCATGGCGGCGCCGCCATCGTGGCCTCGATATGGAACTCGACCCGCACCGATCGGCCACCGTCCTCGCCGCGCAGGAGTGCCTCGGACGACGTCTGCGTCGCCATGCCGTCGAAGGACGCGGTCGATGTGTGGAACGGTCGCACACAACGGAATTCCAGCGGACCGGCGCCGAGAATTGTGGGCTCACCCTGCTCATCCAGGGGTGCGTGCCGGTCTCCGAGCGCACGCACCCTGAACACGCGCCCGTCCGCGAACGCGACGTTGACCTGGTATTGGTGCTGCGCCCAGTTCGATCCGACAGCTTCGATACCGATCCGCGGGAACCCGACGAATCCGGTGTCGTCGTATGCCCAGAAGCTCGCCGAGTCACGCATGTCATCGACCGGCTTGTTCGCCAGGAAGAACTCCCGTTCATCAGCCAGACCGCCATTGAGATCGATTGTCATGCGCGTGGTTTCGCGGCGGGCGTCGGCCACGGCGCGCGCACGAACAAGCCGCCGTCCAGATGGATGATCTGGCCGGTGATGGCCGCGGCGCGCTCCGAGAGCAGAAAGACGACAGCCTCCCCGATCTCCTCTGCCGTCGGGGACCGGCCCAGGCAGTTCAGCGACGCTGCGGCGGCACCGACCGGTCCTTCCAGCACGAACGGCAGGACGGCGTTTGCGCGGATGCCTTGCCGGCCGTACTTCCCCGCCACGAATCTGGTGACGGCATTGAGCCCGGCCTTGGACACCTGGTAGCCGAAGCGGGTGTCACCGGCCACGATCGACGCCGCCGACGAGGTGAACACGAACGATCCCCCGCCGCGCTCGCTCATCGCCGGAACCGTCTTGCGAGCCAGCCGTACCGCGGCATTGAGGTTGATGTCCATCGACAGATCCCAGGCATCCTCGTCGATATCGAGGGACGCCTGTCGATTGTCGTAGTAGGCGGCGTTGAAGAAGACGGAGTCGATCGGCCCCAACTGGCCGGCGGTCTGCTCCAGTGCCGCTTCCACATCGGCGTCCACGGTCAGATCGCACTGGACGGCCATCGCCGTGCCGCCGGCGGACCGGACGGACTCGGCAATCTCCTCGGCCACGTCGAGTCGCCGCGCTGCCAGCGCGACACTGGCGCCCTCCCGTGCGGCGATCTGTGCGGTGGCGGCACCGATCTGCGGTCCGGCCCCGGCCAGAAAGAGCACCTTGCCTGCGAGCATGCCTTCGGTCATCGTCAATCCAGCCTCTCGGACGGTACATCGAAGTACTCCTGGTACCCGCGGGCCCGCTCTCGCCACTCGGCCTCATCCAGACCGGTGGAGGCGAAGGTGTACCGGTGCCCACCGTGCTTGTCCTGCGGGTGCGCGGCCAGGAAGTCGCCCACCCTCGTCCGGACGTCATCGGTGAACGGCATACCGAACTTGTCGTACACCCGCGCGACGGTCCCCACCTGATCGGACATGAAATCGCGGAAGTTGATGTCGACCACGCGTTCGGCGGCGACGGTGCCATCCTGGCGTGCGGCGACCGAACGGTCCAGGCCATCCATGATGTAGTGCGCCCATTCCGCGGCGATCTCTACGGGATCGACCGAGCTGCTCGTGGTGCCGCGCAGGGTGGTGTACATCGAAGTCACCGAGGCGATGATCCGCAGTGGATCACGGTGGGTCTGAACCAGTTGCGCCGCAGGGTATTCGAACATCAGATCGCCGAGGGTCCAGATATGCCCCGGGGATTTCAGCACCCACCGTGTGGTCGGATGGCGGTGCTGCAGATGCTGCAGGAACATCCGGTGCCAGCGGTAGGACGAGGCGTGGTCGTGGCTACCGAACAGCCAGCGCGCGTAGGACGGGATGCGGTATTCGGTGGCGAACAGCACGCTGCGGAAATCAGAGGTGGTGATGCACACGCACTCCTGGCCGAGTTGCGCGCCCATCGGATGCATTCCGAGCAGCTCGGGCATCACCGCGCCGACCGCCTTGATCCGCGCATCGACCGCCGCGATCCTCGGGTCGGAGTCATAGGTGGCACTCTCCGGTGGCGGACACGGACGTTCCACCTCCCAGGTGACGGGCACCCGTACGACAGGATCCTGAGCCATCAGGTCGTGCAGGATGGTCGTCCCGGTGCGCGCCTGCCCGATGATCACCAGCGGCGGCACGACATCGGCGGCGGCCACCTCGGGATGCGCTGTCGCGTGCGCCACGATGCCCAGACGCGCGATGAGCAGGTACTTGATCTCCTTGGCGGCAGCGGCGATCCCGATCTCGTTGAGATCGGCCTCGTCGTTCAGTGCGGCCACCAGCCGGTCCAACCCTTCGCGCCACTCGTCAGCACCGAAATCGGCGAGACCTGTCGCCTCGGTCGCCGCGGCCACAAGTTGTTCAGCGCTGATCGCCTCAGCGCGCGAGCGTGCACCCATGTTCAGCACTGTACACACGTACAGCATTGTGCAAAGGTGTTTCGGCAGAACTACTTCCGCGGGAGTCCCAGGACCCGTTGGGCGATGATGTTGCGCTGGATCTCCGAGGTCCCACCGGCGATGGTGGCTCCGAAGCTGCGCAGATACCGGGAGAACCAGCTACTGGTGTAGCAGTCGAGGTGAAACGGGGCGAACTGGCCGGTCTGCTCGGGATCCTGCAGCCCGAGCGGCCCCGCTGACATCAGCGCTGCATGGGAGGCCGCCTGGATCGCCTCGGATCCAAGGAGTTTCAGCACCGACATCGATGCCGCATCCCCCACCCCGCGGCTCGCCCTGCTCATTTCGGCTGATCCCAGCAGGCGCAGCGCCCAGTTGTCCATGATCAGGGTGGCATAGGCGTCACGGTCGAGCGGCGTTGTCGGCTGCCAATCCTCCACGAACTCCTGCAGACGGTCGGCATAACTCAGCCACAGCAACGTGCGTTCGTGACCGAGCGAGCCATTGGCGACCTGCCAACCCTGATGCAGTTCGCCCACCAGGTTCTCGGCCGGCACCCGGACGTCGTTGAAGAACACCTCGTTGAAGTCGACGTCGTCGAGTCCGCATGCCGAGGCGAAGGGACGCCGGGTGACACCCTCGAGGTCGGTCGGGATGAGCAGGACGCTGATGCCGGCGTGTTTGGCGGCATCGGGGTCGGTCCGCACCAGGGTGAACAGCACGTCGGCGTGATGCGCACCGGAGGTCCAGACCTTCTGACCGTTGACCACGAAGTGGTCTCCGTCCAGCACCGCACGGGTGCGCAGCGATGCCAGATCCGAACCCGATCCAGGTTCACTCATCCCCAGTGCCGCGGTCATTTCCGCACGCAGGATCGGGATGGCCCATCGGTGGTGCTGCTCATTCGTACCGAAGTGGATGAGCGACGCGGCGACGATGCCGACACCCTGCGGATTGAAGGTCTGATAGAGGCGGCGGCGGGCCAACTCCTCGAAGTAGACGTACTGCTGTACGACCGAGGCGTTGCGGCCGCCGAATTCGGGCCCGTACCCGGGCTGTAGCCAACCGTGCTCGAACATCGTCCGTTGCCAGCGTCGCGCCCACGCCGGAACATGCGCACTGGACTGCGCGCGCTCCTGTGCGGCCGCGGCCTCCTCGGGCATGTGCGATTCGAGGAACGCGACGAACGTTGCCCGGAAGTCTTCGACGTCTTGATCGAAATGTAGTTGCATCGTGAGTCGAGCCGCTGTCAACGCATGACGTGTGAATACTGCGTGTGCGGGTGCACGTCGAACAGATCACGGTAGGACGGTGGTTGCCGGTCGTCCTCGTCACGGATGCCGTACTTGACCGCGAGTTCGGCACCGATCAACGTCTGTCCGCTGACGTCCATCAGGGCGGGGTCCTGGTGCAGCGCCCAGATCACGTGCCCGGTCAGCTCCGGCGTCTCGGCGGTGCCCAGGATGTGGCCGAATTTCTCGGGATTGCTTGCGATGATCGTGCGTACCCGTTGGGTGAGCAGCGATCCCATCCAGATCGAGACCGCGGCGACCCCGAATTCCCGAAAGTCGTAGGCCATGTCGGCGGCCATCTTGTCGGCGCCGGCCTTCGGCACTCCGTAGGCGGGTCCGAACGCGTAGTGCACCCCACCCGACGAGGAGGTGAAGGCGACCAGCGCCCCGGGCTGCTCGATCATGAGCGGCGCAGCGTAGACGGTTGCGGCGTAACTACTCCGAAGCCCGACATCGAGGGTGTCGATGACGTTCATCGGCTCTTGCCAGAATTTGGTGCGGCCCATCATCTCGTCCCGGATGATCGCGGCATTGTTGACCAAGATGTCCAGCTTGCCGTGCTCGGCGCCGATCCGGTCGAACAGCGCCGCGACCTGTTCGTCGTCGGCGTGGTCGACCCGCACCGCGATTCCGCGTCCGCCGGCAGCGGTGACCTGCTCGGCTGTGTGATGGATCGTGCCATCCAACGCCGATGATCCGCTGGTCTCGGTCCGGCCGGTGATATAGACGGTGCATCCGTGGCTGCCGAGGGCATGCGCGATGCCGGCACCGGCTCCCCGGCTGCCACCGGTCACCACCGCGACGAGTCGGTGATCGTGTGTCGACAAAGTGACTCCTGGAGTTGTTGGAGGGCTCAGATGATCTGGGCGGATTCCTTGCGCTCGGTGATGGGTCGGGCGAGTTCCTGCTCCTCGCAGATCTTCTGGAGGCGTTCGACGGTCTCTGCCACGCCCGGACCGAGGCGCTCGCCCGGGGTGAAGGTGGCGGGCAGATGGCGCATGCCCTGGATGACCCCGATGGTGTCGTAGTGCACCGCGCCCTCGGGGTCACACCGGAAATCGGGCATGCGGTCCATGACCGCCGTGAGCATCGACTTGAACACTGTCCGGGCGACATTCGACCCGATACAACGATGCACACCGAGACCGAAACTGAAGTGCCGATTGGCCTTGCGATCCAGCACGATCGCATCCGGTTCGTCGAACAGCGCCGGATCCCGATTGGCCATCGCCCAGGACAGCCACAGTCGTTCGCCCTCGTGGAGTTGCGTCGCACCGACCTCGATCGTGTCGGAGACCGTCCGCGCATCCCCCGGGGCAGGAGTGAAGTAACGCAGGAACTCCTCGGTCGCCGGGTTGAGCAACGTGTCCCGTTCGGCGCTGAGTCGACGGTGCTCCTCGGGGTGCTCGGACAGCCATTCCAGCGCGTGTGCCGTCAGCGCCGTGGTGGTGTCGAATCCGCCGCCGATCAGCAGGTTGAGCATGCCGATCAATTCCATGTCCGCCGGCGCCTCGCCGCCGACCCGGATCTCGGCCAGCGCGTTGATGATGCCCGGGCGTGGGGCTTCGCGGATCTCGGCGAGGTTGGTGAACAGGTCCAGCACCATGTTCATGTAGAGATCGCGGATCCGACCGGAGTCCGGCGAATTCGGCGGCGTGTAGACCGAGGCGTGTGCGGGTTCGTTGTAGATGGTCCACTTCTCCAGCCGCACGCCGAGCATGGCGAGCGTCAGGACCGCGGGCACCACATTGGCGAGATCGTCGACGAAATCGATTCGGCCGGACTCGATATGGTCATCGATGCAGGCTCGCACGATCTCGTCGACGAAGGGCTCCCACCGGCGGACCGCGGCCGGCGACAGGTACGGATTGAGCGCGGACCGGTAGATCCGGTGCTCGGGGTCATCCATCTCCAGCATGCCGCCGCGGAAGCCCTCGGACTCGATCATCAGGGGTATCGAGATGCCCTTGTACCCGCGCCGCTGGTTGTGTACATCGTGATCGTTGGATACGTGCGGACACCGCGCGAGATCGAAGACTTCCTGGCCGCCGGCGGCCACCCAGTGCCCGTCGTAGGTATCGGTCCACGCGATCGGGCAGTTGGACTGCATCTCGTGGGTGATGTCCAGGAAGGTCTCCCGGTACTCGGGGGTGTGCCTGTCGAAGTGGTACTGCGGCGGGCCGGTGGTCTCGCCGCTGTCGGATACTGTGGTCATCGCCTGTCCTCCAACCGGTTACCGTGCGCGGCACGGGCCTTGCCCAGGTGCTCGATCAACACGGTGATCGCCTGTTCGGGGCAGGAGTGCGCGGCCTCACGCACGGCTGCCTGGTGTTCTTCGGGGACCTCGTCGTGCACAGTGTGCGCATGCCCGTCGACATCGTCCAGTTCGAACGACTCCGGGGCGATCATCGCGCACAACGTATGGCCCTGGCAGCGCGTGGGATCAACGCGTACGTGCACTCTGTTTCCTTGCCTGTCTTTGATGTAGGTGATGTGAAGCGGTCACTGCGGCGTCAGACGACGGCCGCACCGTTGACACCGATGATCTGACCGTTGATGTAGCCCGCCGCTTCCGAGCACAGGAACGCGCACACCGCGCCGACATCCTCGGCGGCGCCCAGTCGGCGGGCCGGGATCGCCTGCGTGAGGTACTCGGTGGGCGGCAACTTGCCCTCACTCTGCTGCTGCCGCAGCATCGGCGAATCGATGACGAAGGGCGGCACCGTGTTCGCGGTGATGCCCTTGGCGGCGTAGTCGATCGCCAGTGTCTTCGTCATCGCGATGACCCCACCCTTGGTCGCGGAATAGTGCCCCTGTTTGGGTGCGCCCTGCTGGCCGGCGGCCGAGGAGATGGTGACGATGCGTCCCCACTTGGCGGCGACCATGTCTTTCAGCGCTGCCCGGACCGACAGGAATGTGCCGGTGAGATTGACGGCCAGGTACCGGTTCCATTCGTCCAGGGTGATTTGGTCGAACCGGGTGAACCCCGCGATGGCCGCGCTGGTCACCAGGATCTCGACCGGGCCGAGTTGGCTGCGTACCGCGTCGAAGGCCGCCTCGGTGCCGCTCTCATCGGACACATCGACGCCCAGACCGAGCGCTTGCGCACCGATGTCCTGTGCCTCGGCGGCCACCTTGTCCGCCGCGTCGGCGTTGATGTCCAACACGGCGACCTTGTGGCCCTCGCGAGCCAACGCCAGGGAAATTGCCCGGCCCAGTCCGGAGGCACCTCCGGTCACCACTGCCACTCGGCTCACGTCAGTTTCCTTCGATTCTGTCGGGCACATCACAAAGTTGTACGAATGTATAGCGCATGACCGATGCTCCACACAAGGAGGCGGGACGTCGCACTGCTAGACACCTGCCGGGCCCGGGGCACCGTGCATGTACAGCGTCTGACCCGAGCAGAAGCTGGACGCGTCAGAGGCAAAAAACAGTACGCCGTAACCAATTTCATCCGGCTCGCCGAGCCGTCCGAGCCCATTGGACTGGGCTATCACTTCCGGGTCCAGTCCATACCGGGCAGCATCGTCGGTAAGCGTGGCGGCCCGGACAGCACCGACGGCAATCGCATTCACGCGAATACCCTTCTTGGCCCACGCCGCGGCCATGGACCCGGTCATCGCGTTGACGGCCGCCTTGGCCGCACTGTAGGGCGCGGCCTGCGGCATAGCGAGCAGGCTGGCGCCGGAGGAGATGTTGACGATGCTCCCCTTGCCCTGGGCGATCATGCACTTCGCAGCAGCCTTGGACAGGTACCACACCGACCCGAAATTGAGCGCCATGGTGCGCTCGAAATCGTCGTCGGGCCACTTCATGATCGATTTCGTCTCGGCACCGCCGGCACAGTTGACCAGGATGTCCAACCTGCCGAACTCGGCGACCGCGGCGTCGACCAGGTCCCGGCAGGCATCGGCAGAGGTGACGTCGCTGGAGACCGCAATCGCCCGGCGACCCAGGTTCTGAATCTCCTTCGCCGTCGACCCCAGCGGGTCCGGACGGCGCCCCGCCAGGACGACATCGGCTCCGCGCTCGGCCAGCACCAGCGCCGCGGCCCGACCGATCCCGGTGCCACCACCGGTGATCAGAGCTACACGTCCGTCGAGAGAGAACCGATCGCCCACTGCACCACTCCTGAGATTCGCGGCGGTCGGTCCCGCCGGATGTTGTACGATCGTATAGCATCAGCCGCGTGCTCGTGCCCCACTTCTGCCTTGGAGGCTTTCGTTGAGTGATCTGTACTACGACCCCTGGGACTTCGACATCGACCTCGACCCGTACCCGACCTACCGGCGGCTGCGGGACGAGATGCCGGTCTACTACAACGAGAAGCACGACTTCTGGGGCATCAGCCGGTACGCCGACGTCGATGCCGCCCTCAAGGACACCGCCCGGCTCAGCTCTGCCAAAGGCGACATCCTCGAAGTGGTGATGGCCGATCCCGTCATGCCGCCGGGAATCTTCATCAATGAGGATCCGCCGCTGCACACCATCCACCGGGCGATCGTCTCCCGCGCCTTCACGCCCAAGAAGATGCGCGCCATCGAGGACAAGATCCGAAAATTCTGTGTCGCCTGCCTGGATCCACTGGTCGATGGCGACCGGTTCGATTTCGTCGAGGACCTCGGCGCCGAGCTACCGATGCGGACCATCGGCATGTTGGCCGGCATCCCGGACTCCGAGCAGCCTGCGGTGCGCGAGCATGCCAACCAGGTGCTGCGCAATGAGGCCGGTAAACCGATGGAGATCAAGAAGGACCGCTACTTCACCGGTGAGATGTTCGGCGAGTATGTCGAGTGGCGCGAGAAGAATCCCTCCGACGACCTGATCACCGAATTGCTCAACGTCGAGTTCGAGGACGAGACCGGCACCACCCGCAAGCTGCACAAGCAGGAGCTCATCGTCTTCCTGGCCGTGGTCGCCGGGGCCGGAGTCGAGACGACCGGTCGGCTTTTCGGCTGGATGGGCAAGGTACTTGCCGAGCATCCCAATCAGCGCGCCGCGCTGGTCGCCGACCAGTCGAAGATTCCCCTGGCGATCGAGGAATTGCTGCGCTTCGAGCCCCCCGGCCCGCACGTGGCCCGGTATGTGGCCACCGACGACGTGACCTTCCAGGACCAGACGGTGCCCGCCGGCAGCCCGCTGTTGATCATGCTGGCCTCGGCAAACCGCGACGAGCGACACTTCGAAGACCCGGACCGCTTCGACATCACACGCAAACCGGGCGGGCATCTGACCTTCGGCCGCGGAGCGCACTTCTGTGTCGGTTCGCCGCTGGCACGCCTCGAAGGCAGAGTGGCCCTCGAAGAAGTGCTCAAGCGTTGGCCCACCTGGGATATCGACATGGCGGGTGCCACCCGGTCACGGACATCCACCGTCCGCGGGTGGGACACCATGCCGGCGATCGTCGGCTGAGATGAGCGCACCGGCACGCCGCGTCGCGGTCATCACCGGAGCGGCACGCGGTCAGGGCCGCAGTCATGCCGTCGCACTCGCCGCCGAGGGTATCGACATCATCGCCATCGACCGCTGCGCCGACATGGAGTCCATCCCCTATCCGTTGGCGACCGAGGCCGATCTCGGCGAGACCGCAGCCATGGTGCGAGACAACGGGGGTCGCATTGTGACCGCGGTCGCCGATGTCCGGGACCTGCGCGCCATGCAGGCTGCCGTCGACCACGGCGTCAGCCTCCTCGGAGAGGTGAGCGTCGTGATCGCCAACGCGGGCGTTGTGGGCATGGGTCTGTCCGACCCCCTCGATCAGGACGTGTATCGCGATATCGTCGACACGAACCTGCTGGGCGTGTGGCACACCATTGCCACCACCGCGCCGTCGATGATCCGCGGCGGCATCGGCGGATCGATGGTGTTGATCAGTTCTATGCAGGGACTCGTCGGCCGGGGCGGCGACGGTAGCGCCGCGACATTCGCGTACGCGGCGTCCAAACACGGGGTGGTCGGGCTCATGCGCTCGGCGGCATACGCTTATGGCAGCCACAACATTCGGGTGAACACCGTGCATCCCACCGGAGTGGCGACACCGATGATCTTCAACGAGCACATGGCGCAGATGTTCGCGGCCAACCCGCAGGGCACTGCCATGGCAGGCAATCTGCTCCCCGTGCCCTACGTCGATCCCCAGGACGTCACCAATGCCGTGCTGTTCCTGATCAGCGAGGGTGCCCGTTACATGACCGGGTCGACGCTGCCGGTCGACGCCGGCTTCGCGGCCATGTAACGAACCACCCGAGCTAGCGGGTGCCCTCGATCAGATCCGCTGCGCGCCAGGCCATCGCCATGATCGGCCCGTTGAGGTTGCCCGCGACCATGGTGGGCAACACCGAGCAGTCCACCACACGCAGTCCGTCCACCCCACGGACCCGCAGCTGATCGTCGACGACGTCATTGTCGTTCGGCCCCATGGCGAGGGTGCCCGCGGCGTGGTACCCGCAGTAGCCACCGGACAGCACGCTGTCCACCAACTCGTCGTCGCTGGTGACACCGGCGCCCGGGAAGGTCTCGTGGCTGATCCGCTCGGCGATGGGTGACTGCTCGAACATGGTGCGCATGGTGCGCACCATGCTGGCGGTGGCCTCCCGGTCATAGTCGGTGTCCAGGTAGTTGGCATCGATCCGGACCGCGGTGTCCGGGTCGCCCGAGGTGATCTCCAGGGACCCCTCGGAGGTGGGACGCAGCACCATGCCCAAACACGACACCCCGGCCTGGCGTTCGATGGCGACCGGCTCACCGACGTTGTAGGGCGGAATCGTCCACGGCCCCATCATGAGTTGCGCATCGGGACGTTCGGCATCCGCCTGGGCCTTGACGAACGCCACGATGTCGAAGGACGGTGCGGCCAGCGGCCCTTTGCGGGTCGCGAGGTACTTGGCGCTGGTCATCGCCTGCCCCAGGTTGGTGGACAGTTGACGGTTGTAACCGAGATCCTCGCGGAGCTGCATGCGCAGGGTGGCGCATCGATGCTCACGCATCCCGCGCCCGACCCGGTCGCGGTCGAGGTAGACGTCGACGCCGGCAGCGGTCAGCACGTTGCGCGGCCCGATACCCGACAACTGCAGCAACCGGGGGCTGTTGAGGCTTCCCAGCGACATGATCACCTCACGTCTGGCCCGTACCGTCTCCCGGCCCCCGCCGTGGGCCACCGCGACCCCCACCGCCCGGTCACCCTCGAACACAAGGCGTTCCACCATGGTGCCCGTCCGAACGGTGAGGTTGGCGCGCCGGCGGGCGGGCTTGAGAAACGCGGTGGCCGCACTGATCCGCCGACCGGCCTTGATGGTGGAAGTGGCGTAGCCGATCCGTTCGCCCGCGTACTCGTTCAGATCGTCGACGACCTGCAGACCGGTGGCTGCACCCGCGGCCACCATCTCGTCGCACAAGGGATCTGGATCGCGGGGAACCGATATGTGCAGCGGCCCGCCGGATCCGCGGGTTGCCGAAGAACCGAACTCGTTGTCCTCGAACCCCATGAAGATCGGCAGCATGTCGTGCCAGCCCCAGCCCTTGTTGCCCAGTGCTTCCAGGGCGTCCCAGTCGGCACGGGTGCCCCGGTTGTAGATCATGCCGTTGATGGAACTCGACCCACCCAGCACCTTGCCGCGCATCCACTGTTCGGAATGCCGGTCGGGTCCGAACGGTGCGGTGGCGTAGTGCCACATGTGTTTGTCGCTGTCGAACAACTTGCCGGCGCCCTTCGGCACGACGAACAGCGGGTTGCGATCCGAACCGCCGGCCTCCAGCAGGAGGACCGAGATCTTCGGATCCCCGGAAAGCCGGTTTGCCAGCACGCAGCCCGCCGACCCCGCCCCCGCGATGATGTAGTCATACACGTTCATCCGCTGTTCCCTATCAATCGATCCACATCCGTGAGCTGTACGACTGTACAGCGTAATGCTAGCTTGTCATGGTGACCCTCACACCGGAAACGCTCGGCACCGCACCCGCCCGTGGACGACTCACCGGTCGCCGCATCGTGGTCATCGGCGCCGGCTCCCAGCCCTCGCCGGACCCGGAAGTGACCGTCGGCAACGGCCGCGCCATCGCCATTCTGTGCGCCCGCGAGGGCGCTGCCGTCGCCTGCGTCGACAGGGACGAATCCGCAGCGGCCGAAACCGCACGCCTGTGCGCAGCCGAAAGTGCGCAGGCCACCACCATTGTGGCGGATGTCCGCGACGCCGAGCAATGCGCACGACTCATCCACGAGGCTCACGCCCAACTCGGCGGCCTCGACGGCCTGGTGGCCAATGTCGGCTACGGCGCCGGCGGCGGACTGGAAGGCACTACACCGGAAATCTGGGACGACGTCTTCGCCGTCAACGTGCGCTCGCACTTCCTGACTGCCCGCGCCGCGATGCCGCTGCTCGCCGACGACAGCGCCATCGTGTTCATCGGATCAGCGGCCGGCATCCGAGCGGGAACCCGACTGCCCGCCTATGACTCGTCCAAGACGGCCCTCGAAGGGCTGTGTCGCCATGTGGCCCTGGAAGGTGCCCCGCGCGGCATCCGGGCCAACCATGTCATCCCCGGCGCGGTGGATACCCCCTTGGGCCGAGTCGGCGATCAACTGGTTCAGATGCGCACCAAGATCAAATGGCCGCTCGGACGGCAAGCTTCGGCCTGGGATATCGCCTACGCGGTGGTATTCATGCTCAGTGGCGAGTCCAGTTACATCACCGCACAGTCCTTGGTGGTCGATGGCGGCAAGACACAGTTCGGCTGACGCCGATTTCGAGAGACAGGGTCATCATGGAGAGTTTGAATCTGAGCGCCGACGAGGTGCTGTCCACCACGCGCGCGGTCCGGCTGCGGCTCGATTTCGAGCGGCCGGTGCCGCGTGAGGCCCTGATGGAGTGCCTGAAGCTGGCCGTGCAGGCACCCACCGCCTCGGATGCGCAGGATTGGCAATGGGTGTTCGTCGAGGACCCAGCGAAGAAGGCAGCCATCGCCGAGGTCTACCGGGCCAACCGGGCCGCCGTCGACAAGCACGCCGCCTCGCTGCAAAAACCGGGACTGGTCGAAAAGCCCTCCCGGATAGCGACATCCGGCGCCCATCTGGTGGAACACCTGCAGGATGCGCCGGTCCTGCTGATTCCGTGCCAGCGGGGCCGCGCCGACAAGGGCCCACCGGGCATGGGCGCCACGTTCTGGGCATCGGTGATGCCGGCGACCTGGAGCTTCTGTCTGGCGCTGCGTTCCCGGGGGCTCGGCACCTGCTGGACGACGCTGCACCTGTTCGGCGGCGGCGAGAAGGCCGTGGCCGAGATTCTGGGCATACCGTACGACGAGTACAGCCAGGTGGGCCTGTTCCCGGTGGCCTATACGAAGGGAACCGACTTCAAGCCCGCGCAGCGGAAGGCGCCCGAACTCGTGTCCCATTGGGACGGCTGGTGAGATCGGGCGCCGCGGCCGCTACGGTTCGTCGTTGAAGTCGTCGATGTTCATGTCCTTGGGCGTCTTCCCGATCACGAAATACGACCCCGGCTTCAGCGCGAAGTCGGTGGCGTTGCCGCAGATCGTCGCGGTGACCGGCGAATTCGCCCATTTCGAGCCCGTGCCGATGGTGCCGGAGACATTTGCCTCGACCGGGTGATCGGCGGGACATGCCGGACTGGAGTAACTGACGATCGTGCTGGCGATCCCCACCAGGTCCATGCTCTTACCCTTGACAAAGGGCTTGTCCCAGGTGATCCGCTCGGATCCAGGGGCGATGCGGTTGGTCTGGCCGGTGCCGGTCGTACCGTTGCGCCGGACGCAGCCGGTGAGATAGTGCGGCCAGACGGTGTTGGGACCGTAGAAGCCCGAACACTGGACGCGGACGCCCTTGGGCAGCGCGGGATCTGCGGATGCCGGTGCGACCAGTGATGATCCGACCGATCCGATCGCGGCGACAACGAGTGCCGCGCCGACCGACCGGCGGCGAAGTGTTGCGAGCTGATTCATGTCGATGACCTCCTGAGGGCTTGCCTGTGTTGCTATACGTACGTACAGCAACACAGCGGGGGTGCGGCGGAGCCGGTTTCGTCGTGGTCGTTGCCAATTCGAGACTTTGGACGTACTCAAGCTGTGACGCCGGGAGCCTTCTCAGGACCGCTATTCGGTAACGGTCACCCGCATCCGGGCGAGGTTCTGCGCGCCGCCGAACGTCCCGGAGTCGTCCCGATGCGCGGTGACCCGCACCTCGGCAATGCGGACGCCCGGTTGCCGATAGACCACCGCCAATATGTTCCGGTGGGCCCCGCCGGGGCCCATACCGGGTTCCGCCATCCGTCGCCGGCACCTACGCGAGGGCGGCAGTGGCCGCTGGGAAGGGTTGTCCCACGCGGACCGTGATCTCCGCGGCGCCATCGACCCTCAGGTGGACCACCGGTTGAACCCCGCCGCGGTCGGGGCTCGCGCCGACGATCACTTGGCCCTCGGCGACCTCATAACGTGAGGAGGCCGCGGGTTCGACGCCGTTCTCCACCCACTCGCTGACCTCGCGCAGGGCACGGTCAGATGCGTAAGTCGACCAACCGCCGGTGCGGGGCGATCCCGCTGACAAGCCGAATAGGCGGCGTCCGCCCGGGTCGTTTCCACCTTTGCCATACCCGGCCCCGGGCACGCGCCACAATCGACACCGCGATGACCTTGCCCCGGATCCGACCGGTGTGGGTGGCACCGTCGCCCACCATCGCCGAAATCTGTTGACCGGCCAGCACCCGCGCCTAGCGACGCCCCCGCGGGCGCGACGGCCGGCGCCCGCGGGCCCGACCCAATGCACACCCCACCCAAGTCCGCACGCCCCAGCGGGACACACGGGCAGCGCACGCCACCGGCGCCCTCGGCAGAGCGGCCGCCTGGACCTGCGGAGGGGTGCACCGGACACTGGGGGTCGACAGCGCCGAGCGAAGGCGCTCGCCCAGCGACTGGGCCGGAGCCGGGCCGGAGTCTGGACCCATTATCTGCTGGCAGCCAACAGCCCACGGCCGCGCCGGCCCAGGACGAGCGAGATCTCCCATGCCCGGGCAGAGTACACTTCATCGAGGACCTCGCGCTGCACCGGACAAGTTCAGATTCGGGGACCCGGCCCGGACCGCCCCCCCCCCCCCCCCCCCCCCCGGCACCCCCCCGACCCCGACGGAGCCCCCATCCCGGCGAGCACCCGGAGGAACCGCCGCCCCCCCCCACACCCTGGCCTTCCGCCGCGCCCTCGCACGCGCGCCGCCCCCCCCCCCGGGTTGCCCACCAAACCCACCGTACCCCTCTGTCGCGCACCGCCTCGCCCGGACGCCGCGCCCACCGCCCCGCGATAACGCGCCGCTCTCGTACCCGAGCGCGACCACCCGTGCGGGCGCCGCCGCACGGTTCGGACTCCGCCACCATCGCCACAACATGACAGCTCCTTCCTCCCCCCCGGCCCACAACACCATCCAGACCAATCAGCACCTTAGCTTTGCCGCATCCCCGCGCCCACGCCGCGCTTCGCTGACGTGGCGGCAACGAACTCCATCGCACAGTCACACTCAAACGCTTCTATGTGGAAAGTTTTCAGCGACAGTCGCATCCCCGGTTCCGCGCGAGTCCATCCGCAGAAATTCTCGGTGCTCGCGCGCCCCCCGTCGCCCCGGCGCAATTCGAACTCCCACCGGTGAGGTAACAAGATATGACAAGCAAGGTTGTGGTTGTGGCCGGCGGGGCGACCGGGATTGGGGCGGCTACGTCGCGGCGCCTCGGTGCGGATGGCTGGTCGGTGATCGTCGGCGACCTCAACGCCTCCGACGCCGAGCACACCGCAGCCGCCATCCTCGACCGCGGCGGGGTCGCCTCGGCGGTCCCTTTCGACCTCGCCGACCCCGACTCTGTGGCCGAGCTCATGTCCACGGCCGGTGCGACCTACGGAGGACTCGACGCGCTTTTCTGCGTCGGAGCCGACATGAGCGTGATCCGTTCCGACACTGACGTTGTCGACATCGATCTCGGGGTATGGGACCACGTGATGGCGGTGAACCTACGTGGATACGTCGCCGCTCTCAAGTACGCGATTCCGGGCATGCTGACGCGCGGCGGCGGAGCAATCGTCACCATGTCGTCGGCGGCGGCCTTTCAGGGGGAACCGACTCGTCCCGCGTATGCAACGGCCAAGGCCGGCATAGGCGCACTCACCCGCCACGTCGCGTCCCGATGGGGTAAGGACGGCATCAGATGCAACGCCGTGGCCCCCGGGTTCACGGCGACCGAGGCGATCCGCGCCGCGCCCCAATGGCCGCAACTGGAGTCTTCGGCACTCGAGCGCATGCGCAGTCCGCGTGTCGGCGAGGCCGACGACGTGGCCGCACTCGTTTCCTTCCTCATGTCCGACGACGGTGCCTGGATCAACGGTCAGGTCATCAACGTCGATGGTGGCACCATCCTGCGGTGATCTCGTGCGGCGACGCGAGTCAGGCCTTCTTGGTTTCCAACTCGATGTCGAATTCGGAAAGGTACTCCGCGAACACGGGCTCAAGTTCCTGCACCGACAATCCGTATTCCTCGAGGGTGTACTTGTTGGCGCCGAATCTGGTCTGCGGGTGGTCGGCCAGCCATGTCCGCATGCGATTCTCGACGTCGCCGGTGAATTCGTCTCCGGCCCAGTCGTAGATCCGGCGCATCACGTCGATGGGGTCACGCATCATGTCCGAGTAGTGCATGTGGAAGAAGCGCTCATCGCCGATTCGCTCCCGCGTTCGCAGCGGACGGTCGACGTGTTGCTGCATCTGCGTCATCACGTTGCGCCCCAGAGCCTGCCGATCAATGGCCTCGGCATGCTGCACCGTGCTCTTGGGCAACATGTGCAGGTTCGCCAACGAACCCGCCGCCTTGAACGGGTCGCGGTGGGCCCAGATCAACCGAGCGTCGGGAAACACTGCCAACAAGGTGTCCAGAAATACCGAATGTGACGGCATCTTCAGACTCCACGTCCCCGGAATGGTCGACTGAAGTACCTGCAGATAACGCTTTTGATACTCGTAGGTGCTGGTCAAGTCTGCATCGTTGAACAACCATTCGGAGTAGCGCGGCGAGGCCATATAGGCATCCCAGGCCAGGCCCTTGAAGTCCTGGGTGTGGATGAACATGTCCTCGGTAGGTCCGTCCGCGTCCTCCCAGTGCGGCAGCGGCATCTTGGCCTCCTGCACGAACTTGAGGATGGCCGCCTGTTCCTCGAGCAAGGCCAGACACCGCGGGTCCGAGCGGTGAGCGTCCGGGCTCGCCGGCGGTACGGGATCCATGCACTCCCAGTGCAGCAGTGAGCGACGCTGCGGATCCTGGTCGAGAAGGCAGCTGATGACCGTGGTGCCGGTGCGTGGCATGCCGATGATGATCAACGGCTTCTCGACGGGCTCGTCGAGCACCGATGCGTGGGTCTGGAGGTAGTCGTGAACCCGTAGCCGGCGACTCAACGCATCGGTGAACAGGCCCATGACGTGCTCACGTCCTCCCGGCGTGAACGCCGACGACTCGTTGACCTCGTCGAGAAGGATGCTCGAACCCTCGCGCCAGGACTCAGAATCGAGTTCGGACAATCCCGTTCGTTGAGCCGCGACCTTCAGCAGGTCATCTGGGGTGGCGACGTGATCGAATTCGCCCATGTGACAGGCCTTTCTTCGCAAGTGAGGGGACTACTAGACGGTGAGGTATCCGCCGTCGACCGGGATGGTCGCGCCGGTGATGTAGCGCGCCGCGTCTGCGCACAGGAAGAGCACCGCACCGGATACCTCGTCGGGCTGACCGATCCTGCCCATGGGTGTGTGGCGCATCTCGGGTTCGAGGATGTCCGGGAAGTCGAGCACGGGATGGGTTGTGCGGGTGTCGATCAGGCCGGGTGCCACCGCATTGACTCGAATGCCGTCGTCGACCCACCGCCGGGACAGGTTCTTGGTCAACGCGACGAGGCCGGCCTTGGACGAGCTGTACGCCGGTACGGCGATCGCCGATACGAAGGCCGACATCGACACGATGGTGACGACGCTCGCGCCACCTGCGGCAGTGCTGGCCTTGAGCTTGCCGTGGCACGCCATCGACAGACGCATCGGGGCGATCATGTTGACAGCCACCGAGCCGGCGTACCCGTCGGGATCCCACTCGTCCTTGCCTCCCGCGTACGGCGCCCCCGCGTTGTTGATCAGGATGTCGAGGGTGTCGAGCGATTCAGCGAGTGCATCCACGGAGTTGACATCCGACAGTTGACACTGGCGATAGTCGAAGGCACTGAGATCATCGTCGTAATGGGCGACCGCCCCGCGTGTGCCGGTGATCGTGACCTTCGCGCCGGCGGTCACGAAGTCCGTGGCGATTGCCTTGCCGATTCCGCTGGTACCGCCCGTCACCAGTACCCGAGCGCCGGAAAAGTCGAAGCTGACATCGTTCATCCGCGTTCCCTCAGCTCGTTGATCGATTTGGTCAACCACGCTCGCTCCCAGAAGTTCTCCGCCTGGGCAAGGAGCTGTTCGTGTGCCTGTGCGGCCGCCTCGCGAGCCGCCGAGTTGTCCGGTTCGGCGGCGAGCACCAGGTCGGTCAGGTGCAGTGCACGAACCGGCCGGCCCGCCACCAGGTTGCTCCGCGCTACCTCCACCAGGGCCCCCGAACCGGCGGCTGCCACCACGTCCGGTGCCACGGCAAAGCGATCAGTGGAGTACAACTCGGTGGTCGAGCGGTGGTGGAACCACCCGGCGTACATCTCCCAGATGGCACGGACATTCCACACCGTGCGTCCGTATCCCTCCCCTATGTCGAACTTTTCAGGGATACGCACCGTGCCCATCGCGGTGTGGACGTCGCCGCCGGCATTCATCAACTCGACGGTCTGGTCGTGCACGGATTGCATTGCGTCGCGCATTGCCGTGATTTCCTCGGCGATGCGATCACGGCCGTCGATGGGATCGAAGTGACCCGTGATCAGACGCTTGGGCGCGAAGTCGAGCACGGTGTTGAGCGACTCGATGTAGAGCATGGGGTCGCGGTACCGATCGCCGCGGATGGTCATCAAGTTCGGTACGTGCCCGAACAGCGGCCCGAACAGATTGCCGGTGAATGCTGCCTCCACGTCGGGCAGCCAGACGACGAGAGAATCAGTGGTCTCCCCACCTGGGGTCGCTGCCAACTGGAAGGTGCGGCCACTGATTTCCACCTCAAGTCGGTCACCGAAGGTCGCCGTCGGCTCCGGGAAGGAGAGGTCGATCTTCGCCGGGTCGGTGGATTGAAAGTACTCGATCGCCGAGTCGGTGAAATGTTTGAAGGCAAAGGACGTTTTGGACGCCCTGGCCGGCATCAGACGCTCGTGGTCGTCACGCCAGTAACGGTAGTTCTCCTGCATGATCACGTCGCTGTCGGCGTCGCGCAGGGCGTTCACGCCGCCCCAGTGGTCGGCGTGTCCCTGGGTGACGATGATCGACTGCGTCGTTCCTGCAACGTGCTCGAAGGCCCTCAGCCGTAGCGGCGCTTCGAAGAACAGCCCCGTGTTGATGAGGACGCGCCCGGCGTCGGTCTCGACAGCATAGGAGTTGGATACGCCCTCCGACATCCAGATGCCGTCACCGAGTGCTCTCGCGGGCTCACCTGTGGCTGCGGCAAGGTCTTCGGCGCCTGGACGCTCCCGGTGTATTCCTGCCATCACATCCCTTTCGATCGCACAGCCCCAACGCTGTACGACTGTACAGGGATCTTCGCGGATGCCTCCGTTCGATGTCAATGGGTTCGGGTGGTCCGGTCGCATTCCTCGGCGACAACCCCGGTCTTCAGCAGCAGCTGCGAGATGATCGCCGCCCGCAGTGGTTAGCCGTGTAGTGCGCGAGTGGTGCCGAAGGGGTCGAAGTCATCGTCCCAGGTGGGCAGGGCCGAGGAGTCGGCGAGTTGACCGCCGCTGCGGATGAAGGGGACGAGGTCGCGGCCGAGGATGCTGCCCGCGGCGTTGACGCCGCTGAGCATGGAGCCGACGGTGCCCGGGCCCCATGCGGTGCTGGTTCCGACGGTGTACAGACCGGGGATCGGTGTGGTGTCCCTCGGGCGCATCGGGCCGGTCTGGGACAGCCGCAGTTGCAGCCCGAACGGTGCGCCGGCAGTGTTGTTGACGAAACGCGATTGTGTTGCCGGTGTTCCGAGTTCACTCAATTTGACCTTGGACGACGAGCCGGGGAATGCCTGCTCCATGCGATCGAGCATGCCGTCGACGATGATCTTCTTGATCTCCAGGTAACCGGAATCCTGACTGTACTGGCCGGCGGCCACGTCGTAGCCGCTGAACCCCCACAGTCGCGGATCCGACGGTGTGACGGTCTGTACCTCGATGGTGGCGTGCCCTGTCGGGGCGGCGCGGTGGTTGTCGGGATCACGCCTCGACGAGGACTGGACGAACATCGGTTGTCGTGCCGCCATGTCGCGGGCCCACTCCGACCCGACGTCGAATCCTTTGCCGTTGAGCGTTTTTCTGCCGAATGCCGCCATCGACGAATACGACTTTGCCGGCCCCCAGTCCGGGATGGCGAAGTAGTTGCTGTTGGGTTGGCCGGCGAGGTCGATTTCCACTCCGAAGAATCCATTGATCAACGGCTGGGACATCTTCCATCCGGCGACACGCCGACGGAAGAGTCGCGGAAGCTCCTCCAGTCCGATCAAATCGGCATAGGTCTTGATGATGTCGGCGTCAGACACCACCGTCGCCGACGAAAGCAGTTCACCGTCGCAGAGTCGGACGCCCCGGACGCGGCCGTCGTCGAGAAGAATCTCGGCGACCTCGCTGTTGGTGCGGATCGATCCGCCGTGCGCGGTGATCACCGCGGCGAACCCGGCAGCCAGGATCTGGCCCCCGCCCTTCGGATAGTAGGAGCCGGCACCGACGTAGTCCTGAAAAAATCCTGCCATTGCCGCGGTGGGCAGCACAGTGGGACTGCACGCCAGCGCGCCGGACTGCACCGACAGCGCGTAGGCCATCCGCGGAGAGAGACCCAGCGCGGCCAACGTCGCTCCATAGGGCAGTCCCATGAATGCCGCCCCGGCCCCCGCGCGGGCAGCCCACCGAGCCACACCCCCTGCGGTGACCATGTCGTTGCGGTCGTGGGCCTCTCCGATCCGACGCATCAGGCCGTGGAAGCGGCGCACCGCCTTGCGCTCGTCGGGAAAAGCGTCAAGCAGATTGGCCTCGTAAGCATCCCAGCCCACCGGGGTCGCGAGTTCGAAGCCGGGTGCGATGATGCGGTCGAAGCCGGTCTGATCCATCGGCAGCCAGGTGATCCGGTCATCGATCCCGACGCCACGCATCATCGCCGTGACGATGCCGTCAGGCCCGCAGTGGCTCACATAATGCACACCGCAGTCGAACTCCCACTGACCACGCCGGGCGAAAACGTGCGACGAGCCCCCGAGTGTCGTGTAGCGCTCCAACAACAGAGTTTTACGCCCCGCCGCCGCCAGATACGCCGCTGCCGTTAGCCCGCCCAACCCGGAGCCGATCACGATCGCATCCCATTGCTGGCTCATCTGCACCACGCCCCTCTTCTGCCGACGCACCCAACGTCGATTAGACCGATCGTTCTAGTGTCGCGGCCAACGTACTAGAACGATCGGTACACTGGCAACCGCCGGGCACCACACCGGAGCGCAGAGGCCGAAGGGACGCGGACGTGAATGTGCGAGAACGCTTGTTGATCAGCACAATTGACCTCGTACGACGGCGCGGAGTAGCCGGAACCGGCATCTCCGCCATCGTCGAACACGGGCATGTCGCACGCGGGTCGATCTACCTCAATTTTCCCGGCGGCAAGAGTGAACTCGTACAGGAAGCAACACGGCTGGCCGCGAACTTCATCGACCAGCAGATCGCGACCGCTCTGCACCAGCCCACACCGCAGGCCACACTGCAGGCCTTCATCGCCGAATGGAAGAAGGTGGTCTCAGAAAGCGACTTCCTCGCCGGCTGCCCCATCGCCGCCGCCGGATTGGCACGGTCCTGCGAACCCCAGATCGCCGACATCGCCGGCCAAACCTTCCGCCGATGGAAGGACACGATCAGCAAATCCCTGCACGAACACGGCATCACCGAGTCCACCGCCCGGGCACTGGCCAACACCGTTCTCGCCGCCGTCGAGGGCGCCGTGATCATGGCCCTCGCCGAACGCTCCCTGACCCCACTCGACGATGTCCACCACCAGCTCCACATCCTCCTCAACCATCACCTCGAACTCAGCGAAGTAGCCGCACCGCCACCGGAGTGAAAGGCGCACAGCTGTTCGCGCGGGATCTCGCGATGAGCGCAGGAGGAGGCATCCCCTCGGGCCACTAGCCCCTACCAGGGGATTTGAATGGTGGGCGCGGTCGGTATCGAACCCGCCGACCGCTGGTGTGTAAATGCACTCGACCAGCCGTTACAACGTCTCAGCGTGTCTACCCTGTACCTATGTGTCCAGCTCAGCGCATCTCGCGTGTCTCATCGCCTCGCTGGGATCTCTCCCGTTTCTGCGCACCCGGCACATTTTTGGCAGGCCGCATCCAACTATTGAAGGTTGCCCGCGGATGCCGGTCTCTCTCGGTCCAGCTGCGCGGTCGCCACCCCCGTTTTCGCCTGATGAACTTTCAAGGCCAGTTGAAGGGGAAACCACTCGGAGGAGGCAAGAATGTCGAACCCGCTGAGCCGTGAGGCGCGCGTCAACCGCTGATTCAGCGTGTTGCGATGAACGAAAAGTTCCCGCGACGCGGCGGTACGGCTCCGGTAGTGGAGAAAGGCAGCCAGGGTGTCCAACAGCTCAGTGCCCTTGGCTCGGTCGTACTCCGCGATTCGCGCGACGGCCGTCGCGTAGCGATCCCGAACCGATCCAGCTCCCGACACCCGGCTGAGCAGCAAGTGGTGACCGACGTCATCCAGGGTGAACACACCGTGGGGAGTTGGCAGCCCACTACCGATCGCCAGGGCTTCACGTGCCTCGGCCAGCGCACCAGGGAAGTCATCGACCGCAGAAGCCGGCCGAGAAACCCCAAAGGTCAGAGCAGTGCCAGTAGCGGTGCGAAGCCGGGCACACACGCTGAGCAACGGCAGGCGGAGCGTTTCGATCGAGTCGGCGTCGCCAGTCCATGGAACGATGGCCACGGTCTGGTGGGAAGTCGACACGTATCGGGTATTTCGCGGAATCTCGCGCACCTCTGCGAGTAGTTCTTCGAGGCCGCGCCCAAGCGACGTCGCACTGACATCGACACCCGGAACCGGCTGCGCGGCAATGCTACCGGCCACGAAGACGTACCCGCCGGCATTGTCAAGGCCGAGCGCGGAGGCCCGCCTGCGCAGTTCTTCTGGACTCGCGCGACCTGACGACAGATCGCGAAGGAACCAGTTGAGGCCGTTCCGTCCGGTCAACTCCGCGGACAGCATCGCCAACTTGAGTGCAACAGCGGCATGATTGGCGATCGTCGCCACCGACGCGGCGTCATCGGTGCTGAACCGTGCCGACGTCAATCGATAGCAACCCAGCATGCCCAGTTCGTCGGGCCCCACGCGGACTACCGCCGAGGTGACTGCCTGGGCGATCTCCTTGAGAACATGCGTCACTTCTTCTTCGGCGGCACGCCAGTTCATTCTGCCGTGCCGAATATCCTGGTCGATGGCCAGCAACTCGTGGCGAACCCGTTCGACCAGGACCCGCGACGCATGATCCCCCGGTGATGCAACGGCCTTGAAGTGCATGCGATCTGCGCCACCCGGATCCGCCACCAGCGCGATGACGATCTCCGAATGCGTGGTGTCGAGCGCGAGTTCGGTGGCGAACTCGAGCGTTCGCGCGACGGGTCCACCCGCGGCCACCATGGCGGCAAGCTCGGCGGTCCCTGCGCTTACGTGAGCCAGATGTCTGGTGGTGTCGAGCAACAGCCTGGCCTCGAAGGTGCCCGCGATCAGGGCACCGACCCGCTCAACGAACGGGACTTCGGACGGATCGAATCGGTGCCCGTTGGTGGCCCACACCGTGATGCAGCCGAGCAAGTCATCATTCCTGGACATTATGGGCACCGAAAATATTGCGCCGTACTCTTCTTCACCGATACCCGGATAGGCCAGGAAGTGCGGATCGCGCGACGGTTCTTCGGGTATCAAGTAGCTCTGCCGTGACGCGGCAACCCACCCCGTCACACCGTCGCCGTAGGCGACGCGAAGTGTGCCCACCTGCCGCGCCGCCGGGCTCTCGGTCGCTCCCGCGAGAACCAGCTCATTGGTCTCGACGTCGTAGATATAGACGTAGGCGTCACGATTGGCGCGTCTTCCGGCGATCGCTTCAGCAACTCGCTGCAGCACCGTCGACAAATCCTCGGCGGACTTGATCGCCAGGGCGATGTCGTGCACCGCCTGTAACTCAATCTGGGCCACCGCTGCCTCCGCCATGGCTAAGGGTAAGCCAGTGACCCCTAGTCGGGCAGGACGAGCGGCACACATCGGCTAGATCCGGTCGAAGTAGCGCTTGAGCTCCCAGTCACCCACAGCTACGCGATGACGATCCCGTTCCCATATCCGGGTAGCCACATAGTGGTCGACGAAGATGTCGCCGAACGCTTTCCGGGCGATGGTGCCGCTTTCCAGTTCGGTGATGGCATCGGCGAGAGATGCGGGAAGTTCGGTGCCGGGTATGTCGTAGGCGTTGCCTTCTACCGGCGCCGGCGGCTCGAGCTCATTCGCCATGCCGTGCAGCGAGCTGGCGATACAGGCAGACAGCGCGAGGTAGGGGTTGGCATCGGCGCCGGGCACCCGGTTCTCCATCCGGCAGGCGGACTCCTCATTGGCGATGATGCGCAGGGCCGCCGTGCGATTGTCCTCACCCCAGGACGCCGATACCGGTGACCAGGAACCGGGAACGCGACGCTTGTATGAGTTCACCGTGGGACAGTAGAAAACGGTGAACTCGCGCATCGAGTCCAGCTGTCCGGCCAGGATGTGACGCATGGTCTTTGAAGGGCCGTCGCCTCCCCACATCGCGTTGCGGCCGAGTTCACTTGTGCGCTGCAGGCTTTGGTGGATATGCGCGCTGGATCCGGCGGAATCGGTGGAGACCTTCGCCATGAACGATGCGAGCAGACCGTGCTGCTCAGCAATGCGGCGGACACCGTTCTTGTATATCGACACCCGGTCGGCTGTCACGAGGGCTTCACCGTGTTCGATGTTGATCTCGATTTGGCCGGCACCGTACTCGGTGTTGGAGGCGAGCACCGGGATGTCGCAGGCACGCATTCCCTCCCGGATCGCGCCGATGACGTCTTCGAGGGCGGCGGCACGCTGCAGACTGAACGTCGCGACCCCAGGTGTAGCGGGCAAAAGATTGCGGTATCCCTTGGCGGCGGCGGACTCCGAGGTCTCCCGGTACAGGTAGAACTCGAGTTCGTAGCCGGCGGTGAAGCTGTACCCCAGAGCAGCCGCCCGCTCCACCTGGTTTTTGAGGACGGTACGAGGAGCGACCTCCACCGGCGATCCGTCGGTATTGGTGACGTCGCACAGCACCAATGCCTGGCCCGGCTCCCACGGCAGCAGGCGGAGGGTGGACAGGTCGGGTTTGAGAACGACATCGGAATACCCGGTTTGCCATCCGGAGAAGCTCAGGCAGTCCATCAAGGTGTCCTCGATGTCCCAGCCGAACACGATGTTGGGAACCGTGGAACCCCGGTGGGCAATAGATTCGAGGAAGAACTCTGCGGGAACGAACTTTCCCCGCAGGACTCCGTCGATATCGGGCATGCCGAACTGCACCGTCCGAATCTGGTGTCGGTCGAACAGCGCGCGAACGTCCTCGATGCCCACGTCAGGAGTTCGGGTGGGGCGACTCCCGTTCGCGTAGGTGGTGTCAGCAGGTGGATTCGTCATTGATGTTTCCTTTGAACGCGGGTCGGACTGCGACAACGATGGCGCCGGTCGGCTTTGGCCGTTCGCCAAACGTAGTCGCGTGCCCACGTCGAAGACAGCGTGCAGGTTGTCCACATTTTTATGGCACCACTAGTCGCCACGGTCGCCGCACCGTACCTTCGGACCGACGGTCAGGGTGGCCTACTGCCCCCGACCACAGCCCTGCGGAACCGAATGTCCTTACGGCGCTGCGTCAACGGCGACGAACCTCAGATGACCAATCACCGAAGTAATGAGGAATTAACATGAGCATAACCCCAGAGCGCGAGCTTGATGTGCGCGTAGAACCCGCCGAACACGAGGACCGAGACCAGCTCGAAGGATTCGGCTACCAAGAGGTCCTGCGCCGCACGATGGGTCTGATGCGGGCGACGGCGGTGAACATCTCCACCTCATCGGTCGCGACGGCCATCTTCACCCTGTTCGCTTTCGGCCTCACCACCGGCGGTACATCACTCCTGGTGTGGACCTGGGTGATCGGGTTCGTGGTGATGTTGCTGATCACGTTGATGTTCGCCGAACTGGGTGCAAGTATGCCGCTGGCGGGTGCCCTATATCAGTGGGCAAGCCGCCTTGTCGGGCCACGGACCGGCTACCTCACCGGCTGGCTCTATGCCGCCTCGCAGATCGCCCTGGTCAGCGCTGTCGCCTACGGTATCTCACCGTTTGTCGCGTCATTGTTCAATGTGGAACTAACACCGCAGCAACAGCAGCTGGCAGCTATCGCAATCATCTTGGCCTCAACAGCTTTGAATCTTGTCGGGGTGATGATCGCTTCGGCGGTCGCGACCATCGGCGCGGTGGCCGAGGTCGGCGGCATGCTGATTCTGATCGTGGTCTTGCTGGTGGCTGGATTCGGAAATCAGCCCGCGACCGTCCTGATCGAGCCCAAGGGCCTACCGGAAGACACCGTCATGTTGACGGCATTTCTGGCGGCGATGCTGTTCGGGTCGTGGGCGTGGACCGGCCTCGAAATGGCAACGGATATGGCCGAAGAAACCAAGGATGCATCGAAAGTAATTCCCCGAGCCGGCATTTCGTCGATCGTGACGACATTCACCGTGGGCTTGATCTTCCTGGTGGTCGCGGTTCTCGCCATTCCGGGCAGCGTCGCGGATGTGGCGGCCGCTGCCAATCCATTACAGATGATCATCGAGGGAAACACCGGCGCACTGTTCTATAAAGTGATAGTTGCCGTTGTTATCATCGCGGTGTTCGTCTGCGCGATGACGAATCAGGCTCTGACAGCTCGGATTCTGTTCTCCCTGGCGCGCGACCGACGGGTGCCATTCGCAGCCGGTCTGGCCAAAGTTCCCCCCCGCACTCAGGTTCCACACCTTTCGACGGTGTTGGTGGGCATCTTGTCCTCGGTGATCATCATTTTCATCGATGCGCTGGCCGCGATCACCACAGCCTGCCTCACCGGATTGTTCCTGTGCTACGTGCTCGTCGTCTGGGCGCAACTGATCCAGCGGCTTCGCGGGCGCTGGAGCCCGACCGCGTGGAGCCTGGGCAGGTTCTCGCTGGCGGTGAACGTGTTGGCGGCAGTACTGGGCACCGCGCTCACGATCAACTTGGCGTGGCCACGCGGCGATGACGTTTGGTACAACCGCTTTTCGAGCATCCTCTTCGTGATCATGGTTCTGGCGGTGGCCGGCATCTACTACGCCGTCGCGGGAGTCGAAGGGCGTCGCGCTATCAACAAGATCGAGCCGGTTCCCAGCCGCTAGGCGACACCACAACGCCCTAGAAACGCACACTCGCCTAAGGAGATTGACAATGCCAAACTGGTCGGACCTCACCCGCGACGAAGTCGGTGAGGCTGCCCGTTCGGGTGCGGTCGCCGTTCTTCCCGTCGGCGCGGTCGAACAACACGGTGCGCACCTACCCACCGGCACCGACTCTCTGCTGGCAGCGCACGCCGTCGAAGCAGCCATCGAACGCACCGGCGATATCGCGTTGCCCGTCCTCAGCTATGGCTGCTCCCTGGGTCATACCGAGCACTGGCCCGGCACGATATCCCTGTCGGTCGCGTCGCTGACGGCCGTGGTCAGCGATATCGGGCGCTGGGTTCACGCCTCTGGCTTCACCAAGCTCATCGTCGTCAACTCGCACGCCACCAACGGGCCACCGTGCCAGAGCGCGCTGCTGACGCTGCGCTACGAGGTCCCGACCCTGCGAACGCGATTCGTGTCGCTATACGACATCACGGAGGCGGCGACGGCGGGATATCTGGCGGATGCCGAGGATCCGCACGCGAACGAGGCCGAGACATCGATGGTCATGCACATCACCCCGGACCTGGTGCGCAGCGGCCGTGTGGTCGACGAGGTCGATCGCACAGTGGGTCGCGTACTGACGTATCCGATGCCCTACGTGACACGAAGTGGCGTCGTCGGCCGACCGACCGACGCGAATGCCGTTGCCGGAAAGGCGCTCTTCGGGGCGGTGGTCGACGGCATAACGGACCTCCTCGTCGCCGCTCGCGCCGAGAACGACCCGTTTCCCACCTGACGACGGAAGGTGAGCATGACCACCGTAGAAGAATCCACGTTCGAACTGACCGATGAGCAGGTTGAGGCGTTCCTCGCCGACGGATTCGTGATCATTCCCGAGATCATCGATCCCGACCTGGCCCGCCGAGCTCTGGACAGGTTCGACCCGATGTTCTCCGGGCATTTCGAGACCGGCCTCTACCCCGATGAGTGGAACTGGCGTCCGAACCGGGACAGTCCCACCCTGACCCGCCAGATCTGCAACGGGTGGAAATCCGACCGCGACATCGCCCGCGTGGTACTGCGTGCCGATATCGGCAAAGCCTGTGCCCGACTGGGCGCCTGGCCCGGCACCCGAATCAGCCAGGACAACGTGCTCTGGAAACCGCCCGGCGGCAGGCCGCTCGGATTCCATCAGGACTCCGCCTACGACCGATGGGCCATCCCGCAGATCTGGGTCAGCTGCTGGATCGCATTGGATGACACCACTGCCCAAGGAGGAACGCTCGAATTCGTGCGGGGCTCTCACCGGTGGCAGCAATGGGGAATGATCGAACAATTCCACGCACCGGCCGATCCCGACCTCGACTTGAGAAAGGCGGCGGCGGCCGAGGGCGTACAGATCGAGAAAGTCCCCGTCGTCGTCCCCGCCGGTGGTGGCGCGTTCCATGCCGGGCGCACCTGGCATGGCTCGGATATCAACAAGGCCGGCTTCCCCCGGCGTGCGCTCGTCGCGCACTGCACCACATCGGAGGCCCGGTTCAACCCCGACGACGTCGGCTACATCTACAGCCGGTACAAAAAGTTCGGCAGCGACGAGATGGACGAGTCGTATTTTCCGATCACCTGGCGAGCCGACGGCTACCGGTCACCGTTCCTTGATGGCTACCTCAGCGAAGTTATCGGCTGGGCTGGGTAGTTCTGAACTGATTTGTTGATGGTGGGCGCGGACGGTATCGAACCGCCGACCGCTGGTGTGTAAAACCAGAGCTCTACCACTGAGCTACGCGCCCCGTCGCAGGCAACTTACACGTCGTGCCCGCGTGCGGTGAAATCCTCAGCCGCTCCGCAACGCCGCCAGCGCCTGCCGCCAGACCCCCTGGTCACGCAATTGGCCAGGCTGCATCATCTCGGCGAAACGGATGATGCCGTCGCGGTCGACGGCGAAGGTGCCCCGGTTGGGGTAGCCGGCGTCGGCGTTGAACACGCCGTAGTCCTGCGTCACCGCACCGTGCGGCCAGAAATCGGACAGCACCGGGAAACCGAAGCCGTTGTCGGTGGCCCAGACCTTGTGGGTGGGTGGCGGTCCGACGGAAATGGTGAGCACCGCGGTGTCGTCGTTCTGGTACTCGGGCAGCTGGTCGCGGATCTCCCCGAGTTCGCCCTGACACACCCCGGTGAACGCCAGCGGGAAGAACACCAGCAGGACGTTCTTGTTGCGCAATCCCGAGAGCGTGACGGCGCGGCCGTGCTGATCCTTCAGCGTGAAGTCCGGCGCACTGTCGCCGACGGCGAGCACCGCTATCGGGTCTTCGCGACGGCCTTGGACTTCGGCTGCACCAATCGGCTGGCGCTCCAGTCGCCCAGATTCGCCGATGAGGTCTGCATGAGCCCCGCCGTGGGCGCGGACTCCGCGATCTCCGCCGGCTGCACATGGCCGGGCTTGCCGGTCTTCGGCGTCACCACCCAGATCACGCCGTCATCGGCGAGCGGGGTGATGGCGTCCATCAGCCGGTCCACCAGGTCACCGTCGTCATCGCGCCACCACAGCAGCACCACGTCGACGACCTCGTCGGAGTCCTCGTCCAGCATTTCACCGCCGCACGCATCCTCGACGTCAAACCGGATATCGTCGTCGGTGTCCTCGTCCCAGCCCAACTCCTGGACGACCTGACCCTTTTCGATACCCAACTTCTGGGCGTAATTCGGGTCGGAATCCTTCCCCGCCGCGACCACCTTCTGTCCTCCCTCATCCTGCTTCGTATGCGCCGCCGAACTTCTGGAGCCCTATCGTCGCACGTCGTGTCGTGGTAGCCGCCCCCTGGCGGCAAGTTTGGTCGAGTTCGTCAGTAAGCCGCGTCGCACAGGTCCAATGCCACCGTCCGGGAATCGTTCAATTCGTTGATGGCGTCATTGAACGGACTCGGCCCGATATCCGTCGCGATCGCCGAGGCCACCGCCCGTGCGGCGTCGACCCAGCGGGTGAGCGCGCCGCCCAATTCGGGCGCCAGCGGATCGGACAGGCTGCCCTCGACCAGGTCGGCGCTGCCGTTCAGCGCATCGATCGCCGGTCCCGCCGTGGCCGCCGCATCGGCGTTCTGGTTGTACGCGTCGACGTAGGCGTTGACCGAACTGATGGCGTCCGCGCTGCTGTTGCTGATCGCCTCGCACGAGGTGCGTACGGCGCGGTTGGTGATCGACACCTGGCGCTCGGACTCCTTGGCGCTGGAGCTGGCCGCCGACTCGGCGATCGATGCCGACACCGAGGCCTGATAGATCGGCGCGTCGGCCGTGTTCACCGTGGCGGTGCCGCTGGTGACACTCGCGCACCCCACCACGACCAACGCCAGGCCGGCGGGCACGCCCAGTGCCGGCGCTGCGGTGCGCGTCCGCCTCGGTGCTGCGGACCCCCGCCAACTGTTCAGCATCGTCGCCAAACTTACCGGTTCGCCGCCGCGATGGGCAGATCATTGCAGTAGGCAACCCCGCCCGGTGATCTGCGGCAGGATAGGGGGACGATAGAGGGTGCCACAAGCATCAAATATCCGACACCAAGCACCTTCTACCGAGGAGCCGTAGTTGACCACCGAGTTCGCGCGCCAAGACCTGGCCCAAAACTCTGGCACCACAGGCGAACCCGACCGGGTTCGCGTGATCAGGGAGGGCGTTGCCTCCTATCTGCCCGATATCGATTCCGAGGAGACCGCGGAGTGGATGGAGTCGTTCGACCAGTTGGTTGAGCGGTCCGGTCCCGCTCGGGCGCGCTACCTGATGTTGCGCCTGCTGGAACGCGCCGGCGAGCAGCGTGTCGCCATTCCGGCCTTGACCTCCACCGATTACGTCAACAGCATCCCCACCGAACTGGAGCCGTGGTTCCCCGGTGACGAGGACGTCGAACGACGCTACCGGGCCTGGATCCGCTGGAACGCCGCCATCATGGTGCACCGCGCGCAGCGCCCGGGAGTCGGTGTGGGCGGCCATATTTCGACGTACGCCTCCTCGGCGTCGCTGTACGAGGTGGGGTTCAACCACTTCTTCCGCGGCAAGTCCCACCCCGGCGGTGGCGACCAGATCTTCATCCAGGGCCACGCCTCCCCCGGCGTCTACGCCCGCGCCTTCCTGGAGGGCCGGCTGTCCACCGACCAACTGGACGGTTTCCGCCAGGAGCACTCCCATGCCGGCGGCGGACTTCCGTCCTATCCGCACCCGCGGCTGATGCCCGACTTCTGGGAGTTCCCCACGGTGTCGATGGGCCTGGGCCCGATGAACGCGATCTATCAGGCGCGTTACAACCACTATCTGGCCGACCGCGGCATCAAGGACACCTCCGATCAGCACGTGTGGGCGTTCCTCGGCGACGGTGAGATGGACGAGCCCGAGAGCCGCGGCCTGATCCAGGTGGCGGCCAACGAGGCGCTGGACAATCTGACCTTCGTGGTCAACTGCAACCTGCAGCGCCTGGACGGCCCGGTCCGCGGCAACGGCAAGATCATCCAGGAACTGGAATCGTTCTTCCGCGGCGCCGGCTGGAACGTCATCAAGGTGGTGTGGGGCCGCGAATGGGATGCGCTGCTGCATGCCGACCGCGACGGCGCGCTGGTCAACCTGATGAACACCACGCCCGACGGCGACTACCAGACCTACAAGGCCAACGACGGCGCCTACGTCCGCGATCACTTCTTCGGTCGCGACCCGCGCACCAAGGCACTGGTGGATCCGATGACCGACAAGGAGATCTGGAACCTCAAGCGCGGCGGCCACGACTACCGCAAGGTGTACGCGGCCTACCGGGCGGCGATGGAGCACAAGGGCCAGCCCACGATCATCCTGGCCAAGACCATCAAGGGCTACACGCTGGGCCAGCACTTCGAGGGCCGCAACGCCACGCACCAGATGAAAAAGCTTGCCCTGGAAGACCTCAAGGCGTTCCGCGATGTCACCCGGGTACCGATCAGCGATGCCGATCTGGAGAAGGACCCTTATCTGCCGCCGTACTACCACCCCGGGCCCAACGCCCCCGAGATCCGCTACCTGCTGGACCGGCGGCGCACCCTGGGTGGGTTCCTGCCCGAGCGCCGCACCAAGTCCAAGGCGCTCAAGCTTCCGCCCAGCGACACCTACAAGGCCTTGAAGAAGGGTTCGGGCAAGCAACCGGTGGCCACCACCATGGCGACCGTGCGCACCTTCAAGGAACTGTTGCGTGACAAGAACATCGGGCCGCGCATCGTGCCGATCATCCCGGACGAGGCACGCACCTTCGGGATGGACTCGTGGTTCCCGAGCCTGAAGATCTACAACCGCAACGGGCAGCTCTACACCGCGGTGGACTCCGAGCTGATGCTGGCCTACAAGGAATCCGAGATCGGCCAGATCCTGCACGAGGGCATCAACGAGGCCGGCTCGACGGCGTCGTTCACCGCGGTGGCCACCTCGTACGCCACCCATAACGAGCCGATGATCCCGATCTACATCTTCTATTCGATGTTCGGGTTCCAGCGCACCGGTGACGGGTTCTGGGCGGCCGCCGATCAGATGGCCCGCGGCTTCGTGCTGGGCGCCACCGCCGGTCGCACCACGCTGACCGGTGAGGGCCTGCAGCACGCCGATGGGCACTCGCTGCTGCTGGCCTCGACGAACCCGGCGGCGGTCACCTACGACCCGGCGTTCGCCTACGAGATCGCGCACATCGTCGAGAGCGGCCTCACGCGGATGTACGGGGAGCACCCGGAGAACGTGTTCTTCTACATCACCATCTACAACGAGCCCTACGTGCAGCCCGCCGAACCGGAGAACTTCGATCCCGAGGGCGTGCTGCGCGGGATGTACCGGTTCCGTGCCGCCCCGGAGAAGCGCAGCAGCACCGCGCAGATCCTGGCCTCGGGGGTGTCGATGCCCGAAGCCATCAAGGCCGCCGACATGCTGGCCGAGAAATGGGATGTCGCCGCCGACGTCTGGTCGGTGACCAGCTGGGGCGAGCTCAACCGCGACGGTGTCGCGGTGGAGAAGCAACGGCTGCGCCATCCCGATCAGCCCGCACCGACGGCGTACGTCACCCAGGTGCTCGCCGATGCCACCGGACCGGTCGTGGCGTTCTCGGACTGGATGCGTGCGGTGCCCGAGCAGATCCGGCCGTGGGTGCCGGGCACCTACGTGACGCTGGGGACCGACGGCTTCGGCTTCTCCGACACCCGTCCGGCGGCGCGCCGCTACTTCAACACCGACGCCGAGTCGGTGGTGGTGGCCGTGCTGGAGGCACTCGCCCGCGACGGTGAGATCGATCCGTCGGTGGCCATCGCCGCGGCCAAGGAGTACCAGATCGACGACGTCAAGGCCGCCGGCGTCTCCTACGCCGACACCGGAAGCGCCTAGCGAGTTGTGGAGCGTCAGCCGCACTCATGACGGCTGACGCTCCACAATCCTGACCCACGGACCCTTACAAAGATCAGGCGTATCTTTTGGGGATGCCCGACAATCGGTTTGCCCCGCCTCCGGCGTCGACGCTGGAAGTGCTGCAGAGCGTCCCCGAGTCGGCGCTGCGCCGCCTCAAGCAGTATTCCGGCCGCCTGGCGACCGAGGCGGTGCACGCCCTGGAGACCCGGCTGCCGTTCTTCGCCCAGCTGGAGGCCTCCCAGCGCGCCAGCGTGCAGCTGGTCGTGCAGACCGCGGTGATCAACTTCGTCGAGTGGATGCGCGATCCCAACAGCGATGTCGGCTATACCGCCCAGGCCTTCGAGGTGGTACCCCAGGACCTGCGCCGCCGCGTCGCGTTGCGCCAGTCGGTGGAGATGGTGCGGGTCACCATGGAGTACTTCGAGGAAGTCGTACCCCTGCTGGCCCGCAACGAGGAGCAGTTGACGGCGCTGACCGCGGGCATCCTGCGCTACAGCCGCGACCTGGCGTTCGCCGCCGCCACCGCCTATGCCGATCAGGCCGAGGCCCGCGGTGCCTGGGACACCCGGATGGAAGCCAACCTGGTCGACGCCGTGGTGCGCGGGGACATTGGACCCGATCTGCAGTCCCAGGCGGCCGCCCTGAACTGGGACGCGACGGCGCCGGCCACCGTCATCGTCGGACTGCCGCGCCCCGACCGCCTCGAGCAGACCGGTGACGACGTGCACGCCGCGGCCGGCAAGTGCGGCCGTTCAGCCTTGTCGGATGTGCACGGCACCTGGTTGGTCACCATCGTCACCGGTGGTCTGTCGCCGACCGAGCGGTTCCTGTCGGAGCTGATGAAGGTGTTCGGCGACGGTCCGGTGGTCATCGGACCGACGGTGCCGACGTTGGGGGCGGCCCACCGCA
This sequence comes from Mycobacterium sp., assembly GCA_034520035.1. Taxonomy (GTDB): domain Bacteria; phylum Actinomycetota; class Actinomycetes; order Mycobacteriales; family Mycobacteriaceae; genus Mycobacterium. The sequence continues at coordinate 40,008 of JAXHOA010000028.1, read as the reverse complement.
GCGCCGCCGAGGCCATTGCCGGTATGAACGCCGTCGCGGGCTGGAGTGGCGCACCGCGTCCGGTGTCGTCGCGCGAATTGTTGCCCGAGCGGGCCCTGCTGGGCGACCCCAGCGCAGTGGCCGTGCTGGCGACCGAGGTGATGCGACCCCTCGCGGATGCCGACCCCGCGCTCACCAAGACGCTCGACGCCTACCTCGACTCCGGTGGCGCCATCGAGGCATGCGCGCGGAAATTGACGGTTCATCCAAACACCGTGCGATATCGCCTCAAGCGAATCACCGATTTCACGGGCCGTGATCCGACGGTCCCCCGCGATGCGTACGTGCTGCGGGTCGCCACCACGGTGGGACGGCTGAAAGGTGACGCAAGCCACTTCAGCTCGCCAAATGGCTATTCCGCGGCGTCAGGTGGACAACAGCTCAGCCGGTGGGGCGGATACAACCCGTGAGCCCAGGTCGCGGCCGGGTCTCGGCGCGGTCGCTTCACGTGCGCTTTTGTGGAAACTCCACAAAAGAATAAGACAAGGTTCATAATCTCTTACACCGCACTATGGGGCTCTCACAGTGTTTTCTTAATCCGTGCCCCAAAAGAATGTGCTTGCGCTGCTTGCTCCCGGACAGGGCTCGCAGACCCCCGGCATGCTCACCTCATGGTTGGAGTTGCCCGGGGCGGCCGACCGACTGAGCGTGTGGTCGGAGATCAGCGGACTGGATCTGGCCCGGCTGGGTACCACCGCGACGGCGGAGGAGATCACCGATACCGCGGTGACCCAGCCGCTCGTGGTGGCCGCGACGCTGCTCGCGCATGAAGAGGCCGTCCGCCGCGGTGTACTGCAGGGCGACGCGGCCGTGGCCGGGCATTCGGTCGGCGAGATCGCCGCCTACGCCATCGCCGGCGTCATCTCCGCCGATGACGCGGTGAAGCTGGCCGCCACCCGCGGTGCGGAAATGGCCAAGGCCTGTGCGCTGGAGCCGACCGGCATGGCCGCCGTGCTCGGTGGTGACGAGGCCGAGGTGCTGGCCCGCCTGGAGTCCCTCGATCTCATCCCGGCCAACCGCAACGCCGCCGGCCAGATCGTCGCCGCCGGAGCGGTCGCGGCGCTGGAGAAGCTCGCCGAGGATCCGCCGGCCAAGGCCCGGGTCCGCGTGCTGGCCACCGCCGGGGCGTTCCACACCCACTACATGGCCCCCGCCGCCGAGGGGTATGCCGCGGCGGCGGCCACCGTGGCCACCAACGAGCCCACCGCGACGCTGCTGTCCAACGCCGACGGCAAGCCGGTCGAGTCGGCAGCGGACGCGATGACCAAGCTCGTCGCCCAGATGACCCGCCCGGTGCGCTGGGATCTGTGCAACGAGACGCTGCGCGGCCTGGAGGTGACGGCCATCGTGGAGTTCCCGCCCGCGGGAACCCTGGTCGGCATCGCCAAACGAGAACTGAAGGGCACACCGACACATGCGGTGAAGGCCCCGTCAGACCTGGACGGACTCGCCGAGCTCTGAGTCCGGGTAGCACTACCGAATAGACGTTCAACCTCACTCCGACAGCCGGAGTGCCGCAACAAGAAGGAGCCATTGTGGCCAACCAAGAAGAAATCATCGCCGGCCTCGCCGAGATCATCGAAGAGGTCACCGGCATCGAGCCGTCCGAGGTCACGATGGAGAAGTCCTTCGTCGACGACCTGGACATCGACTCGCTGTCGATGGTGGAGATCGCCGTGCAGACCGAGGACAAGTACGGCGTGAAGATCCCCGATGAGGATCTGGCCGGCCTGCGCACCGTCGGTGACGTCGTCTCCTACATCCAGAAGCTGGAAGAAGAGAACCCCGAGGCCGCCGCCGCACTCCGCGAGAAGTTCGCACAGTGACACGTCCTTCCACTGCTAATGGCGGTTTCCCCAACGTCGTCGTGACCGCCGTCACGGCGACCACTGCGCTCGCGCCGGACATCGAGAGCACGTGGAAGGGTCTGCTGGCGGGCGAGAGTGGCATCCGTGTCCTCGACGACGACTTCGTGGGCAAGTGGGATCTGAGCGTCAAGATCGGCGGGCACCTCGCGGAGCCCCTCGATCCGCTGATGTCCCGTCTGGAACTGCGACGCATGTCGTACGTCCAGCGCATGTCGAAGTACGTCGGCAATCAACTGTGGGAATCCGCCGGTAAGCCCGAGGTCGATCCCGACCGTTTCTCGGTCGTGATCGGCACCGGCCTCGGTGGCGGCGAGAAGATCGTCGAGATGTATGACGCGATGAACGAGGGCGGACCCCGCAAGGTGTCGCCGCTGGCCGTTCAGATGGTCATGCCCAACGGTGCCGCCGCCGTCGTGGGTCTTGAGCTCGGCGCCCGCGCCGGGGTCATCACCCCGGTGTCGGCGTGTTCGTCGGGTTCGGAGGCCATCGCCCACGCATGGCGTCAAATCGTCATGGGCGATGCCGATATCGCGGTCTGTGGCGGCGTGGAGGGCATGATCGAGGCACTGCCCATCGCGGCGTTCTCGATGATGCGGGCCATGTCGACCAAGAACGACGACCCGGAGGGGGCGTCGCGACCGTTCGACAAGAACCGTGACGGCTTCGTGTTCGGCGAAGCCGGGGCGATGATGATCATCGAGACCGAGGAGCACGCCAAGGCTCGCGGCGCCAAGCCGCTGGCCCGTCTCATGGGTGCCGGCATCTCGTCGGACGCCTTCCACATGGTGGCTCCGGCACCGGACGGTCTCCGGGCCGGTCACGCGATGAAGCGCGCCATGGAGACGGCGGGGTTGTCCCCGTCGGACATCAGCCACGTCAACGCACACGCCACGGCGACTCCCATCGGTGACACCGCAGAAGCCAATGCGCTGCGCGTCGCCGGAGTCGGTCATGCCGCGGTGTACGCGCCCAAGTCGGCGCTGGGCCACTCGATCGGTGCCGTCGGCGCCCTCGAGTCGATCCTGACCGTGCTGGCACTGCGTGACGGTGTCATCCCGCCGACCCTCAACTACGAGACCCCCGATCCTGAGATCGATCTCGATGTGGTTGCGGGCGAGCCTCGTTATGGCGACTACCAGTACGCCATCAACAACTCGTTCGGTTTCGGTGGCCACAATGTGGCATTGGCGTTCGGACGTTACTGAGGATTCAGGGGAGAGTCCTCCGAGCAATGCGGCAGTAAAGAGGTGGGGAACAGCGTGACTGGGCTCTCGACGGGTAACGGTCTTCCCAACGTGGTCGTCACTGGCGTGGCCATGACGACCGCGTTGGCGACCGACGCCGATACGACGTGGAAGAAGCTGCTGGCGGGTGAAAGCGGCATCCGGACACTCGAAGACGATTTCATCGAGATGTACGACCTGCCGGTGCGTATCGGCGGCCATCTGCTCGAGGACTTCGACAGCGAGCTGACCAGGGTCGAACTCCGTCGCCTGTCATACCTGCAGAAGATGTCGACGGTCATCGGCCGCCGGGTATGGGAGAACGCAGGCTCCCCCGAGGTCGATCCCAAGCGGCTGATGGTCTCCATCGGCACCGGCCTGGGATCGGCCGAGGAACTGGTCTTCGCCTACGACGGCATGCGGGCCAAGGGCCTGCGCGCGGTCTCGCCGCTGGTCGTGCAGATGTACATGCCCAACGGCGCGGCCGCAGCCGTCGGCCTGGAGCGTAAGGCCAAAGCAGGTGTCACCACCGTGATCTCGGCGTGCGCGTCGGGCTCGGAAGGTATCGCCAACGCCTGGCGCAACATCGTGTTCGGCGAGGCGGATATCGCCATCTGCGGTGGCGTCGAGACGAAGATCGAAGCGGTGCCGATCGCGGGCTTCGCCCAGATGCGCATCGTGCTCTCCAACACCAACGACGACCCGGCGGGTGCCTGCCGGCCGTTCGACCGGGACCGCAACGGTTTCGTGTTCGGCGAGGGCGGCGCCTTGATGGTCATCGAGACCGAGGAGCACGCCAAGGCCCGCGGCGCCAACATCCTGGCCCGCATCATGGGTGCCAGCGTCACCTCGGACGGCTTCCACATCGTGGCGCCCGACCCCAACGGCGAGCAGGCCGGGCACGCGATGTCGCGGTCCATCCAGCTCGCGGGCCTGCAACCGAGCGATATCGACCACATCAACGCGCACGCCACCGGCACCAGCGTCGGTGACGTCGCCGAGGGTGTGGCGATCAACAATGCGATGAAGGGCCACAAGCCCGCGGTGTACGCACCGAAGTCGGCGCTGGGCCACTCCGTGGGCGCCGTCGGCGCAGTGGAGTCCATTCTCACAGTGTTCGCCTTGCGTGACGGGATCGTCCCCCCAACCCTTAACCTTAAGAATCTGGACCCCGAGATCGACCTGGACGTGGTGGCTGGCGAGCCCCGTACCGGTGACTACAAGTACGCGATCAACAACTCGTTCGGATTCGGTGGGCACAATGTGGCGCTCACCTTCGGAAAGTACTGACAGAAGTACCGAAGGCGCCGGTCACCATTCCGACGCGTAACCAGGAGGACTGGATGACCACGATGGCTCCCGAAGCAGCAGCTGAGTCGCTCGACCCGCGCGACCCCCTGCTCCGGCTGAAGACGTTCTTCGACGACGGCAGCGTGTCGGTGCTGCACGAGCGGGACAAATCCGGTGTGCTCGCCGCCTCGGGCACCGTCAACGGTGTGAAGACCGTCGCGTTCTGCACCGACGGCACCGTCATGGGCGGCGCGATGGGCGTCGAGGGGTGCGCGCACATCGTCAACGCCTATGACCTCGCCATCGAGGAGCAGAGCCCGATCGTCGGCATCTGGCACTCCGGGGGCGCACGCCTGGCCGAGGGCGTCAAGGCCCTGCACGCGGTGGGCCTGGTCTTCGAGGCGATGATCCGCGCCTCCGGTTACGTCCCGCAGATCTCGGTGGTCGTCGGCTTCGCCGCCGGTGGCGCCGCCTACGGTCCCGGCGCTGACCGACGTCATCGTGATGGCGCCGGAGAGCAAGATTTTCGTCACCGGGCCCGATGTGGTGCGCAGCGTGACCGGCGAGGATGTCGACATGGTGTCCCTCGGCGGCCCGGAGGCCCATCACAAGAAGTCCGGTGTGTGCCACATCGTGGCCGACGATGAGCTCGACGCCTACGAGCGCGGTCGCCGCCTCGTCGGATTCTTCTGCCAGCAGGGCCATTTCGACCGCGCCAAGGCCGAGGCGGGCGATACCGACCTCAAGGCCCTGATGCCCGCCTCCGCACGGCGCGCCTATGACGTGCACCCGATCGTCGAGGCGCTGCTGGACAAGGACTCCCACTTCGAGGAGTTCCAGTCCCGCTGGGCCCCATCGATCGTCGTGGGCCTGGGCCGGCTGGCCGGTCGCACCGTCGGCGTCATCGCCAACAACCCGCTGCGCCTGGGCGGCTGCCTGAACTCCGAAAGTGCCGAGAAGTCAGCGCGTTTCGTGCGACTGTGTGACGCCTTCGGCATCCCGCTCGTCGTCGTCGTGGACGTCCCGGGTTACCTGCCCGGTGTGGACCAGGAGTGGGGCGGCGTCGTGCGCCGCGGCGCCAAGCTGCTGCACGCGTTCGGCGAGGCCACCGTTCCGCGCGTCACGCTGGTCACCCGCAAGATCTACGGCGGCGCCTACATCGCGATGAACTCGCGCTCGCTGGGCGCCACCAAGGTCTTCGCCTGGCCGGACGCCGAGGTCGCCGTGATGGGCGCCAAGGCCGCGGTGGGCATCCTGCACAAGCGCAAGCTGGCCGCCGCCGCAGAGCACGAGCGCGACGCCCTGCACGAAGAACTGGCCGCCGAGCACGAGCGGATCGCCGGTGGCGTGGACAGCGCCATCGACATCGGCGTGGTGGACGCGAAGATCGATCCCGCCCACACCCGCAGCGTGATCACCCAGGCGCTGGCCGAGGCGCCCGCACGGCGCGGTCGCCACAAGAACATCCCGCTGTAAACCAGGACCTCCGCGAAACTGTATTCCAGACGGCCGTCACTCGACATGTGCCGTCTGGAATACAGTTTCGGCGTTTCTAGACGAACTCCGCGGCCACCATCTCGGCTCGCTCGCGGTCGGCGGCCACCAGGCCGATCCGGGTGCGCCGGTCCAGGATGTCCCCGGCGCTCAGCGCGCCCTCGTGGCTCACGGCGTACTCGAATTCGGCGCGCAGGACGTCGATTCCCTCGGCGACCCGCTCCGTCGGCCGGTCACAGGTGGCCCTGGCGACCACGTTCGGTGCCTCCGCACCGTAGCGGGCCACCAGCGAGGACGGCATCTCCACCGGTTCCCGCAACGTGGCGACCGGGTTGGCCGGTGCCCCCACCAGCGGGAGGTTACGGGTGCGGCACTGCCCGGACGCCAACCCACGAAGCGCCACCGCCCGGTCCAGCACGTCCTCGGCCATGTAGCGGTATTCGGTGAGCTTGCCGCCGATCACGCTGATCACACCGTTGGGTGACTCGGTCACCGCGTGTTCCCGGGACACATCGGCGGTGTGCCCGCCGGATTCGATCAGCGGGCGCAGCCCGGCGTAGGACCCGCGCACGTCGGTCTGGGTCAGCGCAGTGTCCAGGGCCGTGTTGACGGTGTCGAGCAGGAACGACACCTCGGCCTGGGTGGGTTGCGGCACATCGGGAATGGGTCCGGGTGCGTCCTCGTCGGTGAGCCCGAGGTAGACCCGGCCCAGCTGCTCGGGCATCGCGAAGACGAACCGGTTCAGCTCCCCCGGTATCGGAATCGTCAGGGCCGCAGTGGGATTACCGAACGCGGCGGCGTCGAAGACCAGGTGGGTGCCGCGGCTGGGTCGCAACCTGATCGACGGGTCCACCTCCCCCGCCCACACGCCGGAAGCATTGATCACCGCACGGGCGCGCACGTCCACCGATTCACCGGTGAGCTCGTCGACGAGGCACACCGAATCACCCTGCGCGGCCTGTGCGGACACCCGGGTCAGCACGGTGGCTCCGTGCTGGGCTGCGGTGCGGGCCACGGCGGTGACCAGCCGGGCATCGTCAATCAGCTGACCGTCGTAGGCCAGGAAGGCGCCGTCGAGTCCGTCGCGGCGTACCGTCGGCGCCAGCTGCACCGCGCGGGCGGCGTCGACCCGGCGCGATCGCGGCAGGGTCGCCGCCGAGGTCCCCGCCAGCCGGCGCAGCCCGTCGCCGGCCACGAAGCCGACGCGGACCAGGGCACGGGAAGCGCGGGTCATACCGGGCAGCAGCGGCACCAACTGCGGCATGGCCGACACCAGGTGAGGTGCGTTGCGGGTCATCAGGATTCCGCGCTCGAGGGCGCTGCGGCGGGCGATACCGACATTGCCGGTCGCCAGATAGCGCAGCCCACCGTGTACGAGTTTGGAACTCCAGCGGCTGGTCCCGAACGCCAGATCGTGCTTCTCGACGAGCACGACACGTAGCCCGCGAGTGGCCGCGTCCAGGGCGATACCGGTGCCGGTGATCCCGCCGCCGATCACCAGCACGTCGACGGGCTTGCCGTCGGCCAGGGTCCCGAGTTCTTTGCTGCGGCGCTCGCGGTTGAGGGCGCTGTCCTTGATGGGCGCAGGGTTCATGGCTGCAGGTATCCGTTCAGGGCGTGGGCGAGTTCGGCGGCCAGGTCCGCGGAGCCGAGGATGGGCTCGACCATCTGCGCGGACTGCACGGTCGACTGGGTGATGAGCAGGCACATCGCGGCCAGCCGCCGCGGATCGCCGGCGCGCACGCTGCCGTGCTGCTGCGCCAGTGCGATCTGGGTGGCGGTGGCATCGATGAGGATCTGCTGGCTGGTGCCCAGCCGTTCGGCGATGTAGACCATGGCCAGTTCGGGGGCACTGTGCAGCACCGCCATCACGATCTCGTCGTGCTGCAGCCGGTCGGCGACCGCCACGATCCGGGCCACCAGCGCCTCCCGGCCGATCTCGCGGTCACCGGCGTCATCGAGCACGCGGGTGACCCGGGACGTGAGCAGCGCGGCCAGGATCGACGGGGTGTCCGGCCAGCGCCGGTACACGGTCGGGCGGCTGACGCCGGCGCGGCGGGCGATTTCGGCGAGCGTGACCCGGTCGATGCCGTAGGCGAGCACGCAGGCGGCGGCGGCGTCGAGGATCCGACCGGCTACGGAAACGTCACCCCCGTCGGCCTGAGTATCATCGTTACTGATTGACATGATGTGTAATACTGTAACGCATGACGCACGCTGATGCCGCCCTGCAACCCCCGATGAAGTGGAATGCCTGGGGCGACCCGCAGGCCGCCAAGCCGCTCTCCGACGGCATCAGGGCACTGCTCAAGCAGGCGCTGGGCATCGAGGGCCCGGCCACCCCCGAACTGGCGATCACCGAAGTGCAGGTGCGTCCGTCGGCGCTGACCGACAGCGACCGCGCGGCCCTGGAAGCCGTCGTCGGGGCGCAGTTCTGCCGCACCGACGACACCAGCCGACTGCTGCGCGCCGGCGGCAAGTCGACCCTGGACCTGTTGCGCCGCAAGGACACCGGCGTGCAGGATGCCCCGGACGCGGTGCTGCTTCCCGGCGGGGAGGAAGACATTGTCGAGCTGCTGCGCATCTGTTCGCAGCGCCGGATCGCAGTCGTCCCGTTCGGCGGCGGCACCACCGTGGTCGGCGGTGTGGATCCCGAGCGCGGCGGATTCGCCTCGGTCATTTCGCTCGACCTGCGACGCCTGGACGCCCTGCACAGCCTCGACGCGGTCTCCGGGGAGGCCGAACTCGGCGCCGGAGCAACCGGACCCCGGGCCGAGGAACTGTTGGGCGCACAAGGGTTCTCACTCGGGCATTTCCCGCAGAGTTTCCAGTTCGCCACCATCGGCGGGTTCGCCGCCACCCGATCCTCGGGGCAGGATTCCGCCGGCTACGGCCGATTCGACGATATGGTCCGCGGGCTGCGCGTGGTGACACCGGCCGGCGTACTCGACCTCGGCCGTGCCCCGGCCTCGGCCGCCGGCCCCGACCTGCGCCAGCTCATCGTGGGATCCGAGGGCGTGTTCGGCATCATCACCAGCGTGCGGGTGCGGGTGCACCCGGTGTCGGAGTCCACCCGCTACGAGGCCTGGTCCTTTCCCGATTTCGCCACCGGCGCAGATGCTTTGCGCGCCGTCATCCAGACCGGCACCGGCCCGACGGTGATCCGGCTGTCCGATGAGGCCGAAACCGGCGTCAACCTGGCCACCACCGAGAACATCGGCGAGCAGACCATCACCGGCGGCTGTCTGGCGATCACCGCGTTCGAGGGGACACCGGCCCATACCGAGAGCCGCCACGCCGAGACCGCCGCGCTGCTGCGGGCCCACGGCGCCACCTCGCTGGGCGAAGCGCCGGCCAAGGGCTGGGAGCACGGCCGGTTCGGCGCTCCGTACCTGCGGGATTCGCTGCTGGCGGCCGGCGCGCTGTGCGAAACCCTGGAGACCGCGACCAACTGGTCCAATGTGCCCGCCCTCAAGGCCGCCGTCACCGCGGCGCTGTCCGAATCGCTGGGACAGGCCCTGGTGATGTGCCATATTTCGCATGTGTACCCCACCGGAGCGTCGCTGTACTTCACCGTCGTCGCCGCCCAGCAGGGCGACCCGATCGAGCAGTGGCGCCGGGCCAAGACCGCGGCCTCCGATGCCATGGTGCGCACCGGCGCGACCATCACCCACCATCACGCGGTCGGCGCCGACCACCGGCCATGGATGCGCGCCGAGATCGGCGATCTCGGTGTGGACATCCTGCGCTCGGTCAAGGCGACCCTGGATCCGGCCGGAATTCTCAACCCCGGCAAGCTGATTCCGTGATCAACCGGGTCACCGTCCTGACCAACCCGGCGTCGGGACACGGTAGCGCCTCCCACGCCGCCGAGCGCGCCATCACCCAGTTGCACCGGCGCGGTGTGGATGTCGTGGCCATTGCCGGGCGTGACGCCGCGCATGCCCGCCAGCTCGTCGAAGGCGCGCTGGAACGCGGCATGGACGCGCTCGTCGTCGTCGGCGGTGACGGCATCATCTCGCTGGCGCTGCAGGTGCTCGCCCAGACCGATATCCCGCTGGGCATCGTGCCGGCGGGCACCGGCAACGATCACGCCCGCGAGTTCGGCATCCCGGCAAAGGATCCCGAGGCCGCCGCCGATGTGATCGCCGAGGGCACCATCAGCGAGATCGATCTCGGCCGGATCTCCGGGGCCGACGGCACCGACCGCTGGTTCGGCACCGTGATGGCCGCCGGCTTCGACTCGCTGGTCACCGACCGCACCAACCGGATGACCTGGCCGCACGGCCGGATGCGCTACAACCTCGCCATGGTGGCCGAGATCTCCAAGCTGCGGCTGCTGCCGTTCCGGTTGTCCTTCGACGGCGGAGAGGAACTCGTCACCGAGCTGACCCTCGCCGCGTTCGGCAACACCCGCAGCTACGGCGGCGGGATGAAGATCTGCCCGGACGCGGACCCACGGGACGGTCTGCTCGACGCGACGATGGTGGCCTCGGCATCCCGGATGAGGCTGATCCGCCTGTTCCCCACCGTGTTCAAGGGCACCCATGTCGATCTCGACGAGGTGCGCACCGCGCGGGCGAAGACGATCACCGTCGATTCACCGGGTATCAATGCCTACGCCGACGGTGAATACGTCTGCCCGCTACCCGTCACCGTGACCGCGGTACCGAACGCGCTGAAGATCCTGCGGCCCTAGCTGAATGCCGCAAGCGCCGCCGAGCGTGCGCAAAGTTCATACAGAACGCGGCGTGTCGCGTGCCGACACGCACGCTCGCCGACGGGGGCGGCTACCCGACACCTCTGTTCAGCCAGCTGACCTCGCCGGTGTCGCCACCGCCGCGGTAGGGCTCCAGCGATTCGTCCCATGCCGTGCCGAGCACCGAGTCCAGATCGGCGGCCAGCGCGTCGGCGCCGGAGGCCATCAGGGTGCGCAGCCGCTGCTCGCCGACCATCACATCCCCGTTGGCGCTCATCGCGCCGCTCCATAGACCGAGTTGCGGGGTGTGGCACCAGCGGTGGCCGTCAACGCCCTCGCTGGGGTCCTCGGTCACCTCGAAGCGGAGCACCGACCAGGACCGCAGGGCGTTGGCCAACTGGGCGCCGGTACCCACCGGACCCACCCAGTTGGTGACGGCGCGCAGTTGTCCGGGCATGGCTGGTTGGGGCGTCCACTTGAGGTTCGCCCGCGCCGACAGGGTCGACGAAAGAGCCCACTCGACATGTGGGCATACCGCCGCGGGCGAGGCGTGAACGTAGACCACGCCAGTTGTCGCCTCGGCGAACTGGTTCGACGCACGCATACTTCTGCTCCTTCGGCTCCACTAGGGACGTCTTCCCCAACGACCTGGTGTTACCGAACTGTGCAGCTGTTTCGTGCGTGTCTATTGTGCCCCGTGGGACGCGTGTTGCGCTAGTGTGCGCCGAATTCTCTCAGGACTCCATCAGAGATGGCCGGCCACAGCGGATACGTCCACTCCCCGAAGTCCCGGTCGGTCAGCACCACAAAGGCCAGGTCAACGGCAGGATCCACCCACAGGAACGTCCCGGATTGGCCGAAATGTCCGTAGGTCCGGGCCGAGTTGGATGTACCGGTCCAGTGCGGCTTTTTCTCAGCCCGGATCTCGAACCCGAGCCCCCAGTCGTTCGGGCGTTGCGATCCGAACCCGGGCAGCACCCCGTTCAGGCCGGGGAACTGCACCGTCGTCGCCTCGGCGTGCAGCTCGGGCGTCACCAGCGCCGGCCGCAGCAGATCGGCGGCGAAACGCACCAGATCGTCCACCGAGGACTCGCCGCCGTACCCGGCGGCCGCCGCGCCCCCGGCCAGCGTCGAGGACGTCATGCCGAGCGGTTCGAACACAGCCTCGGACAGGTAGGTCTGTACCGAGATGTCGGTCGCCGCCTCCAGCGCTTCGGCGAGCAGGGTGAACCCGTGGTTGGAGTAGATGCGCCGGGTCCCGGGAGCGGCGAGCACGTCAAATCTCCCGTCGCTTCGCTCGCCCCGGACACCGGACTGCATGGCCACCCCGGAGGCGTGCGCCAGCAGATGACGCACCGTCGAACCCGGCGGGCCGGCCGGCGTGTCCAGTTCGAAGGCGCCCTCCTCCACCGCGACCTGTGCGGCGCGAGCGACCAGCGGCTTGGTGACCGAGGCCAGCCGGAACCGGTGGGTGGTGTCGCCGTGGGCGGCGATCACGGCAACTCTCCCGTCGCTTCGCTCGCCCCGACCGGCCGGCCCCACCACCGCGGCGGCAGCTGTAGAGACCGGCCAGTCGTCGAGAAGCTCGAGTGCGCCCACCGAGCAGATGCTACTTCCGCGCCACGTAGTAGTAGTTGATCGGATCGGACTCGATCTCGCGCACCTGTACATCGGCGAACCCGGCCTCGGCGAGCATGGCGGTGGCCAGCTCGCGCCCCCAGCAGGTGCCGAGGCCGTCACCGTCCAGCCCCAGCGACACGCTCATGCAGTGCATCGTCGACACCGTGTACAGGTAGGGCGCGAACGGCACCCCGATGTTGTCCTCCACCCGGCTGGACGACTTGATGTCGACCATCAGGAAGGTGCCGCCCGGCCGCAGCGCGCGATGGATGTTCTGCAGGACTTGGCCCGGGTGTGCCTGGTCGTGAATGGCGTCGAACGCCGTGATGACGTCGAAGGACTCGGTGCCGTCGTATCCGGCGACATCGGCCGCCTGAAACCGCACGTTGCTCAGCCCGCGCTGTTGCGCTTCGCGGATGCCCGCCGAAAGTCCCTCCTCGGAGAAATCGATGCCCACGAACCTGCTCGCCGGGAATGCGGCGGCCATCAGGTTGACGGCATGGCCACTGCCGCAACCGAAGTCGGCGACGTCGGCCCCGTCGCGCAGCCGCTGCGGCAGACCCTCGGCCATCGGCAGGATGCCGTCGACCAGGGCCGCGTCGAACACCTCTCCGCTCTCCTCGGCCATCAAGGTGTGAAAGCGCGGATACTCGGCGTAGGACAGTCCGCCGCCGTGGTGGAAGCAGCCGATCACCTGCTGCTCGACCTCGGCGAGCAGCGGGATGAACTGGGCCACCCGGGCCAGGTTGTCCGGACCCGCGGCGCGGGTGAGCGCGGCCGCACGGTGTCGCGGGAGCGCATAGGTCTGGGTGGCCGCGTCATAGTCGACGATCTGGCCGGCCGCCAGGCCGCCGAGCCACTCGCGCACATAGCGTTCGTTGAGTCCGGCCGCATCGGCGATCTGTGTACTGGTGGCCGGCGGCAGGCTCGCCAGCGTGTCGAACAACTTCGTCTGGTGCCCGATGGACAGCAGGATGGCGATGCTCGCCGCGTCGATGGTGCCGACGATGCGACCGGCGAATTCTTCGTTGGATTCGGTCATGGCCTCGATGGTGTCAGTCATGGCGGAAACGCTAGGCGGACGCGGCGTCACCGGCATCGGGCAGATGATGCGTTCTCCCGATTCAGCGCGTGGTGCAAATGATGTAGTCAGCTCTCCCGAATGACCTTGTTGTGATGTGCCCAGGACACCGCGGCGGTGCGCGTCGAGACCCCGAGCTTGGCGTAGATGTTGGCCAGATGCCTGCCCACGGTCTTGTCCGAGAGGTGCATCTCCTGGGCCACCTGCCGATTGGTGGCGCCGCGGGCGATGCCGACCAGCACCTCCAGCTCGCGCCGGGTCAGCCCGCCGGGCGACGGTGTGCCGCAGATGCCCGCCGGTTCCACACCGAGTTGGGCGTAGATGGCGTCTGCGGTCGCGGCGTCGGCGGCTGCGGCAGCGTTGTCCCCGAGCCCCGACCGCGCCAACGCCATCCACTCGTACACCTCGGCCGTCTCGTACCGGGACTGCTGGGTTCGATACTCCCGCAATGCAATCTGCAGCGCCTCCAGCGCGGTCTCGAACTCTGCCCTGCGCACCGCGACGGAGCCGCGGGCATGCGCGGCCCAGGCCCGAAATCCCGGCGTGGAGAACGCCTTCGCATCGGCTTCCAGCTCGCGACAATAGGTTTCGGCCTCGTCGAGCGCGTCCCGTCCCAACGCGATCTCGACTGCGGCGCGCAACAGCCGGACCCGAACCAGCCGATCGCCCCCGGCCAGTGCAAGCCGGATCAACGTCCACCCGGCCGCTGGATCGCCGCGCCGGCAGGCCAGCAGTGCCTCACCGGGTTGGGGATCCAGGCCCATCGACCGAGCCTGCGCGAATGCACTTGCCGCACCGTCGAAGTCACCGAGTAGCCGGCGCACCTCACCGAGCTGGTAGTACCCTTCAGCTGCGGCCCAGGCATTGGCCTCCTCGAGTCCCCGACTGGCCAGCACGAGTCTGTCCTCGAGGCCGCGGTAATCGGCCCGGTCATTGGAGGCCACCTGCACCTGCAGCCGGTGCACATCGCATACCCCGCCGTAGGGCACCGAGCCCGACAGCCCGCACCACTGCTCCATCGACTGCGTCCAGGCCCGCATCCTCGGCAGGTCGGCAAGCTTGTGACAGTGGTGCAGCACGATGCAGTAGATGTCGCCGGCCCACTCGATGGGCACCTGGTCGGCGACCAACGGCAGGATCGCCTCGTCGATCAGTGCATATCCGTCGGCCGTCCGCGCGTGCAGGATTGCTTCGACACCGCTGGCGATCAGGGCCAATGCGGAGATCGCGGGCGTGTTCAGCCGCTCGCCCAGTTCACGCAGCACCCGCACCGACACCGCCAGGGCGTCGAGATCCAGGGACACCGCAGCCACCGCGGCGTCAAGATAGGCCAGGTAGCCGTGCGCGTCGCTCTCCTCGGTGTCGGCGAGCAGTCGGCGGGCCCGGTTCATCCAGCCCTGCCCGATGTTCACGTCGCCGCGGATCAGCCAGGCCAGCGCCAGCTCGTTGGCCTTCATCGCGGCCGCGACGGGATCGGTGCGGGTCAGCTCGGCGAAGACCCGCTCGGCCGCGCGACTGGCTTCCTTGACGTGACCGAGCCGCCAGGCCGCGAACGCGAACGCCTCCAGGTCGTCGGTGCGCAACGCCGCGTGCCGGCTCGCGGTGTCGAACCACCGATAGCTCGCCTGCCAATCCAGTCGCTGATGCGCCGCACGTGCATCGTGCAGGAGATCCTCGACACTGCGGATGGCCGTCATTTGTCCTCAACGGTATTACGGCACCGGCTCTGAAAACAGGCCCCGAACGGGACAGCATCCCCAAACTGGACACCTGTCCGGCGGAGGCGGGGGGCGGGTATTAGGTTATAGGCATGAGTCAGACAGTGCGAGGTGTCATTGCCCGGTCCAAAGGTCAGCCCGTCGAATTGGTCGACATCGTCATCCCCGATCCCGGTCCCGGCGAGGTCGTGGTCGCGATCCAGGCCTGCGGTGTCTGCCACACCGATCTGACCTACCGCGAGGGCGGCATCAACGACGAGTACCCGTTCCTGCTCGGCCACGAGGCCGCCGGCATCGTCGAGACCATCGGGGCGGGCGTCACCCACGTCGAGGTCGGCGATTTCGTCATCCTGAACTGGCGCGCGGTCTGCGGCGAGTGCCGCGCCTGCAAACGCGGGCGCCCGCACCTGTGCTTCGACACCTTCAACGCCACCCAGAAGATGACCCTGACCGACGGCACCGAACTGTCCCCCGCCCTGGGCATCGGCGCCTTCGCCGACAAGACCCTGGTGCACGAGGGCCAGTGCACCAAGGTCGATCCCGCCGCCGACCCGGCCGTCGCCGGTCTGCTGGGCTGCGGTGTGATGGCCGGCATCGGCGCCGCGATCAACACCGGTGCGATCAACCGCGATGACACCGTCGCGGTGATCGGCTGCGGGGGCGTCGGGGATGCCGCCATCGCCGGGGCCGCCCTGGTCGGCGCGCGGCGCATCATCGCCGTCGACGTCGACGACCGCAAGCTGCACACCGCGCGGGAATTCGGCGCCACCCACACCATCAACGCCAAGGATCTGGACGCCGTCGAGACCATCCAGGACCTCACCGACGGCTTCGGCGCCGACGTCGTGATCGACGCGGTCGGGCGTCCCGAAACCTGGAAGCAGGCGTTCTACGCCCGCGACCTGGCCGGCACCGTGGTCCTGGTCGGGGTCCCCACCCCGGACATGAAGCTGGAGATGCCGCTGGTCGACTTCTTCTCCCGCGGCGGCTCGCTGAAGTCCTCCTGGTACGGCGACTGCCTGCCCGAACGCGACTTCCCCACCCTGATCAGCCTCTACCTGCAGGGCCGGCTGCCGCTGGAGAAGTTCGTCTCCGAACGCATCACGCTGGACGCCGTCGAGGACGCCTTCCACAAGATGCACGCCGGCGAGGTGCTGCGATCGGTGGTCGTGCTGTGAGCGTGCAACGGGTGGTCACCAGCGGAAAGTTCGAACTCGACGGCGGCAGCTGGGACGTCGACAACAACATCTGGCTCGTCGGCGACGACAAAGACGTCATCGTCTTCGACGCCGCCCACACCGCGGCACCGATCGTCGACGCCGTGGCGGGGCGCAACGTCGTCGCGGTGATCTGCACCCACGGGCACAACGACCACATCACCGTCGCCCCCGAACTCGCCAAGACCCTCGACGCCCCGATGTTCCTGCACCCGGCCGACGAGATGCTGTGGCGAGTCGTGCACCCCGAGGCCGAATTCCGCAGCGTCACCGACGGTCTGGTGCTCACCGCCGGCGGTATCGAACTGCACGCCCTGCACACCCCGGGGCACTCACCGGGTTCGGTCTGCTGGTCGGTTCCCGAACTGAATGCCGTCGTGTCCGGCGACACCCTGTTCCAGGGTGGACCGGGCGCCACCGGGCGGTCCTACTCCGACTTCCCCACCATCCTGGACTCCATCTCCAAGAAGCTGGGCACCCTGCCCGGTGAGACCGTCGTCTACACCGGCCACGGCGATACGACGACGATCGGCGGCGAGATCGTGCACTACGACGAATGGGTGGCGCGCGGCCACTGAGCCGCCGAAATCCACGAGATGGTTGCTGCAATGACACCACCGGCGACCATTTCGTGCATCTCGCCGATGACGCCCCGGCAAGGACGTTGCTGAGACGGCGCTACTCGGCCCAGACAACACCCCCCCCCAGGCCCCCAGCACCCCACGCCACCCCCACGCCACCCCCGCCCCCCCACCCCCCCGCGCCACGCGCGCCCCCCCACCCGGCCGGGGGCGGGGCGCCTACCCTGCGCCAACCCTGGGCCACGCACAACGCCTACCGTGCCACCGACTGTCGGCATCCGGCGCCCCGAACTCGACCGATTTCAGCACTCACCACATTCGCTCCCTTCATCGTTCTCCAGCCTCCGACAGCACACCGCTCCTCACTTCCAGCCCCCCGCCGCGCCCACCCACGCCAACTCCTCGCTGCCTCCGCCGCACCGCACTCCTTCAAGCCGGGGGCGCCGCGGCCCGAGACGCGCCCGGCCTGCCGATGACCTTCCGGGCGTGGCTGGACGCCGCGGTGCAGCGCTGGGCCGATTCACCGGCGTTGGCCGGCTGGACGGCCGTGGGCGAACCCGAACCCTCGGTTTGCCGCGATCCGCAGTGCGACTGGACCCGGCGCTACTGTCACCCGGACTCGGCGGACGTGCTGCGCCCCTACACGCCCGGCGCCCATCCGCACTGACCCGGCACAACATTTCAGCCACGCCGGCGGCGTGCGCGGCCGGCCGGCTTCGCGTACGTGTGCTTCACCCGCCGGCTGACCTTCTCCCTCACTCCGCCGGGCGCGTTCGACGGGCTCGCGCGGCGCGCGCAGCAGGCCCAGGCGTTGAACAAGCCGCTGTTGATCACCGAGATCGGGATGGCGGCCGGGTCCTGCGGATCGCTGGACGAACGGGAACGAGTCCTCCGCGACGCCTTCACCGAGATGCGCAGGCAGGGCACCGCCGGGGCGATGTTCTGGGCCTTCGTCCCGGACCCGCGACCCCGGGAATGCACCCTCGACATCGGGCCTGCCGACCCGCTGATGAGACTGGTCGGGACTGCGCCCAAATGAGCGCGGCCGCCTACGCATACAGCTGGGTGTTCTTCACCAACTCGCCGCCGCCGGATCCGCGCCGCCGGGGTGCCAGGAGTGCAGGGATGGCATGAGGGCCGTCTTCTTGTAGTGGTGGTCGGCCATTCTGCGGAGGATGTTGTCGAGGGCGACGACGGCCTCATTGATATGCGGGCCCTTGTTCAGCATCACGCACTCGGCGCGCTCGCTCATTGCTGCGTCGCTGATCTCCGCGCGGGACGGATTTCCCGTCTTGGCAAGTTGTTCGAGAACCTGGGTCGCCCAGATCACCGGCAGATGCGCCGCCTCACACAACCACAGAATCTCTTCTTGCAGTTCGGCCAGCCGCTCGTATCCGCACTCGACGGCAAGATCTCCCCGGGCGATCATCACCCCGGCGCGGGGACGCCGCATCACCGTGAGGAGCAATTGCGGGAGGCGTTTGAAGGCTTGGCGGGTCTCGATCTTCAGGACGATTCCCAGCGACTCGTCACCGAGGCGTTTCAGCTCGTCGAGCAACTGCGTGACATCGGAAGGTTCTCTGACAAAGGATATTTCGACCACATCGGCCAACTCGACCACGGTTGCGAGGTCGGAGATGTCCTTGCCGGTGAGCGCGGAGATCGGGAGGTGGGCGCCCGGCACGTTCACGCCCTTGCCCGCTCGGAGTCGCGAGCCCGCGTCGGCGGCGTGGTCGATCCTCATGCACAGTGCGTCGG
Organism: Mycobacterium sp.; assembly: GCA_034520035.1. GTDB lineage: Bacteria > Actinomycetota > Actinomycetes > Mycobacteriales > Mycobacteriaceae > Mycobacterium. The sequence continues at coordinate 21,420 of JAXHOA010000028.1, read as the reverse complement.
CGGCGACGCTGACCACCTCGCCACTGATCAGACCGTCGTCAAGGTGCACCTTTTGCCCTACTTGCACGTGGTCGAAGATCTCCGGCAGGGTGCACCCGATCCGGGGTGTGATGTCGATGGCGACAGGCGCGGGCGAACAGTCCCTGGTCAATTGGAGGATGTCGCCCCTGTGTAGAAGAAGGCTCTGTTCGATCTGGGGTAGCTCTGCGAGGTGGATCGGATCCTCCGTGCCGTGGACATGCAGCACCGTGCCGGTGGCCAGGTAGGTGGTTTTCTCGGCGGTTGCGATGAACCCGCCGGCGAAACCCGATGCATTCTTGGCCGCGGTCAGCGTCAGTCGGCGTTTCGAGCCGCGGGTGTCGTGCAGTTGCAGGAGGTCGCAGTGGCGGCGACGGCGGAGCCATTCCCCGGGTACCGGCAGTGTCACCATTGCGGCTTCCGGCGGATCGATCGGGTCTTCCACCGCCGTCAGCCAGACCCTGGCCGGGGCCAAGACCTGTCCCAGATTGTTCTTCCGCGGGCGCAGTTTCACGAGCCTGGGGCCGGGTTCGAGTGGTCCGGTTCGGAGCTTGGGCCCGGCGAGGTCCATTGCGATCAAGCAGCTTCGGCCGGTCGCATCTGCTGCCTGCCGGACAGACCGCGCCATGGAACGCCACGCGTCGGCATCGTCGTGGGCGCAGTTGATTCGTGCGATGTTCATGCCGCGTTCCACCAGATCGCGGACCACCGACGGGTCGGTCGCCGCCGAGGAGGGCAACGTGACCATAATCCGGGTCGCGCGATCCGTCGGCGCGGGTCCCAGCAGTTCCCGTGTCCGGTGCCGTAGCAGGTCGGGTCCTTGGTCCATGTGGACGCCCGAGAAGACGGGCTGCTGCCACACCTCGCCCAGCATAGCGCAGACCGCTGACCGCACCAGGAGCAATGTGGCCTCGACGTTCGCCTCGCTGCGCCCCAATGAGGACAGACCACGAGCAGCCAGCCGCGTTTGCAGGTCGCCCGACCTGCCGTCGGTGCCATACGTGCACCTGTTTCGTGCACTCGACAGGTGGGGCGCCGTCACGTCGTCGAGCCACCGCGACCACGTCGATTCCGGTGCGTACGCTCGTGCCAGGAGTTCGTCCACATCGTCGCGCAATCGGATCAACTGCACATCTCTGGTGCCAACGTCGATCTCAGTGTCGGTCACGAGGCTCCCGAGTTGTTGTGGTTTCCCCGAGCGTTGGTGTCGATCTGGTGGAGTGTCGCGCGCATGATATGGCCGACAAAGGGCCGGATCAGCCACCAGTAGCGCAGAAAGCGTCGTCGCGACGGCCGGTCGTCCCGTGCGGCTTCGTAGGTGGCAGCGGCCAGCCCGTAGGAGACGGGTTCGCGGCGATCTTGCCCCAGCCGGGTTCGGCGAAGCCGCGAAAGTCGGCGACCGCGACATCACGCCACTCGATGGTGGGCTGCCAGAACTTTCCGACAGCGCCGAACGCGACTTCGCGATCGCGCTGTTCGCCGAGAAACGTCCACCCCGGCAGCCCCATATCCTCGGCGATGAAGAGATTGGGCATGGGCGGAGGCCCCGCCGGCCGGGCCGGGCCGCACACCCGTAGCCACACCGACGGCCGCATGCGGGCACCGTCGCCGTCGAGTTCCCGTCGCCGCGAAAGCGTTGCGAGATCACGGGCGCGATGAAGTGCTCGCCTCGCGGCGCCCCCGCCCCCGCGCGGCCGGGCGGGCCCGACCCGGGCATCGTCTGCCACCTGTTCGCCCGCCTGCCGGCGCATCCGGGTCTGGGGTCCTCGGCCGGTGGGTCGATGCCCATCTGCAGGTCCGGTATCGGCAGGCCACCACCATGCCCACCCCGGCCAGGATGGTGAGCACACGCGGAACCGTTGCCGGACTCATGGCTGGAAGTCTGGCACGACGCCGGCTTTGACGGCGCGTACCGCGGGACGGGACTACCCTCACGGCATGCCCGAATCAAGCGTGGTGGTGCGTCCGGTGCCGGTAGGCAGCGGTGACTACAGCGCGAGTGCACGGCTGCAGGCCGCCGGGCTGACGCAGGCCATCGCATTGTTCGAGGAGGCCGCCCGGGCGATACCGATCCCACCGGCGCCGTTGCCGATCGTGATCGCGGACTACGGCGCCGCCAACGGCCACAATTCGCTGCTGCCGATCAACGCGGCGATCTCTGCCCTGCGCAAACGCACCCGTCCCGATCAGTCCGTGCTGGTCACGCACACCGATGTGCCGGAGAACGACTTCAGCGCCCTGTTCAACACCTTGAGCGAGGATCCCGACAGCTATCTGCGCCACGATCAGGCGGCGTTCTCCTCGGCGGTCGGCCGGTCGTTCTACAGCCAGATCCTGCCATCCAACACCGTCAGCCTCGGCTGGTCCTCATGGTCGGTGCTGTGGCTGAGCAGGCTGCCCGCGCCCGTCACCGATCATGTCCACGCCTCGTTCAGCGCCGACGAGGAAACGCGTGCGGCCCACGAGCGGCTCGCCGCCCGCGACTGGCACGAGTTCGTCGCCTTCCGGGGGCGCGAACTGTGTCCGGGCGGACGGGCGGTGGTGATGACGATGGCCGTCGCCGAGAACGGCGAGTTCGGCTATCGGCCGTTGTTCGCGGCGCTGATGGCCGAATTGGCCGAGCTGGTTCAGCGCGAGGTCATCTCCGCCGACGAACTGACCGGGATGTGCATCCCGATCAGCGGGCGCCGGGCGGTCGACTTCACCACCCCGTTCGCCCCGTCCGGGCGCCTCGAGCAGCTCACCATTGAGCACCTGGAGGTGTTCGACGCCGAGGACCGGTTCTGGCGGCAGTACCAGAAAGACCGGGATGCAACGACTTTCGGAGCCCAGTGGGCCTCGTTTCTGCGAGCCGCGGTGTTCCAGACGCTGGCCGGTGCCCTCGATGCCGCCGATCGGCGTGCGCCGTTCTGTGATGCTCTCGAAGCCGGGGTGGCGGCCCGGCTGGCGGACGCCCCGGAACAGATGCAGATCCCGATGGCCCAGGTGGTGCTGCACAAGCGGCCCCGGCCGCCACGCTAACCCCAGGCGGGAACGGCGGCGTCGATCAGATGCGGGCCCGGTTGGGCCAGTGCCGCACCGAACTGCTCGGCGAGCTCCTCGGCGGTGGTAGCCCGCGTCGCCGGCACCCCGAAACCGTGGGCAATCGCCACGAAGTCGATATCCGGCCGGCCGATGTCGAGCAGTGAACGCGCCTTTTCCCCGTCACGGGTCGCGCCGACGCGGGCCAATTCCAGCTGCAGAATCGCATAGGCATGGTTGTTGAGGATGACCACGGTGATATCGAGGTGTTCGCGCGCCATCGTCCACAGCGCCGAGATCGTGTAGAGCGCGCTGCCGTCGGCCTGCAGCGCGATGACCGGGCGGTCCGGGGCGGCCACCGCGGCACCGACGGCCACCGGCAGACCTTGACCGATCGCACCGCCGGTCAGCGTCAACACATCGTGGGCGGGCGACGCGGCGGTCGCCGCGGGCAGCAGCACACCGCTGGTATTGGCCTCATCGGAGATGATGGCGTTCTCCGGTAGCAACGCACCGATGACCTCGGCCCAATTCGCCACGGTGAGAGCGCCTTTCGGCAGCGCGGGCGGCGCCGCCTCCGTGGTCGGCACCTGGGGCGCACCGAGATGCTCGGCGAGTGCGTCGAGGTCGGCGGGGTCCAGCGTGTGCACCTGCGCGCCGCTGGGCACCAGGCCGCTGGCCCGGCCCGGGTAGGCGAAGAACGCCACCGGGGCGCGGGTACCGACCAGAATCAGTTGGGTCGCACCGGCGAGCTGTATTTCGGCCTGCTCGGCCAGGTAGGCCAGCCGCTCGATGGCCGGAATCCCGCGGCCACGCGCGAGCCGGGCCGGGAACGTCTCCACCAGGGGCCGCGCCCCCGTCGCAGCGGCGATCCGGGCCGCGGCCCGCAGGCCTTCGGCGGTGGTGGCCGAGCCACCCAGCAGCACAACGGTGTTCGCTGCGTACTCGCGCAGCATCTCGGCTGCCGCCGGTACCCCGATCCCACCGGGACCCGCATCCGGCGGTGCGGGGTCCGACGGCGGTGCGCCCGGCTCCGCAGGACCCCATGAGTAGTCGGCGGGCAGGATCACCGTCGCGACCCGGCCCGGCGGGCCGAGGGCACCGGCGATCGCCGCGTCGACGGATGCGGCCAGCCCGGATGCCGAATGCGGCCGGAAGACCAGGCCTTCCGGCCAGGTGGCCAACGCCTCGATATCCGATTCCAGCGGGGCATCGAACTCCACGTGGTGGGTCGCGTGATCACCGACCACGTTCACCACCGGGGTGTGCGCCCGCCGGGCGTTGTGCAGGTTCGCCAGCCCGTTGGCCAGTCCCGGGCCCAGGTGCAACAGCGTGGCCGCGGGCCCGCCGGCGATGCGGGCGTAGCCGTCGGCCGCGCCGGTGGCGACCCCTTCGAACAGGCACAGCACCGCGCGCATCTGCGGGCTGTCATCCAGTGCGGCAACGAAATGCATCTCCGAGGTGCCGGGGTTGGCGAAGCACACCGACACCCCGCCCGCCAGGAGTCGCTGCAGGACGGTGCTGGCTCCGGTGGTCATCAGCGAATCGTGCCGGCACCCGGGATGAGCGGCAGATCCAGCGCGGTCACCCAGCCCGGCGGTAGATCGTTGACGGCGGGCACCGCGTTGAGCGCCCGCAGTCCGGTGGCCAGACAGCCCGCGGCGGCGGCGTCACGCCCGGAACCGTCGGTGAACCGGAAGGCGGTCTCCTGCGAGATGCTGGGCGTGCCTTCGATATCGACGCGGTACACATCGTTGTCGTTGCCGGTCGGCCAGTCCGGGGCGGCGTCGAGCCCGATCCGGTTGACATGCTCGAGCTGGATGCGGGTCTCGCCGTGGAAACGGCCGTTGATGGTGAACCGGACCGCGGCCACCTTGCCCGCCTCGATGACTCCCTTGGCGGACTTACGGTCCTCCGGGGTCACCCATTTCTCCCAGCTGGTGGTGATGTCATCGAGGGTGATGCCTGCCGCATGCGCAATCATCGGGACCGTGGCGCCCCAGGCCATGATCAGGATCTCCGGGCTCTCCAGCAGCGGCCGGTACTCCGGTGGCCGACCGATGCCCATCTCGAACTCGTAGTCGCCGGTGTAGTTGGTGTAGTCGAGCAACTCCGAGGCCCGCACCGTCTTCACTTCCGAGCACAGGCCCATCAGCGTCAGCGGGAACAGATCGTTGGCGAAACCCGGGTCGATACCGGTGGTGAAGCACGACGCTCCCCCGGCCTCGCAGGCGTCGGTGATCGGCTGGATCCAGTTCGGCGGGTTGAGATGCATCTTCGGCCACACCCACGGCGTCATCGCCGTCGAGCTGACATCGATACCGGCCCGCAGGAACCGGCCGATCAGGTCGATGTTGGCATCGGCCTGCGCGGCCGTCGGCCCGTAGTGCACCAGGGCGTCGGGTTTCAGGGCGATCAGCGCGTCGATGTCGTCGGTGGCCGTCAGCCCCAAGGGTGCGCCCAGAGAACAGATCTCGCCGACATCGCGGCCCACCTTGGCGGGGTCGCTCACCCCCACCCCGACGAGCTCGAAGTGCGGGTGCTTGACGATCTCGGCGATCACCATCGTCCCGACGAAACCGGTACCCCAGACCACGACGCGTTTGGTCATCTGAACCCTGTCTAGAAGCAGCGGCGGAGGCCGCCGGGTTCGCAATAGAGCGGGTACTGCTGCACCGGGACGGGCAACGGCTCCGCGAACGTGATCGTGAACGGTTTGACGTCGAGCGTGGCGGGCAGCCCGCACACCTGGTTGTGCGACATGGTGCGGGTGCCGGTCATGGTGATGGTGTCGAACGTGAACGTCTCGTCGAGCGGAGCAGTGCTGCCGTCCGGGCAGGTCAAGCCGTCCATGGTGTTCACGTTGTAGGCCCACTGACCGCCGGTGAGCTTGGCGTCCCCGCCCTTGGCCACCGCCGACGGGGACGAAGCGACGTGCAGGATGCAGGCGACCGGATCCCGGATCTCGGCCCGCAGGTCACCCACCACCGGTACACAGACCGGGAAGATCGTCCAGTTCGCGTCCGGCAACCCCTCCTGCTTATAGGTGTAATTGCCCTCCAGCACCTGCTGCTGCGGGTTCGCCTGGGCCGATGCGGCAAAGCCGACCATGCCCAGGGTGAGCAGCGCGACACTGAACAACCCGCGAAGTATGTTCACACCTCGCAGTATTGCAGCACGCCTCTGGCACGTCCGCGGTTTGCCCCGTGAGAGAGTCACGAACATGACCTCATTGGACGGAAAAGTGGCATTGGTAACGGGCGCGTCGGCCGGGCTCGGCGCGGCGACGGCAAAGCTGTTCGCCGAACGCGGCGCGACGGTGTACGGGGTGGCCCGGGACGCTGACCGGATGGCCGACGTGTTCGCCGACGTGCCCGGTGGCCGGTTCGGGTCCTATGACATCGGCACCGCCGACGCATGCAAGCAGGCCGTCGACGACTGTGTCGCGGCGTTCGGCCGCATCGATGTGCTGGCCAATGTGGCGGGCTTCCACCAGATGCGGCGCACCGCGTCGGTGACCGACGCGGACTGGGACCTCGATCTGGCGGTCAACCTCAACGGGCCGTTCTACCTGAGCCGGGCCGCGCTGCCGCATCTGCTGGAATCCGGCGGCAACATCGTCAACGTCTCCTCGGTGGCCGGAGTCGAGGGCGAGGTGTACTCGGCGGGCTACTGCGCGGCCAAGCACGGACTGATCGGGTTGACCCGCGCGATGGCCGTCGAGTTCACCAAGGAAACGCTGCGGGTCAACGCGGTGTGCCCGGGCGGGATGCTGACCGCGCAGGTCACCGAGTTCTCCGCGCCGGAGGACGCCGACTGGGAGCTGATCATGCGGATCGCCGCGCCGCGCGGAATGATGGATCCGGTCGATGTCGCGAAGACCATCGCCTTCCTGGCCAGCGATGACGCGGCCGCGATCCACGGCGCGGTGTACCGCGTCGACAACGGAAAGGGCGCCGACTGATGAACGAGATCCTCTCCGAGACAGGCCCGGTCGGCACCGACTCGGTCGCGACCGTGGGCAGCATCGCGGTGCAGGGTTGCATCGCGACCGTCGGCAGTGCGGCGGTGGCCGGTTCGGTCGGCACCGTGGGCAGCGCCGCGGTCGCCGGGTCGATCGCCACCGTCCAGAGCGCCGGTGTCGCCGGGTCGATCGGGACCGGCGGCAGCGCCGGGGTCGCCGGCGGTTTCGCCGTGGTGGGCAGCGCGTTCCTGGTGCTGTGCGCGGCGCTCGTCGGGTGCGTGGCCTGCATCGGATGCGTGGCCTGCCGCAAGTGCCGGGCCTGCATCGGCTGCGTGGCCTGCACCGACTGCGTGGGTTGCGTCGGATGTGTCAACTGCTCGGGCCTGCGCGGGGCCGTCGGCCTGCGCAACGTGCACGCCTGAGCCACTCCTTACGAGCAGGCCCGGCTACACCTGCCGGCGCCGGCCCATCAGACCGGCCGCACCGACGGCCCCCAGGCTGAGCACCGCGCAGGCGACGGCCGCAATGATCAATGCGGTCTGGCCGCCGCCGGCGCTCGAGGGAGCCTCCTCCGACGCCAGCCGCAACCGGTAGTCACCGGGCAGCGGGCCCTCACGCGGGGTGTCCAGGCCCGGGTACTGCTGGGTGCGGTGGATCTCGAATTGCCGTTCGCCGGCGGCATTCTGCTTCCACACGCCCCAGGCCGGCGTCACTCCGTCGAGCAGCACCCGGCGCTCGCCGTAGCGTGCGTCATCACCCACGTCGACGATGCGCTGCACCCGGAAGGGCTCATACACCGCATCCGAGTAGCGCACCTGCACCGGCACGTCGTCGTAGCGGAACAACGGCGGCGGGGGCGGGGGCGCGAAATTCCCGATGTTCGCGATGTTCGGGATGAAGCCGCCGCCGAAGAAGCTGCCCACCGCCACGCCCACCGCGGTGCTGACCACCGTGTTGACGGTGTTGAGCACCACCGCGGTGAAGCTGTAGGCCGCGAGGTCGGCGACGTACATGACCATCCGCTGCAACGGCGGGATCGTCACGACCCGCGGCCGGTTCTCGTACTCGTAGACGATGCGCACCGGATCCCGGTAGGGGTTGACGATCATGGGCCGGTAGAACTCGTCGTACTGCACCCAGTCCGGGCTCCACTGGCGCACCCGGTTGTCCCAGTCGCGCTGCTCGGCGCGCAATTCGCGCTGGTCGTCGCGCAACTCGCGCTGGTCGTCGCGCAACTCGCGCTGGTCGTCGCGCAATTGGCGGCGCTCCTCGTCGAGGCGGTCCCGCTCATTTGACACGCCGACCAACGATGACAGCTGCGCGAGCTCCTCGAGCTTGGCCGGCTCCGGGTTGACCTCCACGGGCTTGGTGCTGCTGGCGAGCTGGACGTCGGCGACCGGGGCGTCGAGAACCTCGGGCTTGAGCGTCTCGGTGACGCGCGCGGCCTGCTGCTCGACCGCCGATGTCTCGGAAACCGTTTCTTCGGCAGAGGTTTCAGCGGATGTCTCGGCAGATGTTTCAGCGGATGTCTCGGTGGAGGTTTCAGCGGATGTCTCGGTGGGGGTCGCGGTGGATTCCGGTGCCTCGTCCGCGGTCCGGGGCACGGCCGAGCTGGACGGAGCCGCGCTGGACGGAGCTGGCTCGGCCGCAGCGGACGAGGGTGCCGCGCTCGGGGCAGCCGAGCTGGACGGCGTCGGCCGCGACGACGGTGTGGCCTCCGGTTCGGCGGTCGGCGCCGACGGGGACGTGGTGACCTGCGTGCTGGGACGCGTGGTGCTGGTGGTCGTCGGCTGCTCGACGGCGGGCTGCGGCTTGGGTGTCGGCTCGGGCGCCGGCTCCGGTGCGGGCTCGGGCTGCGGGGCCACGGTCTCGGTCGCGACGGTCGCCCGCGGCGTCTCGACCGGTGCCGCGGTCTGCACCGGCGCCTGCGTCACGACGGGTGCCTCGGTGGCTGCGGGTGCCTCGGTGGCTGCGGGTGCCTCCGCGGTCACGGCCGGTTCGACGTACGGCGACTCCTGCTGGCTGCCGCGACCACCGCCGCGGCCCTGGCCGCCCGATCCGCCGGACTCCTGCGGAGCCTCCGCCGTCGTCGTCGCCACGATCTCGGGTTCGGCGGCCGCCGGTGCCACGCCGGCGGTGAGTGCGGTCAGCGATATCACCACGGTGGAGGCCAGTCCGGCCACCATGCTTCGCCTCAGGAATTCCTCACGCGCTGCACCCATCGTGCTTCGACTCCTCGATTTCCGGAGCAGGGCAATTCTCAGCCACTACTGCGATTCGCAGTCATCTCCCCCGACACCGGCCCTCTGGCCCAGCAGCTGTCTCGAATAGTTCATCGCCGTGAGCGCCACGGTGTTACAACCTGGGGCGGGAGAACGCCGTTCGTTCGCTCAGAGCGAGATCGGACGCCGGGTACGCGCCCCGCGGCGATCTGACACCATCGTCGCGTGCCCGCCCGCGAGTTCGTACTGACCGACGAGTTCCGCGATGCCATGAGCCTGTTGGCCGAGGGTAGACACGTCTTCCTCACCGGCAAGGCCGGCACCGGAAAGTCGACACTCATCCGCCGGTTCATGTCCCAGACGGACCGCAACGTGGTCGTCGTCGCGCCCACCGGCATCGCGGCCCTCAATGTCGAGGGCTACACCATCCACCGGCTGTTCGGCTTCACCAGCACCACCAGCCTCACCGACATCAGCACCGGCCGCTACTACCCCGGCCGGTTCGCCCGGACGCTCAAGGCTCTGGACACCCTCATCATCGACGAGGCGTCGATGGTCCGCGCCGACCTGTTCGACAAGGTCGCCGCCGCGCTGCACCGCTTCGGCCCCGACCCGGGCAGCGCGTTCGGGGGCGTGCAGATCGTCCTGGTCGGCGACCTGTACCAACTGCCCCCGGTCGTCACCGAGGCCGAGGCCGGGTTCTTCGCCGACCGCTACCGGACTCCGTACTTCTTCTCCGCCGACACGTTCCATCGCGACGAGTTCCCGATGGTGGCGTTGACGACGGTGTTCCGCCAGCTCGGCGATGACCGGATGACCGCGATCCTCAACGAGATCCGCGAGGGCCTGCTGCTCGGGCACGCCCAGGAGCAGCTCAATGCGCGCACCGACCCCGATTTCGTGCCACCCGATGACGAGTTCTGGCTGACGCTCGCGCCGACGAACCGGCTGGTGACCGCCCGCAACCGTCAGCAACTGGAGCGCCTGGCCGGCGAGGAGATCGTGCAGCACGCCCGCCAGACCGGTGACCTGAGCCTGTTCGACGCGCCCGCCGACGAGACTCTGCGGTTCAAGGTCGGCGCCCAGATCATGATGCTCAACAACGACCAGTCCGACCGCTGGGTCAACGGGACGCTGGGCAAGGTGGTCGCCCGGGTCGAGTCCGACGCCGCCGCGGACATCGCTGTCGTTGTCGAGTTCACCGACGGCAGCCGCGCCGAGGTGGGGCTCAACACCTGGGAGGCCACCCAGCCCGTCGTGGACGGCGCGTCGCTGCGCCACGAGGTCTGCGGCACCTTCACCCAGCTGCCGTTCAAGCTCGCCTGGGCGATCACCATCCACAAGAGCCAGGGCCAGACGCTCGACCGCCTCGTCGTCGATCTGACCGGCGGCATGTTCTCCTACGGGCAGCTCTACGTGGCGCTCAGCCGGTGCACCTCGATGAGCGGGCTGGTGCTCAAACGTCCGGTGCTCCCCAAGGACCTGAAGACCGACCGCCGGATCGCGCGGTTCCTGCAGGGCGCGGGCGAGGACGGCGGCGCACACCGGTTCTGCGCCATCGCGATATCAACCGTCGGCGACGAGGGCCGGATGTCGCGGCCCCGTCCGGTGGAGCTCGCGGTCGCCTTCGAGGACGGCACGGCGGTGAGCACCCTGGTCAACCCGCAACGCGATCTGGCCGACGCGCGGACGGCGCACGGGATCGGGGTGTCCGACATCCTGCTCGCACCGACCCTCGCCGAGGCATGGGGGGTGATCGCCCCGATGCTGACCGGCTGCACGCCGGTGGGCGCGGGCATCGACGAAACGCTGGGCCTGATCGACTTCGAGCTCAAACGCCTCGGCCAGGTGACGGTGATGCCGCTCGGTGTGGAACTGGGGCGCCGCGCCGTCGCGTCGTCGGGCACCGCGCTGGAGCGGGCGACGGCCACGCTGGCCGCGTTCACCGCATCGGGTGCCGGCCCCTCGGGTGCGACCCCGTTCGGCGATCCCCCGGAATCGTGGTCCGGGCATCTGGTCACCCGCAGCCACACGGTGGCGACGCCGACGGTGACCGCGCTGCCCGCCCTCTCGGCGCTGCTGGCCGTCAGCAGGCAGATCGGTCCCGCGCTGCTCGGTGCGCAGCGTCCCGTCGAGGACCTGCCGGCCACCCCGTGGATCGCCGGGGCACGGCATTCGGTGGCCGGCCAGCTGCGCGCGGCGGCCACCCGGGTTCGCCTCACCGAAGACGCGGTGGCACGGCTGGCGGCCGCGCAACAGCTGCTCGGTGTCGAGATCGTGGACGACACCGTCGAATCCGCGCTGACCGGGGCCTCGATCGAATCGGTGCTGGTGCCGGGCGCCCGCGTCTGTTTCACCGGCACCGCGCAGGACGCCGCCGGCCGCGAGGTCTCCCGGGAGGAGATGTCGCGGCTCGCCGAGGCGGCCGGACTGGCGCCGGTGAAAACGGTGACCAAGACCCGCTGCGAGGTACTGGTCACCGCCGAGGTCGGCACCCAGTCGGGCAAGGCCCGCAAGGCCCACGAACTGGGCAAGCCGGTGATCTCGGCCGACGACTTCCTGGCCTGGGTCGACTTCGGGCCCCTAGGGGAACATACCCTCGGCGTCCTAGGGACGAGATCGTGGGGGTGAAAAACCCCTCCCCCCAAAACCCCCACTATTTCCCCATTTACCGATTTTTTCATCCCCGATCGGGCCATCGCGCGCGCACCCCGCAGGGCACCTTAAGGTCGTACCGTGAACCGGCTGGACCGCTTCTTCGAGATCACCGCACGCGGATCGACGATCGCCTCCGAGATGCGTGGCGGTGTCGTCACCTTCATCGCGATGGCCTACATCATCGTGCTCAACCCGATCATCCTGTCCGGGTCGCCGGACGTCGCGGGCGATCAGCTGGGCTTCACCCAGGTCTCGGCGGTGACGTCGCTGGCCGCCGGTGTGATGACCATCGTGTTCGGGGTCGTCGCCCGGCTGCCGTTCGCGTTCGCGGCCGGCCTCGGCATCAACTCGTTCCTGGCGTCCTCGGTGGTCGGATCGCTCACCTGGCCCGAGGCCATGGGCCTGGTGGTCATCAACGGGCTGATCATCGTCGCGCTGGCGGTCACCGGACTGCGCCGGATGATCTTCGACGCGGTGCCGATGCCGCTGAAACTGGCCATCACGGCCGGTATCGGTTTGTTCATCCTGTTCATCGGCCTCGTCGACGCCGGGTTCGTCGCCTCCACCGGCAGCCCGTCCCCACCGGTCGGCCTCGGCGGCCAGGGCGAGGGGTCGGTCACCAGCATCCCCACCGTGGTATTCGTCTTCACGCTGCTGATCACCGGCATCCTGGTCGCCCGCAAGGTCCGCGGCGGCATTCTGATCGGACTGATCACCGGCACCATCGTGGCGGTCATCGTTGAGGCCATCTGGCATCTGGGGTCGGCCACCGAGAAGCCCGGCGGGTGGGGGCTGTCGGTGCCGACGCTGAGCGGATCCCCGTTCGCGTTGCCCGACCTCTCGCTGGTCGGCGAGTTCAGCCTGGACAGCTTCGGCCGCATCGGCATCCTGGCCGCGGTGATGCTGGTGTTCACCCTGGTGTTCACCAACTTCTTCGACGCGATGGGCACCTTCACCGGCCTGTCCCGCCAAGCCGGTGTCGCCGACGAGCACGGCAACTTCCCGCGGCTGCAGTCGGCGTTGGTGGTCGAGGGCGCCGGCGCGGTGGTCGGCGGTGCGGCCTCGGCGTCGTCGAACACGGTGTTCATCGAGTCCGGCGCCGGTATCGGCGAGGGCGCGCGGACCGGACTGGCCAGCCTGGTGACCGGCGGATTGTTCCTGGCCGCAATGTTTCTCACGCCGCTGGCCGCCATCGTTCCCACCGAGGTGGCGGCCGCCGCGCTGGTCATCGTCGGCGCCATGATGGCCTCGCATCTGCGTGAGATCGACCTCGCCGATTTCTCCATCGCCCTGCCGGTGGTGCTGACGGTCGCGGTGATGCCGCTGAGCTATTCGATCGCCAACGGTATCGGTGTCGGCTTCATCTCCTGGGCCATCGTGCGGACGGCAGCGGGTAAGGGCCGCGAGGTCAGCCCGCTGCTGTGGGTCGTCGCGGCGGGCTTCCTGCTGTACTTCGCGCGCGGCTGGGTCGACTCCCTGATCGGGGTGTGAGGGCCGTCGACGTCGTAAAGCCCGACCGGCGAGCCCATATCGTCCGGCTCGTCCTGCTGGCCGCGTTCCTGCTGGGGCTGTGGTACCTGATCGGCGTCGCCCGCATTCTCGACATCACCGACATCCGCGATGCGGTGGCCTCCACCGGACCGGCCGCCCCGCTGGTCTACGTGGCGGTGTCCGCGGTGCTGGGCAGCCTGTTCGTACCGGGGCCCCTGCTGGCCGCAGGCAGCGGTCTGCTCTTCGGTCCGGTGCTGGGCACCTTCGTCACCCTGGGGTCGACGGTCGGTACCGCGACGATCGCCAGCCTGGCCGGGCGCCGGGCCGGTCGTGAGAGCACCCGCGGCCTGCTCGGTGCGGATCGGGCCGACCGTATCGACGCTCTGATCGCCCGGGGCGGGCTCTGGGCTGTGGTCGGCCAGCGTTTCGTTCCGGGCATCTCCGACGCGATGGCGTCCTATGCGTTCGGGGCCTTCGGAGTTCCGTTGTGGCAGATGATGATCGGCGCTTTCATCGGATCCGCGCCACGCGCGTTCGTCTACACCGCGCTGGGAGCGTCGGTGGGCGACCTGTCCTCACCGCTGGTGTACGTGGCCATCGCCGTGTGGTGCGCGACGGCCGTGATCGGCGCGTTCGCCGCGCACCGCGGCTATCGGGGCTGGCGCGCCGGCCGCACCGACTCGGCCGAGTAGCGCACCGAAGGCACGCCAGTTCGCATGTTCGCCGCGACTCACGCATGATCGGGGCATGCAACGGGATGTCGGAGCCGAGCTCGAGGTCGAGATCAATGCGCCGACGACACTGGAGTTTCAGATCGCGGTGGCACCACACCCTGGTGCCGAGGTGACCGAGTCGCTGAGCTTCGTGCTGAACGGGCAACCGATCGAACCCCTGGAGATCAGCGGTACCCACGGCAACCGCATCCACAAGTTCGATGCTGGGGTCGGTCATCTGCGGGTCGACTATTCGGCCACCATCGTCGGCTATGCCGATCCGCCGCCGGTCACCGATTACGACCAGTCGATGTATCTGCGGCCCAGCCGCTACGCCGAGTCCGACAAGCTCTTCGGTTTTGCCGGAACCGAATTCGGTCAGCTCAACGACTCGGCGACCCTGCTGGAACGCGTCTCCTCCTGGGTGGGACAGCGCCTGCTGTACGTGCCGGGCTCCAGCGATCCGATCGACGGCGCGGTCGACACCATGCTGGCCGGTGCCGGGGTCTGCCGCGACTACGCACACCTGGTGGTCGCGTTGCTGCGTGCGGTCAAGGTGCCGGCCCGGTTGGTCTCGGTCTATGCGCCGGGTTTGTACCCGATGGATTTCCACGCCGTCGCCGAGGCCTTCGTCGACGGGCAGTGGCACGTGGTCGACGCGACGCTGCTGGCCCCGCGGGACAGCCTGGTGCGCATCGCCACCGGACGTGATGCCGCGGACACCGCGTTCCTGGACAACCACAACGGGTCGATCTTTCTCAGCCTGCTCAACGTCCGCGCCGTCACCGACGGGATGTTGCCCTCGGATTCGCCCGCCGAGCTGGCGACGCTGCACTGACAAACCCAGGTGAGGACAGGCTGTCCTGCCATTGGCATCGCGGATCTGGTAAAAATTAAGTACCTCTAAACATGATCAGGAGAGCGACCGGACGTGCCCGACTCTTCAGCGGCCACGGTCGTCACCCCCCATCACGAGCAGCGACGCGGCGGCATCGCCGGTTTCATCCGCAAGTTCGCCGTCCTGATCATCATCGGCTGGATCGCCGTCGTCGCCCTGCTCAGCCTGACGATTCCGCCGCTGGAGACCGTCGGCCAGATGCGCTCGGTGTCGATGACCCCGGAGTACGCCCCGTCGGTGATCGCCAGCAAGCGGGTCGGCGAGGTGTTCGACGAGTACAAGTCGGACAGTTCGGTGATGGTCGTCCTGGAGGGCGAGGAGCGCCTCGGCGCCGATGCGCACTACTGGTACAACGACATGGTCGACCGGCTGCTGGCCGACCCCGCACACGTCGAGCACGTTCAGGACTTCTGGGGCGACCCGCTGACCGAGTCCGGGGCGCAGAGTTCGGACGGGTTGTCGGCCTACGTCCAGGTGTATCTGGCCGGCAACATGGGCGAGTCGCTGGCCAACGAATCGGTGGAGGCCGCGAAGAAGATCATCGAGGCCGAACCGCCGCCGCCGGGGGTCAAGGTCTATGTGACCGGCATGTCGGCGCTGGCCGCCGATCAGCAGATCTCCGGTGATCGCAGCGTCAAGATCATCGAGGGCGCCATCTTTGTCGTCATCATCACGATGCTGCTGCTGGTGTATCGCTCGATCATCACCACGATCCTGGTTCTCGTCATGGTGGTGCTTGGGTTGACCGCCGCGCGCGGCGTCGTCGCATTCCTGGGCTATCACGAGCTGATCGGGCTCTCCACGTTCGCCACCCAATTGCTGGTGACGCTTGCCGTGGCGTCGGCCACCGACTACGCGATCTTCCTGATCGGCCGATATCAGGAGGCGCGATCGGTCGGCGAGGACCGAGAATCGGCCTACTTCAGCATGTTCCACGGCACCGCCCACGTGGTGCTCGGATCGGGCTTGACCATCGCCGGCGCCATGCTGTGCCTGCACTTCACCCGGCTGCCGTACTTCCAGACCCTGGGTATCCCGATGGCCTTCGGCATGGTGGTGGTGGTGATGGCCGCGCTCACCCTGGGCCCGGCCGTGGTGACCGTGGCCAGCCGGTTCGGGAAGGTCCTGGAACCCAAGCGCGCCATGCGCATCCGGAGCTGGCGACGCGTGGCGGCGGTCGTGGTGCGCTGGCCCGGGGCGGTGCTGCTGGCCACCATCGCGCTGTCGCTGATCGGCCTGCTGGCGCTGCCCGGCTACCAGACCAATTACAACGACCGCAATTATCTGCCGCAGGACCTGCCCGCGCAGCAAGGGTTCGCGGCCGCCGAACGGCACTTCGGCGTGGCCCGGATGAACCCCGAACTGCTGCTCATCGAGACCGACCGCGATCTGCGCAACTCGGCGGACTTCCTGGTGATCGACAAGATCGCCAAGGCCATCTTCAAGGTGCCCGGCGTCGGCAATGTGCAGGCCATCACCCGCCCGTCGGGCGAGCCCCTGGAGTTCAGCACCATCCCCGCTCAGATGAGCATGAGTGGCGCGAGCCAACAGATGAACCAGAAGTACCAGGAAGACATGTTCGCCAACATGCTGGTGCAGGCCGACGACATGCAGTCCACCATCGACACGATGAACCGCATGGTGGCGGTGATGCGGGAGATGAGCGCGACCACGCACAGCATGGTCGGCAAGACCGAGGACATGGCCGTCGACGTCGCGGAGCTGCGCGACAACATCTCGAACTTCGACGACTTCTTCCGGCCGATCCGCAACTATTTCTACTGGGAGCCGCACTGCTACAACATCCCGCTGTGCTGGTCCATGCGCTCGGTGTTCGACGCCCTCGACGGCACAGACCGGCTGACGACGCAGTTCGAATCGGTCATTCCGGACCTGCAGCAGCTCGACGCGCTGATGCCGCAGATGCTGGAGACGATGCCGGCGCAGATCGCGACGATGGAGTCCTCCCGCGACATGATGCTGCGGATGTATCAGACCCAGAAGGGTATGCAGGACCAGGGCATGGCGATGTCGGAGAATCAGCACGCCATGGGCGAAGCGTTCAACGACGCCAAGAATGACGACACCTTCTACCTGCCGCCGGAGACCTTCAACAACGAAGACTTCAAGCGCGGTATGGACAGCTTCATCTCCCCCGACGGTAAATCGGTGCGGTTCATCATCTCCCACCAAGATGACCCGCTGACCTCCGACGGCATCAAGCTGATCGACGAGATCAAGACCGCGGCGAAGGAAGCCGTGAAGGGCACCCCGCTGGAGGGGTCGAAGATCTACCTCGCCGGTACCGCGGCGGCCTTCAAGGACATGCAGGAAGGCAACAACTGGGACCTGGTCATCGCCGGGATCGCGGCGCTGAGCCTAATCTTCATCATCATGCTGCTCATCACCCGAGCGCTGGTGGCCGCGGCCGTCATCGTCGGCACCGTGGTGTTGTCCCTGGGTGCGTCGTTCGGGCTGTCCGTCCTGGTCTGGCAGCACATCTTGGGTGTGGAGCTGCACTTCATGGTGATGGCCATGGCGGTGATCGTGCTGCTCGCCGTCGGTGCGGACTACAACCTGCTCCTCGTCGCGCGCATGAAGGAGGAGATCTCCGCGGGTCTCAATACCGGCATCATCCGCGCGATGGGCGGCACGGGTTCGGTGGTGACGGCCGCCGGCCTGGTCTTCGCCTTCACCATGATGGCCATGGTCGTCAGCGAGATGACGGTGGTGGCGCAGATCGGCACGACCATCGGGCTCGGCCTGCTGTTCGACACGCTGGTGATCCGGTCGTTCATGACACCGGCCATCGCGGCGCTGATGGGCAAGTGGTTCTGGTGGCCTCAGCTGGTCCGGCAACGGCCCGCGCAGCCGGCCACGCCACCGCGGCCCCTCGAGCCCGCCCGGCCTTAGGTCGTGATGAACGCGACGGCGGCGTCCAGGGCCGGGCGGTGTCGCAACAGGCGGTAGTGCGCCAGGCGTCCCAGCCCCTTGGTGGTGTGCAGCTTCGCGTTCGGCCACGCGGCGACGATCTCTTCGCTGCACCGGTATGGGCTGTCCGGATCGTCGGGATCGTGGATCACCAGCAGCGGCGGGTTCTCGGGGTGGTCGGCCACCGCGGAGATATCGGTGTCGAACAGCGGCATCCTGAGCTTCTGGTCCAGCCGGCGGTGCAGGCCGTCCCGGATGCGCGGCCCGAAGCCGTGGCGTTGGGTGAAAACGTCGAGGTACCAGGAGAAGTCGCCCATCGGCGCGAGGAACACCAGACGTTGGGCGGCGGCCCCCCACGACACGGCCAGCGAGGTCGCCTTCGCGCCGAGCGAGTGCCCGATGATCGCGTGCGCGGGACCGAACTCGTCGACGACGGCGTGCACGGCGCGGGCGCACTCCACGATGGTGGTGCGGCCCGGGGCCATCGCACCCGGATCGGACCCGTTATGGCTGGGCAGGTCGAAGGCGATGACGCGGTAGCCGGCCTCGACGAGAGGTTTGACGAAGACGCCCAGGTGGGCCTGGCAGCCTCCCCATCCGTGCACCAGGTACACCGGATCACCGTCGCCCCACGACTCGCCGATGATCCGGTTGCCGTCCCAGGCCGCTTCGATCGGCTGACTCGGTGGGACACCGGGCGGCATCCGCAGACTCATCTCCACCGCCGGCGGGGTGCACCATAATTCGGTGGCCCACCGGGCCCCCTCACCGGGCGCGAACCGCTCCAGCAGGTCGAACCGTTCCCGCACATGGGGTGCGATCGGTGGCTCGACGCCGGAGCCGGCCGGCTCTGGCCCGGGCTCAGTCATCTGGGTCCCCATGGGGGTGACTGTAGTGATCCCCGTCCGCAGGGGCGGGATAGGTGAGGAAGTGCGCGAGTACCGGGCCGAGCCACTCGACGAGTTCGGCATCCGACATCCGGGCCAACGGCGGGGTGCCGAGGATATGGCGCGACACGGCCACACCGAGCAACTGCGTGCCGATCAGAGCAGCCCGTTCGGCGGGCCGGTCGGGCACGATCGCGGACAGCGCCGGGGCCACCTGTGCGGCAAAGACTTCGAGCAATGCGTCCGCGGCCGCCCGGTTGGTGGCGGCGGCCCGCAGCAGTGGCAGGAACGAGCCGTCGGGTCCCCAGACCTCGACGAACATCGGGATCACCAACGCGGCAATATCGGCAGGGGCCACGCCGGCCAGATCCGGGAACCGGATGTCCAATTGGGTTGCCGCCGCGAACAGGCCTGCCTTGTTGCCGAAGTAATGCATCACCAGAGCCGGATCGACGGCGGCCGCTGTCGCCACGGACCGGATGGTGGTGCGCTCGAACCCCTGTTCACCGAACTGCGCCTGCGCGGCGGCCAGGATGCCGGCCTTGGTGGCTTCGCCGTCACGGGGTTTCTTCGCCATGACGACAGCTTATTCAACAACTGTTGACACGAGCAACATGCGGGCCTACCGTTCAGTTCAACACTTGTTGAACTGGTTCTCCGGAAGGAACTGCGATGACCGTCACCGCCATCCAGATCGGCCTCGATCCCGACGTCATCGATGTGACCTCCCCCGATTTCGCCCGGTTTCCCGGGCTGACCCGGGAGAAGCTGCGCGCCGCCAACGACGACAACGTCGCCGGGATGCGCGCGGCCGGCTACGTCGTGGACACGTGCCTGATTCCGTCCGGGGAGGCGGGGGCCGCGACGGCCCGGCGACACCTCGAGGCCGGCAGCTACGACGCCGTACTGATCGGCGCCGGGATCCGCCTGGTGGCCGGCAACACGCTGCTGTTCGAGTCCATCGTCAACGCCGCTCACGCCACCCAACCGGGTTGCCGGTTCGTATTCAACAAGGACGCCGTGCCCACGCCGGAGGACATCCGGCGCTGGTACCCGAACCCGGACGCTGTGCGATGAACGGCACCGATGTGATCGTGGTGGGCGCCGGGCCGTGCGGCTTGACGGCGGCCGGTGACCTCGCCCGGGCCGGACGCTCGGTGGTCGTGCTGGAGCGCTGGCCGTCGGTGAACCCGTCCAGCCGCGCGTTCGTCACCATGGCCCGCACCTTGGAGGTGCTCGACGCTCGTGGACTGGCCGATGATCTGTTGGCTTCCGCGCACCGGACGCCGGGGGTGACCATCTTCGGTGGGGCGCGCATCGATCTCACCCACCTGGACTCCGCGTATCCGTTCGCCATGATCACCCCACAGACCAATGTCGATGCGGCTCTTGATCGTTACGCTGCGGCGCAGGGCGCTCACATAGTGCGCGGGTACGAGGTGACTGCACTGGTCCAGGACGATGACGGGGTCACGGTGACCGCACGGTCCCGCGCCGACGGGAATGACACGTCGTGGCGGGCGCGGTATCTGATCGGCGCCGACGGTGCACACAGCACCGTGCGGACATTGATCGGCGCCGACTTCCCGGGAAAGACCATCCTGTCCTCGGTCGTGCTGGCCGATGTCAAGCTTGCGCACGGGCCGGCCGGTGCCGGGCTCACGCTGCGCAGCACGCCTGGGGAGTTCGCGTTCCTGGCCCCCTACGGAAACAGGTGGTATCGGATCATGCTGTGGGACCGCGGCTTCCAGGTCGCCGACGACGTCCCGGTCGATGACGCGGAGGTCATCGATGTACTGAAGCGGGCCACGGGCGAGGATCTGGGTGTCGTCGAGGTCAGCTGGAAGTCGCGATTCCATTGCGACGAGCGACAAGTGACCCGGTACCGGCACGGCCGAGTGTTCCTGGCCGGGGATGCCGCGCACGTGCACTCCCCCATGGGCGGGCAAGGCATGAACACCGGCATCCAGGATGCGGCGAACCTGGCCTGGAAGCTCGATGCCGTGTTGACTGGCGCCTCCGAGGCGGTACTGGACACCTACCACGCGGAACGTCATCCGATCGGCACGCGGGTGCTGCGACAGTCCGGGCTGATGGCACGCGGGGTGACGCTGCATCCGCGGGTCGCCCGGTGGATGCGCAATCTCCTTGCACCGCGGTTGCTTCGGATTCCCGCGGTGCGCGATGCGGTGGCGGGCAGCTTCTCCGGGATCGGCTTGCGGTATGGACGGGTTGGTGTGCGTGCGGCGCAGATCCCGCTGGTTTCCGGAACATTGACCGAGCTGCAGCGCACCCCGGGTTTCGTGTTGGTGCGCGAACACGGCGCAGCGCAACTCGCGGTGTGTGGCCTGCTGCAGGCCGAGCGGGCCGACGCTGGTCCGGCCGTGCTGGTGCGACCCGACGGGTATGTGGCGTGGACCGGATCGTCTTCGGATCGCGATGCGTGGGGCGAATGCCTGGCCCGGTGGAGCGGCACCGCGCCGCGGCCGGCCATCGCACCCGCCTGACGCGCCGATATCCCGATTGCGAACCGATCCGCCAAGCGCGGACGCCGGGCCGCATGCCTGCCTACGCTTGCCGTTGTGGATAAATTAGCTCGCGCAGCACATCGTAACCA
>JAXHOA010000027.1:0-11409 GCA_034520035.1 Mycobacterium sp. | reverse complement strand
AGTTACGTATTGCTCGCCTATCTGCTCGACCGCCTCAGGATCCTTGACAGCGCAGCGGTAGATACGCGCATCGTCATCGGGTATTCGTGCGAGGCCCTCAACAACTTCTACACCCGGCAGGAGGTCGGTTTGACGGCCGAGAAGCCCACCACGGGTGTGTCGGACGATATCGCCGGGGCCTTGGCACACACGCTGCGGGAGCACGGGTGGGTGGAGTTCGTCGACGCCGTGATGACGGCGGACACGTCCGTCTGGAAGAAGTGGAAGAACTTCCGGCGCCGCCACCGGCTCGGTGGAACCTTCACCCTCACCGCCAAGGCGTCACTGGTCGTTTCCAAAGCGGCGGATTCGTCGCTGGAGCAGACGGGCGACTCGATCAGCATCAACATCCCGACCTGACCTCGAACATACTGTGCCCCTGCCATCTTCGCGGCGCGGGCACGGTGCCGTCGCCGGGCGCTACTCGTAGTTCACGTCGAGCACGAACGCGTCGATGTTGCCGCCGACGATCTCGTGGCTCCACGCAGCGATGATCGAGAATAACGATATGTACTCGACGTCCACGCCAGTGGCGGCGCGATCCGTGTACATCGCCTCCACCTTCTCGACGCTCGCGGAAATCTGGGCAGTTGGAGCCACCCGCCGAGCGGAACCTCACCGAGACGTCCGACCCTCCGCTTACGCTGCCCTGACCCGACCACGCCGAGGAGGAACCGGTGGCCAAGCGCGAGACGCTCGACCAGTTCACCGCTGCCGTCGCCCACGCCGAGCTGATCCCCGCGGGCCGACCTCTCACCGTCGGGGAGACCGAGATGCTCGACGACCTCGCCGCCCGGCTGCGGAAGCAGTTCTTCGGCGACAGGTCCGACGACATCCGCGACTTGCTGCGCCGCGTCTCGGCGGTCCGCACCGGCAAGCGCGACACCGCCGCGGAAAAGCCGAGCCCGGCCGACGCCACACCGAAGCTCAAGCCGAAGACGTCGAAGAAGGTGAAGGCCGTGAAGCCGCCGTCATCGACTCATAGGCACTCAACGGAACTCCGCCGCATCGCCCAGGCCGGCCGCCCCATCAGCAAGGCCGACGCCGAGGCCCTGGATGGCATCCGCTGAGTTGGAAGCCATGTCGCGTACTCAGCGGCGGGCACGGTTGCTGTGGACGCAGGCGCTCGACACCCGGGCGTATCTCGCCGGTAGGTCCGCAGTACCGGACCTTGACCGGTCGGGTGTTCCGTCGGCCGGCCGGGTCGGTCGGTCACGCGGTCTCGACATGGCGAAACGTGAAGTGCTCGGCGGGCTCCCGGGAACGCGGCGGGCGCACTGATGGTGACCAACACTCCGCATCGCGACGAGATCCTCGGCCTGCTCCGCCGTGTTGACTGTCACTACGGCGCAACGCTGCGTGATGAAGATGCCGGGCTGTCCATCGCCGGGGCCGCCGCCAAGCGCGACGGAGTGAAGCTTGATCGGATCGCCGAACTGCGCCGCGCCGTGCACCAGGTCGCCGACGGCGCGCACTCCCGCACCAAGAAGGAGGCCGGCAACGAAGACGGGGTCCTCCGAGCGCTGCTGCACTTCGACGCCGAGATGACACCGGAGCTGCGTCGGTACGTCTACGCGCGGCTGGCGGCGGTGCAGCCGGAGTTCGGGCTGCGGGAGACCACCGAGAAGCTCGCCTGCCGTACTCGAGGCGCCCAGGCCCGGCGGACGCGGCCAGCCGCGGTGAGTGATGAACAGCTTCTCGAGCCGGAGACGGGCATCCCGCCAGATCCCGCTCCGGAGGACCCGGCCGCGATCGATGAGGCTTCGGCAAGAGGGCTGGGGTACGCCGCCACCGCCGAAGAGATCCAGCAGGTCGATGACCTCGCGATGAAGCTCGCCCTCGAGGAGGCCGCCCGCCGATGGCCGCAGGCTCAGGTGCAGAGGATGCCGCACAACAACCCCGGGTACGACATCGAGGTGCGTCACGCGGCCGACTGCATCCGCTTCGTCGAGGTGAAGGGAACACGCTCCACCGACCCCTGCTTCTTCATCACCGCCGGCGAAGTGGCGCATTCGCAGCGGCACCCTGAGCGGTACTCGATCTGGATCTTCCACGCGATGGACCTGGGACTCGGGACCGCGACGCTGACCGCACATGACGGGCCGGTCACCGAGACGCACTTCGAGCTCCAGCCCATCCAGTACCGGGGACGGTTCACCGGAACTGGGTGACATCGGTCTGCGATCGGTTGATCATCCTGTCCCACCTGATGCCTACCGTTATGCCATGAGCATCCCGAACATCGGCGGACTGACCGCTGACCAACCCGAGGCCTTCTTCAACCTCGCCAACAACGGCGTCCTCACCCGCATCGACGACCGCGGGCAACGCGCCGGTGACCTATTCCAGTGGGGACTCCACCCACACGCCCCCGAGCCGGGTAGTGCGCTCGCCGCGGACGATGCGGCCTTCGCCGCGTCCTACCCGATGACGTTAGCCGGACCGCAGGCCGTCACCGAGCACGCGCTGTTCCCGGCGATGAGCGCCGCGGAGAGTCTGCACACCGTCGGGATCCTGGTCGCCCGTCGCAAGTCGCACCGCCAGCCGCACATCACCGAGGTACTCCAACTGTGCCGCGTCGCGATGGAGTGCGCCGCCCTCACCATCTGGCTGCTGGGCGACCCTGACCGCAATGTGCGCCGGGACCTCTGCCTGGACGAGGAGATGGAACAGCTCGAGCAACGGCGGCGGTACCTGATCATCGGCGAGCAGGATGAGACCAACCGGCCAGCCCGCTACCCGCAGCAGATGCTCGTTGAAAACGCCGAACACCGCCGCAAGTACAACGCGATGTTGCAGGAGGCGAAGGACGCGTACACCTTCGCCGCGACGCCGTCGTTCACGAAGATGATCCGGTCCTCGGCGCAGTGGGTCGACGCCCACGTGCCGGCACACGACACCGGCGAGATCGGCAACAACGGCCTAGAGAGCAGCGCCAGGCAGTTCTACTCCTACGGCTCTAGCGTCATCCACGGCTACAAGTGGATGACGGAGTACTCCGGGAGCGGGACCGTGTTCCAGTTGATCGCCGATGCGCTCGCCGTCACGCTGAACATGGCCGAGTGCGCGGTGTGCCTGTTTGAGGCGGCATCGCGCGCACCAGGCGGTGCACGGCCAGAGGAGTGCTACGTCCCCGAGCGGTTCGAACCGACGATCGCGGCGTGGTCGACGGAGCTGTTCAGTTAGTGGAGCCGCGGGCCTCCCTGCGCCGCCCCGCCGTGGTTCCGTCGCCGTAGCCGAACTCGGTGACGCCGAGGAGAGCGTCACCGATGCCCGCCAGCGACGAAATGTGTTCCCGCAGTGGGGTCGGTGTGCCCGCCGAAACCGTCAGGCGTGGGGATACTCTGGAGCCGCGTGCGCGGGCATCGGCGCCGCAGCGATCGGACCTGCGCCGCCCAGCAGCCCGGCGGCCGTCTCGATCGCCTTCTCGAAGACCGCGCGACCGTCGCCCGTGTTGAGTCCCCGCATGGAGCAGTTGGGGATGTTGCCGGGCATCACGTAGATCTCCGGGCGGCTAATCGCCGCGCGCTTCCATCCGTCCCGGGCGGCGGCTCCCAGCAACAGAACGATCTCCAGGTCCGGAAGCAGCTCGGCCACCCCGCGTGTCCACCGAGCGGCGCGTTCCCTTTCAGCGGGGGTCGATCCACCGTTCTTCACACCTGCGACCGGGAACGGCACCACATTCCAATGCACGACATCGCCGTGGTCAACGCCGTGGCGGGCGTAGGCCTCGCGGATGTTGCGGGCGGTCCGGTCGTTGTTGTCCAGGCTCAGCAGCCCGGACCCGGTTCCGGCCTCGGCCTTCGTCGACGGGTTGTCGAGCAGCACCAGCATCCGCGCCATGACGCCGCCCTGGTCGGGATCGGCGTACGGAACGTGTCCATGCGGCAGGCCCTCGGAGTCGGCGATCCGGTCGGCGAGGTCGTTGAGCGACTTGACGTGCGGGTCGCGGATCCTCTGCTTCTTCTCGTCGACCACCAGTGGATCGGCGTTGCGGCCGTTGATGATTCCCATGCGGCTCCTCCTACCGGGACTCGAATCCCCACGTGATCGCCCGCGCGAGGCTCGGCGAGTAGTACGCCCGGTCCGCGGTCTTCTTGAACCGCAGCGAACCGGGATGCTCCGGGAACAACAGGTACGTCGTGTCGGCCTTGTAAGTCCGGGGCTTCGTGAATGGCCACGACAGTCGGCGCCCATCCGGGTAGCGCTCCGTCAACGCCTTCTCCGCATCGCCGCCCAGGTCGATGACGAGTCGCGGCGCGACGACGTCCAGTTCCTCATGGAGGAACTGTCGGCAGTTGTCGATCTCGTGACGCTCCGAAGGCCTGTCGTCGGGTGGGTGACAGTGCACCAAGTTCGTGATGAAGAGCTCGCCCTTCTCCCGCCCAGCGATTTTCAGGGCGGCGTCGATGTAGCTTCCGCTGCCGCCGGTGAACGGGATCCCGGATTCCATGCACTTGCGGCACAGGCTCTGCCCGACGATGGCTACCGGCGACGTCGGCGATCCGAACCCGGGAGCCGAGGCCGTGACGCGGGGCACGTTCATCCCCGGACACTGCCGGTACTCGTTGATCCGGTCGGCGATGAGCGTCAGCTGTCGCCGTCGGGTGTCCGTTGCCATCGCGCGATCGTCTCACCGGAGGCCGACACGGCACGGGTGAATGGCGGCTCCGGTTGTCGTACCCCGGTGTCAGGATCAGCGCATGGTGCCGATCGCCCACAGTCCCTGCGCGCGGGACGTCGCTGCGTGGGTCGCCGGCGGCGATCAGACGGCCTTCACTTTGGCCCTGGCGGCGCACGAGAACGCTTCGTGGACGGGTGGCCACACCGGCGACGTCGACGAATCCCTGTGGACGTTCGACGACAGGGAGTGGGGGATCGCCCGCTGCCTCGCCCGTCAGGGGCACAACGTCATCGCGCTACCGCCGCGGCCAGTCGCCGCCCTACGTTCCCCCGACGCCGCCGTGAACGGTCTGCTGGTGGAGTTCAAGGCCTACCGCGGCACGAATCCGCGGCAACTGCTTCATAAGGTAAGCGAAGCGCGCCCGCAGGCTGACCGCGCGGTGATCGGCATTGAGGCGCAGTGGGATCAGGCGATGGTGCGCAGCGTTTTCCGTGCGGCCATCCAGTCAGCCACCCGGTGCAGGATGCGCGGCGTGAAGTTCATCGGCGACGACTTCCAGTTCGAATGGGGCGACTGGAATCCGTGCTTCACACAGTCGCAGGAGAGCATCATCGGGGGACTTGCTGCGGCGCCGTGCCATCGGCCCGTGCAACGCTTACAGCCTTGTCCCACAACGTCGCTCAGCTTGAGGATCTGATGGCTCGCTGCGAGCTGTTGCGCGGCGAGCCGAGACCTTGGACCACGGAATCGACCACGGAATCCGGGCTCAAACCGAGGAGCGGTGACGCATGACCCTCGAACTGATCGATCTCAGGCCCGGTCCCACCGATGAAAGCTGGTGGCAGCCGCCGTTCGACTACGAGGTCGTCTACGAGCACCCGCACTGGTGGAACCGGCAGCTCGGAGATGATCCCTGGTTCGTGCAGGTTCTCGAACACGGCGTCGAGGTGGCGCGGGTCGAGCTCGATGACCCGGGCGGCATCAACCCGGAGTACGCGAACGTCCCGGTCCTCGGGGACGAGCGCCTAGAGATCCAGTTCATCGAGGTGGCCACCGCAGCTCGCGGAGGTGACGTCGGCGGTCGAGTGGTGCGCGGCCTGATGGAACGGCACCCGAACCGGCGGCTCTTCGCATACAGCGTGGAAGCGGACTGGTTCTGGGCGAGGCTCGGCTGGAAACCGTTCTACGATCCGAGGCCCGGACCACCTGGCAGCCCGCTGTTCATCCAACCGGCGCGGTAGGTCGCCGATCGAGAGGGTCGTGCGCGCCGCTGCTGTCTTACGCCCGATTTGCGACGAGGACCAGCTATCGCCGTCTCATGTCCGTTGTCATCGCGATCGTCTCACCGACGGCCGTGACATGACTAACGTTGCCGGGCATGAACTTCGTCGTCGCTCGCAGACTGGAAAAGTGGCCGAACGCGGAGTCCCGCGCCGAAGCCGCCCAGATGTACAACAGCGGTGCCTCCCTGGCCGAGATTCTTCGCCGTTACCCCGACGGGGTGCCCAACCGGTGGAAGGACAAGCCCGTCGAACCGGCCCGCCGAGCGATCTACGCCCACTACGCGCTGCTGCAGGAGATTCAGGGCGAACCTGATGTCGATCCCGCTGACGCCGCGACGGTCGAGAAGATCATCTGCGACGAGGGCATCGCCCTGGCGTGCACCCGCACTGGGAGCGCGCTGACTCGGTACCGGAACGAGTGGCCACCGTTGAGCTGGTACCGCAAACAGGCGCCGGAAAGCTGGACGACCGAGCACACGGCGCTGCTGTGGGCGGGACAGGAACCGGGCACCACGTCGCTGTAGGCGCGATGCCGTGAGTTTGTCCGATCCTGAACTCGCGTCGCCGTCGAGGCAGTCGCAATCGTCACTACAGGCGGAACGGAGCAACTCAACCCAGACCGAGATGCTCACGGACAACGGCGGTGTCCCGTGTGCGGTCACGCGCGATCCGCTTCGACCTCACGGTGAACGCGGACTTCTCGATCACTACCAGTCTTAGCCCATGTTCGGGGATCATGGTGCGCTTGCGGTCGTCGTAGAGCCGGCGCTGCTCACCGCGGCCAACCCCGGAGACAGTGTGCCGACGATCGAAGAGCGACGAAGGTTGTGAGTGCTGCTCCTCCTGAAACTCAACGACGAGTCCAAGGTCCGGCCAGTACCCGTCCACGGGGAGCTGCGTACCGCGGGGCCGTTTGGCAGATGGGTCTCCGCGGAGCCAGTCGAACAGCGCCTGGCGGCGCCCGACGGTCTCGAGCACCTCGTCGCACAGGTCGAGAACGTAATACTCGTCAGAGTAGGCACGGCGGGCCACGGGTCGATTCTTACAGGGTGATGCACATCCGTTCCTGTCATTCGCGCAGCAGGGGAAACCCAGGGTCACGTACAGTCAGCCGCTCGCCGGCCGGTAACAGCACGTCCTGTCACCGGCTCGTGCGACGCTTGCACCCGTGACCCACACCGACGCACAGCTGCACACCCTGGTCGCCAACTGCGAGCAGTTCCGCGGCGCCAAAGCACCGAAGGGCTACCCGAACAGTCTTGCCCTCTGCATCGTTGACAGCGTGCAGTCCACGGGCGTGAAGTACCCGAGCGTGGAGAAGGTGGTCGCCCGGTACGTGGGTTTCCGGAACGGGAACGCGTACACCGATGGCACCGTGGAGTTGCTCGCGACGTTCACCGAGACTGGCGGCCCGGACGCCTGGGCGGAGAAGATCGGAAACGGCCACCGAACGTCGACACGCGGCGGGGTGCTCAAGGCCGCCGCGATCCTCGAAGCCGCCCTTGCACTCGACGGCATGGGGATCGCCACCGCTGCCGCCCTGCGTGACGCCGATGCTGCGCGGCGGGGAGAGGTGGAGGCGTCCTGGCGGAAGGTGACGGGTCAGCGCAGCGGGATCACGTGGCGCTACGCAGGGATGCTAGCCGGGGTGCCGGGGGTGAAGCCCGATCGGATGATCTGCCGGTTTGTTGCGGACTCCCTGGAGCTGCGCCGGCGAAGTGTGGGCACGGAGTTCGCCTACGACATAGTGACCGCCGCGGCGACGGAGATGGGCATGTCGGCCACGGCGCTCGACCACGCGATCTGGCGCTTCCAGCGTGGACGCAGATGACGACGGCGGCGGCCGGATATTCGGCTGACTCCTGTCACACCGCCCTCGTACGATCTTTGCTCATGCGCGCACTCTTCTCGCCGGCGGTCTCTCGCTCATGCCGTAGCCCCATCCCGCGGCGAATCCGCGGACTCGGTGGGGCTTACCTCGCCTGAGGAGACCGCCGCGTCCCGCACTGATGCTCACGCACCCTTCCGTGTCCGTGCCGCCCGCCGCGAAGTTGCCGTGCACGCAGTCCACCGCTGCGCCGGTCGCGAGTGTGACCTTCCCGACCTCGACCCCAGCTGGACGATTGGCCGTATCGGCCTCGGCCGCTGGGAGTTCCGCTACTCCGGCACGAACGTCTGCTCCTGCTGGATATGCCACTGGCATCACCGTCCGGAGGCGCGCCGAGGGGCGGTACGCACCGAGTAGCGGGCCGTGGCCCGCAAGTGGAACGCCGGCGACGGGGAGGCCAGCTGGAACTTGTGAACCGCCAAGGAACCGGGTGACGGGTTCACCCTGCCCGACTCCGCTATACGTGCGCACCCGCACCCCGTTGCAGCGCGCAATGAGGTTCCCCAGTCTGAGTGGACACCTGAGATAGCGGGACGGTGTCCTGCTGGAAGGATGTCGACATGTCGCGGACGCGTCGGTCGTTCACACCGGAGTTCAAGGTGCAGGCTGCTCGTCGGGTGATTGACGGGGGCCGGCCGGTGTCGGAGGTGGCACGCGAGCTCAACCTGCACGAGAACGTGTTGGGCAAGTGGGTACGCGAGGAGCGGCGCCGGGACGGGGTGGCTGGTGATGCCCGACACGGGCCCCCAGAGGGGGACCTGACCGCCCGTGAACGCGCCGAGTTGGTGCGGTTGCGCGCGGAGCTCGCCGAGAAGGACCGAGATATCGCGTTCCTGAAAAAAGTATCGGCGTACTTTGCGGCACAGCAACATCGGTGAGTCGGTTCGAGCTCATCGCCGCGGAGTGCGCCGACCACGACATCGCCACACTGGCCGATCTGCTCGGCGTCTCACGATCAGGTTATTACGCCTGGACGGCGCGGCAACGACGCACCGAACTCACGCCGCGCCAGCAGTGGCGTCGGGATCTGGAGGTCAAGATCCTGGCTCACTGGCAGGCATCGCGGCGCACGTACGGCTCACCACGCATCACTGCCGACCTGCACGCGACCGGTGTCTCGGTGTCGGTGAACACCGTCGCGGCGGTCATGGTCGAGATGGGCATCGAAGGCATCAGCCCGCGGACCTTCAAAGTCAAGACCACCGTCATCGATCCCGCGGCGTCGTTTCCGCCTGACCGGGTGGGTCGCGTCTTCGACCAAGGCCGATGCGATGCGGTATGGACATCCGATATCACCTACCTGACCTGCGGAGAAGGCGATGCCTACCTGTGCGCAATCCGTGACGAGCACTCCCGGCGAGTCCTGGGTTGGTCGGTAGCAGATCACATGCGCACCGAGCTGGTAGCGGATGCGGTGGACGCCGCCGTGTTCACCCGTGGCGGGTCGGTGGCCGGAACCATTCTGCACAGCGACAGGGGCAGTCAGTACACCAGTCACGACCTGGCCAAAGCCTGCTCCGATCACGGCCTACGCCGCTCTATGGGCGCCACCGGGATATGTTGGGACAACGCCGGGTCCGAATCGCTGTGGTCGACGGTCAAGCATGAGTACTACACGCGGCACGCCTTCACCTCGTACGCGAATCTAACTGCAGGACTTGACAATTACCTTCACTACTACAACCATGACAGGCGGCACAGCTCACTGGGCATGATCTCGCCCATCGACTTCGAGATCACCGCACGGATCAATCAGCAATCAAGCTAACCGTGTCCACTTTTTCGGGGGAACCCCACAATCCCAAACCGGCAGCGGCGCCGTGAGATCGCTCTCGCCCTCGAATTCGGCCATCCCCGCCGAACAGTTGGCTGCGGAGTTCAATATCAGCGAGATCAGGTCTAAGGAGCAGTAGACACCACACAGTTCTCTACCGAGCAGATGGCCGAGATCATCGTCGGCGGGGCCCGCGCGCCGACGATGTTTCGCTGTGGCTTTCGCTGCCGGAAAACGGTGGCGTGCCGGGCCCGCCGGTTGTCCACGACGCGATGAGGAAACGTCTCAATGGCGTACTGGTGGAACAGATTCGGTCCGATGCGAACGTGGCGTCGTCGAAGCTGCCGTAGCTTTCCCACGTGGTCGCGAAGCTACGGGAGCTGTCGGTCATGTGGGCGTTCGGCGGCTCTGAGGCGTGGCCCCGGGAACGGATTGACGAGGCGATCGCCGCTCTGAAGAATCAGGTCGCCGACTTCCTGGTCGGCTTCGAGGGGGATGAACGATGGCTTACATGGCGGGACAGCTGGTGTTCTTGGCGGTCGTCGCAGCGTTGATCGGTGGCGTGGTGTGGGCGGTGTTGGTCATGCGCAAACCGCGCCCGCCACTTGAGGAAGACGACAGCGACGAACAATGGTGACGCGTTTCACCAGGGCACAGCGCTGTGGAACCATCCGTTCATGAGCACGACAGGAACCGGGCCGG
This sequence comes from Mycobacterium sp., assembly GCA_034520035.1. GTDB lineage: Bacteria > Actinomycetota > Actinomycetes > Mycobacteriales > Mycobacteriaceae > Mycobacterium. The sequence goes on along the minus strand of JAXHOA010000027.1, from coordinate 1,099 downwards.
ACGCCTCTCGGCCGAACCATCGGGTCAAGTACGCGATGGCTGTCGCCGTGTCGGTCGTCGTGGCCATCGCCGCGGTGGTCGTGGTTGTCGGAGACGTTCCGGGCCGGATCGTCCGGGCGTTGAGCGGCGCCGCGAGCGAGCCCCTGTTCTCCGCACAGCGGCTGGACGCGGAACTGGACGTGGTGCGTGCCCGGCTCGGCGAGCTGCCGATGCCGCGTGTGGACGTGACGTCCAACCTGATCTCGGTTGAGGCCGTCGCCGCTGACGGCCAGCTTCACAAATACTGGGTCCGCGACGGCGAGGTGGAGGACGTGGACTCGATCGCCGACCTGCATGCCAGCGAGGAGACGTTCACCGCGGCGGATTTGTCGGGGCGGCGGATACGGGCGGCGGTGGCCGATGTCCGCAGCATCGGGAAGCCGGGCGAGATCCAACTGGTGTCCTACATTTTCCGTCCGAGGCATCCGTTGTCGGTGGCCGTATGGATTCGGCACGACCCGGTGAGTTCGGTGTTGCATTTCGACCCGCGGGGCGGGTCTTCCGTGGTGCGCGAGGAGTCGATCGAGGCCGACGAGCACACCTCATCGTTCGGTGGCTGCTGGTGTTGACGAGGCGGCGCGCGAGTATCGGGCGCCCCTGTGCGCGACAATGGTTCGGTGTCGACAACCGTTGAGGCGATCCTCATCACCGCACTGGTCTTCGGGATCGTCGCCGCAATGTTCGGCCTGATCTACGTGTGGGACAAGTGGGGCAGAGGATCTCGACTCGAGCGCTGCGTCGATCGCTTTTTCGACCGGGTCAGCGACCTGTTCGACCGGTAGGCCGTCCCGGGTAGACCGCGTACCCGAGAGCCGCCGCGATCACGGCGAACTTGACCGAGGCCGCGATCTTTGCGCGACGCGCGTTGGCAGCGATGTTCCGCCGGTCGAGCACGCGCAGCAGCGCGACTCCCTCGATGGCGTCGGCCGCGACCGCACCGGCTGCCAGGGCCGGCACCCACGAATGGTGACCGCGGTGTAGGCGGCGAACACGACCGCAGCCGCGGCGATCCGGTTCCCGCGCACCCGGTCAGACGCTGAGGCCACGGTCAGATCAGCTT
>JAXHOA010000129.1:0-350762 GCA_034520035.1 Mycobacterium sp. | reverse complement strand
GCGACTACTCCGGCATCGTCGTCGACGCGCGATAGGTCAGTTAGTTTGTCGTGGGTGGCGGCGGTTCGTACGGCGCGTACCACCACCATTGTGCACGCTCACCGAGCGGGCCGGGGGCAGGGCGGTACATCGGGAGGCGGCTTGGTCGGTGGACGGGCCAGTGATCCGTTGCGCGCCCTTTCGCCGTCACTGTCGGTGACTTTCAGCTGCTCCGGCCGGTCCGATGAGGGTTGATCCCGCCGCGGTGGTGCATGCGGTGATGAAAAAGGGCAGAGCAGCACCAGATTTGACAGTTCGGTGGGTCCGCCGTTCTCCCAGTGCACGAGGTGATGGGCATGCAAGCCGCGGGTGGCCCCGCAACCCGGCACCACACACGTCTGGTCGCGGTGCTCCAAGGCCCGGCGCAACCGCCGCCCGACCGTGCGGGTCGCGCGGCCCACCCCGATCGGGCGGCCGTGGCGTTCGAACCAGACTTCGCACGTCGCATCACAGAGCAGGTAGCGGCGGTCATCGTCGGACAGCACCGGTCCCAAATGCAATGACGCCACTGGCTTGTCGACATCGGCGTGCACGACGACGGTGGTGTGCGCACCGTGCGGGCGGGCCGCCACGTCGGTGTCCCAGCCGGCCTCGACGGGGCTCTTGAACGCATCGACACCGTCGGGGAACGGCGGTGCCTGTTCGGAAATGGTTCTCTCGGCGTCGTACTGGCGCTTCTGTCCCATCCTCGGGATCGATGCTGTCATTGAGTGTCGTGGTCGTGCTTCCACTGCGCGATCAATGCGTCCTGGTGAGATTGGTGGGCGGCCTCGAACTTCGCGGCTTCCACACGGGGCAGGGTGATCCGCCACGTTGTCGACTCGTCACCCTCGTTCTTGGTGATCTGCGCTTGGGTTCGGGCTTGTCACCGGTTCGGGGCGTGGTTCCTATTTTACCGCGGTGCGCAACTGGCTGACGGTGGCAACCTTCACCAACTCGGCATAATGGTCATCGCAGCCGTCACCGCCGCGTTCGGCGATGACGCCGATCTGATCCAGTGACACCCGACCCTCGCGCAATCCTTGCGCGCACCAAGGGAGTTCGTCGATTCGGTGCGCGACGGCGACCATGGTCTCGGCATTGCGCGGCGCGATGCCGGTCTTCCACGCCACCAACCCCTCCAGGGAACGGCATCCAGTGGCGCCCCACAGCGCATTGCCGTCTTCCGCGCCCCTGCCGTCGATCTCGGCGATGATCTCCACCAGCCGACCATCGATGGCATTGCGCTGCCCGGTCAGTTCCCCGATCTCCTCGAACAGCGCATCCAGCCGCGGCTCCGCCACGTGAGTGGCGTAAGGCTCTGTGGGAGGCGGCATAACAGAATTTTACGAGAGGGGTCCGACAAGTAGATTCGTCACGATCAAGACCCGGTCGCGCGTGCCTGGTCGATCTGCTGCTTCGATCTCCCGGTAGGCCTGCACGCGCGCCATGACGCCGTCGACAGCGGAGTTCGTCGGCGCTTTGTCCGGTGCGGCCTCGATGCCGTAGAGCATGGCGCTGAGCGTCCCGTGCAGCTCCGCGCGCTGTTCGACTCCCTTGGCGTCTTCCCGTTCGGTACGCAGCGACTTCATCGATATGCTTCGCCTCGACGGCGCACCTGCCGATCAGTTCCACGCGTTCCTTCGCGGCGCCCTCCACCCCGGCGATCGTCTCCTCTCCGCCTCGGCCAAGATGCTGCGGTCGTCGGCACTGGGTTTATTCAACGCGAATGCCTCTCTGGTCGAGGCGGCGCTGCACTCCGTCAAACAGGTGGCGGCATCGGAAGCGGCCCGGGCGGGCTGGCTCGGAGACGTCGACTTCACCGCCGATATTGCCTGGATCAATCGGAGTTTCGCGAAGGCGCATGCGTTGCGGGGTGTGACCGGCAAGCTGTCGGCGTTGAATAAACCCAGTGCCGACGACCGCAGCATCCTGGCCGAGGCGGAGGGAACGATCGCCGAGTTGGAGGGCGTCGCAAAGGAACGCGTGGAACTGATCGGCAGGTGCGCCGTCGAGGCGCGGCATATCGATGAGTCGCTGCGTACCGAACGGGAAGACGCCAAGGTCGCCGAACAGCGCGCGGAGCTGCACGGGACGCTCAGCGCCATGCTCTACGGCATCGAGGCCGCACCGGACACCACGCCGACGAACTCCGCTGTCGACGGCGTCATGGCGCGCGTGCAGGCCTACCGGGAGATCAAGCAGCAGATCGACCAGGCACGCGCGACCGGGTCTTGATCGTGACGAATCTACTTGTCGGACCCCTCTCGTAAAATTCTGTTATGCCGCCTCCCACAGAGCCTTACGCCACTCACGTGGCGGAGCCGCGGCTGGATGCGCTGTTCGAGGAGATCGGGGAACTGACCGGGCAGCGCAATGCCATCGATGGTCGGCTGGTGGAGATCATCGCCGAGATCGACGGCAGGGGCGCGGAAGACGGCAATGCGCTGTGGGGCGCCACCGGATGCCGTTCCCTGGAGGCGTTGGTGGCGTGGAAGACTGGTATCGCGCCGCGTAATGCCGAGACCATGGTCGCCGTCGCGCACCGAATCGACGAACTCCCGCGGTGCACGCAAGGATTACGCGAGGGCCGGGTGTCACTGGATCAGGTCGGCGTCATCGCCGAACGTGGCGGCGACGGCTGCGATGACCATTATGCCGAGTTGGTGAAGGCCGCCACCGTGAGCCAGTTGCGCACCGCGGTCAAACAGGAACCACGCCCCGAACCGGACGACAAGCCCGAACCCAAACGCAAGATCACCAAGATCGAGGGTGACGAGTCGACGACGTGGCGGATCACCCTGCCCCGGGTGGAAGCCGCGAAGTTCGAGGCCGCCCACCAATCTCACCGGGACGCATTGATCGCGCAGTGGAAGCGCGACCACGACACCAATGACAGCATCGATCCCGAGGATGGACAGAAGCGCGAGTACGACGCGGAGAGAACCATTTCCGAACAGGCACCGCCGTTCCCCGACGGTGTCGATGCGTTCATGAGCCTCATCGAGGCCGGCTGGGACACCGACGTGGCGGCCCGCCCGCACGGTGCGCACACCACCGTCGTCATGCACGCCGATGTCGACAAGCCGGTGGCGTCATTGCATTTGGGACCGGTGCTGCCCGACGATGACCGCCGCTACCTGCTCTGCGATGCAACCTGTGAGGTGTGGTTCGAACGCCACGGCCGCCCGATCGGGGTGGGCCGCGCGACGCGCACGGTCGGGCGGCGGTTGCGCCGGGCATTGGAGCACCGCGACCAGACGTGTGTGGTGCCCGGCTGCGGGGCCACCCGCGGCTTGCATGCCCATCACCTCGTGCACTGGGAGAACGGCGGACCCACCGAACTGTCAAATCTGGTGCTGCTCTGCCCTTTTCATCACCGCATGCACCACCGCGGCGGGATCACCCTCATCGGACCGGCCGAACAGCTGAAAGTCACCGACAGTGACGGCGAAACACTGACCAACAGATCACTGGCCCGTCCACCGACCAAGCCGCCTCCCGATGTACCGCCCTGCCCCGGCCCGCTCGGTGAGCGTGCACAATGGTGGTGGTACGCGCCGTACGAACCGCCGCCACCCACGACAAACTAACTGACCTATCGCGCGTCGACGACGATGCCGGGTGGTCGCGGCGGCACCGGACGCCACGCCCGCGAACCCGGCGCTCGGCGCGGCGATCGCGCGCGTGCAGGCCCACCGGGAGATCAACCGCACATCGAGCAGGCCCGGGCCGCCGGCGCCTGACGAATCCATACTTGGTGCCGCGGGACCGCTCCGCGGCGTCGTACGGTGTTTCCATGTCGAAATCCAAGCGACCTCGCGGCGGTGCGCCGGCCGAACCCGACCTGATGGCCGCGGTGCGCGCGGCGATGGTCGATCCGGGCCCACTGCACCTGCTCAGCTACGTCAGCACGCTGCTGACCGCGCTGGAGCCCCGTGGCGAGGAGCGCCCGTTCGCTGCGCCTGCCCCCGACGGACCGAGCCGTGAAGAGTTGGCGGCGATGTTCATCGACGTACCGCAACCGGAGACCACCGCCTTACTGACCGTCATCGCCGCCCTCGCCGACGACGAGGTCCTCCGGGTACGGATCCGACGGGAACTGGCCTCCCGGGACTACGTTCTACCGGACTGGTTGGGTCGGCTCGATCAAACGTCGGCCTACCGCGCTGTGCGCATGACGCACATCCTCGGCGACGGCGACAATGTCATGGTCGGTGTGCGTCTCGCGGGCAGCGACGCCGCAACCTGCGTCGTCTACGTCGACCACAACATGGGGCAACTGGTCAAGGACGCGTTCGTGATTCCCGAATCCATCGAGGTCATCGTCGGCCGGTACCAGAGCATCGACGAGGACCCGGACACGACGTGGGAGGAGCTGAGCCTGGCGGACGCGCGCGCGTGGATCGACCCCGCTATCGACATGGCCGCACGCACCTTTCCGCCACTGGAAACCGATTCCTGGCCGGCCTGCCGACCACTGGTCGAGTGGATCACCCGGACGTTGCCGGCCGGCGGCACCGGTTATCAACGCCCGCAATGGGATAGCGAACAGCTCGACGGACTCGCGGCTCGGTTCTTCAGCTCGAAGCACGGCGCGGCGTTCGACGACGTCGACCATCGAGGTCTGCTGGACTCAATACTCTGGTACGCCACCGACTACGGGCCGGGTGATCCGTTGCGCTGGAGCGACGTGCGCATCGAGATTCTTCTTGCAGACTGGCTGCCACGCAAGGTCATCGCTGCCACCGAGTACCTGGCTCTGGCGCCCGCGCTGCTGCGGGCCTTCGTGGGGTTCGCGCACGACGAATCCGTTGTCCGCGCAGACCTCACCGACCAGACGTTGCACGCCATCGATGCCTGGGCGCCCGAGTATCTGCGAGCGATTCAGGCGTCCGGGACGGATATGCATGATCGATTCGAGTTCGGTCCGGGTGAATACGAGTCCGCAGTGATGGGGCCGAATTGGGCCGAGGAGATGCGATTGGACGATCTCGCCACGGAAGTCGGCGGCCGCGAGCAGTTGGACGCACTCGACACCACACCACTGCCCGACGAGCCGTTCGATTGGTCGCGCGTTCCTGAGGACATCGAGGTCCGCGTCGGTGAGGTGTTGGCGTTGACCGACCGGTGCTGCGATGAGCTGCTCGACGTGGAGTACCGCACGGTGTGCCGCCGGGTATTGGCACGCGTCGCCTCCCAAGGGCCTGCGGTGTTTCGGCGCAAGGGCCGCGTGGAAACCGCTGCGGCAGGGTTGGTGTGGATCGCGGGCAAGGCCAACGGGTGCTTCGACTACGGGTCCGAGCTGAAAGCGATGGACATCGCAAAGCACTTCGGCGTGAAGAGCAGCCCTTCGCAGCGGGGAGGGGTGATGGTGAAAGCTGGCCGATTCTCCTCGGATCCGTACTCCGTCGACCTCGGCTCACCGGACTACCTGGTCGCCGCTCGCCGGGAGCGGATCATCAGGCGCCGCGACGAACTCCGACAGAGGATCGCCTCGCCGGACTGACCCGGACCGCGGCGCTGTCTCCGTCACGGCGAGCTGATCGCTCAGTCCGCCCTGCTGAGCCCAGAATCAGGCCGAGCGCGTGTTCGATCTGGTCCAAGGTCTCGGGGGCCAGCGTGCCCAACCACTGCGACAACCGCATGCGCGCTACGGAGCGAACGCCGCGGCACACGGCGACACTACTGGTGTCCACGCCCTCGCCGGGTGAGAACCGCGGTCACAGGGGCGTACCCGTTCGCGAACTCGATACGGGAATGACAACGACGAGTTCGTCCTCGATCCCGGTGAGCAGGTCATCGACGGAGATGACCACGGCCGGTCGGTGCGTGCCCGGTTCGCCGGTGCGCGCGGCGCCCAGCGCAACCAGCCACAGGTCGCCGACACCGTCGTCACCGACGAGATGATGTTCGCGCTCATCGACTCCGGACGGCGCTGACGTCGGTGGCCGTCACCGCGGTGGACACCAGTGCCGCGGTCCCGCTGCTCGTGACGTCGCACCGGGAACATGTCGTGGTCGCGAGGTGGGCGAAGGGGCGCACGTTGGGCCTGAGCGCACATGCGCTCGTCGAGACATACTCGGTGCTCGGTGCTGACCCGCCTGCCTGGCGATGCCCGCGTTCTCCCTGCTGACGCGGTGAAACTGATCGGTGCGAACTTCGCTGAATCCCTGTCGCTGGGCGCCCGTGCGGCGCGGGCCGCCCATCCCGAGTTGGCCCGGCGGAGGATGTGCGGCGGCGCAACCTATGACGGACTCGTTGCCTTGGCGGCTCGTGAGCGCGGCGCAGTTCTTGTCACTCGGGATGCGCGTGCCCGGGCAACCTACGAGGCGCTCGAGGTGAAGACGGAAGTGCTGCCTGCCGGCACTGTGCGTTGACCCACGCGCACATGTCGGTGCGTCTGCATGCGTCCCGGCATATTCAAGGGCGCCCCTTTGGCATCATTGACCCCACGTGTCACGACTTTCCGTCGCACGCAGGCGCGTCACGGGAACGCACCTGCGCCATTCGCTAACCTGGCTCGGTCCTTCAGAAAGTGATTCGCCATGTTGGTTCTGCACGGCTTCTGGTCGGCCGATGGGTTGTGCCTGTGGGCTGAGGACTCTGATCGGTCGGTGAAGAGCGCCAGCCAGGCGTTGCGCGTCGCCCGCCCGCATCCATTCGCCGCGCCCGCCGACGTGCTCGCCGCTACTCACGCCGGCAAAACCGGCAGCGCGGTGCTGCTGTTGCCGTCACTGCGGACCTCGCCGCTCGACTCGCCGGAACTGCTGCGCATCACGCCGCGACCGGCCTCGCGTACCGCGCCCACGCTGCTGCCATGGACGGTGCCGACGGTGTCGCTTCCGGCGGCATCGGCGTTGGCCGTCCTGGAAGAGCCCGCTTCCGACGTGCGGTACGGCGAATCGGTCTCCTACCTGTCCGACCTGGCCGGCTTCGCCCACGAGTTGGTGCGCCGCGGACGTGTGCTGCCCGCGCTCGGGTGGGACGCGCACGGTGCCGTCGCGCTGTGGCGGCCGGTGGTGCAGGGCACCGACGTCGTGGCCCTGAATGCGCTCGTCGCGGCGATGCCGCCGGTGTGTCGGGCGCAGCCGGACGTGCCCGCGGCCTACGACCTGGCGATGGGGACGTTGCAGGATCTCGTGGACGCGACGGCCCGTGCCGCTGTGCCGGCAGTCGACGAGTGGCTCCCGCCGCGACGTGGCCGCCGCCCGAAACAGGTACCGGCAGAAGAACTGTGGCTTACAGCGCTGACCACACCGGACCCCAGGGTTGATGCCGAACCGGCCGCCTTGGACGCGCTGGCCGAGGCGTTGATGCCGTGGGACGAGATCGGGGTCGACGAGCCCGGCCCGGCTCGGGCGACCTTCAGACTCACCGAGGTCGAGACGTACGACGATGACCCTGCCCGTTGGCGGCTGGAATTTCTGCTGCAGTCCGTCGCCGACCCCAGCCTGCTTGTCCCGGCCGAGCAGACCTGGGACGACGACGGCAGCCTGCGCCGCTGGCTGGATCGCCCGGAGGAACTGCTGCTCACCGAACTGGGGCGGGCGGTGCGGATCTACCCGGAACTGGCCGCCGGCCTGCGCACCGCGCGTCCCGTCGGGATCGATCTGGACGCCGATGGCGCCTACCACTTCCTGTCGACCGCGGCGCCATTGCTCGATGACGCCGGGTTCGGGGTGTTGCTGCCCTCCTGGTGGGACCGCCGCCGCACGCTCGGCCTCGCCGTGTCGGCATCCACCCCGGTCGACGGAGTCGTCACCACGGCAAGCAGATTCGGCCGAGAACAACTCATCGACTTCCGCTGGCAGCTCGCCGTCGGCGACGAGATACTCACCGACGACGAGATCGCAGCGCTCGCCCAGACCAAGGCCCCACTGATCCGGCTGCGAGGCCAATGGGTGGCGGTTGATCCCGAACAGTTGCGCCGGGGGATCGAGTTCCTGCAGCGCACCCCTTCCGGTCAGGCGACCACCGGTGAAATCTTGGCCATGGCAGCCGGCCACATCGATGACACCGACGCCCCGCTGGAGGTCACCGCGGTGCGCGCCGACGGCTGGCTGGGCGATCTGCTCGGCGGCGCGGCGGGGCAATCGCTACAACCGCTGGAACCCTCACCCGACTTCGTCGCGACATTGCGCCCCTACCAACGGCGCGGGTTGTCCTGGCTGGCGTTCCTGTCGTCGCTGGGCCTGGGCAGTTGCCTGGCCGACGATATGGGGCTCGGCAAGACCGTGCAGTTGCTGGCGCTGGAATCCGCGCAACGCCATCACGAGCCCGACACCGCGCCGACCCTGCTGTTGTGCCCGATGTCGCTGGTCGGCAACTGGCAGCGCGAGGCAGCGAAATTCGCTCCGGCCCTGCGGGTTTACCAACACCACGGCTCAGATCGGTTGCGCGGCAAGGCGCTGCGAAAGCAGCTGTCCCGCGTCGACATGGTCATCACCACCTACGCCACGGCCACCCGGGATATCGACGAACTCGCCGGCTACCGTTGGGCCCGAGTGGTGCTCGACGAGGCCCAGGCGGTCAAGAACAGCCTGTCCCGCGGGGCGAAAGCGGTGCGGCGCCTGGAGGCCGACCACCGGGTGGCGCTGACCGGGACCCCGGTGGAGAACCGGCTCGCCGAACTGTGGGCGATCATGGATTTCCTCAACCCGGGGCTACTCGGCTCGTCCGAGGTGTTCCGTACCCGGTATGCGATTCCGGTGGAGAAGTACGGTCAGACCGACCCGGCCGAGCGGCTGCGCCAGATCACCCGGCCCTACATTCTGCGGCGGCTCAAGACCGACCCGACCATCATCGATGATCTACCCGAGAAGATCGAGGTCAAGCAGTACTGCCGGCTCACCACCGAGCAGGCGTCGCTGTACCAGGCCGTCGTCGACGACATGATGGAGAAGATCGAGAGCACCGACGGAATCGAGCGGCGCGGCAACGTTCTTGCCGCGATGGCCAAACTCAAGCAGGTCTGCAACCACCCCGCCCAGCTGCTGCACGATCGTTCGGCGGTCGCGCAGCGGTCGGGCAAGGTGATCCGGCTCGAAGAGATCCTGGAGGAGATTCTCGCCGAAGGAGACCGGGTGCTGTGCTTCACCCAGTTCACCGAATTCGCCGAGATGCTGGTTCCGCATCTGGCGGCACGGTTCGGCCAGGATGTGGCCTACCTGCATGGCGGAGTCCCCAAGAAGCGCCGTGATGAGATGGTTGCGAGGTTCCAGTCCGGTGAAGGGCCGTCGATCTTCCTGTTGTCGTTGAAGGCCGGCGGTACCGGACTGACCCTGACCGCCGCCAATCATGTTGTGCACCTGGACCGGTGGTGGAACCCGGCGGTGGAGAACCAGGCCACCGACCGGGCGTTCCGAATCGGTCAACGCAAGTCGGTGCAGGTGCGCAAGTTCATCTGCACCGGAACGCTCGAAGAGAGAATCGACGACATGATCGAGCAGAAGAAGGCGCTGGCCGATCTGGTCGTCGGGGACGGTGAAGGCTGGCTGACCGAGCTGTCGACCGGCGATCTGCGCCAATTGTTCAGCCTGTCGGAGGGAGCCGTCGGTGAGTGACTGGTATCCGGCGTCGCGGCCCCGTCAGGTCGACGGTGGGCTGAAGGCCCGCAGCGCACGTGGCCGGATCGCCCAGACGTGGTGGTCGCAGCGGTTCATCGAAGTGCTCGAATCCATCGGGCTCGGCAGCCGGCTGCAGCGCGGGCGCAACTATGCCCGGCGGGGTCAGGTGATCTCGCTGGAGGCGGGGCCGGGTCTGGTCACCGCGCAGGTGCAGGGCAGCCGGGCGCGGCCGTATCGGGTCCGCATCGGCATCGCCGCGTTCGGCAAGGTTGAGTGGGCGCAGGTGGAAGCCGCTCTGGCCGAAAATGCCTTGTACACTGCAGCTTTGCTTGCCGGTGAGATGCCACCGGATATCGAGGACGTGTTCGGCGCGTTGGAGTTGTCGTTGTTTCCCGCGACGGCCCGGGAGTTGTCGCAGGACTGCACCTGCCCGGATGGTGCCGTGCCCTGCAAGCATTTGGCCGCGACGTTCTATCTGCTGGCCGAGGCGTTCGACGAGGACCCCTTTGCGATCCTCGCTTGGCGAGGCCGTGAACGCGCCGATCTGCTGGAGAATCTGGCCGCCGCCCGCGCCGGTGGTGGGCCGGCCGCCGATCGCGCCGAGCCGACGGGGCCTCAGCTCGCCGACTGTCTGGATTCATTCTTCGTGCGGCAGAACAGTGTCCCCGCGGCGAGCCCGCCGGTCACATCCTCGACGGCGCTGCTGGATCAGCTGCCCGAAATCCCGGTGGCCCTGCGCGGGCGAGCACTGGTGGAGCTGCTACGGCCCGCCTACGTGGAGTTCGGCCGCGCGGACTGAACGGCGGGAGACATCGTACGGTGGCATACATGTCCAAATCGAACCGACAACGTCGGGCGGTGAAACGCCGACCGCGCCGGCGCCAGGAGCGGCGTGAACCCGATCTGTTCGACGAGGTCCGGACGGCACTGGCCGATCCGGATCCGCTGCACCTGCTGAGCTATGTCAGTACGCTGTTGGCCGCGCTCGACCCTCGCAGCGACGGACCGTTCTCCGCGCCCGAGTCCCGAGCGGACCGGCCCACCGTCGAAGAACTCGCGGCGATGTTCATCGACGTCGCCACCCCGGAAACCACCGCATTGCTCACCGTGATCGGCGCTCTGACCCCCGATGACATCCTTGGCGCGCGCATCCGTCGTGAACTCGCATCCAGGCCCGCTCCACCGGCGGACTGGCTGACCAGGCTGGCCGACACGTCGACCTACCGCGCGGTCTGCACGGGCCACACACTCGGCGACGGGGACAACGTCATGCTCGGGGTGCGGCTCGCCGGGAGCTACGAGCTGACGATCATCGCGTACATCGACCACAACTTCGGGACCTTGGTCAAGGACGCGTTCGTGCTGGCCGAACCGATCGCCGACATCCTGGCCCGGTACCGGCGGATGGCCGACGATCCCGACGTGATCTGGGAAGACCTCACCCCCGCCGACGCACGCGCCCGGATCGACCCGGCCGTCGAGACCGCGGCGATGACCTTTCCCCCGCTGGAGACCGAGACCTGGCCCGCCTGCCGTCCGCTGCTCGAGTGGATCACCCGCGCCCTACCCGATGGCGGATCCGGATATCAACGACCGCAATGGGATTCCCGGCAGCGCGCTGACCTCAAGGATCGCTTCTTCGCGTCGCAGTGGGGAAAGCCTCTCGAGGACGCCGACCATCGAGACCTGCTCGAATCCCTCCTGTGGTACGGCACCGATTACGGGCCGGGTGATCCGTTGCGCTGGAGCACGGTCCGGGTGCAGATGCTGTTCTGGGACTGGCTGCCCCGCAAGGTCATTGCGCCTGCCGAGCATCTGGCCAAGGCACCCGATCTGCTGCGTGCCTTCGTGCGTTTCGCCCACGCCGAGGCCGGTTTGCGTGGGTCGCTCACCGATGAGGCGCTCGCCGCGATCGACGAGTGCGCTCCCCGATATCTGAGTGAGATCGGGGCGTCCGGACGGCCGGTGCCCGGACTGATCGATCAGCACGCGATGCAGACCATGTTGCTGGGCCACTTTGCACAGCTGGTCGGTGGAGGCGCGGAGCTGGATCGCCTCGACGCGGAACCGCTGCCCGACGAGCCTTTTCAGTGGTCGGATATCCCCGACGATGTCACCGCGCGGGTATCCGAGGTTCTCGAGCTGGCCGACCGTTGTTGCGATGAGTTGCTCGATATCGAGTACCGCACGGTGTCACGACGCCTGCTGTCCCGCATCGCCGCCGGGGATCCTGCAATCTTCAGGCGAAACGGTCGGGTGGAAACGGCGGCGGCAGCGATCATCTGGATTGCCGGTAAGGCGAACGGACTGTTCGACCCCGGAACCGGAGGCGTCCGCCTGCGGGCCACCGACGTCACCGACCATTTCGGCATCGGGAAGAACAGCGCCTACCAGCGCGCCAAGCCGCTGCTGCGGGCCGGCGGCTTCAGCGATGACACCTTCGCGGTTCACCTCGGTTCGCCCGAATATCTGGTGTCCCACTACCGGGCCGAGATCCTCGCTCACCGCGACGGCGTGCTCGGCGACCTGAACTCATGAGGCGGTGATCGTCCGATGCCCGCCCATCGCATGAACCGCGAAGAGTTCTACCGCAGGGTCGCGCCGCTGGAGGCCGACGACCTGCGCACGGCGCTGTGGACCGTCTACTGGCGCGGCACTGCTGACGTCCGCACCCGCGTCGAGGCTGCCCTGGACGGCGGCGGGAGCGGTACACCAGCGCGTCCACCGAAGGAGCCGGGCGACGTGCGGGCGCTGCGCGCGGAAGTCGACGAGTTCGTGATGCTCGCCCGCAAGGGCGCATACCTGGCCGGTGACCGTCGGGTATCCCCGCGCGAGCGCACCCGGTGGCGCTTCACCTTCAAAAGGTTGACCACCGAAGCACAGAACGCATTGCATGGCGAGGATCACCAGAGCGCGGCGGCCATGTTGGCAAAGCTCATCGATCTTGCGTGTGAGGCGCGCGACGACGACTATTTCCGGTCCGAGGACGCCATGGCGGCCGCGGGGTTCGTGGTCTCGGATGCAGCGGCGGTGCTGTGGCAGACGATGCTGGAACGGCACGGATTCCAGGTCTTCGCGGAGTACGCAGCGCCGCAGCTCATCCGGTGGGAGTCGCCGTACGGCTGGACACGGTTCGGGGACGGCCCGACGGCGGCGAAGGAGACCAGCCTGGCCGAGGTGCTCACCCGGTTGGTGCGGGTCGCCGACACCTGGGAGGCTTTCGCGCAGCAGTATGTGCTCGCCCTGGACGACGTACATCGGGGGCGCGAGTCGCGGGCCCAGCGGCTGGCCCACTGGCACCGATTGCTGCTGGAGAACCTGGACGACGCTCCCGGTGGGGTACTTGACCGCATCGCCGGGCATCCGGCCCTGGGTGGGCCCGAGCAGAAATTCTTCGCGGCGCAGCTGGCTTTGCGCCGCGGCGATACTGTCACCGCGGGCAGGCTGGTTTCCCAGTGCCTACAGAAGTTGCCCGGCCACCCGGAGTTCAAGGCCTTCGCCGCCGAGTTGGCGCCCGACGCCGCCCCCGGCGGTCCGTGAACCTGTCGGCGCACCTGTCTACGCTGACCTGGTGGACTACGACGCGATCGAGGCGCTGCGGGACCGCCACCCCGCCTGGCGGCTGCTGCGCGCGAGCAACGCCACCGTGATCCTGTCGTTCCTCGGCGCGTTCTTCGTCGACGGTAACCGCGGCGCGTGTTCGGCCGGCGAGGTCGCCGACGCACTGGATGACCACCTGTACGCGCTGAACACCGACGACGCCCGTTACCCCAAGGCTCCGCGCGCCTATCTGGAGGACTGGGCGGCCACCGACGCCGGGTACCTGCGCCGCTTCTATCCGTCCGGTGACGACGAAGTGCACTACGAGGTCACACCGGCCTTCGAGAAGGCATACGGCTGGATCACCAGCCTGCAGGGCCGGTCCTTCGTCGGCACCGAGTCCCGCCTGCACACCGTGGTCGAACTGCTACGCCAGATCGTGCACGGTACCGAGATGCACACCGATGTGCGGCTGGCCGAATTGCACCGCCGCCGTGCCGAAATCGACGCCGAGATCGCCGCCGTCGAGGCCGGCGACATCCCGATGCTCGATGCCACCGGCGTGCGCGACCGCTACCAGCAGCTGTCGTCGACCGCACGTGAACTGCTGTCGGACTTCCGTGAGGTCGAGGAGAACTTCCGCCTCCTGGACCGCGGGGCGCGGGAGAAGATCGCCGGCTGGGACGGATCCAAGGGCGAGCTGCTGACCGAGCTGGTGGGCAGTCGCTCGCAGATCGCCGGCTCCGACCAGGGGCGCAGCTTTCAGGCCTTCTACGACTTCTTGCTCTCCGACCAACGCCAAAACGAGCTTGCCGAGCTGCTCGCCAAGGTCTCCGCGCTGGACACCATCGAGGCCGACCACCGGATTCGTGGCATTCACCACGACTGGTCCGAGGCCGCCGACCGGGCCCAACGCACCATCCGGCAGATCTCCGAGCAACTCCGCCGCTTCCTCGACGATCAGGTGTGGCTGGAGAACCGGCGCGTCCTGGATCTGGTGCGGGCGGTGGAGTCGGTGGCGCTCGAGCTGCGCGGTGTGCCGCCGGCGTTCGGGCTCGAGGTCGACGAACCGGGCGTCGACATCGCGCTGCCGTTCGAACGACCGCTCTATCAGACCCCGGTCGCGGTCGCGGTCGAGAGCACCATCAGCGCCGCGTCCGAGGAGGTCGACACCGGCCTGCTGTTCACCCAGACCTACATCGATCAGGCGCGGCTGCTGGATACGATTCATGCTGTGCTACCGGAACATTCGTCGGCACTGCTGTCCGATGTTCTTGCTGTGCACCCGATCGAACAGGGCGCCGCCGAGATCGTCGGCTATCTGGCACTCAGTGACGAGGGCGTGCGCATCGAGATGGACGACAGCGCCGAGACCGTGTTGGACTACCCGGACCCCACCGACCCGGGTGTGACCAAGCGTGCGCGGCTGCCGAAGGTGACGGTCAAACGGGTATGAGCAATGACCGCGCGGTCGCCACGGCGATCATCCGGCTGATGCAGGGCGTCGTCTACCGCACCGCCGACGAGGACACCTGGCTGACCCTGGAACGCCTGGGTGCCGGTGTACGCGACCACTTCGCCACCATCGGGGTCGACGTGGTGGTCGACGATGTGGAGGGCTACGCCTATCTGCGGTCTCGCCCCGAAGACGAGGGCGAGGAGGCGTTGCCCCGGCTGGTGCGTCGCCGGGCCCTGACCTACAACGTCAGCCTGCTGCTGGTGCTGCTGCGTAAGCGACTCGTCGAGTTCGAGACGAGCGGCGGTGAAGGCCGACTGGTCCTGAGCACCGAACAGCTCGTCGAGATGATGCGGCTGTTCCAGGCGGATTCGACCAACGACGCCCGTGTCGTGGACCAGGCCGAATCCACCATCAAGAAGGCGGCCGAACTGGGCTTCCTGCATCAGCTGCGCGGTCAGCGCGACCACTGGGAGGTGCGCCGCATCCTGAAGGCCTACGTCGACGCGCAAACCCTCGCGGATTTCGCGGCCAAATTGCGCGAGTACGCCGGAATCGTGACGTCAGATGAGTGACACCCTCTTCAGCACAACCGACGTGGACGGGCACCGCGCCGGGTACCGGCTGCAGTACGCCGAGGTGTACAACTGGGGCACCTTCGACGATCACGCGTGGCGGTTCACACCCGCCACCGACACCGCGCTGCTGACCGGGGACATCGGCTCGGGCAAGTCCACCATCGTCGACGCGCTCACCACACTGCTGGTGCCCTCACACAAGGCCGCCTACAACAAGGCCGCCGGCGCCGATGCCAAGGAGCGGACGCTGCGCTCCTACGTCGAAGGCCACTACAAGTCCGAGCGTAATGAGTCCACCGGCAAATCCCGGCCGAAGGGCTTGCGGGAGAACAAGCACACCTACTCGGTGATCCTCGGCGTCTTCTGCAACCACGGCCACGACGAGACGGTCACCCTTGCCCAGGTCTTCCAGCAGCGCGAGAGCACCGGGCAGCCCTACCGCTTCTTCCTCACCGCCACCAAAGCGTTGTCCATCGCCGGCGATTTCGCCGACTTCGGCACCGATCTGCGCGAACTACGCAAGCGGCTGCGTGCCGCCGGCACCGATATTTTCGATGAGTTCCCCAAGTACGCAACATCTTTGCGACGTTTGCTTGGTGTCCGTTCTGAACAGGCCCTCGAACTGTTCCACCAGACCGTCTCGATGAAATCCGTCGGCAATCTCAACGATTTCGTCCGTGACCACATGCTGGAACCCAGTGACTCGACCGAACGGGTTCGCGACATCATCGGGCATTTCGACGATCTGACCAAGGCGCACGATGCCGTCAAACGCGCCCGCGAACAGCTCGAGGCGCTGCAGCCGGTGGTGGATACCGCCGCCAAATACGACGGCGCGCTCACCGAACGTGACGCCCTCGGCGTGGAACGGGCGGCGGTCCGGTTGTTCTTCGCCGAACTGCGCGCCGGCCTGCTCGCCGAGGAAATCACCCAGCTGGACGCCGAAGGTGCGGCACTGCTGACTCAACAGGACGCCGCCGAAGCCGAGCAGCGCACCCTCGGCGACGAGCGTGAATCGCTCATCGAGGAACGTGCCAGGGCCGGCGGTGACCGCATCGGTGAACTGGAGCGACTGGCCCGCGATGCCCGCGCACAAGCCGAAAACCGCGGTAAGACAAGAACGTTGTTCGACGCCGCGGTGACCGACGCCGGGCTGCCCCCGGTCACCGACAGCGCAGGGTTCACCAGCCTGTCCGCGCTGACCGCCGGCGAACGGCTCCGGCTCACCGCCGACAAGCGCGACCTCGATACCGCCACCGCCGATGCCATCAGCCGAGAGCGGGAGGGGCGACGCTCCTGCGAGGGGCTGAGCGCGGAGATCGCCAGCCTGGAGGAACGTACCGACAACCTGCCGCACGAGCAGGTCGCGATGCGTGCCGAGCTGTGCGCGGCACTGGGGCTGACCGCCGAGGATCTGCCCTACGCCGGGGAACTCCTCGACGTCTACGAGGAGCACGCGCAGTGGCGCGGCGCCGCCGAACGGGTGCTCCGTGGCTTCGCGCTCTCGCTGCTGGTGCCGCAACGGCACTACGACGCCGTCGCCGGCTGGGTCAATGCTCGCCGGCTCACCGTCGCCGGCCGCGGCGCCAAACTGGTCTACGAGCGGGTGCCCCAGCAGCGGGTTAGGCTGCAGCCGTCCGCCCAGGACGGCCTGCTGCTCGCCGACTGCATCGAGGTGCGCGCGGGTGCGTTCGAGGAGTACCTGCGCCACGAGTTGGTCAAGCGGGCCGACTTCCGTTGCGCCGCAGACCTCGATGAGTTCCGCAGGCAACGCCGCGCTGTTACCAGGGAAGGCCAGCTGCGCTCCGGCGACCGGCACGAGAAGGACGACCGGCATCGCGTCGATGATGCGCGACGCTGGGTGCTCGGCTGGGTCAACGAACGCAAGATCGGCGCGCTGCGCACCGAACTGGCCGAACGGGAACGCGACCGCGATCAGGCGACCGCCGAAGCCGTCCGGCTCGGCGAGCGGCGGGACGTGCTGCAACAACGCCTGGATGCATTCCTGCGGGTGGCGGGCTTCCGATCCTGGACCGACCTCGACGTCGAGGAGGCCGTCTCGCGCGCCGACGGCCATGACGCCGAACGGGCTCGGTTGCAGGCCGGCTCGTCGCGGCTGGAAGAGATCACCCGGGCGCTGGCGCGCAACGCCGAGGCGGCCGCGGCCGTCGCGGAGCTCATCAAGAAGCTCACCGGCGCGCTGGCCACCACCGCGGCGGCCAGGCATCGGGCGGTTCAGGATCGTGCCCGCGATGAGGAGTTCATCTCCGCAGCAGGGGAATTGGATATGGCCCGCGCCTCCTATCCGGCACTGGTGGAACGTCTCGGAGCCGGTCTGCCCCGGCGTGCCGTGGACTGCGCAGAGGCCGAGACGACATTGGCTGCCGATCTGCATCGGCGCATCGAGCGGATTTCCGGTCAACTCAACGGCCACGGCCTCAACCTGACGCAGTCCATGAGCGTCGTCCTGAACCGCTGGCCCGAACTACGCGCCGACATGGACGCCGGTGTCGAGGCACGCGCCGACTTCCTGGCCTTTCGGGACCGGGTCGCCACCGACGACCTGCCGCGGTTCGAGACCGAATTCAAGGACCAGCTCAACAAGAACGCCATCCAAGAACTCGCCGGGTTCAACAACTGGCTGGGCCGCCAGGCCTCGGCCATCGACGAGCGCGTCGACCGCATCAACGAGGCACTGGGTGCGGTGCCCTACAACCCGGGCCGCTATATCCGGCTGGAAAAGGAACCCACCTCCAATCAGGATGTGGCACTGTTCCGCTCGGATCTGCGCAACCTGACCAATGACACCCTCGCCGTCGACGGTGACCAGTATTCCGAGCAGCGGTTCCTGGACGTCAAACGCATCATCGAACGGTTTCGCGGCCGCGACGGATACGCCGAATCGGATAAGAACTGGACTCGCAGGGTCACCGACGTACGCAACTGGTTCGTTTTCTCTGCCTCGGAGCGCGATGTTGACACCGGTGAGGAATGGGAGCACTACAGCGATTCCGACGGCAAGTCCGGTGGGCAAAAGGAGAAGCTGGCCTACACCATCCTGGCCGCGTCGCTGGCGTATCAGTTCGGTCTGGAATGGGGCGCTGAACAATCCCGCGACTTCCGGTTCGCGGTCATCGACGAGGCGTTCGGCCGTGGGTCTGACGTCTCCACGCGCTATGCCCTCGATCTGTTCGCGACACTCGGACTGCAGCTGCTGATCGTGACTCCGCTGCAGAAGGTGCATGTCATCGAGCCGTATGTGCGGGCGATCGGCATCGTCGATAATCCGACCGGAACATACTCACGACTGCAGACCATGACGATCGAGGAGTTCCGGACGCGACGGGACGGGCCACGGCCGTGACCAGCGGGTGGACCACACCCGATGACATTGCGGCCAAGGTTCGGCGCCGCTGGGACGACGGCTCCCTGCTGCGTGCCCACGCAACCGGCGAACCGTTCGAACCCATCGAGGTACCGTTGCGCGGACCCACACCGACCCAGATCGGCGATGACATCGGGGCCGCGCGCGATTGGGTGACCGCTCTGGACGCCGGCCGTCGTCACGACACCCGCTACGCGCTGGAGTGGAAGTCGGTGGGTGGCAGACAAATCGGGCGGAACGTGTTGCCTGTCCGTGCCCGGGTCTGCACTCGCGAGCAGGCCTGGGCTCTATTGAACGTGGCAGCGACCGTCCGCCGATTCGATGAGCTGCTGGCTCTGTCGCGGGACACATCCGCAGATCAGGGCATGGATGGTCGGGTCCCCGCACCGCGCGTTGACGTTGGCCTCTGAGTTGCCCAAGCTGATTGCGGCATACGGCTGGCTCGACAGCAACCGGCAGTCGCAGCGCTACCTGCGCGAGATCAGCGCCCCCGGTGTCGACACCAAGTTCGCCGAGCGGCACCGGGTGGATCTGGCCGCCATGCTCGGTGTTTCGGCATCGGCGACGGGCTTCCTCGCTGAACTTGGTCTGTGCGCCAAGCCCGCCATGGTGCGGTTGCGTCCCGCACCATCGCTGGGCCTGCCGGCCCCGTTGACGGAACTTGCGGTCCGTGCCGATGAGTTGGCCCAACTCGCCGTTCGGCCCCGCATTGCCCTGATCATCGAGAACGAGATCAGCTATCTCAGCGCTGCGGTACCTGCCGATGGTGTGGTGTTCTGGGGCCGGGGTTTTGATGTCGATGCCGTGGCGCGACTGCCGTGGCTGGCCGATGTCGAGGTCGTCTATTGGGGGGATATCGACACCCATGGCTTCGCGATCCTCGATCGCCTGCGGGCCTGGATGCCCGCAGCTCGCTCGGTGCTGATGGACCGCGAAACCCTGCTGGCGCATCGCGACCGTTGGGTCGCCGAAGATCGCCCGGCGAGTTCGAATCTCACCCGGTTGACGCCTGATGAGCAGGACGTCTACGCCGACTTGGTGGAGGACAGGCTGGCCGAGCGCGTGCGGCTGGAGCAGGAGCGGATCGACTGGAGCTGGGTCGAAGAACGGCTGGCTTACGTGGATCCGTGACACCCGGCCCGCGTGTTCTGACTCCGGCTTCAGGCCCTGATCACGGGTACCAGTGCGGCGTCGATGATCTTGTTGTCGCGGGTGGCAATGGTGAGGTTGCGACGCAGAGCCTGAGCTACGATCGCTCGATCGAATGGGTCCTTGTGCTGCCAGGGGAGCCTTCCGGCCAGAATTGCGTCGGCGGACGCGATGGGTAGTTCCTCGGCGCTCATGCCGGCGATGATGTCCGGCCATGTTGACAGCAATGCCTCACCGTCGAGTCGTCCGATCCTGGTTTTGATCGCGATCTCCCACGCGGAAGCGGCGCTGACCACGACGTGGGTGTCCGGTTTGATCAGCTCTGCCAGGGCTGCGCCGTCCACTTCGGAGGGAGAGCTGACTAGCCACAGCAGGGTGTGGGTGTCCAGGAGCACGTTCACGACTCTTCGGCACCGTCCCATGCGCCCAGTTCGATATCGGGCAGCGGTTCATCGAAATCGTCGGGGATGCGCAAGGCCGGCAGCTGGCCGAATGTGCGCGCCACGGGCAGCACAGGTACCAGCTTGGCGACCGGGCGGCCATGATTCGTGATGGTCACAGTCGCGCCGGTCCGTTCAATCTCAGCCAGGATGCGATTGAGCTTGTTCTTGGCTTCCGTGCTGGTGACGGTGCTCTCCACACGTCCATCGTAGGCTCATCGCGCCAAACGCGCTAGCGTAAATAGCGCGAATCGGGACTGTGTGGGCGGAGCGTGCGATGAGACCTTCGGTTGAGTGTCTGCATCACTGCATCATGATGCAGTGATGCAGTGATGCTAAAGTGGCGGATGCGCACCACCATCGACATCCCAGATGACCTGCACAAACAGGCTCAAGCCATCGCCCGTGATACCCACCGGACCCTGAGCGAGACCGTCGCCGAACTCATGCGGCGCGGTTTGGGTGCGCGAGGCCCGGCGGTCGACATCCCGACGGATCCGCGCACCGGATTACCGGCGGTCAGCGTCGGAACCGTGGTGACCTCCGAGGACGTGCGGTCCTTGGAGGACGACGAGTGACCGTGCTGCTCGACTCCAACGTCCTGATCGCCCTGGTTGTCGTCGAGCATGTGCACCACGAGGCGGCCGTGCAGTGGTGGTCGACATCGGAGGCGGCGTACGCCACCTGTCCGATCACGCAGGGCAGTCTGGTTCGATTCCTCTTGCGTGCCGGCTACCCGGCATCGGCTACGCGCGATGTGGTCGGTGCCATCGAGTCGACAGGCCGCCACGAATTCTGGCCTGACAGTGTGCCTTTCACCGAGGTGCGGTTCGACGGGGTGATCGGCCACCGGCAGGTCACCGATGCCTACCTCGCCCAACTCGCGCGAGAGAAGCACGGACAGCTGGCCACCCTCGATACCGGTCTGGCGCAGCTGCATCACGATGTGGCGGTCCTGGTCGCGGCCGAATGACGGTGTGACCGACCGCTCAAATCAGCCCCCCGAAACCGGCTGACCCGAATAGACCCAGGCCACCCGGGTAACCTCAACACCAATGGACGACGGATCAGGGAGACAACCATGAGCCTCGTACTGGGCCTATCGGTGACATCGAAGGACATCCACGGCGAGCTGGTCGACGGTGACACCGGCGAGGGCCAGCCGATCGACCGCGCCATCGTGGACGCCGACCACATCGAAGATTTTCTGGCCGAACTCCCGGCCGATGCCGATCTGCGCGCCGTCGGCATCACCTGGTCCCACGACGCCGAATCCGAGGCCGTCAAGGTCCGTGAAGCCCTCGACGCCTACACCGGGGGTGCCCCTGTCGTCGCCGTCCGCGATGTCGAGGCCACCGCAGCGCTGGCCCGCGGCATCGCCGACATCGCCGGACACGACTTCGCCGTCATCTGCGTCGTGGAACCCGACGGGGCCGTCGTGGCCACCGTCGAAGGCTTCGAGATCCACGTCGAGAGCATCGACCACGCCGACGCCGCCACCCTCAACGACCGGGTCCGCGCCATCGTGCGCGCCGCCCGCCCCAGCCCCGACGCCGTCTACATCCTGGGCTCGCAGGACCCCGACGACCTGGTCGCCGCGGTCGCCGAGGAAACCGACCGTCCCGTCATCACCGCCACCGAGGCCGACTTCGCCCTCACCCGCGGGGCGGCTCTGGCCTCCGCGCTGACCGCCAACGCCCCTGAAGCCCCCGAAACCAAGAAGCGCATCACCCGCGACGGTGCGCTGGCCATCGCCCTGGGGTCCGCGGCCGTCGTCTTCGTCGTCTCACTGTCGGTCGCGCTGACCGCCCCGGCGGCACCCGAATCACCGCCCCGCCCGGTCGCCGCCGCGGAGACCGCACCGCCGCCGGTAGCGCCGCTCAGTCCGGTGCCGCCCCGCGCGTCACGGGAGATGGCCAGGACCCTCAACATCGCCCCGGCCGCCCCGGCGCCGCCACCACCACCGGCTGCCGCTCCCGCACCACCACAAGCCGCACCCGCACCACCACCCCCGCCGGCAGCCGCCCCCGCACCGATGCAACCGTCGGTGCCCGCGGTGCAGGAGCCGCGGCTGCGCGACCGCATCCTGGACCGCATCCCGATCATCGGCCGCTTCAACTGACCACCTGCTCGCTCTGACGCGCCACGCACATCCCGCTACGTTGTAAGCCGTGAGTGTCACTCCGGCAGACCTGACCGGCACCGAGCGCGCTGTGCTGCTGGTCCTGATGGCCGAATCCCGCCCGGTGCCCAACCCCGACCTGATCGCGCTGGGCCCCCGCCTGGAGAAGGCCGGCCGCGACAAACTCAACAGCCTCGGCCTGATCGAATCCGACCGCACCGGTGGCCGTTTCGTGCACGAACTCACCGACCGCGGCTGGCGGGTGTGCCGCGACATCTTGAGCGCCGGCCCGCCCGCCGGCGCCACCGGACCCGCCAAGACCCTGGCCACGATCCTCACCGGCTTCGAGCGCTACCTGCGCCGCGCCGACCTCAGCCTGGCCGACGTGTTCTGGCCCGACACGCCGAGCGCCCCCGCCGACCGGATCCGCGCCGCCTACACCGCCCTGGCCGCCCGCGCCGGCGCCTGGGTCGCGCTGGCGACACTGCGCGCACAGCTCGATGACCTGCCCCGCACCGACATCGACGACGCGCTCGGCGAGCTGTACCGCACCGGCGCCATCAGCCTCATCCCCGAGGAAAACCAGAAGGTCCTCACCCCGGCAGACCGCGCCGCCGCGCTGGAAGTCGGCAATCAGGCCAAGCATCTGATTAGCATCGAGAGCTGATGCAGGATGCACATCGCGACGCGCTCGCCGCGCTTCGCCTCACCTGGGCGCCCACCAGTGACGATCTGTGGCGCCCACAGGCCACCCACGTGGACGGCCTCAACGAGCGCGCCATCGAGGACGTCATGGACGCGTTCGGCGACGCGCTGCGCGACCCCGACACCGCCCCGCTGGGCGTGGCGATCCGCGGGCAGGCCGGCTCGGGCAAGACCCACCTGCTCGGCCAGATCCGCGAACGCGTGCAGACCGGCGGCGGGTTCTTCTTCGTCGTCGAACTGCTCGACGCCGCCAGCTTCTGGGAATCGGTGCGCAGCGGCGTCCTGGAAAGCCTCGGCCGCCCCGGCGAGCACCGCGAAACACAGCTCAAGGACCTGCTGTGGGAGCTGTCCTCCATCGCGCACGTCTCGCGCGCCGACCGCCGCGCCATCATCGGCGATGAGGACCTCGAACCCGAGGTGCTCGACGACTTCGTCAACACGCTGGCCAAGGCGCGCCGCGACGTCCGCGACTGCCACCAGACCCTGCGTGCGCTGGTGTTGTTGGCCGCCAACGACCTTGGCGCCCGCGATATCGGCGACGCCTACCTGCAGGCCAGCGAGGAAGTCGGCGCCGAGGACCGCCAGGCCTGGCGGCTGCGCGGCACCAGCCCGTCCGCGCAGCAGTGCGTGCGCGATATCGCCCGGCTGACCGCGCTGGCCGGGCCCGCGGTGCTCGCCCTGGACCAGATCGACACCCTGCTCGCGCAGACCTCGACGCGCACCGACGAGGCCGGACCCGACGCCGACGGTGTGCTCGAGCAGGTCGCGCACGGCCTGATGTCGCTGCGCCAATCCATGCGGCGCACCGTCGCGGTGGTGGCCTGTCTGCCCTCGGCGTGGGAACGCATCCGCGATCACGCCACCGCCAGCGTGTCCGACCGGTTCCGGGTCACCGCACCGCTGGCGCCGCTGCCCAGCGCCGATATCGGCCGCGCCATCCTGGAACGCCGCTTCGCCGCCAGCTACGCCTCGGTCGGCTTCACCCCGCCGTATGCGAGCTGGCCGATCCTGCCCGCGGCGTTCGACGGCGCCGCCGGGCACACCCCGCGCCAGCTGCTGATCCGCGCCGACAAACACGTCCGCGACTGCCTGCTGCGCCGCGAGGTCATCGAGATCCACCGCTTCGGGGCGGCGCCCAAACCGTCGGACCCCCAGCCGGACAACGACATCGACACCTCGCCGATCGACCGGCGCTTCGCCGAGTACCGCAGCCGCGCCGTCACCGCCGCCGCCCTGGACCCCGACGGCGAGGACACCGCGGTGCCCGCCCTGCTGAACGCCGCGCTGACGGCCTGGATCGTCGAACACGGCGATGACCAGTCCTACAAGTGCGACCCGCCACCCGGCTCGCACGTGGTGCTGCACGCCCGGCTGCGCCAGACCATCGACTCGGCCACCGATGACGAACGGCACTGGGCGTTTCGCGCGGTCGGCGCCACCAACGCCGTCGCCGCCCAGAACCGCATCAAGAAAGCCTACAGTGCAACGGGTCTCGGGCTCCGGATCGGACCGGCGTGGGCTGTTCCTGTTGCGCAACCACCCGTGGCCCAGCGGACCGAAAACCCAGAGCCTGATCGACGAGGTCAAGGCGGCCGGCGGGCGCACTCTGGCGTTGTCCGACAACGACATCCGCACCATGGCCGCGCTGCGCGACCTGATCGCCGAGGACGTGCACGGCCTCACCGACTGGTTGCGTGAACGCCGGCCCGCGCACGGCATCACGCTGCTGCAGGAGGCCCTGGACTTCGAGGCGCCCGCCGCCGTGGTCGTCGAGCAGCCGGAAGCGGAACCCGAAGCGGAGCCGCTGCCGGAAACCCAGGTGTCCGACACCCAGATCCCGCTGGGCATCGATCTGCACACCGACGAGACGGTGGCCATCGATCTGGCCATGCTACGCAAGCACATTGCCATCTTCGCCGGCTCCGGGTCGGGCAAGACGGTGCTGATCCGCCGCCTGGTCGAGGAGTGCGCGCTGCGTGGGGTGTCGGCGATCGTGCTGGACCCCAACAACGACCTGTCGCGCCTGGGCAGCGCGTGGCCGGAGTTGCCCAATGGCTGGCGGCCCTCCGACGATGCCCGCGCCCAGGACTATCTGCAGAACACCGAGGTCGTCATCTGGACCCCGCGGCGCGCCAACGGCCGCCCGCTGGCGTTCCAGCCGCTGCCCGATTTCCCGAGCGTCGTCGATGACCGCGACGAGTATCAGGACGCCGTCGAATCGGCCTGCGCCGCCCTGGAACCGCGCGCGCTGATCGCCGGGCAGACGCAGAAGGCCAACCGGTCCCGCGCGGTGCTGCGGGAAGCGTTGCAGCAGTACGGCCGCCAACCGGCGCCGACGCTGGACGGGTTCATCGAGATGCTCGCCGACCTGCCCGACGATGTCAGCAACCTGGCCGACGGCCGCCGCATCGCCGCGGACATGGCCCAGGACCTGCGCGCCGCCATGGTCAACGACCCGATGTTCGGCGGCGCCGGCCAGCCCGTCGACCCGGGCGTGCTGCTCACCCCGACCGACGGCAAACGGGCCCGGGTGTCGGTGATCAGCATGATCGGCCTGCAATCCGACGAGGCACGCCAGGGCTTCGTCAACCAGCTGCAGATGGCGCTGTTCGCCTGGATCAAACGCCACCCGGCGGGGGACCGGCCGCTGGGCGGGCTGCTGGTGATGGACGAGGCGCAGACCCTCGCGCCGTCGCGCGGCACCACCGCCAGCACCCGCAGCACGCTGGCGCTCGCCTCCCAAGCCCGCAAGTACGGGCTGGGCCTGGTGTTCGCCACCCAGTCCCCGAAGGGCCTGCACAACCAGATTCCCGGCAATGCGACCACCCAGTTCTACGGGCTGCTGAACTCACCGGTGCAGATCGGCACCGCCGAGGAAATGGCCAGGGCCAAGGGCGGATTGGTACCCGATATCAGCCGCCTGCGGGCCGGCAACTTCTACGTCGCCCACCGAGGGCGAGGCGTTCCACCGCGTCGTCGCGCCGTGGTGTCTGTCCTATCACGCGGCCAGCCCGCCGTCGGCCGAGGACGTACTGGCGTTGGCGCAGGCGGAGACAGTGCAGCCCGCAATGTAGTACTACCGGTGGTACTGCGTTTTCCGTGGTACTACGCGTAGTACTGCAATTGCGAACCTCTTCTCCCATCTGAAGCTGGAAACCGTTGATCGGCGGCCGTCGACACCATCGCCGGCGGAGCCACGTGGCCGCTGTGCTTCGCCTCGTGTCACGCCTCGAGGCGGTGCGGGCGCGTCTGGATTGACCAGATTGACCCGCCCCGCATTATGGGTACCGTCCAAAGCATGGATGTGTACAACGTTGCCTTCGAATGGACCGACACCAACAAGCACTGGCTGGTGGAAGTGCCCATCAGAGTCACCGCGTACCTGATCATCGCGCTGATCGCGCGATATCTGATCCACCGCGCCATCGACCGCGCCACCACCGGCCGCAACCCGAAGATCGTCGCCGAAGCCCAACCCGACGCCGGCGAGACCTCATCGAAGAAGCCGCCGCTGCTGCGCAACCTGCGGGAACGCACCGGCTCGGCGAACTCCGCCAAGGTCGCCGCCCGGCGTCAGCAGCGCGCGCAGACCATCGGCTCTGTGCTGAAGTCGACCGCGTCGATCGTGCTGCTGGTCTGGGTGGTGCTGACCATCCTCAATGTGTTCGGGGTCAATATCGCGCCGTTCATCGCCTCGGCCGGCGTGGTCGGGCTGGCCATCGGTTTCGGTGCGCAGAACCTGGTGCGTGACTTTGTGACCGGTGTGTTCATGCTGCTGGAGGACCAGTACGGCGTCGGCGACATCGTCGACCTCGGTGAAGCCATCGGCGAGGTGGAATCCGTGGGCCTGCGCATCACCACCGTGCGCGATATCGACGGCACACTCTGGTACGTCCGCAACGGCGAGATCGCCCGGGTCGGCAACATGAGCCAGGACTACGCGGTCGCCCGCATCGAGGTGCCCGTCGCGCTGAACGCCGACCTACATGAGGCCGAGCGGGTCGCGCTGGACGCCGCACGGGAGGCCATCAAGGACGAGGCCATCGCCGCCAAGGTGATCGGTGAGCCGGAGATGCTGGGCGTGCAGACCATGTCGGTGGACCAGGCGACGCTGCGGCTCACGCTGAAGACCAAGCCCAACGCGCAGTGGTCGGTGCAGCGCCGGCTGCGTCGCGAGATCCTGCGGGCCTACGACGAGCACGGTATCGACCTGCCCTACCCGCTGCTGCGGGCCTCCGCCGGGGCCGAGTAGTTCTTGTCTGGTTCTTGGATACTGTTCCTTTCTTTCCTTCTTCCTTGACTTTCCTGATTATAAGATATGATCTACCACCTGCCCCCCCCGCCCCCCCCCCTACTTTTTGTTCTTGCTTCTCTTACTCCCCGCGCCGGTAAGCCCCCACACCAGCTTCCCCCCGAGGCTCGCGGGGGCCGCCCGCGTAGTGGCCGAGCGCTCCCCCCCTCTTCCCCCCCGCTTTGCCTGATGACCTCTCCCCCCCGAGCGCCCGGCCCGCCTGCCCTCTGGCCTGTTTTCCTGCGCCGCGGCTCCTCGGCTCCTCGACCCCCCTGTTCCCCGCCCCCCCCCCCCCGCGGCCCCCCTTTTTTGCCTCCATGCCTACCTGGCCCTTTTGTTAAACCCCCCCGCCGGCCCTGCCCCCGTCCCTCCCTTACATTTTTTTATTTGATGAAAAGAATAACCCTCGCCGGGGGGGCGGGCCTTCCCCTCAATTATTATGTTTTTAAATTGGAAGTAGACTTCGACGTGGATCAGGCCGAGGATCTGATGAACGAGGTAGCCACCACCGAACGTGGACTCGATGACATCGCCGCGGTTCTGACCGGCTTCGCGACTACCCCTCCGCGGCAGCCACCAGCGACCGGAGCGTGATCTCCGGGTTGTCCCGCTGGAAGCCCTGCAGCCGCCACGGCGTGGAGAACAGCACCAGCATCACACCGTCGCTGCGGGTGAGCACCTCCGCGGACACCTGCTTGTTCATGAAGTCGGCGTCCTTGGGATCGACGATGCGCGCCACCTGATAGGGCAGCGACTCCAAGGCGATCGGGGAGCCGATCTCGGTGGCCATCCGGTGCTGGGCCACCTCGAACTGCATGGGCCCGACGGCGGCGAACACCGGTGCCTGCTCACCGCGGCGGTCCGAGCGCAGCACCTGCACCACACCCTCCTGGTCCAGCTGCTCGATGCCCTTGCGGAACTGCTTGTGCTTGCTCGGATCGGTGCCGCGCGCCACCGAGAAGTACTCCGGGGAGAAGCTCGGAATCGGCGGATAGACCACGGGCACGTCGCGATACAGCGTGTCCCCGGGTCGCAGCACCGCGGCGTTGGCCAGCCCGATCACATCGCCGGGCCAGGCGTCGTCCAGCGTGGAGCGCTGCTGGCCGAACACCGACTGCGCGTACTTGGTGACGAACGGCTTACCGGTGCCGGCGTGGGTCAGCACATCGCCGCGCTCGAAGGTTCCCGAACACACCCGCGCGTACGCGATGCGGTCGCGGTGCGAGGAATCCATCCCGGCCTGCACCTTGAACACGAACGCGCTGAACGGTGACTCGACCGGCCGCGGCGTTCCCTCCACATCGACGATGGGTCCCGGCGAGGGCGCCAGCTCCACCAGCACATCGAGCAGCTGGTTCACCCCGAAGTTCAGCGCCGCGGAGGTGAACAGCACCGGGGAGGACTCGCCGGTGCGGAAGGTATCCGGATCGAAGTCGGAACCGTCCATCGACAGCAGTTCGGACTCCTCGACCGCGGTCTCCCAGTCGGTGCCGGCGGCCTGCAGTGCGTCGTCGGCCGGGATGTGCTCCTCGGGGGCGGCGGTGGCTCCGCCGGCGGTGCGGGTGAACCGGATGTAGTGGCCCTTGCGGCGGTCCATCACGCCCTTGAAGTCGCCGGCGATGCCGACCGGCCAGGTCAGGGGAGTGGTG
This sequence comes from Mycobacterium sp., assembly GCA_034520035.1. Classification (GTDB taxonomy): domain Bacteria; phylum Actinomycetota; class Actinomycetes; order Mycobacteriales; family Mycobacteriaceae; genus Mycobacterium. The sequence goes on along the minus strand of JAXHOA010000129.1, from coordinate 321,860 downwards.
CGCAGCCCGATGCGTTCGTGGATCTCGTCCATCAGCTCCAGGGCATACCGGCCCGGGCGGTCCCACTTGTTGATCACCGTGATGATCGGGATGCCGCGGTGCTTACACACCTGGAACAGCTTCAGGGTCTGCGGCTCAAGGCCTTTCGCGGCGTCGATGAGCATCACGGCGGCGTCGACGGCGGTGAGCACCCGGTAGGTGTCCTCGGAGAAGTCGGCGTGGCCGGGGGTGTCGAGCAGGTTGATGACGCAGTCGCGGTAGGGGAACTGCAGCGCGGTCGAGGTGATCGAGATACCGCGGGCCTTCTCCATCTCCATCCAGTCCGACACCGTGGAGCGCCGCCCCGCCTTGCCGTGGATGGCGCCGGCCTCGGTGATGACCTGCGCGTGCAGGGCCAGCGCCTCGGTCAGCGTCGACTTACCGGCGTCGGGGTGGCTGATCACGGCGAACGTGCGGCGCCGGGCGGCCTCCGCGGTGACGCGGGCGGCGGCTTTGGTGTCGGCGGTGGTCAGGGTGTTCTCGGTCATCTCGGTACCGATGATATTTGCCCAGGTGGGCATTCATCGAATCGCTACCCGCAGCGACGTCGATTCGTTCAAGATCACCCCAAAGGCCTGCGGGTTTGTCACGATGGCGCGATGAGGAAAAAGGGCTGGCTGATCGTCGCGGGTCTGCTGGCCGTGCTCGTCGTCGCCGCCGTGGCGGTGGCGCCATGGGCGTACAAGAACCATGTCGAACGACCACCCGAACCGGCCCTGCTGCTGCCGTCGGGCGCCCGTCCCGCGAGCACCGACGTCGACGGGTCGTGGACGGTGCAACCGGGCTCGCTGGCCGGTTACCGTGTCCAACAGCAGCTGCTGTGGGAGATGGTGGACGTCAACGGACGCACCGATGCCGTCACCGGCGGCGCCGAGATCCGCCAATCCCAGCTGGTGTCGGCCAAGTTCACCGTCGACGTCGCCACCATCGACTCCGGGCGCCCGGGCCGCGACGAACGTTTCCGCAGCACCGACGCCCTGGACACCGCGGCGTTCCCGACGGCGACGGTGAGCATGAACATGCCCGTCGACCTGGCCGCGGTGCCCGCGGACGGCCCGGCGCGGCTCGAGGTGCCCGTGCACCTGACCCTCAAGGGCGTGACGCGGGTGGTGAGCGCGCAGATCGACATCCAGCGCAACGGCGATCGCGTCGACGTTGCCGGGACCATCCCGATCAGATTCTTCGACTTCAATGTGGACCCGCCGCGACCGCCCGCCTCCCTACTGGAGGTGCAGCCGGTCGCGATCATCGAATTCCTGGTGCACCTGGCCAAGGGCTGACTCAGCGGCGGAAGCGGGCCAGCACCCGCCCGAGCAGCCCACCCGATTCCGGGGCCGGGGGCCGGCGGCGCACGTACGGCCACGGTTCGTTGCGTTCCGGCACCGCGGCGGCCCGTACCTGCTTGAGCTGCATGCGCAGCAGCGAACGCAGCTCGTGCAGCGCCGGGTCCTCCCAGCGGTTCACCGCCTCGGCGGGATCGCCGGTCAGGTCGTAGAGCTCCCACTGGTCGTCGAGCACATCGCTGCGGTAGCGCTCGGCGCCGCTGCCGGTGTAGGCCAGCTGCCGCACCCCCGGCTCGGTCCAGGTACCGGGATCGTCGAAGGTGCGCACCACCTTCCACAGCCGGTCATCGGCGCGCACCACCAGACCCTCGAAGTTGCCGGCGACCTGCGCCGGTACCCGGATGCGCAGCGGTGCCGGGGGATTGACGTCCCGACCCAGCTGCCGGGCCAACCCGGACGCCCCGCTGTCGCCCTCGAGCACGTTGTCGCGGGTCAACAGGTACACCGCGCGGTCCTCATCGGCCGGTCCGCCGTCCACGACGGGCATCAGGTCGTGTCCGGGTAGCGGATGCACCTCGCTGAACTCGGCGGCCAACTGTGCGGCGACCGCGGGCACGTCGACGCCGGCCGCACCGAGCAGCGTCGGCACCAGATCCACATGCGAGGTGGGAGCGGTGACCGTGCGTGCCGTCGTCGCCCCCGCGCCGACACGGGCGATCACGAACGGCACCCGGGTCGCCTCGTCGTAGAGGTTGAACCACTTCTGGTGCAGTCCGCCGTGCGCACCCAGCAGCTCCCCGTGATCGGAGGTACGCACCAGCACCGCGTCGGTGGAGCCCTCGGTGACAGCGCGGCGCACCCGGTCCAGCGGGCCGTCGACCTCGGCGTGCAACCGGTAGTACAGATCGCGGTACTCCTGCGCCTTACGGCGATAGGTCCGGGCGACCGATGCGGCGGGCCCGTAGCCGGAGTAGTAGGCATCGCGGAACGCCGCCTGCGCGGCCGGCTTGCTGCGCAGATCCTCGTTCGCGGTCGGCGCGGCCGGCACCTGCGGGGGATCCAGCGGCGAGGCCTTCAGCGGGCTGCGCCGCGACCACGCCGGAAACAGCACGATGTCATGGGGATTGACGAAGCTGGCGACCAGCAGGAACGGCCGCAAGGCCGCGGCGTCACCGGCACGGCGGCGGGTGTACCGGTCCTGCAGCCACGTGACGATCCGGTCCGCGAACAGCGGGTCGCGCCGGAAACCGCTGTTGGCCAAGGCCGCGCCGTGCGGCTCGGGCCCCACCCAGCCGGAGAACCCGTAGGGAGCCAGCGGGTCCGCGTCGAGGTAGGCCTGCACGGCGGCCTGGTCGACGACCCCCTTGCGGTCATTGGTGGCCAGGATCTTGCCGGTTGCCGGGTCCTCCAGGTCGGCATGGGAGATGTGCCATTTGCCGTCGTAATGGGTGTCGTATCCGGCTGCGCGGAACCAGTTTCCGAGTGTGGGCACCTCGCCGGGGCGCAGCCAGCGCAACCGCGAATCGTCGTAGCGCTTGCCCAGGCCGTCGGTCTGGGTGACGCCGTGCAGATCCGGGTAGTGCCCAGTGAACAGCGTCGGCCGGCTCGGTACGCAGGCCAGCGACCCGGTGTAGTGCCGGGTGAAGCTGACGCCGTGCTCATCGAACCAGCGCCGCCCGCTCAGCGTGCGCTGCCGCCAGTCCAGCACGTCGGGTGACTCGTACGGGGGGACCGCGCGTTCCTCGTCGGTCATCAGGATGACGATGTCGGGTTGACTCACTCGTCAAATTCAACACCAGATTGTTGGGATCGGTAGCGAATGCGCCCGGCTGTACTTGCGCCATGACGACGCCAGAGCGGCGGCGCACCCCGAAAGGACAACCGATGAACGTGATCCCCGCCCGACTGCAGGAGCTGACCAAGCGCGTCGAGAAGACCCCGGCCCTGATCATCGCCCTCTTCAGCGGCCTGACCGCGCTGTGGTCGGTGTACCGGCTGCTGTGGCTGGTCTACGCGGGCTTCGCGCTGTCCACCTTCGGGTTGTCCCCGATCTCGCTGATCATCTCCTTCGTGGTGTGGACCGTGGTCGCGGTGGCCGCCGGCCTGGCCGCGTACGCCTTCTGGATCCGCTACAGCGCCGTCGATGGACACGCGGGGACTGAGCGGCCCGAGCAGTAAGCGCACGTCAGCGCCGGCGGCGGGGAACTTCGGTTTCCCGCCGCCGGTCGTTTGGCAGACTGGGCAGATGTCGACGCAGCCGCCCGAACCGCCGCGTGATCCGGCGACCCGGCGGATACCGCGGCCGGACCGGCGGGCAGGAGCGCCGCGACCCGGGGATCCGTTCAGCCCGACGCAGCGCCTCCCGCGTCCCGAGCCGCCCACCCAGAAGATCCGGGTCCCCGACCCGGTGACCCAGCAGATCCGCACACCGCCGCCACCCCCGCCACCACCGGCGCCGCCGGTGCAGCCGCCCGGCATGCAACCCCCGCCGCCCCCGGCCGCACGCAACAAGCAGAGCATCGTGTTGATCGCCGTCATCGTGGTGGCGGTGCTGGTCGGCGGGCTCGCCGCGGCGGAGCTCTACGCCCGGCACCGGGCCGGCACGGTGCTCTCCGGTATCACCGACTGCCTGGTCGAGGACACCGCCGATGTCTCCTACTCGGTGACACCGCCGTTCCTGTGGCAGTACCTCACCGACCACTACTCCGACATCTCGGTGATCACCACCGGGGACCGGGTGCAGGAAGCCAAGGGCATGACCGCCGACGTCACGCTCAGCGATATCGACCTGCAGCCCACGGCCGACGCGAAGGGCACCATCGGGTCGGTGTCGGCCACCCTGGACTGGACCGCGGACGGGATCAAGCAGACCGTCGCCGAGAATCTGCCGGTCGTCGGTGACCTCGTCACCGATGTGCGCACCGACGTGGCTGCGGGCACCCTGATCATGGACGCCACCGGCGGCACCACCATCACCGCGCGCCCGGAGGTCAACGCCGGCAATCTGGAGCTCAACGTCGTCGACGTCACCGGCCCGTTCGGCAGGGACGCCGTGCAGACCGCGCTCGGCGAGCTGACCACCACGCTCAACGACAACTACCCGCTGGGGATCAAGGCCGACAGCGTCGCCGTGACGAGCACCGGTGTGACCGGGAAGTTCTCGTCCACCGATGCGGCGATCCCGACCGGGGAGAGCGACTCCTGCTTCGAGGCGCTCTAAGCGACCAACGTCAGCGGCAGGCTCTGATGCCTGCGGATGATGTTGTTGACCGCCCACACCGGCTCGCCGGTCACCTCGATGCGGTCGACGCGCGCCACCAGAGCCCGCAGGATCGCGACCGTCTCCAGTCGGGCCAACCCCTGCCCGGCGCAGGCGTGCGCACCGTTGCCGAAACCGAGGTGCGCGCCGGCGCTACGGCGGATGTCGAAGGTGTCCGGATGCTCCCAGGCCTGCTCGTCGCGGTTGGCCGAGGCGTAGAGCACCAACACCTTCGACCCGGCCGGGATCGCGGTGCCCGCGATCTCGGTGTCGTGGCGGACCTGCCGGGCGAACGCCCGCAGCGGCGATTCGTAGCGCACCACCTCGTTGACGGCGGCCGGGATCAGATCCGGGTCGTCCTTGAGCAGCCTCCACTGCTCGGGGTGAGTCCCGAACAGGTACAGCGCATTCGAGATGGCGCTGATGGTGGTGTCCAGCGACGGGGCAATGTAATCGACCATCAGTGCCGGGCATTCGGCATGATCGAGGGCGCCCTCGTCGGCCGCGGTCAACAGCTCGTCGATGATGCTGCCCGGTAGCACGTTGCGCTGCCGGACCACGCGTCGGGCGAAGCGCATCATCTCCCACGCACGTGGAACCGCCTTCACCGCTTGCCAATTCAGCGGACCCAGCACGTCGAAGGTGGCCCCACCCCACGCGATCAGATGGTCACGCTGATCGCGCGGCCAGCCGACCAGGTCGGGCACGATGGCCAGCGGCAGCGCGGTCGCCAGGTCGACCCCGTCGATACTGCCCCGGGCGATTGCGGCCTCGACCACCGCGGCGGCCTGCGCGTCGACGGTGTCACCGAGGCTGCGTAACGCCCGCGGCATCATCCGGTGCGCGACCAGCTTGCGGCGCTCGGCGTGCTCGTCACCGTCGCTGGCCAGCGTGGTGCCCTTGGACAGCCGGTTGGCCAACGTATTCAGTGACACCCCGTCACCGGAGACGAACCGCTGATCGTCGCGCAGGGTGGCCTTGCACTCGGCGTAGCGGGGCAGCGCGAAACACCTGTGCCGGTTCAGCCAGACCACCGGGCCGAGGTCGCGCAGCCGCCGGTAGTGCGGATACGGGTCCAGGATGGCGCCGGTGCGGTAGATGTCGGCGTCGTAGGTCGCGGTCATGCGGTCCTCCGGGCCAACTCTGGTGCGACGTTCGCTGTCCTGCCGCGTAGCCGGCGGGCCGCCGCGCGGGGGACGATCAAGACGGTCGCGACGGCGCGGCGGGCCAGGTCGCCGGTCCGCCCGCCCCCGGTCATCGCACGTCCGACGGCCAGCGCGAGCCGGATCATCATCCGGGCGTGCGGTTGACGTTCCCGCTCATAGGTATCGAGCACCGCGGCGTCCCGTTCGCCGTTGATCACGCCGGCGAGCTTGCCGGCCAGGTTCATCGCATCCCGCAGGCCGGCACCCATGCCCTGGCCGATGAACGGCGGGGTCAGGTGCGCGGCGTCGCCGAGCAGGAACAGGTTGCCGCGGCGCCAGCGGTCGGCGAGTTGGGCCCGGAAGGTGTACTCGGCGACCCGCACCAACTCCAGCTCGGTGCCCTCGGGCACCCACGGTGCGATGAACGGGCGCAACGCATCCAGGCTCGCGTAGTCGGCCGCCGATTCTCCGGCCAGTAGCTGGAACTCCCAGCGGTACCGGGTCTCGCCGATCCGCATGTAGGTGGCCGCCCGGTGCGCGCTGCACACCTGGTGCACGCCGTCCCACTGGCGCAGGTCCGCGTCGGTGGCGATATCGACGACCAGCCAGCGCTGGTCGAACCTGAGGTCCTGCATGACGGCGCCGATCCGCTTGCGCACCAAGCTGTTCGCGCCGTCGCAGCCCAGTACGTAGTCGGCGCTGATCACTTCGCCGTCGGCGAGGACGATGTGGGCAGGCGTTCCGGGTGTCACGTCGACGACCTCGACTCCGCCGCGCAGCCGGATCTGCGGGTACCGGGACAGGTTGTCCCGCAACAGTCTTTCCAGATCGGGCTGGTCGAACATGTTGGCCCGCGGGAAGCCGCGGCGACTGCCTCCGCGCCGGAAGCGTGCCAGCACCCGGTGGTGTTCGTCGACGAGTTGCAGACCGAGCGCGGGCCGCGAGATCGCGGCGAACTTCTCGGCGATGCCGAGGCGGTCCAGGATCTGGTACACCTCATCGTCGAGGTGCACCGCGCGCGGCTGCGGGTAGACGTCGGGCCAGCGGTCGAGCATCAGCGTGTCCACCCCGTGTTGGGCGAGCAGGGTGGCCGCCGTCATCCCCGTCGGTCCGGCGCCGATGACGGCCACCGGCACGTGCGCCGTCATCAGTATCTGACTCGCATGCGCTGCGCGCCGAGGTCGATGGCGCCGTCATCGGTGCTGACCGTGGCTTCGACGATATCGCCGTCGCTGAGGTATTTGGTGTTGGAGGCCTGCCGCTTGAAGAAGGCCTTCCACTTGACCGCGGGCGGCAGCAGGTTGCCGATGATCTCGATCGGTTTGGCCGGGGCGCGCAGCGCGGTGCCGGCCGGGGTACCGGTCATGATCAGATCGCCGGCGGCCAGATCCTGGAACCGGGTCAGCGACTGCAGTGCCTGCAGTGGGCGGTACAGCATGTCGCCCTCGACCAGGGCGTCCTGGCGTCGGGAACCGTTGACGGACAGTGTGAGTCGCAGGTCACCGAACCGCTTGAGGTCATCGCCGTCGACGAGCACCAGTTCGGGGCCGACCGGGGTGAAGGTGGGGTAGGACTTCGCCTCGTAGAACTGGGTCTGAGGCAGCTGGATGTCTCGGGCGGACACATCGTTGGTGATGACCAGCCCGGCGATCGCGCCGGCCAGGTCGTTCTCGGAGAGATTGGTGCCGACCGGGATGTCGCGGCCGATGACCAGGCCGATCTCGACCTCGTAGTCGAGGAACCGGACGTGGCCGGGTTTGACGATATCGTCGAACGGGCCGCTGATCGAGGCCGAGGACTTGCGGAAGAAGGTCAGCGGCACCGTCTTCGGGTCCATCCCGGAGTCGCGGACGTGGGATTCGAAGTTGGTCATCTGGGCGATCACCCGGCACGGCGCGGTGACGGGGGAGATCAGGTCGAGGGTGTCCACCGGCACGACGTCGCCGGTGAGCGCGGCGTCGACGGCGGCGCGGTCGGCCAGCAGGTCGGCGGTGGTGGTGGCCGCGGTGTCGATGCGGGCCGCGCCGTTCGGGGTCTTGACCCACCAGGCGTCGGCGGTGCGCAGCACGGAAATCGTCATGAGGAAGCCACTTTCAGTAGGCCGGCCAACCGCCGGATGTCGAATTCGTTCTCACCGCGCAGTGCGGCCACCATGGATGCCGCCTCGTGCCGGATGGACTTCAGATCGGCGCCCAGGAAATCGCGGGTCACCGGCGGGCCCCACTGCGACAGACCGGTCGCGGTGAACTCGGCCCATCCGGGTTCCAGCGTGTTGTCGAACATGTCGCCGTCGGCGAAATGCTCGACGAGGAAACCGTCGGGGTCGCGCCAGTAGTCGAAGAGCTGGCTGCCCTGGATGTGGCGGCCGATGCCCCAGGACCGCAGATAGCCTCGCTCGCCGAGGTATTCGCCGCCGGCGGCCAAGGCGTCCAGATCGCTGACCTGATAGGCCGAGTGCACGTATCGGTTGGCCGGGCCCAGCGTCAGCGCCACGGTGTGGTGATCGGCCGGTGTGCTGCCGCGGTCGCAGCGGATGAAGCTCATGGTCGGCCCGCGGTCGCGCTGGCCGGGAAAGTACAGGAAGTCGCTGACGATCATGCCGAAGGTGTCGAGATACCAGTTCAGCGTCCGCAGATAGGTGGTGGACTGCAACACCACGTGGCCCAGCCGCTGGATGCGGGCCGGCACCCGGGGCGGGCGCTGGGTGGTGTTGGTGCGCACCGTCGACCGGCCGGTGTTGTGGATGAGTGGCCGCTGCACCGGCGCCTCGGGCAGCGTGTGCATCCCGGCGACCACCCGGACCGGGGTGCCGCCGGGATCGGTGAGGTCGGCGGCCAGCCCGCCGATCACCTCGGGCAGGGGCCGCGCGACGGTGCCGGTCCGATCCGCCACCCGCAACACGTCGACCTCGTCGCCCGCCCGTAGTGCCAGCCCGGCGAATCGGGTGCGCGGGCCGTGGCGCAACAGCACGCAGGGTGCGCCGGCGTCGGTGCCGCGCAGGTACAGCTCGGTGGGGGTGCGCAGCGCGGTCTGGAATCCGAAGGCCCGGGCGAACGCCTCGGCGCGGGTCAGATCGGGTTTCTCGAACTCCAGCCAGGCCAGATCCTGGACCTTGATGATCGGGTTGCGCGACCGGCCCGGGTGTTCGCCGTGTCGTGCGCCGTGCTCGCTGTGCAGGTCTTTGTGCACGTCCACCGCCATGTCGCCACCTTTCTTGACGAAATCGTCACATGCGACGGGACTCTCAGTCAAGAGTTTCTGACGAATTCATCAGAAATGAGGCACACTGGTGTTCATGTCCGAAGCCGGCAGCCGCACCGACCGTCGCAAGCAGCGCACCCGCGCCGCGCTGATCGACGCCGCGCTGTCGTTCATCGCGGCGGGCAAGCTCAACGCGCCGATCCTGGAGATCACCCAGGCCGCCGATGTCGGTATGGGCTCCTTCTACAACCACTTCGAGTCCCGGGAGCAGCTGTTCGAGGCCGCGGTGACCGAGGTGCTCGACCGGCACGGCGACATCCTGGACGCCTGCACCGCCGACCTCGACGACCCCGCCGAGATCTTCGCGGCCAGCTTCCGGATGACCGGCCGGATGTTCCGGGCCCGGCCGCAGGAGAGCAAGGTGCTCTTGGCCAACGGGATGACCCTGCTGCAGTCCGAGCGTGGGTTGGCGCCGCGGGCGCTGCGCGATATCAACGCCGGGGTGGCGACGGGCCGGTTCCGCGTCGAAGACCCCGAGCTGGCGCTGGCGTTGGCCGGCGGGGCGCTGCTCGGGTTGGGCAATCTGCTTGCCGCGCAGCCGGATCGCGATGACGCACATGCCGCCGATGTGGTGACCGCCGATGTGCTGCGGCTGTTCGGGATGTCCGAGGCCGACGCGCGCGAGGTCTGCGCGCGGCCGCTGCCCAACCTCAGCGCGGCGCGGCCGGCCGCCTCCTAGCCCGCGACCGCAGCACATCGCGTGTGCGCAGGTAGATGTAGCGCTCGGTGTGGTCGGGCAGAGCGTCGATCACCAGCCAGCCCAGATTCCGCAATAGGTCAGCGGTGTCCACCGCCAAGTACGGAAAGCGTTGCGCAGCAAAATAATCACAGTTCACTCCCACCTTCTGGGCCGGCCATCCCATGGCGATCACGGTTTCCCGGAACCCGTCGGTGACGCGAATCTGGGTATGGGTCGGACGCAGCCCACCGTCGGAGAGAATGAGGCGAACTCTGGTCTCTTCGGGTGTCCGGGCGCCGGGGTCGATGTCGGCGATGGCCGCCTTCGCCGCGTTGATTCCACGTGAGCGCGGGTACCGTTCGGCCAATCGCAGGATGTCGTCCTTCGAGATGCGGGCTTGCCGGGCGAGTTGGTCCACGAGTGTGATGGCGATATCGCGGTCATGGTGGCGCGCCAGGTCCAGCGCGGTGCGAGCCGGACCGGTGACCGCGAGAGGTCCCACGACGGTGATCTCATCGACCGCGATCCGCTCATTGCGGACGATCAGACCCGGCGGATGCCTGCTCTTGAGCGCGATCAGTTCGACGGGCTCCGTGTTGAGAGCCCACGGGTCCAGATACAGGCCGGCGGCAGTGCGTCCCGCAATGACACCGGATTGCCCGCACCACACCCAGGCCGCGTGAGCCCGGTCTTCCAGGGTGAGTTCGAGACCTTTGTGGACGTACACGTTCGGCAGGACTCGGGTGTAGCGAGATCGGAGCTCGCCGCGGGACACGGCTCTGCTCGCGATGGCCTCACTGCCCAGAAATGCATACATAGCGACATGTTGGCCAGAGGTACCGACACGTTTCGGCCCCTCTGCCCCAGATCGAGGTGAGAGTTGTGGATAACGGGTTGCCTGGGTGGTTTACGACCGTGGGCTCGATCTGGGCCCGAGGGTGCTAACCGCAGTATGGGAGGAGACCGGCGCCGCAGCAGTGAACACTTTTCCGAATCTGCCTAGTCCGGCCGCGCCGTCGTGTTACACACGACGAAAGGGACGCCGGCCACAAGGAGTGCATCGTGTTCGATCTACTGATCACCGGCGGCACCGTCGTCGACGGCACCGGGGCCGACCGGTTCACCGCCGACGTCGCCATCAAGGACGGCAAGATCGTCGAGGTCCGCCGGCGTGGGCCGAGCGATCCCGTCCTGCAGGCCGCCGCCGCCGAGACCATCGATGCCACCGGCAAGATCGTCGCGCCTGGTTTCGTGGACATCCACACCCATTACGACGGCCAGGTCAGCTGGGACGACCTGCTGGAACCGTCGAGCAACCACGGCGTCACCACCATCGTCGCCGGCAACTGCGGAGTCGGTTTCGCACCGGTGCGACCCGGTCAGGAACAGTGGCTCATCGAACTGATGGAGGGCGTCGAGGACATCCCGGGCACCGCGCTCACCGAGGGCATCACCTGGGGCTGGGAGACCTACGCCGAATACCTCGATGTCATCGGTCGCCGCGAACTCGCCGTCGACATGGGCAGCCAGATCGCGCACGGCACCGTGCGCGCCTACGCCATGGGGGAGCGGGGCGCCCGCAACGAGCCCGCCACCGGCGACGATATCGCCGCGATGAGCCGGATCGTCCAGGAGGCCATCGAGGCCGGCGCGCTGGGCTTCTCGTCATCACGCACCCTGGCCCACCGCGCCATGGACGGCGAACCCGTCCCCGGCACATTCGCCGCCGAGGACGAACTGTTCGCGCTCGGCCGGGCCACCGCCGCCGGGGGCGGCGCGGTGTTCGAACTCGCCCCGCAAGGCGCCGCCGGTGAGGACATCGTCGCGCCCCGAAAGGAATTGGAGTGGATGCGCCGGCTCGGCGAGGAGATCGACTGCGCGCTGAGCTTCGCCCTCATCCAGGTCGACGCCGACCCCAACCTGTGGCGCGAACAGCTCGACCTGTCGGCGGCCGCGCACCAGGCCGGCAGCCGGCTCTACCCGCAGGTCGCCGCCCGCCCGTTCGGCATGCTGCTCGGCTTCCCGGGCCACCACGCCTTCACCCACCGGCCCACCTACCGCAAGCTCAAGGCCGCGCTCAGCCGCGAGGAGCTGGCCGCCCGGCTCGCCGAACCCGCTGTGCGCGCGGCGATCCTGTCCGAAGAGGACCTGCCGGTCGACCCGAACGTGCTCTTCGACGGCATGTTCGCGCTGGCGCAGTACTCGGGCGACCGGCTCTACTCGCTGGGCAACCCGCCGGACTACGAGCCCACCGCCGAGCGCACGGTGTCCGCGATCGCCAAGGCGCGCGGCGAGGATGTGCTGACCACCATGTACGACCTCATGCTCGAGGCGGACGCCGCCACCATGCTGATGCTGCCGATGTTCAACTACGCCGAGGGCAATCACGACGCGATCCGCGAGATGCTGACCCACCCTGCCGGGGTGCTCGGCCTGTCCGACGGCGGCGCGCACTGCAGCATGATCTGCGACGCCTCCTACCCGACATTCCTGCTCACCCATTGGGCGCGTGACCGGCACCGCGGCGATAAGCTGCCGCTGGAGTACGTGATTCGCAAACAGTCCCGTGACACCGCGCAACTGTTCGGGCTGACCGACCGCGGTGTGATCGAGATCGGAAAGAAGGCCGATGTCAACGTGATCGACCTCGACGCGCTGACCCTGCACGCCCCGCGGATGGCCTATGACCTGCCCGCCGGCGGGCACCGCCTGGTCCAGGGCGCGTCCGGCTACACCGCCACCGTCGTCAACGGTGTCATCACCCGCCGCGACGGGGTGGACACCGGGGCGCGTCCGGGCCGGCTGGTCCGCGGCAGCCGCTGATGCGCGTACCCGCGCTCGCGTTGGCGGCCGTGGCCGTTACCGCCGCGCCGGTGGCGGGCGCCGATGTGCTCAGCCCGCTGCACCCGCTGGTCGACGCCGCCGCGCAGCGGCTGCTGACCGCCGAACCGGTGGCGGCCAGCAAGTATCTGACGGGCGGGCCGATCGAGGATCCGCAGCGCGAGGCGCAGGTCCTCGACACCGTGGCCACCGCGGCCCAGGCTCAAGGCGCCGACCCGGCCTATGTCCGCGACGTGTTCCGCGACCAGATCGACGCGACGGTGTCGTTGCAGTACAGCCTGTTCGGCGATTGGAAAGTCGACCCGGCCGCCGCCCCGGCAAGCGCCCCGGACCTGGCGTCGACGCGCGCCACGATCGACGGCCTCAACCAGACCATGGTCGCCGAGATCGCCCAGCGGTGGCCGGACCTGCAGGCCCCGACCTGCCGCGCCGAGCTGGGCGCCACCATCGACGAGGTGGCCGTGAACCGGGGGCTGGACCCGCTGTACCGGCGCGCGCTCGAGTACGCCACCCACGACTACTGCCGCTGAGCTGAGCTACAGCACATCCTTGATGGCGTTCTTGAGCGCCTCGGCCTCGGTGCCGAACACCGCCTGCACGTTGCTGCCGACCTCGATCACCCCGGCCGCACCCAGACTCTTCAGCCGGGCCTGATCGACCTTGGCCGGATCGGCGACCTCCATCCGCAGCCGGGTGATGCAGGCGTCCACATTGACCAGGTTCTCCCGGCCGCCGAACGCCGCGATGACCTGCTCGGCCTTGGTGTCGGCGCGCACCGGCGCCGCGACGGTGGCGACAGTGGTGGTGGACACGCCGGCGTCGCCGAGGTTGGCGGCCTCCTCGGCCTCGAATTCCGCCTCGGGTTCGCGGCCCGGGGTGCGCATGTTCCACCGGGTGATCGCGAACCGGAACAGCAGGTAGTAGATGACGAAGAACGCCACACCCATCCCGATCAGCAGCGGGATGTTCTTGGCCGCCGGTGCGGTGCCGTACAGCAGCAGATCGATCAGGCCCGCGGAGAACGAGAAGCCCAGATGGATGTCCAGCATGTAGGCGATCGCCAGCGACAGGCCGGTCAGCACCGCGTGGATGACGTACAGCGGGAACGCCACGAACATGAACGCGAACTCCAGCGGCTCGGTCACGCCGGTGAGGAACGCCGTCAACGCCGCCGCGGACAGGATGCCGACCGCGACCTTGCGCTGCTTCTTGTTGGCCACGTGGATCATCGCCAGCGCCGCGGCGGGCAGACCGAACATCAGGATCGGATAGAACCCGGCGGTGAGGTGCCCACCGGTGGGATCGCCCGCGGCGAACCGGGTCAGCTCACCGGTGACCACACCCTCGGGGGTGTCGTAGTCGCCGTAGAGGAACCAGATGTAGGAGTTCGGGATGTGGTGCAGGCCCACCGGTATGAGCATGCGGTTGGCGAACCCGTAGACGAATGCGCCCAGCGCGCCGGCTCCGCCGATGAACTGGCCCAGCCCGGTGAGTCCGGCGTCGAAGATCGGATAGAAGTAGCTCATCCCGAACGAGACGAACAGGCTGGTCAGCGACACCACGATCGGGACGAACCGGCGGCCGCCGAAAAAGCCGAGATAGGAGGGCAGTTCGATGGTGTGGTACTTGTCGAACAGCCACGCGGTCAGCAGGCCGATCACGATGCCACCGAACACGCTGTAGTTGATCTGCGCCTGTTCGCCGGCCTTGTCGAGCACCCCGTCGAGCACGAACGGTGACATGGTCTCGAAGACCTTGTCCATCACCAGGTAGCCGACGACGGCGGCCAGCGCGGTGGAGCCGTCGGCCTTCTTCGCGAACCCGATCGCCACACCCACGGCGAACAGCAGCGCGAGGTTGTCGAACAGCGCGCCGCCGGCGGCGCTCATGGCCTGGAAGAACGGCCCGATGACGGGTGCCTCGATGCGGCCCAGCAGGTCGGGCTGGCCCAGCCGCAGCAGGATGCCCGCCGCAGGTAGCACCGCGATCGGCAGCATGAGGCTCTTGCCCAGCCGCTGCAATTGCGCGAATCCCGGAACCCGGCGACCGCTCTGACGTTTCGTCGACCCACCCATGCGGGGGAGCCTAAACGAGAAGCGGCGAACCCAAGACCATGTTCGGCGACGCTCGTAGTGTTGGGACCATGACGACGACAGTGATCGCCCCGGTGGCCGGGAGAGCGGTGGCCCTCGGCGATGTGCCCGACCCGGTGTTCGCCCAGGGCATGGTGGGTTACGGCGCCGCGATCGACCCGCCGCGCGAGGTCATCACCGCGGTCGCGCCGGTCGGCGGCCGGTTGCTCAAGCTGATGCCGCACGCCTTTGTCGTGCTGACCGCCGACAACGTGGGCGTGCTGGTGCATCTGGGTCTGGATACCGTCGCTCTCGACGGGCAGGGTTTCACCACCCACCTGCAGCAGGGTGAGCAGGTCCGAGCCGGGCAGCCGGTGATCACCTTCGACGTCCCGGCCATCGTCGCCAAGGGACTCGACCCGATCGTGCCCGTCGTGGTGATGGACGAACGCGAAGCCGCCAACATCTCGGTGACCGCCGCGCTCGACGCCGCCATCGCCTCCGGCGACGAGCTGTTCGTGGCGAATCGCTGATGGAGGTCATCATCCTTGCGGGTCCGCCCGAGATCGGCACCCTGGCCGCCGACGCGATCAGCGCGCTGCTGCACCGCAAGCCCGACGCCGTCCTCGGGCTGGCCACCGGATCCTCCCCGCTGGCGATCTACGACGAACTCGTGACCCGTTGTGCGGCAGGGCAGATCTCCTTCGGTCAGGTCCGCGGCTTCACCCTCGACGAGTACGTCGGCCTGCCCGCCGAACACCCCGAGCGCTACCGCAACGTCATCGACAACGTGTTCGTGTCCCGGGTGGATTTCGCGCCTGGCGCGGTGCAGGGTCCCGACGGGCTGGCCGCCGACATCCCGGCCGCCTGCACCGCCTACGAGGAAGCCATCCGCGCGGCCGGCGGCATCGACCTGCAGATCCTCGGCATCGGCACCGACGGTCACATCGGCTTCAACGAACCCGGCTCGTCGCTGGCCTCGCGCACCCGCATCAAAACCCTGACCGCGCAGACCCGTTCGGACAATGCCCGATTCTTCGACGACGACATCGACGCGGTGCCCACCCACTGCCTCACCCAGGGGCTGGCCACCATCCTGGATGCCCGCCACGTCGTGCTGGTGGCCACCGGTCGGCAGAAGGCCGAGGCCGTGCACCACCTCGTCGAGGGCGCGGTGAGCGCGATGTGGCCGGGATCGGTGCTGCAGCATCATCCGCATGTGACGGTGCTGCTCGACGATGCCGCCGCGCGCCGGCTGCAGCTGGCCGACTACTACCGCGAGACGCACCGCTCCAAACCCGACTGGCAGGGCATCTGAGTGCTGCTGGCCGCTGAGACCCTGCTGACGGGCGCGGAACTCTTGCGGCCCGGCTGGATTGACGTGGCCGAGGGCACGGTCCACGCCGTCGGTGCCGGGGCGCCACCGGGTGCCGCGGACCATCAGCTCGCCGTCGTGGTGCCCGGGTTCGTCGACACCCACCTGCACGGCGGCGGCGGCGCGAACTTCTCCGCCGCCTCGGCGCAGGAGACCGCCACCGCGGCCGCGCTGCACCGCAGGCACGGCACCACCACGCTGATCGCCTCGCTGGTGACCGCCGGGCCCGACGAATTGCTGCGGCAGGTGCGTAGTTTGGCCGCCGAGGTCCGGGCCGGTGTGCTGGCCGGCATCCATCTGGAAGGCCCGTGGCTCTCGGTGCACCGCTGCGGGGCGCACCAGCCCGCGCTCATGCGTGACCCCGACCCGGCCGAGATCGACCGGGTGTTGGCCGCCGCCGACGGTGCCGTCAAGATGGTGACGCTGGCCCCCGAACGCGACGGTGCGCCGGCGGCCATCGCACAACTCACCGCGGCCGGTGTGGTGGCCGCGGTCGGTCACACCGAGGCCGGCTACGCGCAGGCCCGTTCGGCCATCGACGCGGGCGCCACCGTGGGCACCCACCTGTTCAACGCGATGCGCCCGATCGACCGGCGCGAACCCGGGCCGGTCGTCGCGCTGCTGGAGGATGCCCGGGTGACCGTCGAGCTGATCACCGACGGTGTGCACATCGACCCGGCCATCTACCGGTTCGTCACCCGAAGCGTTGGCGCCCAGCGGGTCTCGCTGATCACCGACGCCATGGCGGCCACCGGGATGTCCGACGGGCGCTACGAACTGGGCCCGCTCGGGGTGGATGTGGTCGACGGGGTGGCGCGGGTGGCCGGCACCGACACCATCGCCGGCAGCACCGCCACCATGGACCGGGTGTTCCGGTTCGCCGTGGCGCACAGCGGGTTGGCGCGTGACGCGGCACTGCTGCAGGCCGTCGCCCAGTCCTCGATCAACCCGGCCCGGGCCCTCGGGCTCCCGGCCAATGAGCTGAAGCCGGGCGCCACCGCCGATCTGGTGGCGCTCGACCAGGATCTGGCCGTCACCGGTGTCCTGCACCGGGGGGCGTGGGTGCCGAACGGGGCGCCGTTCAACGGTCTGGGACCGCTTGGAGCATGATGGGTCCATGCCCGACGAACCCGAACTCAATGTGCTGGGCGGACCGCTGGAGCCGTGCGGCACCGACCCGGTGACCGGCTTCTACCGCGACGGCTGCTGCTCGACGGGCCCCGAAGACGCGGGCCTGCACACCATCTGCGCGGTCGTGACAGCCGAATTCCTGGAACACCAGCGCTCCATCGGCAACGACCTGAGCACGCCGATGCCCCAGTACCGGTTTCCCGGACTGACACCGGGGGACCGCTGGTGTGTCACCGCGGTGAACTGGCTGCGCGCCTATCAGGACGGCTGCGCCGCGCCGGTGGTGATGGCGTCCACCCACGAGAACACCCTGCAGGTTGTCCCGCTGGAGGCGCTCGCCGAGCACGCCGTCGACGTTCCCGACGATGCCAGCGACCTCTAGGTGATGTAGCGGTTACGCCAGCGCTCGAATCGGTTGCGCGGCCGCCCAACCCCGGACAGCACCTCGCTCATCGGTGCCGCCGCCGACGCCTTGACGCGTCTGGGTGGCCCGGCCGGGGTGGCCTCTTCCCACCAGATCGGTTGCAGCAGAGCCGAGGTGATCGGAATGGCCCGCTCGACGCGTTTGTGCCCCCAGGCGCAGGCCCGGTCGATCGAGCCCCGCGACGGCGCCAGGTTGACCGGCGACAGGGTGGGTGAGAACCGGACGATGTGATCGGAGTAGGGCAGGTTGCGCACCATCTGCAGCTGGATGGCCTGCGCGATCGGCGCCAGCCACAGGTGCCGAGGGTCCCACTGCGGGTGGAAACAGTCGAAGGCCAGATAGCAGGCGTTGCGGGTGCCAAGGCGGCCATCCCGGATCCGCTTCCACGCCAGCTCCACCGGCACATTGCTGGCCGTGCCGCCGTCGACGATCGCCGCGACATCGTGGGCCGCCAGCACCGCGTCCAGGATCGGGACCATCCGCGGGTCGCGGGTCTCATGGTGCAGCACGCCGGGAATGGCCGACGAGAAGGATGCGGCGTCAACGACATTGACGTCGCGGGTCAGATCGTCACCACCGACGACGATCGCCTTGACCACTCGTGAATCGATGAACGCCGCGGCCTGCCACAGCCGGGCCGCCACCTCGGGCCCCATACCGATGGGCAGGAAGGGCAAGGTGCGCAGCTTGAGCACGGCGAGTTCCTGATGGCGGAACTTGGCGGGCAGCGCGGCGAACGATTGCCTGCGCACCCCGGCGATCACCGCGTCGAACGGGATCCCCAGATCCGACATCCGCAGCTGCTCACCGTCGGGGCGGGTGAACAGCGCGTGCGCGAACTGGTCGAAGCGCAGGGAGAACACCCCGGTCAGCCCGTGCCTGCGGCGCAGCTGTTCGGGCCCCAGAATCGACCGGTAGGACACCGTCTTGGCCCACGCCACATATTCCTCGATCGGCACCGGCAACGACCGCGCCATCACCGAACCGATCACCGACCCGATGGACGAGCCGATCATGTAATCGGGCACCTGCCCGGCCTCCAGCAGCCGCCGCATCCCGCCGATGTAGACGAAGCCCGCGCCACCGCCGCCGCCGAGTACGGTCACCAACTTCTTGTTGCCGACCTCCGCGTCCAGTTCGTGCAGTGCGAAATCGCTGCCGTGGCGGTCGGCCAGTGAACGCCGCTGCGTGTCCTGGTCCGCGGCGAGCGCGGCCAGCACCTCGCGCGCCGCGGTCAGCGCGCTCACCCCGTGCTGCTGCTCGCGCAACGGTCCGTGCAGGGCGTCGACCACCCGGGACTGCCAGCCCCTCAGCTCCGCGCCGACCGACACGTCGCCGCGCCCACGCGTCCCGCCGGGGCCGGCCGCACCCGGTTCGAAGTCGGCCAGCTTGGCGAAGTTGAGCAGGTAGCGCAGCTTGCGGACCTGCTCGGCGTTCAGCACGTCCGGGTGGGCCAGGTTCAGCCGGACCAGCCGGTTCTCCATCTTCTGCAGCGCCAGCGCCGGTTCACCGGAGGGCAGGTCCGCCCCGAGTGCCTCGGCGTTCTCCTGCTCTTCGGCGGAGTCGGCCGGCTCGGCGTCGGCGAACGGGGTCTGCACAATCAGTCACTCTAAGTGTCGACGCTCAGTCCTCGGAGCGATCCTGCGCGCCGGAGTTCTTCGACCGGGTCGCGCGTCATGTACCTACTATGGCAATGCGGAGCTGGTCGGGGAAGCACGCCGGTGTAGAGCACTCCAACTTCGGGCGGTTAGGTAGGGTCGCATATCAAATGATCGACATTGACGAGGCACTGCCGATTCTTCCGCGCGAGCTCACCGACATCCCGGACGCGGTGCGCCGGGTCGGCCCGCCGCAGATACCCGATATCGCCGCGCCGTACGCTGCGCGGCCGGTCGACCCGGACACCGATGCCGAGCTGATCTCGGCGTGGATGAACCTCCCGCATCTCGCGGAGGCCTGGGAGTACGCCTGGCCGCCGGAGCGTTGGCGGCTCTACCTCAAGGCCCAGCTGGCCGGGTCGTTCTCCCGGCCGTTCCTCACCAGTCGCAAGGGTGAGGACATCGGCTACGTCGAGCTGTACCGGGCCGCAAAGGATTCCATCGCCACCCGCTATGACGCCGACCCGCATGATCTCGGGATGCACGCCGCGATCGCGGACACCAAACTGGTGAACCGGGGGATCGCGCCGCTGATGCTGCCACGACTGATGAAGGATATGTTCGCCCTGGAACCCGAGTGCCGGCGCATCATGTTCGATCCCGACCACCGCAACATCGGTGCGCGCCGGCTCGTCGAGTACGTGGGCGCCACCTTCCTCGGCGAGCACCAGATGGCCAATCGCACGATGGCGCTCTACGTCTTTCCGCGCACGCCCGAGGACATCCCCGCGCCCAAGTAACCGCCGCCGGCGCTAGGAAGCGGTGCCCATCATCGCTTCGTAGCCGTCGTGATCCGGCTTCATCGCGGCCGCGACCAGCTCCCACAGCACTTCATCGGTGCCGCCACCCACGCGCGCCAGCTTCATATCGCGCCACCACTGGCCCAGCGGTGTCTCATCGACCAGATAGCCTGTGCCGCCGAAGATGTGCATACATTCGGAGACCACTTCCTCACCCAGTCGCGCCGCGCACACCTTCATGGCGGCCGCCGTGCGCAGGTCGAGTTTCCCGCCGGCGGCGATCCCGGTGAGCGCGTGGCGCAGCAGGTCCACCCGTGCCTGCAGGTCGGCCATCCGCATCCGCAGCGCCTGATGCTCGTACAGCGTGTGCCCGAACTGGCTGCGGGACATCATGCGGGCCAACGTGATTCCCAGCACCCGCTGGCAACTCCCGGCGATCTGGCCGGCGACCGACATCCGTTCGTGGGCCAGCCCCCAGGAGATGGCGGCCAGGCCGATACCCGCCCTGGCCACCAGCGCATCGGCGGGCACCCAGGTATCGATGTGCACCGCCGCGGTATCCAGCGGTCCGGCGCCGACCTTGTTGTAGGGCTGCTGCACCCGCACGCCCGCGTCATGCAACGGGATGGCGATGACGACGACGTTGCCATGCCTGCTGTCCGGGTCATTGTCGACATTGCGGGCCACCGCCATCACGTAATCGGCGATGGGGGAGAGCGAGACGAACTTCTTGATGCCCTTGACCTCGAACCCGTCGCGCACCGAGCGCACCTTGGTCTCGACGATCTGCAGGTCCGATCCGCCGGACTCCTCCGAGGCCCCGACGCACAACACGACCTCGCCGCGGATGGCCTTCTCGGTGATGTCGCGCAGATGTTCGGAGCGGCCGAACCGGCGCAGCAGCGCGATCGCCGAGTCGTGCAGGCTGACCCCGACGGCGATACCGGCCGATCCCAGCTTGCCCAGTTCCAGCGCCAGCGCGATCACCTTGGCCACGTCGGGCTGCTGCGAATCACCCCACTTGGCGGCGAAAACCCCTTCGGCGCCCAGGTATTCGATGAGGGCGCGGGGGAACTTGCCGGTACGTTCGGCTGCGGCCGTCCAGGCCCGGACCCGGTCGTCGAAGACCCGGTCCAGTAGCTCCTGGAACTCCGCCGGCGACGTCGGTTCGGCGGTGTCGATGGTGGCGGTCACTGTCCGGCGCCCTCCAGGTTGCGTTTGACTTCGAGCCGGCGCAGCTTGCCCGAGGAGGTCCTGGGCAGCGATCCGGGTCGCATGAACACGACTTCGGCCGGTACGACGCCACATTCGGAGGCGACCAGCTCGACCAGCGCGGTGCGGGCGGCCGGCTCGTCTGCGCCCTTGAACTCCGCGGCGATCACCAGACCGGGACGGGTGGCCGGTCCGTCGGTGCCGACGGCGACGACGGCACCGGCCCGGACACCGTCGACCTGGGCGGCCACGGTCTCGATCTCGGTGGGGAAGATGTTGCGCCCGGCGACGGTGATGATTTCCTTGGCGCGTCCGCAGATGACCAGGCCGCCGTCCAGGAAGTAGCCGATATCCCCTGTGGGGAACCAGTTTTCGCCATCGACGGTCTCCTCGCCCAGGTAACCGCTCATCATCGAGGTGCCGCGGATCTCCACCTCGCCGACCTCGCGGTCGGCGACATCGCCGGCGAACCGTTCGTTGGGTGCGATGCGTATCTGCATTCCGGGGATGGCCTCACCCAGCACGGCGTGCTTGCGGACATAGCCACCGTCATCGGTGACGATGTGGATCTCGTCGATCCGAAGACCGTGTCCGGGTACCGGAACCGCTACCGCACAGTTGGATTCGGCCAGGCCGTAGGACGGGGCCAGTGCGCCGGGGTCGAGTCCGAACTTGGCCATCTCGGCGGCGAACAGCCGGCTGCCGTCGCAGTCGACGGGCTCGCCGCCGTTGAGTGCGAAGCGCAGGTTCGAGAAGTCGGCCTCGCCGATCAGACCGGCGTACTTGCCGACGATGTTGTAGGCCATGTTCGGCGCCGCGGTCACCGAGGCCCGGCTCTCGGTGAGCCACTTGATCCAGCCGAACGGTGATGCGGAGAACGCCGATGTCGGCGCCTGCCACAGCTCAGCGCCGGCCAGCGCCATGGTCAGCACGAAGGACAGGCCCATATCGTGGTAGAGCGGCAGCCAGGAATGGCCGCGGTCGGCGTCGGTGACCCCGACGCGCTGCACGAGCGCGCCGATGTTGGCCAGCACGGCTTCGGGCGAGAGTTGCGCCGTGCGTGGGGTTCCGGTGGAACCCGCGGTGCCCTGCAGCACGGCCGCCCCGGTGCCGGTCACCGCACCGGTGTGGGTCGTGGAGCGCTGCGCGTGCGCGACCGCACCGACATCGTGCACCGCGATGGCACTCTGCACGCCGGCCAGCTCACGCAGCTGCGCGCCGTGGCTGAACACGGTGCGCACCCCGACCCGGTCGAACCGTTCCATGGTGGCGCGGGCCCAGCGCTTCGGGTCGGCACCGCGCACCGGTCCGGGCAGGATCGACACGGCGGCACCGGCCAGGAAGGCGCCGGGGATGGCGGCGATGAACTCCGCGGTGGGATCGCCGACGAGGCCGATCGTGGCGGCGCCGTCATCGCAGATGCGGGCGGCGACGTTCTCGGCGCGTGCGTGAATCTCACCCCACGGGTGACGGGTCCAGGCGCCGGCGCCGGTGTCGAGCACCGCCAGCGCCCGGTCCGTGGACGTCATCGCATCGGTCAGCGCCTGCGCCAGCCCCCATGGCGCGGCCGTCACGAGTTCGCCTGATCCGCGGGCAGTTTGGCCAGGACCACCTTTTCGAGGTCGCCGAGGGTCTCGCAGCTGAGCAGATCTTCCTCGGAAAGCGCGGCGCCCAGGCGATCCTCGATGGCGACCATGCCGACGGCGAAGGCCACCGAATCCATGCCGACATCGTCGACCAGTCGGGAGTCCCGCGACACCCGGCTGACGTCGATGTTCAGATCGTCGCGCAGGATGGCCAAGAGCTCCGGATTGACCGCTTCGGGCCGAGACATTTCCATGTTCGGCGACCCTACACCTGAGAATTTACTCAGGGTAGGCTTACCGAACGTGCCCTCAGGGCGCCGGGCGGGCGAGTCGCGTGTCGCCCTTGGTGACGCCCCCGTCAATCGAGACCAGTGCGGGCACAACTTCACTGGTGATCAGGCCATGAACCCCGGTCAGCGGGTCGATCAGGTCGAAACACGCCGCAATCCGGGCCGGGCTGTCCACGATGACGGTTGTGACGGGGACCTCACGTGCGAGCTGCAGCAGTCGGTCGCCGTGCGGTGCGTGATCGCCGTGGAAGCCCCAGATTCCGCGCAACACGGTGGCCCCGCCGCCGGCCTGTCGAGCCCGCAGCACGTCGACGATCGCGCGATGGATGGGCACCCCGTCGTGCCGGGTGCCCTCGGAGGTGTGGATGGTGAGTTTCTGCCACAGCGGCACGCCGTCGGCGTCGGCGGCGGGCAGGGTCGCGGGCCGGTCCAGCAGCCGTCCGTCGCGCTTGCAGATCTGGAGTCGCTCCACCGTCATCGCCGCGGCGGGCAGCAGTTCACGGAGGCGCGGCAGCGCCACCGCCACCTGTCCGTCGGTGCCGGACGCGACGATCATCACCGGCACCTCGTGTTGGCGCTGAAGAACCGGGCCCGCCGGCGCGCGCCGTGCTCGGTACCGTCGACCCCGAGAAAGACTGCCGCGCCCGCGAATCCGAGCCCGTGCAACACCGCGCAGATCTCCCGGTACGCCGGCCGGCCGGCGATCCGGGTCTGACGCCCGATGTACAGCGTGAGCTTTGCCGCGCCAGAACCGCCGACGCCGGTCCCGGCCCGTTCCAGGGTGACGATGCCGCGCGCGATGCCGGCCACCACGACGGGCGCCAGGCCGGCGATGCGATCGGCGGTGTCCACCGCGATCAGCGCCACCGGCAGATCCTCGGAGGCCGACAGCGAACGGTCGGTGCGCAGCTGGTGGCTGGGCCCGAATCCGCCGATGCCGCGCAGCAGCACGCTGTCGACAACCTGCTCGGTGCCGAACAGGTCGAGCAGTTCATCGGCGGCGAACCCGCGGTCACCGCGCAGCCGCTCACCGAAGTACGCGGTCAGCTTCAGCAGTTCGGGACTCACAGTGCCCGTCCGATCAGCTGGCCCAGCCACGCCGCGGCCAGTCCCAGCGCGACGCTGAGCACGATATTGGCCACCGCGAGCCGTCCCCGCCGTTCCTCACCGAGCCGCTGGGTTTCCAGCATCCAGGTGGAGAACGTCGTATAGGCGCCGACAAACGCGGTGCCGGCCAGCAGTGCCACGTGCGGGCTGATGGTCAACGCGCCGACAAGACCCAGCAGCCACGCGCCGCCGACGTTCACCGCGAGGGTGCCGTACCGATAGGGTCGGCTCACCATGACGGCGCAGGATCTCCTCCCGGTGCGGATCTCCGTACTCGGACCGGTCCGGGCGTGGGTAGGTGGTGAGGCGGTCGATCTGGCCGGACCCAAACAGCGGTCGGTGCTCGTCCGGCTGGTCCTGGCGCACGGCGACGTGGTGTCGGTCGACCGCCTGATCGAGGACCTCTGGGCCGGGGAACCGCCGCCGAAGGCGCTGGCGGCGCTGCAGGCCTACATCTCGCATCTGCGCCGGGTGCTGGAACCCGGCCGTGAACGGCGCGCGGCGGCCCGGGTGATCGTCAGTGCCGCCCCCGGGTACTGCCTGCGGCTACCCGACGAAGCCGTCGACGTGTGGTCGCTGGAAGCCAGGATTGCCGCGGCCGAGCAGCACAGCGATCCCCTGGAGCGGGCGCCGCTGCTGGAGGATGTGGTCGCCGCGTGGACCGGTGATCCCTACGTCGAGGTCCGCGACGCGCTGTGGGCGGCCCCCGAGGTGGCCCGGCTGGCCGAGTTGCGGCTGTCCGTCACCGAGGCCCACGCCGCGGCCCAGTCCGTGCTCGGACAGCACGGCGTGGTGGCCCGGGTGCTGGAACCGCATGTGCGTGATCACCCGGACCGCGAGGCGGCCGCCTGCCTGCTGGCGGTGGCCCGGTACCGCTCCGGTCATCAGACCGCGGCGCTGGACGTGCTGCGCCGCACCACCGCGTACCTCACCGAGGAGCTCGGCCTGGAACCCGGTCGGGCGCTGCGGGATCTGGAACGCGACATCCTGCGCCACGCTGATCACCTGGATCCCATCGCCCTCGCGCCGGCGCCGGTGTCGCCGCCCCATGACGTACCGCAGGCCAGCCCAACCCGCGGCCGTGCCGATGAACTGGCCGCCATCGACGCTGCCGCGGCCGCCGCGGTGCGCGGCGGGTTGCGGGTGGTGTGGATCGGTGGTGAGGCCGGTGCGGGCAAGACCACCGTCGTCGACGCGGCGGCGGCCCGGCTGCGCGCCGCCGGTTGGACGGTCGTGGCCGGGCGCAGCCCCGAGGTGGACGGCGCCCCACCCGGGTGGGCGTGGACCGAGGTGCTCGAAACCTTCGCCGCCACACTGCAACCGCGACAGGCCGGTGCGCTGGCGCCGCTGCTGCACGACGGCCGGGCAACCGCGGAGGGCTCCGCGTTCTGGATCGCACACGCGCTGGCCGAGGTGCTCGGGCGGGCGGCCGAGCGGACGCCACTGCTCATCGTGCTCGACGACCTGCACCGCACCGACGGTCTGACACTGGAGTTGCTGCGGCTGACCGCCGACCGCCTCGGTTCGGGGCGGGTGCTCGTCATCGGCACCTACCGGCCCTCGGAATCCGGTGCCGAGCTGGGCCAGGCCCGGGCCGCGCTGGCCAACCACACCGCGGCGCACCTGACGCTGTCCGGTCTGGACGACGCGGCGCTGACCGCGTTGGCCATCGACTGCGGGCTGCCCGCGGTCACCCGGGAAACGTTGCGGCTGTTGCGGGACCGCACCGGTGGCAACCCGCTGTTCGTCCGGGAGCTGGCCCGGCTGATGGTTGCCGAGGGTGTCGACGCCGCCCACGGCAGGATTCCCGCCGGGGTCGGGGACGTGGTCCGCCGCCGGCTGGCCCGGCTGCCACCGCAGACCGCGACCGCGCTGCGCCAGGCGGCGGTGCTGGGTCGCGAGGTCGATATCACCCTGCTGGGCGAGCTGGCCCGCAGCGATGACGAGGAACTGCTCGATGCGCTGGAGCCCGCGGTACTCGCCGGCCTGCTCGACGAACCAGAGCCCGGACGGATCAGATTCGCGCACAACCTCATCCGGGACACCCTCTATGAGGACACCTCGGTGCTGCGCCGGTCCCGGCTGCATGCCGCGGCGCTGGACCTGCTGCGGCCGCGCGGCGCCGACGCGGCCTCGCTGGCCTATCACGCCGTCGCGGCCGCCACCACCGACACCGCCGCCGAGGCAGCGGGTTTCGCGATGCAGGCGGCCAGGGAGGCCGACGCTGTCGGGGCGCCGGTGGAGGCCGCCCGGCAATGGCGGGCGGCGGTGCGCATGTTCGAGCTCGCCGGCGCGGACCGCTCGGCGGCGGTACCCGCCCGGTGCGGTCTCATCGCCGCGCTCGCCCAGGCCGGTGATGCGATCGGATCACGGGAAGAGTTGCACCACACCATGGTTGCCGTCGGCGATCAGGACACCCGCGCGGTGCAGGCGCTGACCGCCTCGGACAGCCCGTTGGTGTGGCGGGTGCGCGACGGCGACCTCATCGACCACGCCATCGTCGACCCGCTGCGGCGGGTGCTGAACCGTGAACAGGACCCGCAGGTGCGTGCCCGGTTGCTGTTGACCCTGTTCACCGAGCTGGAGGGGGTGGACCATGATGCGGCGCTGGCCGCCGGACAGGAGGCGCTGGCACTGGCCCGGGCCGTGCACGCGCAGGATCCGGCCGGCAACCAGCGGCTGCTGTGTGCGGCGCTCAACGTGCGGGCCTTCGCCTGCCTCGGCCCTGACCTGGCCCACGAGCGGGAAAGCGTTGTCGCCGAACTGCTCTCGGTCGCCGAAGCCTGCGGCGCCGTCGATTATCAGGCGGTGGCACACTGGTTCGCGTTTCTGGACGCGTCCGGGCGGTCGGATCTGGCGGGTGCGGCCGCGCATGCCGACCAGGCGGTGGCGCGAGCCGGTACCGGCCAGCTCGGTTTCCTGCTGGGTGTGCTCGACGCCTTCGGTGCGCAGCTGGCCGTGCTGGCCGGCCGGACCGACGAGGGGGAGCGGGGCTATCTCGCCGTCTCGGCGAAGCTGGCCGAATACGGGGTGGCCAACGGGGCGCACATCGGCATCGTGGGCCGGGTGAGCGCCAACCTGGTGCGCGGCAGCCTCGCCCCGATGGCCGACGATCTGGTCGCCGTGCACCGCTTCGTGTCCCGCACCATCGCCGACGGCGCCGTGATCGCTCTGCATCAGGCGGGCAGAACCGAAGAGGCCCAGCAGATCTGGGCGCAGCGCGTCCCGATCGAGCGGTCCTTCTACTTCGTCGCGATGGCGACCCTGCGGACCCATGCGGCTGTCGCGATGGGCGATCTCGCCGTCGCGTCCGCCACCGCGGCGGAGCTGCTGCCGTACTCCGGGCGGTTCGCGGGCCTGGACAACGGGACTCTGCTCAGCGGGCCGGTGGACGCCGCGCTGGCCGCCGTCGCCGAGGCCACCGGCGATGCCGCGGGTGCCGCGCGCTACCGGCTGGCCGCGGCGGAGCTGACCGAACGGCTGCGCGCAGCCGCCCAGGCCTTGATCGACTGACCTTCGTTGGCGAAACTCGCGTACCCGGGGTTCCCGCGGGCGGATTCACCCCGGGTACGCGAGTTTCGCCCCGTAATCAGCGGGTGAGTCAGCCGAACACCGTGCGCTCGAAGCGGCGGTGCCGGGCGGAGAAGAAACGCAGCAGCAGCATCAGCGGTCCCGGCACACTGGCGGCGATCACCGCGCGCTCGGCATCGTCGGCCACCCCCAGGATGCGCGGCCCCTCGAAGGACAACCGCCCGCTGCGCTGGGCCGCCTTCTCGATCGACTCCCAGTCCTTGACCGAGACGTACCGGCGGATCACCGGGAACAGTTCGCGTTCCTCGTCGGCGATGTGCGCCTGGAGCAGCTGGTGCAGATCGGTCAGCCCGGCGGCCAGCGGCCGGGCCAGCTCCGGGTCGGCGGACCGCCCGAAGGCCGCGGCCTGGACGCGCAGCCGGTCCAACCGCGGATCCAGCGCGGCATGATCCTCGGTCAGCTCCGTCAGGTCGATGAAGTCGCCCGCCGAGGCCTCGATCACCGGCCACAGCACATCGTCTTCCATGGTGTGGTGATGGTGGATCGACTCACACATCAGCGCGACGTAGCGGGCCACCGCCTTGGCGCGCGGGGGACCGCACGGCAGCCGGCGCTGGGCGACGGACGGTGGTCAGCTCGGCGAGGCGCCGGGTGTCGGTGACCATGGCGCGGTGGGTCAGGGTGATCCCGCTGAGGTCGGGCCCCGGCTCGGCGGGACGTCGGACGTTGTCTGCGGGGTGGGCTGATCGTGCGGAATTGTTCATGCCGGCAACCTTGTAACGGCCCACTTGCGACGAACTTGCGACGGGCTTGCACTACGGCGAGACACCGGTGCCGCGGGTAGGCAAGGATGGTGTCATGGTGGCCAATCCGCGAGCCGGTCAGCCGGCACAGCCCGAAGATCTCGTCGACCTCGCACATCTGGTCACCGCCTATTACACGGTGCAACCCGACCCCGATGACGTCGCCCAGCAGGTGGCGTTCGGGACGTCCGGGCACCGCGGCTCCGCGCTCGACGGGGCCTTCAACGAGGCGCACATCATGGCCACCACCCAGGCGATCGTGGAGTACCGCGCCGCGCAGGGCACCACGGGCCCGCTGTTCATCGGCCGGGACACCCACGCCCTGAGCGAGCCGGCCTGGGCGTCGGCGCTGGAGGTGCTGGCGGCCAATGACGTGGTGGCGATGATCGACGCCGCCGACCGATATACCCCGACCCCGGCGGTCAGCCACGCCATCCTCACCTTCAACCGGGGCCGCGACACCGACCTGGCCGACGGGATCGTCGTCACCCCGTCGCACAACCCGCCGCGCGACGGCGGCTTCAAGTACAACCCGCCCAACGGCGGCCCCGCCGACACCGACGCCACCAGTGTGATCGCCAAGCGGGCCAACGAGATCTTGCGGGAGGGCATCCGGTCGGTGAAGCGGGTCCCGCTGTCGCGGGCCCTGCAGGTCGCCCAGCGCCACGACTACCTCAACGCCTACGTCGCGGATCTGCCCAACGTGGTCGATCTGCACGCCATCCGCGCGCAGGGGGTGCGTATCGGGGCGGATCCGCTCGGTGGCGCCAGCGTCGACTACTGGGGCGCGATCGCCGAGACCCACAATCTGGACCTCACGGTGGTCAACCCGTTGGTCGATGCGACGTGGCGGTTCATGACGCTGGACACCGACGGCAAGATCCGGATGGACTGCAGCTCGCCGAATGCGATGGCCTCCCTCATCGGCAAGATCGGCGAGTACCAGATCGCCACCGGCAACGACGCCGACTCCGACCGGCACGGCATCGTCACCCCCGACGCCGGGCTGATGAACCCCAACCACTACCTGGCGGTCGCCATCGACTACCTGTTCACCCACCGCCCGGGCTGGCCGGGTGGCACCGCGGTCGGCAAGACCGCGGTGAGCAGTTCGATCATCGACCGGGTGGTCGGCGGGCTCGGCCGCGAGCTGGTCGAGGTGCCCGTCGGCTTCAAATGGTTCGTGGACGGGTTGATCGGCGGGACAATCGGTTTCGGTGGTGAGGAAAGCGCGGGCGCCTCCTTCCTGCGGACCGACGGCTCGACCTGGACCACCGACAAGGACGGCATCATCCTGGCGTTGCTGGCCTCGGAGATCCTCGCGGTCACCGGGTCCACCCCGTCGCAGCGCTACGCCGAACTCGCCACCAAGTACGGGGCACCCACCTACGCACGCATCGACGCCCCGGCCGACCGTGAGCAGAAGGCCCGGCTGGCCAAGCTGTCGCCCGAGCAGGTGAGCGCCACCGAGCTGGCCGGGGAGCCGATCACCGCCAAGCTCACCGCCGCGCCCGGTAACGGGGCCGCCTTGGGCGGCCTCAAGGTCACCACCGAGAACGCCTGGTTCGCCGCGCGACCGTCGGGCACCGAGGACGTCTACAAGATCTACGCCGAGTCCTTCAAGGGACCCGAGCATCTGGCGGAGGTGCAGGAGGCCGCCAAAGATGTGGTGAATACAGTCATCGGGTGAGCTCTACCGCGGAAGAAGACTGTCCGGCTGATTCCAAGCGGAGGCTGCCGCGCGAGGTCTGGGTCCTGGTCGCCGCCAATGTCGTGGTGGCCCTGGGCTTCGGGGTGGTGGCGCCCGTGCTGCCGCAGTACGCCCGGCACTTCGGGGTCAGTATCGCCGCCGCGACGTTTGTCATCACCGCGTTCGCCGTGATGCGTCTGATCGGTGCGCCGCCGGCCGGATTTCTGGTGCAGCGGCTCGGCGAGCGCAAGGTCTACATCAGCGGACTGGTCATCGTGGCGCTCTCGACCGGAGCCTGCGCACTGGCCGAAAGCTACTGGCAGCTGCTGTTGTTCCGCTCCCTCGGCGGTCTCGGCTCGGCGATGTTCACGGTGTCCTCGCTGGGCCTGCTGATCCGCATCTCGCCGGCCGATGCGCGCGGCCGGGTCGCGGGACTGTTCTCGTCGGGCTTCATGATCGGCTCGGTCGGCGGGCCGGTCCTGGGCTCCCTGACCGTGGGGTTCGGTCTGTCCGCGCCGTTCCTGATCTACGGCGCCGCGCTGCTGGTCGCCGCCGCCGTGGTGTTCATCAGCCTGCGGCATTCCACCATCGCCGGCCGGTCGGGTGAGGACGAGGCGCCGCCGGTGCCGTTTCGCACCGTGTTCGCTCACCGGGCCTACAAGGCGGCGCTGATCTCCAACTTCGCCACCGGGTGGGCATCGTTCGGGCTGCGGATCGCGCTGGTTCCGCTGTTCGTCGTGGAGGTGTTGGGTCAGGGCCCGGGTGCGGCCGGGCTGGCGCTGACGGCGTTCGCGGTGGGCAATATCTCGGTCGTCATCCCCAGCGGGTACCTGTCGGACAAGCTGGGCCGGCGCAAGCTGCTGATCTTCGGGTTGACGCTGGCAGCGGTGTCGACGGCGCTGGTGGGCTACACCACCTCGCTGCCGGTCTTCCTGGCCGCGGCCTATGTGGCCGGTGCGGCCACCGGGATCTTCGTCTCGCCGCAGCAGGCCGCGGTCGCCGACGTGGTCGGCAGCAAGTCGCGCGGTGGCACCGCGGTGGCGACCTTCCAGATGATGGCCGATGTCGGTTCGATCGGCGGCTCGCTGCTGGTGGGGTTGATCGCGCAGTACTTCTCGTTCTCCTGGGCGTTCGTGATCAGCGGGGCCATCCTGCTGATCGCTGCGCTGGCCTGGGTGTTCGCCCCCGAGACCAGGGGCCGGCCGCCCGCCGAGCACACCCCGGTCCGCCCGCTGGGCCCAGAGGCCGGCGGCGAGGTGCCCTGACCAGCTGTTTTGAACCTGTGTGGGACAGTGGTGTACCTTTGGCCAGCACGACAAACGGGGCTATGGCGCAGTTGGTAGCGCACCACACTGGCAGTGTGGGGGTCAGGGGTTCGAATCCCCTTAGCTCCACGTTTTCGAAAGTCCGTTCCGCCTCCCCGCGGGACGGACTTTCTCGTTCCGGTTGTTCGATCACCGGCTGCCGCCGGACACGATAGGGTCCATCCGGGGCGAACTATGTTTGCGGGCGGGGCGGCAGAGAACCCGAAACCGGACCGGGCATGCTCGGATCGGCGTCGCGCGTCTGTCCGCGTAGGGGGATGATGTGGGGTCCATTGGGCAGCGCGTGGTAGACGTCGCCGTCCTGGATCTCGCGGTCTCCGGTTCCGGCCTCGACCCGGCCTTCCAGCCCATCACCGCGCTCGCGGACGGCTCGGTGGTCGGTTTTGAGGCCCTGACACGGTGGCCGACCCTCGGCGACCCCAACCCCGAGAAGGTATTCGCCCATGCCACGGCGACGGGCAGATCGGGCGCACTCGATGAGATGTGCGTCAGGGCCGCGCTGGACACGGCGCTGCGCGGCGGGCTACCCCGTGGCACGTTGCTCACGCTCAACTGCGAGCCGCTGGCCGACTATCTGGACCGCGCCGAGAACCCGCTGCTGGACCGCGCGCACGACGAGCTGCGGGTGATTTTCGAGCTGACCGAGCGCAGCCTGCTCACCCACCCGCGGGCGCTGCTGCGGAAGGTGGCCGGTCTGCGTGCGGACGGGTTCGGCATCGCCCTCGACGATATTGGCGCCCATCCTGATTCGCTGGCGCTGCTCGACGTCATCTGCCCGGATATCGTCAAGCTCGACGTCGACCTGGTGCAGTCACACCCCACCGACGCCCAGGCGCACATCCTGGCTGCCGTGCTGGCGCACACCGAACGCACCGGAGCGGTGCTGCTCGCCGAGGGCATCGAATCCGACCGGCACCTCGAACAGGCGCTGGCGCTGGGAGCCGACCTCGGCCAGGGCTACAAATTCGGGCGGCCCGGGCCGTTGGCCGGATCGGTGTCGGTGGCGTGGTCGCCACCGCCGATGAAGCACCCGGTGCAGCCGGTCGGCGACTCACCGTTCGACATCGTGGCGGGCAAGGTCCTGGTGCGCACCGCGCGCAAGGCCACCCTGATTCCGTTCTCCCGGCACATCGAGGCCCAGGCGCGGCATGCGACCGACCCGCCGATGGTGATGGCCTCGTTGCAGATGGCGCAGCACTTCACCGCTTCCACCAGTGCGCGCTACAGCGAACTGGCGCGGTCCTCGGCACTGGTCGCGATCTTCGGCCGAGGCCTGCCCGAGGATCTGGGATCCGGTATCCGTGGCGTGGACCTGGAACCCGACGATCCGCTGTGCGGGCAGTGGATCGTGCTCATCCTCGGGCCGCACCACTGCGCGGCGCTGATCGCGCGCGAGCAGGACCCCACCGGGTCGGTGCCCGAGGCGGAGCGCCGGTTCGATCTCGCCATCACCTACGACCGCGGTCTGGTCACCGTCATCGCCCGCAGCCTGTTGGACCGAATGCACTGAGCGGTGCGGTATGTGCACACCGGCTTGGCGTCGCCGCAGAATTGACGCGGGCCGCTAAAGTGTGGGCGATGTGCACCTCTCGCTGTGCTGCCGGAACTCGGGGGGCTTGCAAAGTCGGTGGCGCCAGTTGATCGGCAGTCTCAACGGTTTGGTGGATCTGGCTGCCAAGCGGCTGATCACCGCGCACACCGACAATGTGGTCGAGGTCAGCGAACTGGTGCTCACCGACCTGGCGGCCTATCTCGGGCTCGATGTCGCCTTCCTGCGGCACAACGATCACCAGATCCATGCGACCCGGTTGGTGGCGCAGTGGCCGATTCGCACCTTCGTGCCCGACCCGGACCCGATCGGTGTGGTCTACTTCGCCGACGCCGACCCGGTCTTCGCGATGGCCGAATGGCTCAAGGAGCCGTTGGTGATCCGTCCGGAGCCCAAGACCGACGAGTATCAGCAGACGATCCAGCAAGGCACCGAGGTTCCGCAGACATCGCTGGCCTGCGTGCCATTGCTGTCGCATGACGTCACCACCGGCACGTTGGGTTTCGTGAAATACGGCGACCGGGAGTGGCTCGAAGAAGAGCTCAACGCCCTGAAGACCATCGCGACCATGTTCGCCCAGTTGCAGGCCAGGCTGGTGGCGATCGAGCGGCTGCAGTTCCTGGCAGAACACGACGATCTCACCGGGCTGTGCAACAGCGGGGTGCTCACCGATCATCTCGATGACCGCCTCGCTCCGGGACAGGACGGACCGGTGGCCGTCCTGTTCACCGACCTGGACCGGCTGAAATCGGTGAACGACCTGTTCGGCCACACCGCGGGGGACGAACTGATCGCACAGTTCGCCCGCCGGCTGCGCGAATCCATCGGTGACACCGCACTTCTCGCTCGCCAAGGCGGAGACGAGTTCGTGATCGTGCCGCATGAGCCGATGGTGTTGGAGGAGGCCGCGCTGCTGGCCGACCGGATCCGGCTGCTGCTCCGCGAGTCCTTCACGGTCGGCCGCGAGTTCGTCCGCCGGACTGCCAGTATCGGTGTGGCGGTGGGATTCCCGGGTCATGACTCGGCGTCCGACGTGTTGCGTTACGCCGACCTGGCGCTGGTCGCGGCCAAGGGCTCGGGAGGTAATGACGCCGCCGTCTTCACCGACGCCATTGCCCTGAAATACCAGCTGCTCAACGATGTCGAGTTACACCTGCGCGACGGCATCGAGAGCGACGCGTTCGTCGTGCACTACCAGCCCGAGGTGGACCTACGTACCGGCACGGTGGTCGCGGTGGAGGCGCTGGTGCGGTGGAACCACCCCACCCGGGGCATGCTGCTGCCGAGCGCATTCATGCCTGTCGCCGAATCCTCGAACCTGGCAGCGGTATTGGGCCGCAAAGTACTTCAGGACTCCTGCGCGCAACTGCGGCAATGGAAGTCGATGGGGCTCGCGCAGGACGTGAAGTTGCGGGTCAACGTGTCACCGGTACAGCGGGTGGCCGATGGTTTTGTCGACCATGTGGCGCGGGTGCTGGCGGAGTTCGAGCTCGATCCGGCCTCATTGAGTCTGGAGTTCTCGGAGAGCTTCGTCACCGACGACGCCGATCTGAACAACGAGATCCTCACCGCGCTCCGAGCACTCGGCGTGGGACTGGCGCTCGACGAGTTCGGGGCCGCCTACAGCGATTTGAGCAGGCTGAAGTCGCTGCCCATCGACACCTTGAAGATCGACCGCTCATTCGTGCAACACCTCGACGGAAGCAAGGACGATCTGGCGATCATCCGGGCCATCGTGTCCCTCGGCGAGGCGTTCGGCCTCGGGCTGGTCGCGGTCGGATTGGAGACCGAGGCGGCCGCGCACATGCTGGTGGGGATGGGCTGCCATCAGGCCCAGGGTTTCCTGCTGTCTCCACCGGTCGACGCGGACACCATGGCACAGATGCTGGCGACCGGCACCATCGCCTGGGGGCGGTAGCTCCCCGTCGCTTCGGGTCAACTCTTCCGGGCCGACAACAGCAGTGCGGGCAGCTTCACGCGGCCCTTCGCGTCGCTGTCGAAGCTGTGCTCCGGAAGGTTCGGGACGTCGGGCAACTGCACCGTCACAAAGGCCGGCTGGACGTTCTCGATCGTCCAGACCTGCGACACGGCCTCGCGCAGCTCGGCCTCGGTTACCAGATTCGGGACCGGGAACGGGGAATCCGGGGGCAGCGCGTCGGTGGTGAACACCAGCATGTGCAGCACCGCGCCGGGTGCGGACACCTCGTGGATGCCGCGCAGGTAATCCGGGCGGGCCTCGACCGGCAGCGAATGAAACAGCGTGCAGTCGACGACGGTATTGAACGGTTCGCCGCCCACAGTGAGGGTGCGTAGGTCTCCCTGCACGAAGCGGACATTCGTCAGCCCGCGTTCCGCGGCGGCGCGGGTGGCGGCTTCGATGGCGACCGTGGAGATATCGGCGCCGACGACGTCATACCCGGCCGTGGCCAGCGCCAGTGACACATCTCCGACACCGCAGCCGGCGTCCAGGACGGGGCTGCTGATCTTGCCGTCGGCGATCAGCGCGGCCATCTCGGGTTGTGCCTCACCGATGTTCCATGGCGGCGGGCCCGCGAAGATGTGGTCGGAGTACGCAGCATCCCAGTCCATCACTTCACCCATAGCGCCAAAGCGTAGCGGGAGTCAGTGCAGATGTTCACCGAAGAAGGCCAGGATGCGTCGCCACGCGTCCTCGGCCTCCGGTTCGGAGTACTCCATGCCGGCGATCCGCTCGATCACATTGAACGGGGCGGGGATGCCGAAATCGTTCATGAAGCTGTGCCCGACGTTCGGGTACTCCTTGACATCGCGGGGTACGCCGCCCTTGGCGAGCACCGCCTCCAGTGCGGCCGCCGATCCGCTGCGCACGATCCGGTCCTTCCCGCCGTAACTTGCCACCACTGGGCAGGATTGGGCGAGCACCTCGATGTTCTTGGGGTTCAGCCCGTAGTTGGGCGCGGTCGCGTCGAACAGGCCGCTGGGCGCGAGTTGCAGGACGAAGCCCGCGCCCATGCAGAAGCCGACCAGCCCGACCTTGCCGGTGCAGTCCGGGTCGGCCAGCAGGTGATCGCGCGCCGCGACGATGTCATCGAAGGCGGCACCGGTGCCCGCGAAGTGGGTGCGCATGGTGGAGATCATGCATCTGATCTTGAGACCGCGTCCGTAGAGCGCGGGCGCCAGCGTGAGGTACCCCGCCGCGGCCAGGCGGTCACTGATGCGCCGGACATCGGCGGTCATCCCACGCACATCCTGCACCACGATGACGGCCGGCCAGGGGCCTTCGGTGGTGGGTGTCGCCAGGTAGCCGGGCAGCGGGCCGGCTGGTGCTGGATAGGTGACCTTCGGCATGTGGGTATCCCGTTGTTGTTCAGCTGAATTGGTTGTCCAGCGCATCTGGCGGTCCGCGGCGGTACGCACGCATTGCCAACCCAGCGTGCCATATCGCCGAACCATAGGGTCGCATTGGAATACAAGTTGCCTGTATTGTCTGGGGGCATGACGGTCTTTCTCAGGCCAACGGTGACGCCCGGGCCCACGAGTATCGATCGCATTCGTGATGCCGCGGTGCGGACGCTGGCCGAGAAGGGTGTCGCCGCGACGTCGCTGCGGGCCGTTGCCGAGGAGGCCGGGGTCTCGATCGGCCTGGTGCAGCACTATTTCCGCAACAAGGCCGGGTTGGTGGCCGCCGTCGACGACTACGTGCTGCAGGTGTTCGGCGAGATCATCGAGGTGACGCCGGTATCGGAGATGACGGGTGAGTATCTCGCACAGATGGGTAGCCGGTTCTCCCAGTTGCTCTACGAATACCCGGACCTGGTGAACTAC
Organism: Mycobacterium sp.; assembly: GCA_034520035.1. Taxonomy (GTDB): domain Bacteria; phylum Actinomycetota; class Actinomycetes; order Mycobacteriales; family Mycobacteriaceae; genus Mycobacterium. The sequence continues at coordinate 285,056 of JAXHOA010000129.1, read as the reverse complement.
ATTGCGCACGCGCTCGTCGAGGGCGACAAGATCGGATCCGTCATCTTCGACGGTCTGCTTCAGATCAGCGCCGCGCAGGGGGAGAAGTTCGCCGAGGCCGGTCTGACCAGCCCCGATCTCGATCCGGTGTGGGGTGCCCTCAACCCGCTGATCTTGCGGGTCGGGGCGATGATCCTACGACCGCACATCGAGCGTCATCTTCCGGAATCGTTTGTGACCCGCACGCAGCTGCAGCGCTGGGATGCCGCGGTGACGGGGCTGATCCGCCAGGGTCAGGTCCTCGACGCCGCCGCTGTTCCCACGGCGCGCGATTGACCAATTGGCGAGCGTTGATCCCTGGTGCGGGTGTTCGTGGGGTATGCCCCACCAGGGATCAACGCGCAGTCACCTGGGCGCGGATCGGACCGCCCGGCACCATGGTGAACGGCACGGCCAGTGGGAAATCGGGGTCCAGCGCGGTGATCTGCACCTCCCTGATGATGGTGGCGATGGCCAGCGTCGCCTCCAGCATCGCGAAATGATCGCCGATACATGGGGCGTGGTCCGCCGCGCCGAAGGGTGCCTGCTGCTGGCGGTCGCGGTGCTGAACCGGCATACCGGACCGCCCGCGTCACGCGGGATATCGGTGCCGGTGTGGAAGTTACGCAACGCGTCCCGTCTTTGCCGGTAGGGCAGCGGATTGGGCGGGGCGAGCGGCAAGTCGGTGACCGCGCGATCGTGCGTGGTGTCGGACAAGGATGTATCTCCATTGAGTCGGTCCCCACGCCACCGTTGAATCGGTCCTAGTGTACGACCTGTGAACGTTCCCACCGCGGCGCCAGAGGATGACGAGGACAGCATGCCGATCTCTTACCGCGCACAGATTCTGGACCCGGCCGACCCCGCGGACAGCGACATCCTCGACACGCTCCGGCGGGACCCGGGCATCGAACTCCTGGATCACCACGGCCGGCAACTGGCGAGCCTGGAAGGTCTGCGCCCGGTACCGGATCCGGATCTGCTCGCCGAGCCCGGCAGGTGGGCGTTCTACCCGTGGCGGCGCATGGCAGTGGCGGTGCTGGGTCCCCGGGGATTTCGTGCCCTGCGACTGGACCGCAATCGCAACAGCATCACCGCCGCCGAGCAGGACCGCCTCAGGGAACTCTCGATCGGCGTCGCGGGTTTGAGCGTCGGTCACGTCATCGCGCACACGCTGGCCATGCAGGGAGTCTGCGGGAACCTGCGGCTCGCCGATTTCGACGAGCTGGAACTGTCGAACCTGAACCGGGTTCCGGCCACCCTCTTCGATCTCGGGATGAACAAGACACACGTGGCGGCGCGCCGGATCGCCGAGATCGATCCGTATCTGCCCGTCGAGGTGTTCGACACGGGCGTCAATCCCGAGACGCTCGACGCTTTCGTCGACGGCCTGGACATCGTGATCGAGGAGTGCGACTCGCTGCACATGAAAGCCGTGCTCCGGGTGGCCGCGCGGCAACGGCGCATCCCGGTGCTGATGGCGACCAGCGACCGCGGGATCGTCGACGTGGAACGGTTCGACCACGAGCCGGGCCGCCCGATCCTGCATGGACTGCTCGGACAACTCGATATCGATCTGCTGCCGGGCATGTCCAATCGCGAGAAGGTCCCGCACATCCTGCGGCAGCTGGACGCCGACCGGCTGTCGGCCCGCATTGCTGCCTCGCTGATCGAGGTCGACAAGTCCCTGTCGACGTGGCCGCAGACCGCCGCCGACGTCGGCATCGGCGCGTGCGCGCTGACCGAGGCCGTCCGCCGGATCGGGCTCGGGGAGGACCTGCGTTCGGGCCGGACCCGTCTGGACATCGGCTGGGCACTCGACCAGATTCATGAGCCCGAGATGACCCATCACAGCGGCGACGACACCGAATGGACCGATTCTCCCGGTAGCACCGGGACTTCGGTGGCTGCGCCGGGCGAACTCCTCGGCGATCTGGCGGTGGCGGCCATGCGGGCCCCCTCGGGCGGCAACGTCCAGCCGTGGCGCATCGGCGTGCGGCCGGACGGGGTCGAGATCGGGATTGCGCCCACCTACAGGTCGACGATGGACGTCGGATTCCGCGGCAGCGCGGTGGCGGTCGGCGCCGCGCTGCTCAATACCCGCGTCGCCGCGGCCGCGCACGGCGCGCTCGGCGAGGTCAGCGTCGCCGAGGACGCCGGCGGGGTGCCGCTGCAGGTCCGGCTGCGGCTCGGAACAGGTACCGACGCCGACCTCGCCGGGCTCTTCGCGGCGATGATGGCGCGCGAGACGAACCGTCATCACGGCGAACCGCATCCCCTCGATGGTGAGCTCGTCAGGGCACTGACGGCCGCGGCCGAACATCAGGGCGGGCGGCTCAGGCTGCTCACCGAGCGCGCCGACATGGAGCGGGCGGCGAGGATCTTCGCGGCCGCGGACCGGATCCGGTTCCTGACCCCGCACCTGCACGCAGAGATGATCTCCGAGCTGCGCTGGCCGGGTGACCCCGACCCGGACGCCGGTATCGATGTGCGCAACCTCGAATTCGACGAGGGGGATATGGCGGTGCTCGGCGTGCTGCGCCGCCCCGATGTGATGGCGCAATTGGCCGGGTGGGGCGCCGGCTCGGCGCTCGGCGACGATATGCGCGACCGCATCCTGGCCAGCTCGGCGCTCGCCGTCATCAGCGTGCCGGGGCGCAACCTGCGCGACTACGCCGTCGGCGGGTCCGCGGTGGAAGCGGTATGGATCACCGCTCAGCAGCGTGGTGTCGGTGCCCAGCCGGTGTCCCCGGTCTTCCTGTATGCGCAGTCCGCCGAGGATCTGCACGAGCTGTCCCCGGCGTTCGCCGGTGAATTGGGGTCGCTGCAAAGGGAATTCGACGATCTGATCGGACAGCAGGCCGATGAGTCGATCGCCCTCACCCTGCGCCTGGCACACACCCCGCCGACCTCGCTGCCCAGCCGTCGCAGCAGGGATCGGCTCTCGCTCGCGCCGATTCAGGGGGCCACCCGGTGAAACTGGATTTCGCATTGCGATCCTGCGGTCTGCACGGGCATGCGACGTTCGCGCCCGACGAGACCGACCTCGCCGACCGGCTGCGGGTCGACACGCCGGTCGGGGAGGCGTGGCGCTGCCTGCGCTGTGAGACGTTCGTCGTCGGTGCGCCCCGCGGGCGCGGTCCGGCCGACACCGCCCCCGAGGTGCCGCGCGGACGATTGTTGCGCGACCGGACGCTGATGCGCCTGTTGGCCGTGGAGCGGGTGATCCGTGCACTGGTCATCCTGCTGGTGGCGGCCGGGGTGTTCACTCTGCGCAGATCTCACACCGAGCTGCAGCAGAAGTTCGAGGCCGAGCTCCCGTTGATCCGGCCGCTCAGTGACCAGATCGGCTGGAACCTCGACGATTCCAAGATCGTCCAGCACATCGGCGAGGCCTTCACCCTGTCCGAGACCACGCTGCTGTGGATCGCCATCGGGTTGATCGCCTATGCCGTGATCGAGCTCATCGAGGCGGTCGGGCTGTGGTCGATGAAGCGCTGGGGTGAGTATTTCGCGGTGGTCGCCACGAGCGCCTTTCTGCCGCTGGAGATCTACGAGCTGACCGAGAAGGTGACCACGCTGCGGCTGCTGGCCGTGCTGATCAATGTGGTCGCGGTGGTGTGGCTGTTGTGGAGCAAGCGGCTGTTCGGGCTCAACGGCGGCGGGCAGGCCTACCTCGCCGAGCATCACACCGAGAGCCTGCTCAGCGTCGAGCGTGCGGGCCTGGACACCCGCTGATCACAACGACTCGCGGGCGTACTGCCGGACAGCCGATTTGGCGACCTTGCCGTTGCTGGTCAGCGGTAGCGCCTTGACGAAGCGCACCTGCCGGGGCCGCTTGAACCCGGCCAGATGTGCCCGCACATGGGCGATCAGCTCATCGGCGCTCGGCTGCGTCGGGCCGGGCACCACCACCGCACAGATCGCCTCGCCCCAGTACTCGTCGGGCACACCGACCACGGCAGCCTGCTCGACGCCCGGATGCAGGGAGAGTACGTCTTCCACTTCTCGCGAGGACACGTTCTCGCCGCCGGTGATGATGATGTCCTTGAGGCGGTCGGTCACCACCAGGCGTCCGCCGGCATCGATGAATCCGGCGTCGCCGGTGTGCAGCCAGCCGTCGACGGTCGCCGGTCCGTCCGGCCAGTACTGTGTGGCGACCTGTGCGCCGCGCACCAGGATCTCGCCGTCGGAGGCGATGCGGATGCTCACCTCGTCATGTGGACGGCCCGCGCTGCACAGCACCGCGGGATCATCGCTGAGGTGATCGGACGGGCCGAGAAAGGTGATGTTGCCGCCGGTTTCGGTCATCCCGTAGCCCTGGTGGAATCCGACGCCGAGCCGCTCGACGGCACGGCGCAACAGATCGGCCGGTATGGCCGCGGAGCCGTAGGAGATATCGCGCAGCGTCGGCAGCTGCGCGGGGGCGTCCCGCAGATGCGCCAGCAGGCTGTGCAGCATCGTCGGGGCCAGCGAACACGAGGTCACGCCATGGGCATTGACCGCCGCGACGAAAGCGTCGGGCCGGAACGCGGCCACCGGCAACACCGTGGATGCCGCGCTGTGGTGCACCAGCATGTTGTAGCCGGCGATATGGCACATGGGGAAGGGCAGCAGGTAGACCCCGCCCGCGCGCACCGAGCGGCCCGCGACGGTACCGCGCACCGCGGTGGTGATGGAACGGTGGGTGTGCAGCACCGCCTTGGGCGCGCCGGTGGACCCGCTGGTGAACAGCAGCCACGCCGCGTCATCGGGCTGTACGGCGACATCCGGGGCCGTCGCCGAAAGCTGTTGCCACTCCGGGCCGTCGAAGGACATCAGCGAGTCGACCGCGCCGGCGAGTGGCTCCAGGTAGCGGGCATCGCCCAGCACCAACGCCGGCTGAACCCGGCGCAGCTGGTCGAGGTGTTCGGAGACGCTGAGCCGCTGATTGATCAACGTGAGGATGCGGCCGCTGCGTGGCACCGCGTAGTACAGCCGGGCGTAGTCGGCGCTGTTGTCGGCGAGGACCGCGATGCGGTCACCGGGCCGGCTGCGGTCGGTGACCCAGGACGCCCGCTCGCGCACCTGAGAGTCGAACTGGGTGAACGAGACTGCGGTGCCGTCCGCTGAAATGAGCGCAGCACGATCCGGGGCGACGCCGGCCGCGGCGGTCACCAGGTCGTGGATACGGGCGATGGTCATGTGCCGGTGACGTTACGCACCCGGCGGGGTTCAGTCGGTGTCGGGCAGGATCAGCGAGAGCATGGTGTCCAGCCTGTCGGCCATCGCGTGGTAGCTCATCCCGTTGGTCTGCACCTGCAGCAGGGCACCCCAGAACAGGGTTTCCACGGCGTCCAGCACCTCCGGCCAGGCGCCCATCCCGAGGGCGGCGGCGGTCCGGCGGTGCACTTCGGCGGCGACCCGGGTGCGCACCCCGGCCACGGCGTCGTCGCCGTCGCGAAGCAGTGCCCGCGCGCAGGCCGAGGCCAGCAGGGGTTCGTCGGCGAGCACCAGCGTCACGGCCCGCAATTGGGCGCTGACCCGGGCGCCAACACCGGCACGGGGATCGATGGTCAGCGGCAACTCGTACACCCGATTGAGGTACAGCTCGGCGAACATCGCGTCGATGGACGGAAAGTGCGCGGACACGGTGGACGGGGTGACCCGCGCCCGGGCGGCCAGTTCGGCGATCGACAATTCGGCTCGAGCGTCGAGGATCGCCGCGGCCGCGCCGAACACCTGTCGGTGGGTGTGTTTGCGGCGGTACGCCGGATCCTGCAGATAGGTGACTTCAGCCACCGCTGGGCTGGACATGTGTCCAAGGTATAGCGAGGACCGGAGATTGGCAACAAATCCCCGAAAGACAGGTTTTACGAGCAGTTATCTGTCGACACCGCCCTCGCCGCGGTGCGTGAAGGTGAAAGACCGCTCTTTGTCGACTTAGGATAATCAGACAAGTGTCCAGTATTCTGGGAAGAGTTCCGATGCTGAGCCGAGGGGGATGTCATGGCCTATGTGATCACGCAGAACTGCTGCAAGGACGCCAGCTGCGTGCCGGTGTGCCCGGTCGACTGCATCCGACCGGTGGGGGCATCCGCGGCGGACATGCTCTACATCGACCCGGAATCCTGCATCGACTGCGGAGCCTGCTTCGACGAGTGCCCCGTCGGCGCGATCCACTACGAGGAGGACCTGCCGGCCGGGCAGGAGCGTTTCAAGGACATCAATGCCGCCTACTTCGACCGCCACCCGCTGGAACCGGACACCTCCGCGCCACCCGCCTCGCGCCAGGGGGTCACGCCCGGAGATCTGCGGATCGCGGTGGTGGGCGCGGGTCCGGCGGCCTGCTATGCCGCGGCGGAACTGATCGCCGTCGACGGGGTTCAGGTGAACCTGTTCGAACGGCTACCCACCCCGTTCGGGCTGATCCGCGCCGGCGTGGCACCAGATCACCAACACACCAAAGCGGTGGTCGGCATCTTCGAGCGCACCTTCGCCAACCCGCGCTTCGGCTGCCACCTCGGCGTCGAGATCGGCCGCGACCTCACCCACGAGGACCTGCTCGCACACCATCATGCGGTGATCTACGCGGTCGGCGCGGCGACCAGCCGCGAACTCGGCGTCCCGGGAGAGGGTCTGCCGGGCAGTCATCCGGCCGCGGACTTCGTCGGCTGGTACAACGGGCATCCCGATCACGGGAACCGCACGTTCGATCTGGGTGCCGAGCGAGCGGTGATCGTCGGCAACGGAAACGTGGCCCTCGATATCGCCCGGGTATTGCTGATGGATCAGCAGGCGCTCGGCGCGACCGATATCGCCGAGCATGCACTGGACGCGCTGCGTGACAACAAAATTCGGGAGGTGGTGATCCTGGGCCGCCGAGGCGTCGCCGATGCCGCTTTCTCGGTGGGGGAGTTCCTGGCGCTGGGCCACCTCGATGGTGTCGATGTGATCATCGACGGACCGCTGGAGGACCCGGTCGATGACACCGACCTGTGGGCCTTCCTGAAACTGGAGATCGCCCGCGAGTATGCGCAGCGACCGGCCACTCCGGGGAACAAGCGGATCGTGTTCCGATTCATGAGCACCCCGGTGGAGATCGTCGGCGACGAGAAGGTGCATGCGCTGCGGGTGAGCGACGGTGAACTTCTGACCGGCCTGGTGCTGCGGTCCATCGGGTACCGGGGTGCTCCCGTCGAAGGCCTGCCGTTCGACGAGGCGACCGGCGTCGTGCCCAATGTCGGGGGCCGCGTCGACGGGGCGCCCGGCAGCTATGTGACGGGCTGGATCAAACGGGGGCCGCGCGGGGTGATCGGCACCAATCGGACATGCGCGGAGGAGACCGTCGCCGAACTGTGGCGTGACCACCTCGACGGGGTGCTGCGTCGTCCTGTCGCCGATCCGGACAAGCTACGGAATCTATTGAAGGACAGGGGAGTACAGGCCATCGACTGGTCGGGTTGGCGGGCGATCGACGCCGCCGAACGCGAGCGCGGTACCGCGTTGTCGCGCCCGCGGGTCAAGTTCATCGGGATACCCGAGATGCGCACCGCCGCGCTGGGTGCACCCTAGCGAGAGGCGGGCGCGGTGGCGTCCTCGCGGAATTCGACGGGACGCGGCAACATCCACCGGTAGACCGCGACGCCGGGCATCATGACGGGCCAGAGCAGGCCGAAGGCGGCGCTGACGATGATCAGGGCGAGGTTGGCGCGGTGGCCGGTGGACCGGATGACCCGCCAGAACCAGGCGCCGCAGAATCCGCCCACCAGCAGGTAGGCGGCCACCGACAGCGCCGAGATCCCCATAGGAATTTCAGCGTACCGTCCGGATGGCTGAGGTCGCAGCAAAGGTCACGGCGACAGCGTGGTCACCGCTCGAGGTTTCTTGCCGAGTTGTCGCTTCGCGGGGACCGCAGCGGGGTTTCACCGCTGGACGGTCGCCAGCACGGCGTCGTTCGTGTCGACCACATTGAGCGTGCGCAACTCCGGCAACTGGATCGAGGTGGCTCCCTGCACCACCCCCTTGCCGGACGGCATGCCGGCCCAGTTGGCAGCCGGCTGCATCGTGCCTTGACCATCCATCGTCCGCAGCGTGAAAACACCTTCGCGCGGTAGCTTTTTGAAGTCGATCGAGATCGCGGTGCCCCACGGCTTCGCTGTCAGCGTCACCAGGCCCGCGACGTCCCCGCTGACTTCTTGCACCGCGTAGGTATGAGTGAGTGGGGCATCGGGCTGCCCGGTGACGGTGACGGTGGCGATACCCACGGCAACTGCGGCGGCGCCGGCGAGGACGGCCCCGGATATCCACCATCGGCGGGCGCTGCGTGCCGCTGGTGTCGGGCTGTCGTCGACTACCAGATCCGCGGGGTCCACTTGCACCAGCAATGCCGACACTGCCGCGTAGTCGGCACTGTCACGTTGGCACTGCGGACATCCGCGCAGGTGCGCTTCGAACTGCCGCCGCTCGGCGGCATCGAGACCGCCGAGGATGTAGGCACCGAGCAGAACATGCGGGTCATCGTTCATAGCAGCCCCATCTCGTCGAAGACCGCACGCAGCGCCCGCACGGCGTGGTAGCTGCGTGACTTGATCGTGCCCACCGCGACATCGAGCCGATCGGCGGCCTGCGCGAGCGTCATATCGTCGAAGTACAACGCTTTGATGACCGCACGGTGATCGGCGCTGAGCCGGCGCATCGACTCGGCGAGCAGAATTCGTTGCAACGAGGCGTCGACGCCATCGTCGGTCGCGATAACCGTGTCCCGGTCGGTCAGCACTTCTGGGCGTCGGGATCTCGCACGCCACTGGTCGATCACGGCGTTGTGGGCGATGGAGAACAGGAACGAACGCGGGTTACCGCCGGCGGTGTCGATCTTGTCGACGTTGCGCCACGCCCGAGTGAAGGTCTCCTGCACGATGTCCTCACGGTGTTGCGGATCGGCGACGTAGCCGGCGACGAACCGGCGAACAGCGTCGCCGTGGGCAAGGTAGAGCGTGGTCAACACGCGACCGTCGGCAGCGCGACCCGCGGCTACCGCGGGCCTGCGACGTGGACGACGAATTGGCATCGCTCAGATCCGCCGCACGTCGGGTGCTGCGTGTGTCGGGTTCACAACCCATATGTACGCCGCCGACCGATGAATGGTTCATCGTCGGGAACCGGCGGTGCTCCACCGGCGTGCCGTCATCCGCGCGAGCATCCCGTCCCGCAGCGTCACGGCGTGCAGCAGGACCGCCGAAACGTGCGCAGCGATCAGCGCTACCAGGGCATACGCCAGCACGGAATGCCCATTCCGCAGCAGTGCGTACAGGCCCGCGTCCACCGGAGCGATCGGGGGGAGCGCGATGGGGCCGACGGTGACCGGAACACCGGCGGCCGACAGCATGCTCCAGCCCAGCAATGGCTGCGCCAGCAGCAACGCGTAGAACGCCACCTCCGATCCGAGGACGACGCGACGCTCCCACCGGCCCACGGTCGAGGGCATGGCCGGCGTGCGGCGGCGTACCCGGTTGGCGATTCGGACGATGGTGATCACCAGGATCAACGCCCCGACGACCTTGTGCACGGCCAGCAGCACGATGCGGTCCGCCAGCGCGTTGGCCAACGCGAAGCCGACGATCAGTGCGGCAAAGACCAGCGCGGCAGTCAGCCAGTGCAGCACACGGACGGACGGGCTGTACCGATTCACGGTGGGTTTGTCGGTCATCGCGACACCGCGCCGGTCTCGACCGCGGGCGGGCCTGACGATTCGCCGGCCCGGCGCCGGAAGGAGGCCGCATACACCGCCGACCGAGCCGTCAGCAGCGGGTCATCAGACGGTTCGATGCCGTCCGGAAGCACCAACGGATCGAAGTTGATATCGCGGGCATTGCCGCGGCGCTCGCGCTCGACTGCATCGAGCACGACGGTGCCGGCGTCCACCACCCGCCGCTCGGGTGGCCACGCCACCGTCGCGTCGGTGAGGTCGTCCTGTGGTTCGGCGACGGTCAGCATCAGCCGCCAGCGCAACGGGTTGTGACGAATGGCGGGGATCAGGTCGTCGAACATCCAGTTCGGTCCGGCACCGGATGTGGCGGCCGTGCCGATGGGCTGAATCGGCACCAGCGACCACCGGACCGGGGTGACATCCCCGGCGGCGTTGGCGAAGAGGAACGCGTTGAGTCCGCGGTAGGTGCTGTCGGCGAAACCGGACGTCGGCGGCTGTGCCTTGATAGCTTTTGTCGCCCTGGCGGTTTCCGGGTGGGCGGCCAGAAACTGCGCCATTGCCTCGGGATCGGGCTTACCGGTGTCGGCGACCGGTTTCGACGCGAGCAATTGGTCGTAGAAACCTTGCGGCGAGTTGACGGGAAAGACAGGGATATTCAGCATCGCGGTGCGCCACTGCCCGGATTCCGGATAGCCGAACGCCAGTGCCAGCCCGCGATTCGCCCCCACAGTATCGGCCACGGTGGGATTGCCGCCCGGCAGGGAGAATCGGCCGACCAGCGTCGTGCGGCCGGGACGGAACACCGCCGCCCGGCTCAGATCCGCGCCGTTGCCGTTGGATTCGAAATACCCGGTCACCGACACACCCTTGGCATGATTGCGGCGAAAGCCGCGGTGCACGCCGTTGACGTGGTGAAAGGCGTCGATGAAGGCCTGCGGCGTCAACCGCCCACCGGAACCCACCGGTCCACGGGCATAGGCGACGGAGCCCAGATGAAGGGTGAGGAAACCACCGATCGCGGCGGCGCCGAGCAGCACGCTGCGACGATCGATTCCAGACTCGGCCCACGATGACGGGATCAGTTTCGGTCGTGCCTTCAAGATCTCTTCCCCTTCGACTTCGACGCCTCGACACCGGGATGTACGTCGGCGAGGTCTGCGGGGTTCACTCGAATTCCGCTGGGGGAGCGGCGACCGTCCTAGGGCCGGGTCAGCTGCGCGTACCGCGCGACATGGTGGTCGGTGGTTCCGAATTCGTACTGGACGGCGGTCAGGCGCTTGAAGTAGTGCCCGATGGCCAGTTCCTCGGTCATGCCCATGCCGCCGTGCAGTTGCACGGCGTTCTGGCCGATGAATCGTGCGGCGCGTCCGATGGTGGCTTTGGCCGCAGACACCGCGCGGGCGCGCTGTGGTGGATCGGCTTCGAGGTTCAGCACGGCCAGATAGACGGCGGCCACCGACTGCTCGAGCTCCATGTGCATGTCCACCATGCGGTGCTGCAACGCCTGGAAGGCGCCGATCGGCGTGCCGAACTGCTGGCGTTGCTTGCAGTATTCGACGGTGTCGGCCAACACCTTTCGCATGTTCCCGACGGCCTCGGCGGCCACCGCGGCGGCGCCCTCATCGCGGGCCCGCGACACCGACTCCCAGGCCGCACCGTCGGTGCCGAGCAGGACGGCGCGGACCCCGGACAGCTCCACATCGGCGGCACGCCGGTCATCGACGGTGCGGTAGGCGTGCAACGTCGGGCCGGGTGCGGCATCGGCGACATCGATGAGGAACAACGACAGTCCCGCCGGGGTGGTCGCGGTGACCACCAGGTGTGTGGCCAGCGGTGCGTTGAGCACCGCGATCTTGGTGCCGTCGAGCATCCAGGCCGCGCCGTCGGCGCGCGCCGTGGTGGCGACGTCGCACCAGCGGTCACCGGACTGCGCCTCGGCCGCCGCGAGCGCGACGACGGCCTCGCCTGCGGCGATCTTCTCCAGCAGGGCGTCGGCGACCGGGCTCTGGGCCCGCTGCAGCAGCCCGCCGGCCACCACGACGGTGTCGACGTAGGGCTCGATGACCAGCGCGTGGCCCAGCGCCTCGGCGATCACCATGATTTCGGTTGGACCCCCGCCGATTCCGCCGACCCGCTCGGGCAGCGCGGCGCCCAGGATGCCGAGGTCTTCGGCGAAGGCGCGCCAGATCTCGGGCTGCCAGCCCGGGCCCAGTTTGGCCGCCGCCCGGCTGGATTCCAGGCCGTAGCGGGTGGACAGGAACTTGCCGAGTCCCTCGCGCAGCAATTGCTGTTCGTCGGAAAGTGTGAAGTCCATTTACAGTCCCAACTCTGCTTTGGCGAGGATGTTGCGTTGAATCTCGTTGCTGCCGGCGTAGATCGATCCGGCGCGGTCGTTGAAGTAGCGCAGCGGCGCGACGGCCTGCCACGGCTCGCCGGCGACGTACCCGTCGGCCGGCGGTACGAAATCGGCGATCGGCCCGCCGGGGCAGGCGGCGTGCGGCTGGTAGGCGCGCCCGCGCGGTCCCGCCGCTTCCATGGCGAGTTCGGTGAGTGTCTGGCTCAGCTCGGTGGAGATCACCTTGAGCATCGACGAGGCCGCGCCGGGATGTCCGCCGCCGGCCAGCGCCGCCAGTACCCGGTATTCCAGGATCTCCAGCACGTCGGTGCGGATTCGGGCGTCGGCCAGTTTCCGGGAGAAGGCGGGGTCGTCGATCAGCACGCCGCCGGCGGGGCCGGGCGCCTCGGCGGCCACGGCGGCGATGTTCTCGGCCATCACCTGCAGGGCCGGGGCGGTCGCGCCGCCGCCACGCTCGAACTCCAGCAGGTATTTGGCCACCGTCCACCCGTCGTCGATGGCTCCGATGACATTGGCCTTGGGGACGCGCACCCCGTCGAAGAACACCTGGCTCTGGACCTCCTCGCCGGAGGTCATCACCAGGGGCCGGATCTCGATCCCCGGGGTGGTCATGTCGATCAGCACGAAGGTGATGCCCTGCTGCTTCTTGCCGGTGCGGGAGGTGCGCACCAGGGCGAACATCCAGTTGGCCTCGGTGGCGTGGGTGGTCCAGATCTTGCTGCCGGTGCACACCAGATCGTCCCCGTCGTCGACGGCGGCCATGGTCAGCGCGGCCAGGTCCGATCCGGCCTCGGGCTCGGAGTAGCCCTGGCAGAAGAAGACCTCGCCGGTGAGGATGCGGGGCAGGTAGAAATCCTTCTGCTCCGCGGTGCCGAACTTGACGATCGCGTGCGCGACCATCCGGATGCCCATCGGGGACAGGGTGGGCGCCCCGGCCAGCTGGCACTCCCGGCTGAAGATGTAGTGCTGGGTCAGGGTCCAGTCGCAGCCGCCGTATTCGACCGGCCAGGCCGGCGCGGCCCAGCCCCGTTCGTGCAGGATCGCCTGCCAGGCCAGGCTCGCCTCGTGGTCGCTGTACACGCTGGTCATCAGGCGTCCGGCCCGCTGGATCTCCGGCGTCATCGTGTCCGCGAGGAACTGTCGTACCTCGTCGCGGAACGCCGTGTCCGCGTCCGACCAGCTCAGGTCCATGAGTGTTCAACCCTCTCCATCTGCTGTCTAACTTAGATATATAAGTAGCAGGTGGGTGGCCGGTTGTGAAATCCCCGGACGGCGACCGGCGGGGCGGCGCCTGACCTAGGGTGGGTCAGGCATGCGTCGCCCCGCCGTCGTCGCAGGTCGAGACGCATTTGTGGGTGATAGGGTGGGATGTTGCCCGGTCCGCGCCAGCAAACGTGAGTGGGTTGCTGCGCGGACTGCGTACATAGTGCTAAACGCCGCTTTCGATGCGTATCGCACCATGTGACGGGGCTACCTACGGTGCACGCGTCGTGTGTCCTAGAAGACTTGCGGCGCGCCGCAATGATCACACAGCTATCAAAAGGTTGATAACGGAGTATGTGGGACGAGATTGTCGACGTGGTGTCGGTGGGCGCCGGGCCCGCAGGGCTGGCATGCGCGGTCGCCGCGGTGGATGCCGGGCTCGACGTGCTCGTCGCGCTGCCGGGTGCGGCCACGGCGCCGCACACCGACGGCGCCCGGCGGCTGGCTGCCCGTCGTCGCCGACGACGAGACCATGGCGTACTTCGATGCGCTCGCCGAAGAGCTCCCGGCGGCGGCGCTGCCCGGGGATCCCGCCGCGCTGCAGGTCCGGGCCCTGCACGAGGTCCAGGTCGACACCTCCCGCCGTGCGCATGTCGAGACCTTCGTCGGCGCACGGCTCGGCACCTGGGCCGCGGGCTGTATCGCGTCGCCATACGGCGTGCTGTTCACCCGGGTGGATCACTGGCCCACCACCACCATGCAAGCGCCGAACGGAACGTCGTTCCAGGTGGCCGCCCTCGACGAGTCGCCGCCGACCGCGGCGACCTTCACCGAGCGACTGGACGCACTGGTGGCCGACCGGGATATCGAGGTGCTCAGCGACCATCCGCTGCAGCGCATCGTGTTCGAGGAGGGCCGGATCGTGGGTGTGGTGCTCGACTCTGCCGATGGGCCCTGGGCGGTGCGGGCCCGCGTCGGAATCGCGGTGACGTCGCAACAGCCGGTCCCGCCGGACACCCGAATCCTCGATGGCGACAGTCGCATCGCGCTGGTCGGGTTGACGGCCAGCCGGTTCGGCCGGGTCGAGGTGCTCGGTACGGCCGATGTGCCGGCGCCGGCCGAGTCGACTTCCGGCTAAGGCAGCCCGGCCGAGAAATCGACCGACACCCGGCCTCGGCGCAGCAGCGCTTCCATCTGGTCGCTGGCGATCGGGCGTGACAGCAGGAACCCCTGGGCGCGGTGACAGCCATGCCGCAACAGCGTGATCGCCGCGGTCTCGGTCTCCACACCCTCTGCCACCAACTGCAGGCCGAACGCCTCGGCCAAGGCGATGATCGCCCGCACGATGGCCAGATCGCCCGGGTCGGCACCCAGATCGCGCACGAAACTCTTGTCGATCTTGAGTGCGTCCACCGGGAGTGACTTCAGCAGCGACAGCACGCTGTAACCGGTGCCGAAGTCATCGATGGCGACCTGAACACCGACCTCATGCAGCTTGGCCAGCGTGATCCGGGTGACGTCGATATCCTGCACCACAATGCTTTCGGTGATCTCCAGGCATACCGAACCCCGGGGGAGCCCGAACTCGCTGACGATCGCCGCCACCGATTCGGCGAACCCGTCCGCGACGAGCTGCACCGGGGACACGTTGACCCGCAGCACGGCGTCCAGCCCGAAGCCGTTGGCCCGCCAGCCTGCGAAGTCCGCGCACGCCGTGCGCATCACCCAACGGCCCAGCTCGCCTGCGAGATTGATGGATTCGGCGACGCCGATGAACGAGTCCGGGGCGAGCAGGCCGCGGGTCGGATGCTGCCAGCGGACCAGCGCCTCGGTCGCCAGGATCTTGCCGGTGCGCATATCGACCTCGGGCAGGTAGCGCAGAAACAGCGACCCGGTCTCGATCACGCTCTGCAGGTGCAGCTCGATGTCGTTGCGGAACTCGCTCTCCAGCGATATCGCGTTGGAGTAGATGGTCACCTGGTTGCCGCCGGTACTTTTCGCGGTGAGCACGGCCTGGTCGGCGTGCCGCAGCAGATCCGAGGTGGTGTCCTGCCCGGGGATGCCCAGCGCGACACCGATGCTGACGGTGCGCGTCACCATTTCGCCGTCGATAGGAACCCGTCTGGACAGCACGGCCTGTAACCGGTGGGCGAGTTCCTCGGCCGCGGCGCCACCGGTGGGGGAGGCGGGGACCACCACGAATTCATCGCCGCCGAGGCGGGCGATCATGCTGGGTCCCGAGGCCAGCGCGAGCCGTTCGGCGAGCACCCTGATGAAACGGTCTCCCGCTGAGTGGCCGAGGTAGTCGTTGATGGCCTTGAGCCGGTCCAGGTCGAAGAACAGCGCGGTGACCGGGCCGGGTCGTCCCGGCTTGAGCCGCTCGTCCAGATGGGCCATCAAGGCCCGGCGGTTGTGCAGTCCGGTGAGGTCATCGTGTTCGGCCAGGAACCGCAGTCGCTCCTCGGCATACACCCTGGCCTGCACCTGAGCGAACAGTGACGCGATGGCCGCCAGCGCATTGAGTTCCTCGGCCGCCCACTCCCGGGCGCCGGCCTTGGCCAAGCCGATCACCCCGGTCGTGACGTCACCGGACACCAGCGGCACACAGGCCATCGTGGTCGTTGCGTCGGGCCGGAAGACCTCGGGCTCCTTGAGATGTTCGGCCAGCGCAAGAACCGGTTCGGCGTCGGCGAAGTAGACCAGCTCAAGCGGGTCGGGCCGAACCTCCTCCGTGCGGGGAGGCCACTCGGCGATGAGCCGAGTCGCGTGGATGCCGTGGTCGTTGTGCCGCAGGAAACTGAAATCGACATCGAAGTACGTGACCAGTTCGGCCAGCACCTGCTGGCTGACGCGGGTCGCGGTGGCGGCGTCCACGGCGATCAGACGAGTGGCGACCGCGGTGACGACGAGTTCGAGGCTGCGGGGCACCTAGACCTCTCTGTGTGGCGGCACCTGACGGTGCCGCATGGCGACGCACGGGCGCCGGCGGGCGTCCGGACAGCCAGCGAAAAGTGTATTGCAGACATCGCCGTTGATTCGTGCCATCCCATGGGTCAGACTTTTTGTGACGCGATCGAACGATTCGAACGGCAGCGTGCCCGCCGGTCGGATGATCACAACCCGGCCTCGGCCGTTGCGGTCGACGCGACGGCGTCATCGAGCAGCGGGAGCAACACGCACGTTTCGGCCCGGATGGCGATAATCTGTTGTGGGTCAGCCGTTCTGGTGAATTCGGCTTGATCCCACCACATCATCTTGGTTGCGTACCGCTCGTCGGGATAGGGTGTGGCCGGGATGCGGGTGGCGACCACGCCGCCCGATGAACGCCAGCGATCGAGTACGTGGGCCGCCGCGGTCGCCATCGCGAACTTGGCGCCGAGGACGAGAGTGGCGTGCAGGGGCATGCGGGCCAGGACGGGCGTGAGCTCACGGCTGCGGGCAAACCCGTCGTCGGTCCAAGCGGTCTTGATCTCGACGACACCGAAAGGCATGCGATCGTCGATCATCTTGCGCACTTGCGGGAGTGCGGGCTGTCCGGCCCATTCGACCACCGCATGGCTCTCGTCGGCGCCACCGTACGGGCCTTGGGCTCGGACGCCGCCGACCACCCGACCGGCGTCGTCGATCGCGGCGAGGAACAGCGATGTGGTGGCGGGGTCGGCCAGTGCGGTCGGGTCGATCGCGCGCTCCACTCCGTGTTTGCGGTAACTGCGCATGGCGCCCTCGATGAAATCGTCCCAGAGCTCGGGCTCGGCGCCGGGTGTGGACACCACGAGCGTGCAGTCGGTGTCCTTGTCCCACCACTGCGCCGACGCATTATCGGGGAGCCCGCGAAACGCGGTTTCGGCGACAGACACGCTCATTCCCAGGCCCACCGATCAGTTGTCGGAACGTTGCCCCAAGCGGGTACGTTCCTGAGGTAATTTCAAATAGTGCAGTTAAGTATCGCCATATCCAGGGGATATACCAGCGGCAATTTATTGCCGTTCCTGACAACTCGTTGCCAACTT
This sequence comes from Mycobacterium sp., assembly GCA_034520035.1. Classification (GTDB taxonomy): domain Bacteria; phylum Actinomycetota; class Actinomycetes; order Mycobacteriales; family Mycobacteriaceae; genus Mycobacterium. The sequence continues at coordinate 267,781 of JAXHOA010000129.1, read as the reverse complement.
CGCATATGTGGGTTTCTAGCAATTTCGCGGACAGCAAGTTAATAGTGGCTAACTTCATGCAAATTGTCGCTGGCGTAAGTGATGGCAAATACCATTCAGCGGCGAAAGAGTTCTCTAAATCGATCACGTAGCGGGCACTGTGTCTGCCATTCGCTACCTTTTCACGGTCATGTCGATCCGGTGATCGACGACCCGGTGCCCGACGCCCGTCGATGACGCGCTATGTATGGATGGGAAAAATCGACATGGTGACCGGAGGAGGAGCGGTGCAGGTTTTCAAGAATCTCGATGAACTGGTGGGAGCCAAGGGGGCCGAGTTGGGTCCGACGGAGTGGCTGGAGATCGGCCAGGACCGGGTCAACAAATTTGCCGAAGCAACAGAAGATCACCAGTGGATCCACGTCGATCCCGAACGTGCCGCCGACGGACCCTTCGGTGGCACCATCGCCCACGGTCTGCTGACCCTGTCACTGCTGCCGTATTTCAGCCATCACCTGTACCGGGTGGAGGGCATCTCGCTGGCGGTCAACTATGGGTACAACAAGGTCCGCTTCATCACGCCGGTGAAAGTCGGCGCCAAGGTGCGGGCCCGCGCCGTGGTCACCGATGTGACGGCGCTCGAAGGCGCCGCTCAGTCGACGGTCACCATCACCGTCGAGATCGAAGGCTCGGAAAAGCCTGCAGCGGTGGCAGAGTCGATCGTGCGTTATATCGCCTGATTCGAGGCGCGCCGCTGGGCGGCCTTGACCAGGCCGCCCCCGATGATGAGGCGCTGGATCTCGCTGGTGCCCTCGTAGAGGCGCAGCAAACGCACTTCGCGGTAGATGCGTTCGACCGGCACGTGACGCATGTAGCCGCTGCCACCGTGGATCTGGACGGCGAGGTCGGCGACATTGCCCGCCATTTCGGTGCAGAACAGTTTTGCCGATGACGGTGCGATGCGCCGGTCCTCGCCGCTCACCCACAGCCGTGCGGCCTCACGAACCAGCGCACGGCCGGCCATCACGCCGGTCTGCTGGTCGGCGAGCATCGCCTGCACCAGTTGGAAACTGCCGATCGGGGTGCCGCCCTGGGTGGCGGTCGCGGCGTAGGTCACCGATTCGTCGAGGGCGCGCTGCGCGCTGCCGACCGCCAACGCCGCGATGTGTACGCGGCCGCGTGCCAGTGATGTCATGGCCGCGCGGTAGCCGATGTCCTCGCTGCCGCCGACCAGGGTGTCCTGGCCGACCCGCACATCATCGAAGCTGACATCCGCGGTCCAGGCGCCCTCCTGGCCCATCTTGGCGTCTTTGGCCCCGACCTGGATGCCCGGCGTATCGGCGGGCACCAGAAACACCGCGATACCTGGTCCGTCGGCGTCGGCGGGGCGGGTGCGGGCAAAGACGATGAACAGGCCGGCGTTCGGCGCATTGGTGATGTACTGCTTGCGCCCGTTGATCACCCAGTCGTAGTCATTTCCCGGGTCGCTGCGCTCTCCCCTGCGAGCGGGAGGTGCCCCCAGCCCGCCGCCCCCGACTCTGACGGCCTTGGTCCGCAGCCCGGCCGGGTTGGATCCCGCACCCGGTTCGGTCAGCGCGAAGGACGCCACCACATCGCCGGAGGCGATGCCCTCCAGCCAGCGCGATTTCTGCTCGTCGGTGCCGAAGCCCACGAGCACCTGACCGGCGATGCCGTTGTTGGTGCCGAACATCGAGCGCAGGGCCAGGCTGGTGTACCCGAATTCCATGGCCAACTCGACGTCCTGGGCCAGGTTCAGTCCGAGCCCGCCCCACTCCTGTGGAATCGCGTACCCGAACAGCCCCATGTTCTTGGTCTGCTCGCGGATGTCATCGGGCACCCGGTCGGCGGACATGATCTCCAGCTCGCGGGGGACCACCTGGTTGCGGATGAACTGGCGGGTGGCGGCAAGGATATCGGCGAAGTCTGCCTCCGATACGGCGGCTGTCGTGGTATCCGCGCTGGGCGCGGCGGCGTTGTCGGCCATCGGCGGGCTCTCCTGAATTGGTGCGATCACCTCGAGGGGTGGTTTGATACAAGAAATATCATATTTTATGTTCGAAACTGCTCGGGCTTGAGGAAGGGATGGGCTCCCATGGGGCTGCTTGACGGTCGGACCGCGGTGATCACCGGCGGTGCGCAGGGAATCGGGTTCGCGATCGCCGAGAGGTTCGTCGCCGAGGGCGCCCGGGTGGTGCTCGGTGACCTGAATCCAGAGGCGACCGACGCCGCGGTCACCGCGCTCGGCGGTTCCGCCGTGGCCAAGGCGGTCAGCTGCGATGTCACCGATGCGGGCCAGGTCGAAGCGCTCGTCGGTGCCGCCGTGGACACCTTCGGCGGTCTGGACGTCATGGTCAACAATGCGGGCATCACCCGTGACGCGACCATGCGCAAGATGACCGAGGAGCAGTTCGACCAGGTTGTCTCGGTGCACCTCAAGGGTTCGTGGAACGGCACCCGGCTGGCCGCGAACATCATGCGTGAGGCGAAAAGCGGTGCCATCATCAATATCTCGTCGATCTCGGGCAAGGTCGGGCTGATCGGTCAGACCAACTACTCCGCGGCCAAGGCCGGCATCGTCGGACTCACCAAGGCCGCCGCCAAGGAGATCGCCCATCTGGGTGTCCGGGTCAACGCCATCCAGCCCGGGTTGATCCGCTCGGCGATGACCGAGGCCATGCCGCAGCGGATCTGGGACCAGAAGTTGGCCGAGATCCCGATGGCACGCGCGGGGGAGCCCGGCGAGGTCGCCTCCGTGGCCCTGTTCTTGGCCTCGGATCTGTCCTCCTACATGACCGGCACGGTGCTCGAAGTGACCGGCGGACGGCACATCTGACATGTCTGATGCGGTGATCTGCGAGCCGGTCCGCACCCCGATCGGCCGCTACGGCGGGATGTTCCAATCCCTGACCGCCGTCGACCTGGGCGTTGCGGCGCTGCAGGGTCTGTTGCAACGCACCGGAATTCCCGCCGATGCCGTGCAGGACGTGATCCTGGGGCACTGCTATCCCTCCAGTGAGGCGCCCGGCGATCGGACGGGTGGTCGCGCTGGACGCGGGTCTGCCGATCACCGTGCCCGGCATGCAACTCGACCGGCGTTGCGGATCCGGCCTGCAGGCCGTCATCCAGGCCTGCCTTCAGGTGTCCAGCGGCAACAACGATCTCGTCGTCGCCGGCGGCGCCGAATCGATGAGCAACGTGGCCTTTCATTCCACCGACATGCGGTGGGGCGGGTCGCGCGGGGGAGTGACGGTGCACGACGGGCTCGCCCGGGGCCGCACCACCGCCGGGGGCAAGCACTATCCGGTGCCCGGGGGCATGCTGGAGACCGCCGAAAATCTGCGCCGCCAGTACGGCATCTCCCGGACCGAACAGGACGAACTCGCGGTGCGCTCGCACCAGAAGGCCGTCGCCGCCCAGCGCAGCGGCGTGCTCACCGAGGAGATCATCCCGGTCACCGTGACGTCGCGAGGTTCGGTGGGCAGGAGCGCAGCGACCGGGGATTCGAGTGGCTCCGAGGTGATCGACACCGACGAACACCCGCGCGCGGACACCACGGTCGAGGCGCTGAGCAGGCTGCGCCCGGTGCTGGGCAAGAGCGACCCCGAGGCCACCGTGACCGCGGGCAACTCCAGTGGTCAGAACGACGCCGCATCCATGTGCATCGTCACCACACCCGAACGTGCCGCCGAACTCGGCCTCAAACCCCTTGTCCGGCTGGTGTCCTGGGGTGTGGCCGGGGTGGCGCCCAACATCATGGGCATCGGGCCGGTGCCGGCCACCGAACGAGCATTGGCCACGGCGGGGTTGTCGCTTTCGGATATCGACCTCATCGAACTCAACGAGGCATTCGCCGCCCAGGCGTTGGCCTGCACCCGCGAATGGCAGTTCACCGACGCCGATTTCGACCGCACCAACGTCCGCGGATCCGGCATCTCACTCGGGCATCCTGTCGGCGCGACCGGCGGCCGGATGCTCGCCACCCTCGCGCGCGAACTCGAACTGCGCGACGCCCGCTACGGGCTGGAAACCATGTGCATCGGTGGGGGCCAGGGCCTGGCCGCCGTATTCGAACGGACTTAGCTATGACCAGCGAGAAGCGGAGCGGGATCGCCCATGACCAGACTGGCGCACACTCCCGGCCTGACCGACGTGCAGACCGAAATCGTCGCCACCGTACGCCAGTTCGTGGACAGGGAGATCATCCCGAACGCGCAGGAGCTGGAGCACTCCGACACCTATCCGCAGCGCATCGTCGACCAGATGCGCGAGATGGGCCTGTTCGGTCTGATGATCCCCGAGGAGTACGGCGGCCTGGGTGAATCGCTGCTGACCTACGCGCTGTGCGTGGAGGAACTGGCGCGGGGCTGGATGAGCGTATCCGGGGTCATCAACACGCACTTCATCGTCGCGTACATGATTCGTCAGCACGGCACGGACGCACAGAAGCAACACTATCTGCCGCGGATGGCGACCGGCGAGGTGCGCGGCGCGTTCTCGATGTCGGAGCCCGAGCTGGGTTCCGACGTCGCGGCGATCCGTACCCGAGGTGTACGCGACGGTGACGACTACGTGATCACCGGGCAGAAGATGTGGCTGACCAACGGGGGCAGTTCGACCTTGGTGGCCGCGCTGGTGAAAACCGATGAGGGAGCGGACAAACCACATCGCAACCTGACCGCGTTCCTGATCGAGAAGCCCGCCGGATTCGGCGAGGTGCTGCCGGGGCTGACCATTCCGGGCAAGCTCGACAAGCTGGGCTACAAGGGCATCGACACCACCGAATTGATCTTCGACGGCTACCGGGCCGGTGCCGGGGATGTGCTCGGCGAACTTCCGGGAAAGGGCTTCTTCCAGATGATGGACGGTGTCGAGGTCGGCCGGGTCAACGTGTCGGCGCGCGCGTGTGGCGTTGCGCTGCGGGCGTTCGAGCTGGCGATTCGCTATGCGCAGCAACGGGAGACGTTCGGCAAGCCGATCGCCGGGCACCAGGCCATCGCGTTCCAGCTCGCCGAGATGGCCACCAAGGTCGAGGCCGCCCACCTGATGATGGTGCACGCGGCACGGCTCAAGGATTCCGGAGATCGCAACGACGTCGCATCCGGGATGGCCAAGTACCTGGCCAGCGAGTACTGCGCGGAGGTGACGCAGCAGAGCTTCCGGATCCACGGCGGTTACGGCTACTCCAAGGAGTACGAGATCGAACGGTTGATGCGCGACGCCCCGTTCCTGCTGATCGGCGAGGGCACCAGCGAGATCCAGAAGACCATCATCAGCAAGAATCTGCTGGATGAGTACCGGGTCTGACGCCGAGTTCGCGGTCCGGCCGCAACTCTCCGACGATGTCGCCCGCGTGGTCCGTCGCCGGATCTTCGACGGCACCTACCCGGCGGGGGAGTATCTACGGCTGGACCAGCTGGCCGTCGACCTCGGCATCAGCGTCACGCCGGTGCGCGAGGCACTGCTGAACCTGCGCGCCGAGGGTCTGCTGGTGCAGCATCCGCGCCGCGGCTTCATGGTTCTCGAATTCACCGCGCGCGACCTTGCCGATGTCGCCAATGTGCAGGCCTACGTCGGGGGAGAGCTGGCGGCCAGAGCCGCCGAGAACATCAGCGCCGAACAACTTTCCGAGCTGAAGGCGATCCAGGACCAGCTGGAGCGGGCCTACGAGCAGCCCGACTCGGACCGCACGGTGCGGCTCAATCACGAGTATCACCGGCTGATCAACGTGGCGGCCAACTCACCCAAGCTCACCCAGTTCATGTCGGGTATCACCCGCTACCAGCCGGAATCGGTGTTCCCGACCCTCGATGGGTGGCCCGCTCAGTCGATCAGGGATCACCGCCGGGTGATCGCGGCCTTCGAGCGTGGCGACGCCGATGCGGCCCGCGCGGCGATGGCCGAACACTTCACCATCGGGGTTGCGCCGCTGTGCGAGCACCTCACCAAGCTGGGGGTCATCCGCCCCATTTGACGTACGTCAGTAGTTATTGACGCGCGTCAGAACCCTCGGTAGTGTCGCCCATCACAGTGACACGAGGAGTGATGGCGATGCGAACCCTGCCGCGTACAGCGGTCATCGGTGCAGGTATCAGCGGGTTGACCGCCGGCAAGATGCTCAAGGACTATCGCGTTCCGTACACGACCTTCGAGATCTCCGACCGCATCGGCGGCAACTGGGCGTTCGGCAACCCCAACGGGTTGAGCAGCGCCTACCGGTCACTGCACATCGACACCTCCAAGCATCGGTTGTCTTTCAAGGACTTTCCGGTGCCCCGCCACTTTCCCTCGTTCCCGCACCACAGCGATATCAAGGATTACCTGGACTCCTATGCCGAGGCTTTCGGCCTGTTGGAGAACATCGAGTTCAACAACGCGGTACGCCACGCCCGCCGGCGCGACGGCGGTGGCTGGCTGATCGAGGACCAGTCCGGCACCGAGCGGGAGTTCGATCTGCTCGTCGTCGGCAACGGACATCACTGGGACGCGCGGTGGGCCGAGTTTCCCGGCACCTTCACCGGTGAATCGATCCATTCGCACCACTACATCGATCCGCAGACCCCGCTGGCGCTGACCGGCAAGCGCATTCTCGTCATCGGAATCGGAAACAGCGCCGCCGATATCACCGTCGAACTCTCGTCGAAGGCAATGCAGAACAAGGTGACACTGTCGACGCGGTCGAGCGCCTGGATCGTCCCGAAATACCTTGCCGGGCAACCCGGCGACAAGATCTTCAAGACGACGCCGTACCTGCCACTGTCCTGGCAGCGCAAGGCCGCGCAGGCATTCGCCCCGCTGGTGGGCGCGGATCCCACCAAATACGGCCTACCTCCGGCCAATCACAAACTGTTCGAGGCACACCCGACCCAATCGGTCGAGCTACCGCTGCGACTGGGTTCCGGCGACGTGATCCCGAAGCCGAATGTCAGGCTGCTGGACGGGGACACCGTGCACTTCGACGACGGGACATCGGACGTGTTCGATGTCATCATCTACGCCACCGGATACAACATCACCTTCCCGTTCTTCGATCCCGATCTGATCAGCGCACCCGAGAACCAGATCCGCTTGTACAAGCGAATGTTCAAGCCGGGCTTCGAGGATCTGGTCTTCATCGGTTTCGCGCAGGCCATTCCGACGCTGTTCCCGTTCGTGGAATGCCAGTCGCGGCTGCTGGCGGCCTACGCCGCCGGGAGGTACGCGCTGCCGGCTGCCGATGAGATGGAGCGGGTGATCGACGCCGACCAGCAACTGCACGCCGGGCACTGCACCAACCGGGCCCGGCACACCCAGCAGGTGGACTACTTCTACTACGAGCACGATATCCGTACCAAGGAGATCCCGGCCGGGATCAAGCGTGCGGCGTCGCGCCCGGTGTCGGTACCCGCGTGAGGTCGCCGACGGATCGCCGGCCGTCGCTACGAAGCGACGAACGGCGCGAAGCCATCCTCGATGCGCTCGACGGATGGCTACAGGAATCCAGTCTGGATGCCATCAACGTCGCCGAGATCACCGCACAGGCCGGTGTCACGCGCTCGGCGTTCTATTTCTACTTCGAGAACAAGGCGGCCGCTGTCGCGGCGCTCATGGAGCGCCTGGTCACCGAGATCTTTGCCGTGAACGAGGAATTCACCACCGGTGGCGGCGCGCCGCGCGACCGGGTGTATACCATGTTGAACGGGCTCTTGGACAGCAGCGAACGGTACCGCCATGTCTTTGGCGCGATGTTGGAGGCGCGTGGTTCCAGCCCCACCGTCAGGCAGATCTGGGACGACGCGCGCGATGCGTTCGTGCCGTCGGTGACCCAGTTGATCCGGGTGGAGCGGCCCGGCGCCGCGCCCGAACCGGCGGTGCTCGCGGCGGTGCTGCTGGAGTTCAACGACCGGATGCTGGAGCGGTTCATCCTGGGCGGGCCGCTGACGCGTGCACAGCTGATCGAAGGTGCGGCCGCGGTGTGGTTGAGCACGATCTATGGAGAGAATCGATGAGTTATCAGGAGTTGTCCTTCACATCGCACGGAACACGTTGCAGTGCCTGGCATTTCCGCGCTTCCGGTGAGCACTCGCGGGCGGTCGTGGTGATGGCGCACGGATTCGGCGGTACCAAGGACTCCGGCCTGGAACCGTTCGCGGAGCGGTTCGTCGCGGCCGGGATCGACGTTTTCGCGTTCGACTACCGCGGATTCGGTTCGTCCGAAGGTCATCCGCGCCAGACGATCTCGCTGGAACGGCAGCTGGCCGACTTCCACAGCGCGATCGCGGCGGCGGCGGACTTGCCGGGTGTCGATCGGGGCAGGATCGCGCTGTGGGGTGCGTCGATGTCGGGTGGGCATGTCTTGCAGGTGGCCGGTGACCGGGACGATATCGCCGCGGTGGTTGCGTTGACCCCGCTGACCAGCGGGCTGGCTGCCGGCCGGGCCGCAATCGCTGAGCGTGATGTGCTGACCGCGTTGCGGTGGACCGTGACGGGGGTGCGCAGCAAGCTGACGGTGGCCCGGGGCGGAGCGGCGACGCTGATGCCGATCGTCGGCAAGCCGGGCGAGCCCGGCGCGCTCACGCTGTCCGGGGCCTACGAGAGTTATCTGGCGATGGCCGGGCCGACCTGGCGCAACCAGATCGATTCCTCGGTGGGCATGGAGTTGGGGCGGATGAACGTCAAGGCTGCGGTCCGTCGGATTTCGTGCCCCGCATTGGTGCAGATCGGCGACTTCGACCGGTTCGTGCCCGCCGGGGCGGTGGCCAAGACCGCGGAATTGGCCAGGGCGCAGGTGCATCGGTATGCGTGCGACCACTTCGACGTCTGGCCGGGCAACGAGTGGTTCGACAAGACCGTCGAGGATCAAATGGCGTTTCTGCGGCGGGTGTTCAAACTGCGCTGAGAGAAATTCCGGGTGCGAAACTGCCCGGCTCTCAGCGACTTTCGAGCGACAGTCCAGTCCCAGAAATTTCTTTGGACCCATTGATCACGGGTGTCACTTTTTCGGCCGTTTTGTCGGTGGTCACACGTATGTGGCGCTCCTAGTGTTCTAGTGGGCGCTTTTCTGCTGTTCAGGGTCGGTTCATACTGCAGCGCAGGTGCTCTCGGCGTGTCAGCGGTGAGGTGAAGGACGCACACGCGGTGTGCCTCTAGGTTTCGGGGTTACCACACCAACCTCAACCAGAGGAACGATCCGCGTGCGCGTCAGTACTGCATTTAACCGTCTTCTTCAGATTCCCGGCGCATCGGTCACCGACGTGTCGATCGGCGACCATGATGTCGAGGTCACCGTGCGGCCCAAGGCTCGGCTGCTGGCCTGCCCGTGTGGCAAACGAGCCCGTGCCGTTTATGACCGGCGCTCACGGCGCTGGCGCCACCTCGATCTGGCCGGCGCCAAGCTGTGGTTGGTCTATGAGATCCGCCGCCTGGACTGCCCGAACTGCGGCGTAGTCACCGAAGACGTTCCGTGGGCACGTCCCGTCGCCCGGCACACCCGCGATTACGAAGACACGGTGCTGTGGCTGGCTCAGCGCACCGACCGCACGACGGTGTCAACGCTGATGCGCTGCAGCTGGGAAACGGTCACCTCGATCATCAACCGCGGCGTCGATGAGCTGCTCGATCAACGCCGCCTCGACACGCTGTACCGCATCGGTGTCGATGAGATCTGCTATCGGCACCCGCACAAATACTTGACCATCATCGGCGATCACGACACCGGAACGGTCATCGATATCCAACCCGGACGCAGCGAAGACTCATTCTCCGCATTCTTTGAACACCAACCCGATTCAGCCCTGCAGACCATCGAAGCAGTCAGCATGGATGCCAGCAAGGCCTACCAAGCAGCCGCCCGAAAACATGTACCGAAGGCCACCATCTGCCTTGACCCGTTCCACATCATGCAGTGGGTCAACCGGGCACTGGACCGCGTCTTCGCCGACGCCGCCAGCGGACCGAACAAAGTCACCATGACCTCCGCACAATGGCGCCAAACACGATGGGCCCTGCGCACCGGAGAGAACAAACTCAACGCCACCAAACGAGAACTGGTCAACCGCATCGCCCGCGCCAACCGCCACGTCGGACGAGCCTGGACCCTCAAAGAACAACTACGCGACCTCTACCGACACGAGCACGAACCCGACGCAGCCCGTGGACTCCTCAAGGCCTGGATCACCGCCGCCAAACGCAGCCGCATTCCCTCGTTCGTCGAACTCGGCAAACGCCTGCAACAACACTTCGCAGCGATCATCTCCGCCGTCGAACTCGGCATCTCCAACGCCCTCAACGAAGGCATCAACGCCAGAATCCGCCTCATCAACGCACGCGGCTACGGCCACCACTCCGCCCGAACACTGACCTCGATGATCTACCTCTGCATCGGCGGACTACACCCTCAACTACCCATGAAAAGGTGAGGAGTCGCACGTATGTTCGAGTCATGAACAACGAGGTGGCCGGCGGTCGGGACGCGGTGCAACACGCCCGCTCCGATCGCGCCGCCTCGGTCAAGGCGCTGCTGGACGCCGACTTCACCATGTTCGACACCGCCGAACTGCTGGCACTGTTGTCCGAGCGCGAGCAGTACGCCCGCGCCGATACCGCGGTCGATCACCGGATCCTGGCCGCCCTGATGGACCGGGCCACCCCGCACGAGATCGGCGGGAAAACCTGGACCGACGTCCTGGCCACCCGCGACCGGATCAGCGCCACCGAAGCCGGACGCCGCATCACCGCGGCCCGCGACCTCGGCCCCCGGCACACCATGACCGGCGAAGTGTTGGAGCCGGTGCTGGCGGCGTGCGCGGGCGCGCTGGCCGCCGGCACCATCAATGCCGCGCACATCACCATCATCCGTGCCACGCTGAAGAAGGCCTGGGCCCACACCGATGCCACCGAACGGGCACAGCTGGAATCCACCCTGGTCGACATCGCCGCCACCAATACCCCCGAAACGTTGCAGAAGGCCGCCGATCACGCGTTGGCTCTGCTCAACCCCGACGGTGATGGGCCCCGACCCCGCACCCCACCGCCGCGGGTTGAGCATCGGCGCCCAGGACGTCGACGGGATGGCCAAAGTGTCGGGCTGGGTGGATGCGGAGTTCGCCGCCTACCTGCGCACCATCCTGGAGGTCTGGGCCCGCCCGGGCATCAACAACCCCGATGACGCGGCACCCCAAAACAATCCGGACCCCAACCCGCTTGACGAGGACCCAGTCGAACCCGACACCGAGCCGCAGGGCGAGAGCGAGGTGTCCGAGCCGGAGGGCGAGGTCGAGTGGGGGGTCGAACCCGAGGCCGGGGCAGAGGCCGAATCGGAGGTCGAGCCCGAACCCGCGGTGCCCGCGCCGGGGGCGCCCGGACCCGCCGAGCCGCCGGTCACCTGGGACCTCGACGAGTATCTGCGCGACCCCCGCACCCAGTCCCAACGCAACCACGACGCCCTCAAAGCCGTCCTGCGCGACACCCTGATGTCCAAGAAACTCGGCCAACACAACGGCCTACCGGTCACCGTGGTCGTCTCCACCACGCTCAAAGAGTTGGAAGCCGCCGCCGGGATCGCAGTCACCGGCGCGGGCACCCTCATGCCCATGCGCGACCTGATCCGCCTCGCCGAGCACGCGCATCACTACCTGATCGTCTACCGCCACCACACCGCCGAACCGCTCTACATGGGCCGTTCCAAACGGTTGGCCACCAAAGCCCAACGCCTACTGCTCTACAACCGCGATCGCGGCTGCACCCGGCCCGGCTGCACCCAAGCAGCATGCCGCTGCCAAGCGCATCACGCCAATCCCAGCTGGAACAACGGCGGACTCACCGACGCACCCGACCTCGGGCTGGGCTGCGGACCGGACAACCAGCTCGCCGAACTGGGCTGGACCAACACCATCGACACCCAAACCGGCCGCGTGCACTGGCACCCACCACCACTGATGGACACCGGCGCCGACACCCTCAACCACCACTTCCACCCCGAAGAACTCCTCCCACCAGAGCTGCGACCGGGGCTGGATGACGAAGACCCCATACTGTAATACTTACAGTCGGATATTCGACGAAGGTGGGTTCAACCATGCCAGGCGTCCTCGACGGGATACGGGTACTCGACTACGGCCGATTCATCGCCGCGCCCTGGTGCGGTGCCATCCTGGCCGATATGGGTGCCGACGTCCTGCGCGTGGAGAAACGCGAGGGCGGCGAGGACCGGTGGGTCCAGGCCGTCACCGACGGCGGTGAGGGCGGCACCTTCCTGCAGTGCAACCGCAACAAGCGTTCCCTGACTTTGGATTCCACGAGCGCGGCGGGCGCGGAGATCACCCGCCGACTGGTCGCACGCGCCGATATCGTCGTCGCCAATATGCCGGCCGCTGGAATGCGGGCCAGCGGTCTGGACTACGAGACGCTGTGCGCCGTCAAGCCGGACATCATCCTGGCCAGCGCCACCGCCTACGGCGAGGGCGGCCCGTACAGCAACAAGGTCGGCTTCGACGGCGCCGGCCAGGTCATGTCGGGCGCGGTGTACCGGCAGGGACTGCCCGACCAACCCATCCGGACCGTGGTGCCCTACACCGACTTCGGCACCGCGCTCACGCTGACGATCGGTGTCATGATGGCGCTCTACCACCGGGACCGCACCGGGGAAGGACAGCATGTCGAGGGTGCTCTGCTGCCGACAGCGCTGATGTTGTCCAACGCCTTCCTCATAGAGCGGGAACTCCTGCAGACCGACAAGCCGCGGATGGGCAACAAGGGCGCCTCGGTGGCCCCGTGCGATCTGTATCGCACCGCGGACGACCAATGGGTGCTCCTCCAGGTGGCCGGTCAGCCGATGTTCAAACGGTGGTGCCGTCTCATGGGCCGAGCGGAACTGTTCGACGACCCGCGCTTCGCCGACGACGACATCCGCTGGGAGAACGGCGATGTCCTCAACGAGATCATGTCGCGGTGGTGTGCCGACAAGACGAAGGCCGAGGTCCTCGAACTCCTGGAGAAGGCGAAGATGCCCGCCGCGCCGCTGCATTCCCCTCAGGAAGTGCTCGACGATCCGCACATCCAGGCCATGGGCTACCTGAAGCGGGTACCCTTTCCCGGCGCTTCCCGCGATGTGCCGATCATCGAGACCCCATTCCAGATGTCCGCGACTCCCGGAAGCATCCGTCATCGTGCACCGCTGCTCGGCGAGCACACCGATGAGGTGCTCGGGGAGATCGGCTACGACGCCGCGCAAATAGCAGGGCTACGGGCCGACGCCATCGTGTGACGCCGCGATCATCTCGCGGATCCGGTGTATGTCGGGCTTGCCGGTGGCGCCGAAGGGAACGGGGTCCTCGCTGTCCAGGATCGACCAGACCGTCGGGACCTTGAAGGCACTGAGCTTCTCCATGGCGGCGGAGCGCAACTCGTCGACCGGCGCGTCGATACCGGCCAGATGTAGCCGGTAGTCGTTCCGCCGGAAAATACTCGCTGCCAGGCAGGATTTCGGTATCACCGTCCTTGAGCTGGCTCGCCAGCTCGATGGCGGTCTGGAAGGTGGAGACCGGCACCACCACCGCGCCGATGCGGGCGGCGGCCAGCATCCCCACCACGAACGCGGCGCCGTTGGGGTACAGCAGCCCGACGTGGGTGCCCTTGCCCGCACCCAGCGCGACGAGGCCACGCGCGAGGTCCGCGGACCGGCTATCTGCCTCGGCGTAGGTGAGCCGTTCGTCATCGCAGATCAGCAGTGGGTGCCCGCCGCGCTGTGCGCGGGCCGCGAGCAGAGTGGCGACGGTGTCATGCACTGGCAGAGAAATGCTCTCGTACCGCCCCGAGATCGGCCTTGCCGGACGGGGTGCGCGGAATCACCTCGACGATGGCGATGTCGGTGGGGATTTCGTAGCGGGCCAGCCGAGCGGCCAGGTACTCGAACAGCTCGTCCGCGGTGGCCTGGCCGTGCAATTCGACCATCGCGACCGGGGTTTCGCCGAGACGTTCGTCGGCCCGGCCGATGACCGCAGCGCCGCGCACCGCGGGGTGACTTTCCAGCGCGGTGCGCACATCGTCGGGCATCACCTTGAAACCACCCCGGATGATGGCCTGATCGGCGCGGCCGAGGATCCACAGGAATCCGTCGGCGTCGATGCGCCCCAGGTCGGTGGTGCGGATCCAGTCCGCCGGCAGACATCTGGGCAGGAATGACCTCCAACAGCCCTTCCTCGTCCGGGCCGAGGACGTGACCCGCCTCGTCGACCACCCGCAGTTGCGCGCCGGGATTGGCGCGCCCCACGCTGCCGCGTTTGGCCTGCCAGTGCTGCTGGTGGTCGGCCAAGGTCCAGCCGGCCACACCACCGCCGAATTCGGTGGCTGCATAGGAGGTCAGCACCGTGATGCCGAACTTGGCGGTGAAGGCGTCGGCGTCGTCGGCGGACAACGGGGCGGTGCCCGAGGTGACCGCGCGTACGCCGGCCAGATCGTCGCGGGTGAGTTCGGAGTGCAACACCATCCGCAGCGCGGCCGGCACCAGCGACACCGCGCGGGGTTGATGCTCGCGCACCGCATCGGCCCAGCGCTGCAGGTCGAACTTGGGCAGCAGCACGAACGGCCGGGCCTCGCTGATACACAGCAGGATCCGGAACACCCCGCCGACGTGCACCAGCGGGGAGTTCACGATCGCCACCCCGCGTCGCAGCTCGGCGGGCGCCTGCCACGGCCGGCGTCCCATCACGCTGCGGGCGAGCATGTCGTAGGTGAGGTCGACCCGTTTGGGCGGGCCGGTGGTGCCGCTGGTCAGCATCCACACCGCGACCCCCGGGCGTCGGGCGTTGTCGACGGTGGTGCCCAGCGCCTCGGTGGGGGCGGTGCCGAGATCGGAGAGGGTGATCACCGTGCCGGTGAACGGCGGTGTCAGCAGGTTGGCGATATCGTCGGCCAGGCCCATGATCACCGGGAGCCCGAGCGCAGCGATATCGGCGCGGGTGCGGTCATCGCCGCGCGACGGGTTGATGACCACGACGGTGCCGCCGGCCTCCAGCACGCCGAGCAGCGCGGCGACATGGACGGGCTGATTGCGCAGCATGATCCCGACCCGAACCGGACCGGTGAGCGCGCCGATGCGGCGCGCCAGCTGTGCGAGCTGCCCCCAGCTGGACCACCGACCGTCGTACTGCAGTGCCGGTGCCGACGGATCCAGGTCCAGCACGGTGCCGATCCGTTGCGAAAGCGGATGGGACATCAACGGATCCGTGGCGCGGTCTTGGGGGCCGGTTGTGCGGCGAGCTCGTCCGTGGCGATCGGGTTGCCCAGCCGGGTGTAGATCAGACCGTGGTCCATCGCGGCCCGGTACGGCTTGTCCAGTGACTCCCAGATGGCCTTGACGGTGCCCTGAGTCGCGGTCGGCGGCTTCGCGGCGATTATGGTGGCGATCTCATCGGCGCGGCTCCACAACGCCTCGCGGGTCACCACCTCGGTGACCAGCCCGATCCGCAGCGCCGTCTCGGCGCTCACCCGTTCGTCGTTACCCAGCAACGCCATCCGCAGGGTGTCGCCGAGACCGATACGGCGCATCAGTCCGATCGGCTCCAGCGCCGACACCAGCCCGGCACTGACATGGGAGTCGAAGAAGGTTGCCTCCTGCGAACAGATCACCACATCGGACTCGTTGACGAAGTACAGCGCACCCGCGGTGCACATGCCCTGCACCGCGCAGACCACCGGCTTCCACATCTTCTGCCATTTCGGGCTGAGCAGCTCGCCCGGATCCTCGTGGTTCCACACGATCTTGGGTTGTCCATAGCTGGATTTCACGTCCAGCCCTGCGCTGAAAGCCCGGTCGCCGGCGGCGCGCAGCACCACCGCATGGATGGCTTCGTCATCCTTGATGGTGTGCCACGCGTCGCGCATCTCGTGGCACATGGCGCGGTTGAACGAGTTCAGTGCGTCGGGGCGGTTCAGCGTGATGGTGGCGACGTGGGTGTCGTGGTCGAAATCGAGCAGGATCGTGTCCATCAGTGCCGTCTGTTCCTCGCGCAAGCGCTCATCACCGGGCCTGCCAGTTGGGCGTGCGCTTCTCCACGAACGCCCGCGGCCCCTCCAGCGCATCCTCGGTTCGGGTGACCCGTTCCCGGAACGTCTCGGCCAGGATCTCACCCTCGTGCAACGGCAGGTCCAGTGTCTTGTGGATGGCCAGGCGGGTACCGCGCACCGCCAGCGGCGCATTGAGATTGACCGTGTCGGCGATCTCGTGCGCACGCGCCAGCAGCTGATCGTGTTCGACGATCTCGGTGATCAGCCCGAGTTCGTAGGCTCGCTGCACCGTCATCCGCTCGTGCTTGCCCATCAGCGCCATCCGCAATGCCACCGACCGGGGCAGTGCCTTGGCCAGGCGTACCATCTCGCGCGCGGCGACCAGGCCGATGCTGACATGTGGGTCGAAGAAGGAGGCCGCCTCCGAGGCGATGACGATATCGCCGGTGGTCACCCAGTCCAGCCCTGCGCCGCAACAGATTCCGTTGACGGCGACGATGACGGGTTTGGTCATGGTCCGAAACGGTGGGGTGCCCTCCTGCGGGGCTTCCCACTGTTCGTAGGTGGACAGGTACGGGCGCTCGTTGAGCACCTTGCCGTCACCGGGGATCTCCTTGACGTCGGCGCCCGTGCAGAACGCCCGCCCGGTGGCAGTGACGATCATCAGCCACACGTTGTCGTCGTCCTCGACCTGCTGGTAGGCCGCCCGCAGTTCGGTGATCATGTGCGGCGACAACGCGTTGAGCGCGTCGGGCCGGTTCATGGTGATGGTCGCCGTGTGGCCGTCGACCTCGTATTTGATCGTGTCGTACATGAAATACCTTTCAGCGCCCGTGGAAGTCGGGATCGCGGCGTTCCCGGAACGCGGCCAGCCCCTCTTTGAAATCGGCGGTGCGACAGGAGAGTTCGAGGTTGGAGAGCTCCTGGTTCATGGACTGGGGTAGGGTGGCGTGCTGGCCGTAGGCGATGGCCTGCTTGGCCAGCCCGAGCGCCACGGTGGGTCCACTGGAAAGCCGGGCCAGTAGCTCGTCGGCCACCGTATCCACCTCGTCGGGGGCCACCGCACTGTGGATCAGGCCCCAGTCGGCGGCGTCGGTGCCGCTGACCTTCTCGCCGAGCAACAGCATCCTCTTGGCGCGGGCCACCCCGGCGAGTCGAGGGAGCAGCCAGGTGGAACCCGAGTCGGGGCTGAAGCCGCGGGAAATGAACGGCTCCCAGAAGGTGGCACCGGTGTCGGCGACGGTGAAGTCCGCGGCCAGGGCCAGGTTGCAGCCCAGTCCGACGGCCCAACCGCGGACCGCGCAGACCACCGGCAGCTGGATGGTGGCGACGAGTTCGATCACCCGGTGCGCGGTGTGCGGGATGCGGCGGACCAGGTCGCCGGTGCGTGGACGCTCTCCGGCACCGGCGGGCAGGAGCGAAGCGACCCGGGGATCGGAAGTGTTCGTGGACACCCAGTCCGCGCCGGTGCAGAAGTGTGCGCCGGCGCCGGTGATGAAGACGGCCCGCAGTGAGTCATCGCTGGCGGCAGCGGTCAGGATGCCCACCAGGTCGTCGATCATCGGGTGGTCCAAGGAATTTCGTCGTGCCTGCCGGTCGAGCGTGATCCGCAGGACGGTATCCCTGCGGGAGGTGGTCACCGAACCGTCGCTCACCTGGCACCCGGCCTTTCCATCATCTATACAGTTGCCCATACAGTAGGCGATGCGGTTACTATCCTGTACAAGTTAGCAAGGAAAGGTCGTCGATGGAAGGACGCGCCCGGCGCATCCGGCAGCCTCGGGTTGCCGAGATCGTGGCGTCCAAACTGCGCGACGACATTCTGTCCGGACGGCTGCGCGCCGGTGACATCCTGCCCACCCAGGAGAGCCTGTTCTCCGAATTGGGCGTCAGCCCACCGGCGCTACGCGAGGCGATCCACCTGCTGGAGACCGATGGCCTGATCTCGGTGCGGCGCGGCAACATGGGCGGCGCGGTGGTGCAACTGCCGTCTGCGGAACGCACGGCACACATGATCGGCATGGTGCTGCAGACCCGCGCCGCCACGCCGGCCGATGTCAGCGGTGCGCTGCTGCACCTGGAGCCGATCTGTGCGGGCATGTGCGCGGCCCGTGCGGACCGGGCCACCGAGGTGGTGCCCCAGCTGCGAGCCGAAATCGACACCCAGGCAGCACAGTTCGACGACACCGCACAGTATGTGCGCAATGCCCGCCGCTTCCACGAGGTGCTGGTGGCACGCTGCGGAAACGAACCGATGATCCTGCTGATCGGCTCGCTGGAACTCATCTGGTCGACCCACGAGTCGCAGGTGTGGGGCGACGACATGAACGAGAAGACGATGCGCGCGGCGTTGCGCGATCATCAGCGTCTGCTCGGCGCCATCGCCGAGGGCAACGTCACCCGCGCCACCAAGCTGGCGGCCGATCATCTCACCGCGGCGCGGCGGACCACGCTGGCCGCCGGCACCGAGAAAACCATTGAAGCGAGGCTGATTTCGCATGACTGACGACCGCGTCCTCTTCGAGGTCGATGCGGATCACCGCATCGCCACCATCACCTTCAACAACCCGAAGCAGCGCAACTCCTATGACGCGGCCATGCGTGACGAGATCGCGCGCCACCTCGATACCGTGGCCGACGACGACGACATCACCGTGGTGCTGCTGCGCGGCGCCGAGGGGGTGTTCAGTACCGGTGCGGATATGAACAACGCCTATGGCTGGTACGGCGATGAGCGCTCGCGCGAAGAGCAGAGTGGTGCAGCGAAGGAAAAGCAACCTGCCAAGAGCCGCCCCAGCCAGCGCCGCCGACTCGCCGTGGACCGCAAGTCTTTCGACTTCTATCACAACCTCCTGGGCTTCCCGAAGGTCACCGTCGGCGAGATCAGCGGGTACGCGCTCGGCGGCGGATTCGAGATGGCGCTGATGACCGACATCTCGGTGATCGCCCGCGACACCAAGATCGGGATGCCCGCCACCCGCTTCCTCGGTCCGGCGCTGGGCAGCCTGCACATGTTCTTCCACCGGCTGGGTCCGGTGCTCGCGCGCCGCATGCTGCTCACCGGCGACATCATCGAGGCCGGCGCCGTGGAGCACCTCGGGGTCTTCACCGACACCTGCGATGCCGACAAGGTCGCGGCCCGGGCCCGGTACTGGGCGCAGAAGGCCGCCAAGATGCCGGCCGACGGCGTCGTCATCGCCAAGGAGGCGTTCCGGTGGGTCGAGCAGAGCCAGGCCTACCAGGGAGAAGAGGTGGCCAGCTACATGTTCCACGCCTACGGCACCAACCTGCAGTTCTCGCCGGGGGAGTTCAACTTCGTCAAGACCCGGTCCCAGCACGGCACCAAGGAGGCGTTCCGGCTGCGTGACGAGCATTTCCACGTGCCCGAACCGCAGTAGCCAACCCCGCAACGGAGCGCCTACAGTGGGTGCTACGTTTACATAAACACTGGATATCGTAAAGGCGGAAAGACATGCCCCAACCCGTGATCGTCGGTGCCGCCCGCACCGCCATCGGCCGGTCCTTCAAGGGGACCCTGGTCAACACCCCGCCTGAGGTGCTGCTCGGTGCGGTCCTGCCCGAAGTGGTCCGGCGCGCAGGCATCGATCCGTCGGCACTCGACGACATCATCATTGCCGAGTCGCATTACGGCGGCGGCGACCTCGCCCGGTACGTCGCGCTGCTGTCGGGTTTCGAGAATGCGCCCGGTCAGGCGGTGAACCGGCACTGCGCGGGCAGCCTGACCGCCATCGGCAATGCGGCAGCCCAGATCGGCTCCGGCATGGAGCGCTCGCTGATCGCCGGCGGTGTGCAGTCGCTGTCGATGACGCCGCTGATGAATCAGCGTATTCCCGGCCCGGAACTCAAGTTCGAGGAGCGCTGGCTGCCGCCCATCCACCCGGAGGCTCCGGATGCGCCCTCCCGGGACATGTCCATCACCGTGGGATGGAACACCGCGCAGTCCTACGGCCTGACCCGCGAGGAGCTCGACGCCTGGGCGGCGCGCTCCCATCAACGGGCGGTCGCCGCGCAGGATGCGGGCAAGTTCCTCGACGAGATCGTGCCGCTCAAGGTGACCCAGCCCGACGGTTCGGTCATCGAGTTCAGCGTCGACGAGCATCCGCGGCGCGACACCACCGTGGAGAAGCTGGCCGGCCTCAAAGTCCTGCACCCGGAGATCGAAGGATTCTCCATCACCGCGGGCAACAGCAGTGGCACCAATGATGCTGCCGCTGCTGTCGCGGTGGTCGCCGACGACTACGCGGCCGCGGAGAACCTCAACGTGCTCGCCACGGTGCGGGCCTGGGGCTCGGTTGGCGTGCCCGCCAAGGACACCGGACTCGGCGGCGTGAAGGTGATCGGCAAGGTTCTCGACCGCGCCGGGCTCAAGCCCTCCGACGTGACGCTGTGGGAGATCAACGAGGCGTTCGCCTCGGTGCCCGTGGCGGCGGTGCGCGAGTACGGCCTCGACGAGGAACTCGTCAACTTCTCCGGCAGCGGCTGCAGCCTGGGCCATCCGATCGCCGCTTCCGGTGCCCGGATGGTCACCACCCTCATCTACGAACTGCAGCGTCGCGGCGGCGGTATCGGCGTGGCGGCGATGTGCGCCGGCGGCGGTCAGGGCGGCGGACTCGTCGTCGAAGTGTGATCAGCACCGAAGTGTGATCAGCACCGAAGTGTGATCAGCACCGAGGTCTGACCTAACCGGCGGATTTGCCCCGGCCCTTCGGGGCCGGGGTTTTCGCCTTGCGGCCGCTCTCGAGCCGGCGGCTCGCATGCTCCAGGATGCAGTCCAAGCCGAACTCGAAGTTGTTCTCGTCGGATGCTCCAAAGCTGTGGCCCTCGCTGGTCACCTGTGCCAGTAGCGGCGCGACCTCCGGATCGATGACCATCCTCTGGTCATAGGCGCCCGGCCCATCTTCGCCCGTGTTCTTCTCCGCGAGGCGCTGCAACACGACCGAGCCCCGGACGTGCAGCGTGACAGCCGAGTAGGTGTCGAAGGCATCTTGGGCGCTCAACCCGGCCTCGACCAGTCCGGAGATCGCCTTCTCCATCTCCAGCACACCGACTTTCGCGGCGCGCGGGCTCAGCGCGGCGCGGATGAGGATCAGATCGCACAGGATCGGATTGCCGGTGAAGGTCTTGCGCATGGTGTGAGCGTGGTTGCGCAGCGTCTCGCGCCAGTCCTTGGCCTCCACATACGGGGTGGCGAAGACGTACTCGCTGAGCGCGCGATCGGTCATCGCGTTGAGCAGGTCGTCCTTCTTGCGGAAGTACCAATAGATGCTGGTGACGCCGACCCCCAGATGCTTACCGAGCAGCGGCATGCTGAGGTTGTCGATCCCGACCTGCTCGGCGAGTTCGAAGGCGCCCTTGATGATGTCGTCGGGGTTGATCGACCCGCGCTCGCGGCGCTGTCGTTTCTCGGCAACCGGTTGCTTCGCCACGGCGGGCACCTCTTTCGCGATCGATGCTGCGGTTCACTTTCCGGGGCCGGCCAGTGAACCGTCAAGCTTACCGGTAGCCATACCGTCGAGGCCGGTACGCACGTTCTCGGGTGGGTTATACGGCGCTCTCGTCCGGCTACCGTAATGAATATAGTAATGTTTTCCGGGATCCGACCCGCCCCCTTTGTTCAGCTGAATGCGAGGACCCGAGAGTGGCCGATGAAATCCTGACCGAGCGCCGGGGCCGCACCCTGGTCATCACCATCAACCGGCCCGAGGCGCGCAACGCGTTCAATCTGCCGGTGGCACAAGGCCTCGCGGCCGCGATGGATGAGCTCGACGACAGCCCGGAACTGTCGGTGGCGATCCTCACCGGTGCCGGCGGGAACTTCAGCGCCGGTATGGACCTGAAGGCCTTCGCTTCCGGCGAGCTGCCTTATGTCGAAGGCCGCGGTATCGGCTTCACCGAGCGACCGCCCCGCAAACCCGTCATCGCCGCCGTCGAGGGCTACGCACTGGCCGGTGGCACCGAGATGGTGCTGGCCACCGACCTCATCGTGGCGTCCCGGGAAGCGAAGTTCGGCATCCCCGAGGTCAAGCGAGGGCTGGTCGCCGGCGGCGGGGGACTGCTGCGGTTGCCACACCGGATCCCCTATCAGAAGGCGCTGGAACTCGCGCTCACCGGTGAGAACTTCACCGCGGAACAGGGTTTCGACTGGGGCTTCGTCAACAAGCTGACCGAACCCGGCGAGGCACTCGCGGGTGCGCTGGAACTCGCCGAGAAGATCACCGCCAACGGTCCGCTGGCGGTGGCGGCGACCAAGGAGATCATCGTCAAGTCCGGCGAGTGGAGCCGCAGCGAGATGTGGCAGAAGCAGAACGAGATCATGGGGCCGGTGTTCGGCTCCAAGGATGCGATCGAGGGTGCTACCGCGTTCGCCGAGAAGCGTAAGCCGAACTGGTCGGGCAGCTAGCTAGCAACAAAGCGACCCCCGGGAAGTGATGTAGCTCGATGGACCTCGGATTCGCCGGTGCGGCAACAGTCGTGGTGGGCGGTGGCCGTGGCATGGGCTTCGCGACGGCGCAGTGCCTGGCCGACGACGGGGCCCGGGTGGCGATCGTCGGTCGCACAGCCGAGGTGCTCGATGCCGCCGCGGCGGATCTGGCCCTGCGGGGGAGTCCGGACGCCGTGGCGATCGTCGCCGACATCGGTGACGATGCCGCGGTGCAGCGGGTATTCGCCGACCTGGGTGAGCGTTGGGGCGGTGAGCTGAACGCGCTCATCAACACCGTCGGCCCCGGCGCGGCGGGCAACTTCGAAGAGCTGACCGACCGGCAGTGGCAGGAAGCCTTCGATGCGGGTCTGATGGGCATGGTGCGCTGCGTGCGGGCCGCACTTCCGTTGCTGCGCAGGGCGGAATGGGCGCGCATCGTGAACTTCTCGGCGCACTCGACGCAACGGCAGAGCACTCGACTGCCGGCCTATACCGCGGCCAAGGCGGCGGTGAACAGCGTCTCGAAGAACCTGTCGCTGCAGTTGGCGCCCGACGAGATCATGGTGAACGTGGTGTCCCCGGGCAGCATCTCCTCGGAGGCGCTGCTGGGCTGGGCCGATTCGGTGGGTGTCGACGGGAGCGACCCGTATGCGCTGATGTCGGCCATCGACGAGCATTTCGGTCATCCCGCCCACCTGCCGCGCGCCGGACTGACCAGTGAGATCGGGCCCGTCGCCGCCTTTTTGGCGTCCAGGCGCAACTCGTACATGACCGGTGCCAATATCAACGTCGACGGCGGTAGCGACTTCCTCTGATTTCGTCGAGTTTTCGCTGGTCGAAGCCCATCAGGGGTATTGCGGAATACACTACCGATAGGTATACAGTAAGTATGCTTCAACGGGAGGTGGGTGACCGGTGACCGTCGCCGACAGTATCGATTCGCAAGCCGGGCACGCAGCCGCCGTGCTCTACGAGGTCACCGCCGGTGGCGTCGCCGTCATCACGCTCAATCGCCCGGACCGGCTGAACTCCTGGGGGGCCGATATCTCCCAGGGGGTCTACGCGTCCTTCGACCGCGCCGAGGCCGACGATGCGGTGCGGGCCATCGTGCTGACCGGTACCGGCCGCGGATTCTGCGCGGGCGCCTACATGGGCGCCATGCAGGATCTCGGCGCGTCGATCAGCGGGGACACCGATGTCAGCAAGATCGTCGGTGAACGGCACCCGCACTTCCTGACCACCCTGCGCAAACCGGTGATCGCCGCGATCAACGGCGCGTGCGTCGGTATCGGCCTCACCCACGCGCTGATGTGCGATGTCCGGTTCGCGGCGGCCGGCGCCAAGTTCGCCACCGCCTTCCCGCGGCGCGGACTGATCGGCGAGTACGGCATCACGTGGATCCTGCCCCGGTTGGCCGGATGGGGCGTCGCGGCGGACCTGCTGCTGTCCGGGCGCACCTTCCTCGCCGACGAGGCCGCCCAGCTCGGCCTGATCAAACAGGTTGTGGCGCCAGAAGATCTGCTCCCCACCGCCCTGGCCTACGCCGAGGATCTGGCCCGGAACTGCTCACCGGCATCCATGGCGGTCATCAAGCGCCAGCTCTACGGCGATGCGAACGACGCGGTCACCGACGTGAGTGCGCGCGCCGAGACTCTCATGCACGAGTCCATGGTGCGACCGGACCTGGTCGAGGGCATCACCGCGTTCTTCGAGAAGCGGCCGCCGAACTTCCCTGCACTGAAACAGCTTTGAAAGGTTGATCCACATGTCTGACACACCGGAGCGTCTGCCGTATCTGGCCGTCGATGTCGACAACCACTATTACGAGCCGATCGATGCCTTCACCCGGCACCTACCCAAGGAGTTCAGGAGCCGCGGTGTGCAGATGGTGCAGGACGGCAAGCGCACGCTGGCGGTGTTCGGTGGGACGGTCAACCACTTCATCCCCAACCCGACCTTCGACCCGATCATCGAACCGGGCTGCCTGGACCTGCTGTTCCGCGGCGAGATCCCCGACGGCGTCGACCCCGCGTCGTTGATGAAGGTCGACCGGCTCTCCGAGCATCCCGAATACCAGAACCGCGACGCCCGGCTGCAGGTGCTCGATCGCCAGCACCTCGAAACCGTGTTCATGCTGCCGACCTTCGCCTGCGGTGTGGAGGAAGGCCTCAAGCACGATATCGAGGCCACCATGGCCTCGGTGCACGCCTTCAACCTGTGGCTGGACGAGGACTGGGGCTTCAACCGGCCCGACGGACGCTTCATCTCCGCACCGATCATCTCGCTCGCCGATCCCGCAAAGGCGGTCGAAGAGGCCGAGTTCGTCATCGGCCGTGGTGCCAAGCTGGTCTGCGTGCGCCCGGCGCCGGTGCCCGGGGTGGCCAAGCCGCGGTCGCTGGGTGACCCGTCGCACGACCCGGTCTGGGCGCGGCTGGCCGAGGCCGGCGTCGCGGTGGTCTTCCATCTGTCCGACTCCGGGTACATGGCGATCCCGGCGCTGTGGGGCGGGAGCGGGGTGTTCAAGGGATTCGGCAAACGCGACCCGCTGGACATGGTGATCATGGACGACCGCGCCATCCACGACACCATGGCCTCGATGATCGTGCACCAGGTGTTCACCCGGCACCCCACGCTGAAGGTCGCCAGCATCGAGAACGGCTCCTACTTCGTCTACCGGCTGATCAAGCGCCTCAAGAAGGCGGCCAACAATGCGCCCTACCACTTCAAGGAAGACCCGGTGGAGCAGCTGCGCAACAACGTCTGGATCGCGCCGTACTACGAGGACGATGTGAAGTTGCTCGCGGCCACCATCGGGGTGGACAAGATCCTGTTCGGTTCGGACTGGCCGCACGGCGAGGGCCTGGCCGACCCGACCACGTTCACCGCCGATATCCCGCAGTTCCCCGAGTTCAGCCTCCAGGACACCCGGATGGTGATGCGTGACAACGCACTCGAACTGCTCGGTGACATCACCCGGGTTGCGCCCGGCGTCTCGCACCTGGTGTCGGCGTAGCCACCGCAATGACCGAATGGACCATCGGCGCCGTCATCGACGCCATCGCCCAGGCAGTTCCGGACCGGGAGATGACGGTGTGCGGCACGCGGCGCACCACCTTCGCCGAGGGCGCGGACCGGACCCGGCGGCTGGCCAACTTCCTGGCCGGGCGCGGACTCGGCGCACACCGCGAACGCGATGACCTGAACGGATGGGAGTGTGGACAGGACCGCGTCGCGCTGATCATGCACAACGATCTGTATCCGGAGATGGTGATCGGGTGCCTGAAGGCCCGCACGGTGCCGGTCAACGTCAACTACTACTACTCGCCGGGCGAGGTCGCCGACCTGCTGGCCTACCTGCGGCCGCAGGCGATCATCTATCACCGCTCGCTGGGCGCCACGTTCGCTTCGGTGCTGCAGGCCGATCTCCTGATCTCCGTCGACGACGGCGAGGGGGACGAACTTCCCGGTGCGGTGCGCCTCGATGATGCGCTGGCCCAAAGTGATTCGGACTGTGCATTGGTGCAGTCGCCGGATGATCTGCTGATGATCTGTACCGGCGGCACCACCGGCCGACCCAAGGGTGTGCTCTGGCGCCAGGGGGACATCTACGTGTCCTCGATGAACGGGGCCGACCACGACGAGGTCGCCGAGATCCACGACAAGGTCGTCCATGCCGGGCCCCCGTGGTTCGCCGTCTCACCGCTGATGCACGCGGCCGGCTTGTGGACAGCCTTCTCCGGACTGCTGTCCGGGCAGACCGTCGTATTGCACGACACCAAGCCGAGATTCGACCCGCGCACCGTGCTGGAGACCGCGGAGCGCGAGAAGGTCGGGCTGATGACGATGGTGGGTGACGCGTATGCCGCACCGCTGGTCGACGAACTCGGCCGGCGATCTTACGACCTGTCCTCGCTGTTCGCCATCGGTACCGGCGGCGCCGCCACCAATCCGAAACATCAACGGGCCCTGCTGGATCACCTCCCGCAGATCACCATCATCAACGGTTTCGGTTCCTCGGAGACCGGCAACATGGGCTTCGGGCACACCCAGCGCCAGACCGACACCGCCGACACCTTCCAGCTGCGGCCCGGGGGATTGGTGCTCGCCGAGGACTGCTCCCGCTTCCTGGAACCGGGCGAGACCGAGGTGGGCTGGGTGGCCCGCGACGGACGGATACCGCTGGGGTACTTCGACGACGCCGACGCCACCGCGAAGACGTTCCCGGTGGTCGGCGGCCAGCGGGTGGTCGTCTCCGGGGATCGTGCGGCGTTGGACTCCGACGGCAGCCTGCGGCTCTACGGCCGGGACTCGTTGGTGGTGAACACCGGCGGGGAGAAGGTCTTCGTCGAGGAGGTCGAGGCGGTCCTGCGCGCGCACCCCGATGTCGTCGACGCGCTGGTGGTCGGCAGGCCCAGTGAGCGGTGGGGTGAGGAGATCGTCGCGATCGTGGCACTCAAGCCGGCGGCCACGGTGACCGCGGAGTTGTTGCGCGAGCACAGCTGCACGGTGCTGGCGCGTTTCAAGGCGCCCAAGGATGTGCTGTTTGTCGAGCAGATCCGCAGGCTGGGCAACGGCAAGGCCGATTACCGGTGGGCGAAGAATGCGGCGTCAGGAGAGGTACGGGTATGACGCACAGAGTGATCGACTGCCTGGCCAATGTGCACTTCGGTGAGACCGAGAATCAGCCCACCTTCATGAAGAAGGTGCGCGACGACTACTTCAAGGGACCGACGTCGATGTACGACCCGATCGACCTGGCGGCGCTGCTCGACGAGATGGACGCCCACGGAGTGCGCAAGGCGATCTTGATGGACTCGCTGGCCAAGCCCTCGGTGACGGCTCGCACGTTCGTCGAGGCGCATCCGGAGCGGTTCGCACTGGCGATGGGCGGAGTCAACCTGCTGCGGCCCATCCCGTCGCTGCGCGAACTGGCCGCGATCACCAAAGACCTACCGGTCGCCTATACCGTTGTCGGACCGAGCTTCTGGGCCGACGGTCAATATCCGCCCAGCGACGCGGTCTACTACCCGCTCTACACCAAATGCGCCGAACTGGAGCTGCCACTGTGCGTCAACACCGGCATGCCCGGCCCGCCGATCCCGGGTGAGGTGCAGAACCCGATCCACCTGGACCGGGTGTGCGTGCGCTTCCCCGAGCTGAAACTCTGCATGATCCACGGCGCGGATCCTTGGTGGGACATCGCCATCAGGATGCTGCTCAAGTACCAGAACCTGCGGCTGATGACCTCGGCGTGGTCACCGAAACGACTGCCGGACAGCCTGTTGCACTACATGCGTACCCGCGGGCCGAAGAAGATCATCTTCGCCTCGGACTACCCGGTGCTGCGGATGGAACGCGTGGTGCCCGAGGCGCTGGCCCTGGACCTGCCCGCCGAGGCACTCGACAACTACCTCTACCACAACGCTGCCGAGTTCTTCTTCGGCGAGAGTCAGGAGAACTGATCGATGGACCGCTACGAACTGCGCAGACTGGACTACAGCCTGACCGAGGACCACAAGGACCTGCAGGCCGCGTACCGGCAGTTCTTCAAGACGCATTCCGATATCGAGACCGTGCGCGCCGCCGAGGCAGGCGGGTTCGACAAGAGCATGTGGGAACGGTTGTGCAGCATGGGCGCAACGACCATGGGCCTGCCCGAATCGGTCGGCGGTGACGGGGCCACGCTGGTCGACCTCACCTTGGTCGCCGAGGAGATCGGCCGCTACCTGGCCCCGGTCCCGTGGATCGACCACGTGGTCGCCGCGCGGCTGCTGGCGCGCCTCGGTGCCCTGACCGGTGGTGGCGCCGACGGCATCGTGGCGGGCACCACCCTGGTCGCGCTGGATCCACAACAGGTGGCGCCCAGCGGTCCGCGGCTGATTCCCGCCGGGTCGATCGCCGGGCAGATCATCGTCCGCGACGGTGACGACATCGTGCAGCTCGGCTACTCCAGCCCGCCGGCCAAGGTGGACAACATCGGTAAGCTGCCGATGGCCTGGGTTGACCCGGGCGCGGCCGACAACCGCGTGGTGCTGGCCGGTGGTGCCGACGCTCTGACCGAATACCAGCGGGCGCTGGACGAGTGGCGGCTGCTGACGGCGGCCGCGCTGGTCGGCCTGGTCGAGGAAACCATGACCATCGCCGCCGAATTCGCCAAGTCCCGCTACACCCTCGGCGTGCCGATCGGCACCTTGCAAGGCATCTCGCACCCGCTGGCCAATATCGCCATCACCGTGCAGAGTGGGCGCGGACTGGCCCGTCGCGCGGCCTGGTTCCTGGACAACGAACCCGAGGAAAGGCCGGAACTGGCGCCGTCGGCGTTCGTGTTCATGGCCGAGGAAGCCGCCAAGGCCGCCACCATGGCCGTGCACGTACAGGGCGGGCTCGGGGTGTCGGCCGAGGCCGCCGCCACCGCGTACCTGGTCCGGGCCCGCGGCTGGGCGCTCGCCGGCGGCGACCCGGGCGCCACCGCAGTACACATCGCGCGGATCGTCACCGCGCGCGAAACGGCAGGGGTGTAGGAGTCATGGATTTCTCAGCAGTCGAACTGTCCCCGGAGGACAAGGCTTTTCAGACCGAGGCCCGGGAGTTCCTGGCGAGCGTGGTGACCGAGGACGTCATCCGCCGCGACCGCGAGACCGGTGACAACTTCGACGAGGGCGTGCATCTGGCGCTCGGCGCCGCCGGGTATCTGGAGAAGGAATGGAAGACCGAGGCCGACGGCGGGTTCAGCCGGGTGCGGCGGCGCATCTGGGAGCTGGAGAAGCGCCGCGCCGAGGTGCCCTGGGTGACCTGGGGTACCACCTCGATGGTGGCGCGCTCGGTGGCCAAGTTCGCTCCCGACGAGATTCGTGATGAGGTGCTCGCCGGTGTCTTCGACGGCACGGTGCGGCTCTGCCTGGGCTACACCGAGCCCGAGGGTGGCTCCGATGTCGCGACGTGCAAGACCCGTGCCGTGCGCGACGGTGACCAGTGGATCATCAACGGTTCCAAGATGTTCACCACCGGCGCGCACAACTGCACATACACCTTCCTGATCACCAACACCGACCCGGACGCCCCGAAGCACAAGAGCCTCACCATGTTCCTGGTGCCGCTGGATCTCCCGGGTGTCGAGATCCAGGGCATCCGCACCGTGGACGGGGACCGGACGAACATCGTGTACTACTCCGATGTCCGCATCGACGACAAGTACCGGCTCGGTGACGTCAACGGCGGCTGGACGGTGGTGCGCGAACCGCTGGACGCCGAGCACGGTGCTGTCGCCGCCGCCGATGACGGGCTGGCCGACGTGGCGATCATGGCCCATCAGGCCGGGTTCATGGTCGAGGCCGCCGACAACGTCGCCGCCGTGGTGCAACACTCGGGCGCCATCGAGGACGCATCCGTCGGATACCGCCTGGGCCGCAGCATCGCCCGCATCGAGGCATCGCTGTCGGCGCCGAGCATCTTCGGCAGGGTGGCGCTGGCGCAGACCATGCGTGATGTCGCACCCGATCTGATGGACGTCGCCGGTTCGGTGGCCGCGCTGCCGATCGGTGCCGAGGGCGGCTTCGATGACCGCAGCGAGTACGTGTACCGCTTTGCCCCGCTGGTGGGGATCTACGGCGGCACCCTCGAGGTGTTCCGCAACATGATCGCCCAGCATGTGCTCGGGCTGGGCAAGCCCAACTACTCGGCGCCCAAGGCCAAGGCTTCGTAGCGGCGAAACTGTATTCCGGACGGCACACTGCGAGTGGTGGCCTTCCGGAATACAGTTTCGGCGAAGGTCAGGCGAGGGCCGGCGCCGGTGGCTTGACGGCCGCGGGGTCCGGGTTGGCGATCGGCAGGCCCATGAAACGCCGGGCGTTGTCACCCATGAAGTCGTAGGTGCGCCGGACGTCCATGCCCTCGGCGTAGCGCCAGAAGCCCTTGGGCTCGGTGAGCCCTTCGGGGTGCGGGTAGTCCGAGCCGAACAACACCTTGTCCCAGCCGACGGTGTTGACCACATCGGAGACGCAGCCCTCCCAGAACGGGCTGACCCAGATGTTGCGGCGGAACACGTCGTGCGGATGTTCGGGAAAGTTCTGCGGCATCTTCTTCTGCAGGTCCTCAAAATCGTGGAACAGCGGGTAGATCCAGCCGCTGCCGTTCTCGACGCTGGCGACCCGCAGCTTGGGGAAGCGGGTGAAGGTGCCGTGGCAGATCAGCGCGGTGATCATATCGGCGATCTCGCGGTGCCCCAGGACCATCCAGCGGAAGGCGCTCTGTGTCATGAAGTTCTGGGTGGCGGGCGGTTCCCACTTGCCGACGTAATCGTCCAGCGGCGGGTAGCTGGCGTGCAGGACGATCGGCAGGCCGGCGGCCTCCACATCGCGCCAGAACGGGTCGAACTCCGGTAGTGCGGGGGAGCGCCAGCCGTGCAGCCCGTTGACCGGGCCGGGCTTGATCAGGGCGACCGTGGCGCCGTTGTCCAACAGCCAGGCCAGCTCACGCTGAGCGGCGTCGACCTCGGACAGGTTGATGATCGGGGTCGTGAACACCCGGTTCTGGTAGTTGAAGGACCAGTGTTCCAGGATCCACTCGTTGAGGGCGTGCACGATGGCCAATGTCAGCGCGGGATCATCGGCGCTGGAATGCTCGACCAGGCTGCCCAGCGTCGGGTAGTTCAGTGCCTCGGCGACGCCCTGACGGTCCAACTCCGCCACGCGCGCCTCCGGCGTACGGGTGGCCTCGGGGGCTTCGATCGCTCTGCCCTGCATCTCGCGCAGCGTCAGACCCTCGGTGTTCTCCCCGGCGAAGAACTTCTCATGAGCCCCCGGGGCAGCCACCCGCTCGAACGTCGGGTTCGGGATGAAATCGGTGACCCGGTTGTTGATCACGATCCTGGTCTGCCTGCCGAACTGTGCGTACTGCACTGCACGGCTGTACTTCTCGGGCAGGAACTTGATCAGGGCATCGGCAGTCTCGTACATGTGCTGGTCGGCATCGAAGATCGGTGCGTCCCGGAACTGCTCGGTCATTGTGGCGTCTCCCTATCCGGCGAGCAGACGTAAATGGCCCCCACATGGGGTGATTTCGGGGCCATATGCGTCTGCTCGCGGTGAATGTCAGAGGGTCAGGACGGTGGCGCCGGCGGTGCCGGGCGCTCCGTACAGCTGGGCGAAACCGACCTTGGGTTCGCCGGGAACCTGGCGGTCACCGGCCTCGCCGCGCAGCTGGCGCACCAGTTCATGGATCTGACGCAGCCCGGACGCGCCGATCGGTTCCCCGTTGGCGATCAGCCCGCCATCGGTGTTCACCGGCAGCGCGCCGCCGATCTCGGTCGCACCGTCGGCCAGCAGCTTCTCCTGGTCGCCGTCGGCGCAGAATCCGCACTCGGCCATGTGGATGATCTCGGCACCGGCATCGGTGTCCTGCAGTTGCACCACGTCGACATCTTCGGGTGCCACACCGGCCTTTTCGAATGCGGCGCGGGCGGCGTACACCGTGGGTGCGACATCCTCGACGACGGGGGCGCAGGTGGTGTTCACCTCGTAGGCGCCGTAGCGGCGGGTGCGGATCTCGACGGCCCGCAGGTACACCGGCTTGGCGGTGTATTTGTGGGCGAGGTCGGCCCGGCACATCACCACCGCGGCCGCACCCTCGTCGGGGGCGCAGAACATGTACTGGGTCAGCGGGTAGTTCAGCATGGTCGAGTTGAGGATGTCGTCCTCGGCGATGGGCTTGCGCCGGAACGCGTTCGGGTTCAGGGCGCCGTTGCGCAGATTCTTGTTCGCCACCCTGGCCAGGGTGCGCACCGAGATGTGGTGGTCGTGCAGGTAGCGGTTGGCCTTCATGCCGAAGAACTGGGTGGTCAGGTACTGGCCGTTCTCGGCGTACCAGGCGGGCATGCCGACCAGGCCCGGATCCTCGGTGAAGGCGCCGCGCGGGTGCTTGTCCAGCCCGACGGCGATCCCGATGTCATAGTCGCCGAGGCGGATACCGTCCGCGCACACCTTGGCCGCACTCGCCGCCGTCGCGCAGGCGTTGAAGACATTGGTGAACGGGATGCCGGAGAGCCCGACCATTCCCACGATGGCGTCCGGATTGGCGACCGTCCAACTGCCGCCGGTGGCGGCGCCGATGTCCTTCCAGTCGACCCCGGCGTCATCGACGGCGGCGAAGATGGCGTCCACGCCCATCGCAAGCGCCGATTTACCCTCGAACCGGCCGAAGGGGTGCAAGCCCACACCGATGATCGCGACGTCGTACATCAGGCCCCCTCGGCGTCGGGCCACGTCGAAATCTCCGCCGCCAGCGCTTTCTGCATTCAGGTCTCCTCGGAATCCGCGAACTGCTCAGGTCAACTGTAATTCTTACAGTAGTGTATCTGGTGGTCGCCGCGGGTGGTGACGGATTGATGTGCGGGAGGTCTTCTGGTGGGTGAGGTTGCGGCGGTCACGTCGAGCGTGGACGTCGGACACCGGGCGGCTGCGCGGGCCGAGACGCGGATGCTCATCGACGGTGAGCTGACCGCCGCGGTCTCCGGTGCCGAGTTCGACAATGTCAGCCCGGCAACAGGTCTGGTGCTGGGCAGCACCTCGGCGGCAGGTCCCGAGGACATGGACCACGCCATCGGTGCGGCCCGGCGCGCGTTCGATGACACCGACTGGTCGACCAACCGCGCACTGCGCAAGCGTTGCCTGCTGCAGTTGCAAGACGCCATCGAAGCCGAAACCGACGACCTGCGTGAGGAACTGATCGCCGAGGTCGGGTGCCCGGCCATGACGACGCAGAACGCGCAACTGGATTGGCCGCTCGCCGACGCGCTGCGCTACCCGGCCCGGCTGATCGACGAGTTCGAATGGGAGCGGCGCCTCGACGGCGGTGGTCTGTTCGGCGAGCGCAACGCGCGCACCGTGGTCAAGGAGGCGGTCGGCGTCGTCGCCGCCATCACCCCGTCCAACTTCCCGATCGAAGTCATCCTCAACAAGCTCGGCCCGGCGTTGGCCGCCGGAAACACCGTGGTGCTCAAACCCGATCCGAACACCCCGTGGAATGCCACCCGGCTCGGGCGCCTGATCGCCGAACGCACCGACATCCCGGCCGGGGTGATCAACGTGGTCCCCACCCCGTCCAATGACGTGGCCGGGCTGCTCGGCACCGACCCCCGCGTGGACATGGTGTCGTTCACCGGGTCCACCGCGGTGGGCAGACATCTGATGCGGGTCGGCGCCGACACCATGAAGCGCACCTTCCTCGAACTCGGTGGCAAGTCCGCGATGATCGTGCTCGACGACGCCAACCCGGCACACATCATCCCCGGCGCGATCGGCGCCTGCGTGCACGCCGGCCAGGCCTGCGCGGCGAACACCCGGATGCTGGTGCACCGCAGTCTGTTCGACGAGGCCGTCGCCAATGTGACGATGGCCTTCGGCGGGGTGCCCGTCGGTGACCCGGTGCTGCCGACCACCCTGGTGGGTCCGCTGATCAGTGCGGCGCAGAAGCAACGGGTGCTCGATGCCATCGACGGCGCGCGACGCGACGGCGCCGAGATCGTGGTCGGGGGCGGCGTCCCCGAGGGGCTGCCCGACCACCTGGCCAATGGGCATTTCGTGGCCCCGACGGTGATCCTCGGCGCGGACCCGGGATCGTCCATCGCCCAGGACGAGGTGTTCGGCCCGGTGCTGGTGCTCATCCCGTTCGACGATGACAACGACGCGGTGCGACTGGCCAATGACAGCGCCTTCGGGCTGGCCGGCGCGGTGATGTCGAAGTCCCCGGAACGCGCGATGGGTATCGCCCGGCGGATCAGGACCGGCGCCGTCGGCGTCAACGGCGGCATGTACTACGGCGCCGACGCACCGTTCGGTGGATACAAGAACAGCGGCGTCGGGCGGCAGTGCGGTGTCGAGGGCTTCGCCCAGTACACCGAGACCAAGACCATCGGGTGGCGACTGCCCCGTCAGGCCTGACGCGCCGTCCAGGGCGGCCACCGGCGGCCTGTCACGCTCGGGGGATCGGTTCGAAGGTGACGGGTACCGCGGTGGGCGAGCGGAACGGTTGGCCGAAGATGTGGGCATCCTCGCCGGTGTCGAGCTTGAGATCGGTGACCCGGTCGAGCAGGCATTCGATGGCCACCCTGGTCTCCATCCGGGCAAGATGAAGTCCCAGGCAGGTGTGTTCACCGGCGGCAAACGTGATGTGCGGCAGCCGGTTCCGGAAGATGTCGAATTCCTCGGCCCGTTCCCAGCGGGACTCGTCGCGGTTGGCCGCGCCGATGCACACGTCGATGACCGCCCCGGCGGGCAGTTCGACACCGTCGAGTTCGGTGGCCACGCTGGCCGAACGTTGCACGGTGGTCAGCGGTGTCTCATAGCGCAGGCCCTCCTCGATCGCCTGGCCGAGGAGCTCGTGATCGGCCTGCACCGCGGCGAACTGATCGGGATGGGTCAGCAGCAGGTAGAGCAGGTTGCCCGAGGAGCGGAAGGTGGTCTCCAGGCCGGCCGGCAGCAGCAGCCGCAGGAACGAGTAGATCTCTTCGTCGGTGAGCTTCTCGCCCTCGATCTCGGCCGTCACCAGATCGCCGATGATGTCGTCGGTGGGCGAAGACCGCCGCAGATCGATCTGATTGACGAAGTAATCCTTCAGCGCCGCAGAAGCTTCGAAGGCACGCTTGTACTTGACGTGGTAGCTGATCAGCTCGACGGCCCGGGCACGGAACCACGCGAGATCCTCTTCGGGCAGACCCAGCAGCTTGGAGATCACCCGGGTCGGGAACTCGAAGGTGAAGTCGCGGACCAGGTCCGCGCGTCCGGTCTCGATGAACTCGTCGATGAGTTGTACGCAGATGGGGCGGACGATCTCCGGTTCCCAGCGCTTCAGTGATTTCGCCTTGAAGGCGGTGGTGACCAGATTGCGGTGTGCGCGGTGCAGCGTGCCCTCCATCGCCAGGATGGACGGGCCGATGAACAGGCCGATGGTGTCGTCGTAGATCTTGGAATTGAACGACTTGCTGTCTCGGAAGATGGTGTTCACGGCGTCGTAGGACACCGCCGCGTACTGGTTCGCGGGCCGGAATTCGTCCGGAGTCTTGGACCAGTCCATGACACTGCCCTCGAAGACGCCGTGGCGGGTGCGGTGTGCGGCGAAGAACGGGTACGGGTCGCGCAGCAGGTTGAACGAGTCGCCCAAGTCCGCCAGTAGGTCGTTGTCGCCCTGCGTCTGGCTGTCCACGCGTGCTACCTGCCTTCGTGCCACCGGTTCGTACTGTAAAGCTTACCGTAACACATCCCGTGCTACCGTGAGGATTGCCGGAGGGAGTTCACGATATGAGCACAACCGCCCAGCGCATCGAGCACGAGGTCGACGCACGAGCCCTGCTGGAACGCCAACGGCGGGCGTTCATCGCGGCCGGCCCGCCGAGCGTGGCACTGCGCCGCAACCGCATCGACCGGCTGCTGGCGCTGGTGCTGGACAACACCGACGCATTCGTCGACGCGATGGCCGCCGACTTCGGTACCCGGTCCCGTGCGGCATCGCTGTTCACCGAGGTCGTCGGCATCATCCCGGTCATCGAACACACCAGGGCTCATGTGCCGCA
Source organism: Mycobacterium sp. (assembly GCA_034520035.1). Classification (GTDB taxonomy): domain Bacteria; phylum Actinomycetota; class Actinomycetes; order Mycobacteriales; family Mycobacteriaceae; genus Mycobacterium. The sequence continues at coordinate 231,794 of JAXHOA010000129.1, read as the reverse complement.
ATGGATGAAGGCCACCAAGCTGATGCGCGCGGCGCGCGTGGCCGGGTTGCGCGCCGAGGTCGAGCTGGCTCCACTCGGCGTTGTCGGCATCATCGGGCCGTGGAACTTCCCGCTCAACCTCGTGGTGCTACCCGCGTCGGCGGCCTTCGCCGCGGGCAACCGGGTGATGATCAAGATGTCCGAGGTCACCTCGGGCACGGCGGAACTGATGGCGACGCTGGCCCCGAACTACTTCGAGGACACCGAACTCGCCGTGGTCACCGGTGGGCCCGAGGTGGCCGCCGAGTTCTCCCGGCTGCCGTTCGACCACCTGTTCTTCACCGGCTCCCCGTCGGTGGGATCGCTGGTGCAGCGTGCCGCCGCGGAGAACCTGGTCCCGGTGACCCTGGAACTGGGCGGCAAGAATCCCGTCGTGGTGGCCCCCACCGCGGATATCGAGCGCTCGGCGGCCCGAATCGCGCAGAGCCGCATGGTCAACGGCGGTCAGGTCTGTGTCTGCCCAGACTACGTGTTCGTCCCCGATCGCAGCGTGGCGCAGTTCGTCGACACCGTCCGGCGGACCTGGACGGGCATGTTCCCCAGTATTATCGGCAATGACGACTATTGCTCGAGTGTCAACGAGGCCAACTTCGACCGGGTGGTCGCACTGATCGACGACGCGCGTGACCGGGGCGCCACCGTGGAATCGGTGGTCCCGGCCGGCGAGTCATTGCCGGATCGCGCGACTCGCAAGATCGCCCCGACCATCGTCCGCGGTGTCGATGAGCGGATGGCCATCGCGTCGGAGGAGATCTTCGGGCCGGTGCTCTCGGTGCTGGGATACTCGGCGCTCGGTGAGGTGATCGACTACATCAACGCGCGTCCGGCGCCGCTGGTCGCCTACTGGTTCGGCCCGGATGGCGACACCTTCCGGACCTTTCTGCGCAACACCCGAAGCGGCGGTGTCGCGCGCAACGACTTTGCCGCGCAGATGATCCCGTCAGCGGCGCCGTTCGGTGGGGTCGGCCGCAGCGGGATGGGCGCCTACCACGGTAAGGCGGGATTCGACGCCTTCAGTCATCAGCGCACGGTGGTGGGCACCGATCTGCCGTTCAGCATGACCGGATCGGCGGCACCGCCGTTCCGCCGCGGGATGCAGATGTACGCCGACCTGACCCTGAGCATGGCCCGCCGGCGTACCCGGCGCCGCCTCAGGAACCGTTGACCTATTTCCCGTCGCTTCGCTCGCCCAGGCACGCCTGCTCACGTGCCCACCGGTAATCGGCCTTACCCGCCGGGCTGCGCTGGATCGCCGGGCGGAACACCACCGCCTTGGGCAGCTTGTAACGCGCGATGGAACTTTCGGCGTGCCGGATGAGCTCCTCGGCATCGGCGCGGGCACCGTCGGCGAGTGCGACGACCGCGACCACTTCGGGGCCCCATCGCTCACTGGGGAATTCCGGCCCGTTGTAGGCGTAGATGCCGAGCAGGTCCTGGCCCACCTCGTGCCCGGCCAGCGCATCGCGGTCGGTGTGGCAACCCAGGCCCTGCGCATGCAGATATGCGGCGAGCCGGGTCGACCGGTCGACGATATGGCGGTAGCTGTAGCGTCGCTCACCCTGGGCCACCAGCGTGCGGTCGGGTATGGCTGCGGCGACGGCCTCTGCCACGGCGGATACGGTGAACATCGGGGAACCCTCAGCCATGGACGCTCCAGTCTTCGATGAGTTCGGCGGTGGTGGTGACGGTGGCCAGTAGGGCCAGGCTGTTGTCGATGACGGCCGCACCGTATTCGGCGGGGACCCCGGCGACTGCGTCCCGGGGCAGCACCACCCGGTAGCCGGCGTTGACGGCATCCATCACGAGATTGGGGATGGCGATGTTGAGCGAGACCCCGACGGCGACGATGGTCGTGACGCCGAGGTTGCGCAGGATCGCATCCAGGTCGGTGCCGCCCATCGGCCCGAGACCGTGCCAGCGTGACAGCACCAGATCTTGTGGCTCCGGGCCGAATTCGGGTAGCAGGGCGGCACCGGCGCTGCCGGCGGTGATGTCGACGGAGCGCTTGCCCGCGGCGAACAGGCGGGCGTTGTGATTGGACCCCAATCCGTCCGGGCGGCGCTGCACCAGACAGTGCACGACGTGATGGCCTGCGGCGCGGGCCGCCGGCAGCAGCCGCCCGATATTGGGCAGTGCCACCCGGCGGGCCTCGTCGGCCAGCGCGGCCAGACCGGCGTTCGGGCCCACCACCGCACCCTGGAGTTCCTGGGTGATGATCGCCGTCGTCATACCGGCGTGCCGACCGGCGGGACCTCATAGAACTGCGTCGCCCATTTACGCATGGCCATATAGGGTTTCGCGTCGATCTTCGATAGTGACGGCCGCTCGATGTACTTCTGGTAGCGCCAGATGTCGAGATCGTCCCAGACCGTCACCAGATACTGCTTCTCGACGCGCGTGCGGACCTCCTCGGGTGGGACGTCGGAGGTGTCGCCGGGCACCTTGGGCCACCAGATCGAATAGAACATGTTCGACACGTGGTCATCGACGGGGGTGCAGGCAAAGATCAGCCGGTGCTCGGCTGCGCCCTCGAAGGCGCTGATCGCAAAACCCAGCCCGGAGAAGTGGCTGTGGATGTAGAGCGACATCTTGGCCGGATCCTCGCTGCGGGCATCGGGCCAGCCGGTGAGGAACTGCCACTCGTTGTCCACGACCTTCCAGTCCAGGCAGACCGGGGTGACCGTGGCGCGGTGCACATAGCGGAAATGTGCACTGTCAGGACCGTTCTCGGCCACGATCTGCGGATGCACCGGCTCGTTCTCGGCAAACCGGGAGAATTCGGGGTAGGGGCGATAGAACGCGTCGGGATCGGTCGGGAACTGCGGGAACTTGTCGAAGATATCGGGCAGTTCCCAACGTGGCGGCTCGCCGTGCGGCTGGAACCACATGAACACGCAGCCGTGCTGTTCCTGGATAGGATAGGTCCGCAGCCGCAGGCCGCGGTTGGGCTTGTCGGGCTGATACGGGATGTGGCGATTGGTGCCGTCGGGTCCCCACCGCCAGCCGTGGAAGGGGCACTCCACACAGTCGCCGACGATCTTGCCGCCGTGGCCGAGGTGTGCGCCGAGGTGCCGGCAATGGCCTTCCATCAGGTGCAGCGCGCCCTCCTCATCGCGCCAGGCCACCAGATCCTCACCGAAGTAACGCAGCGGACGGGTCTCCCCGGCGACGAATTCGGCCGACCAGCCGATCATGAACCAGCCGGTGACCTTCCAGGTGAACGGAACCTCCACGGGAACACCTTCCAGATCCGAACCTGCTACTGAACTGCTTACAGTAGTATCGTCCGCAAGAGCCGTGAAATGCAAAGGAGCACGATGCCAGGGTTGTTGACCGACAGAGTCGCCTTCATCACCGGCGCCGCGCGTGGCCAGGGCCGCGCCCATGCCATCCGGATGGCCAACGAGGGTGCCGACATCATCGCGATCGACATCGCCGGGCCGCTCCCGCCGAAGGTGCCCTATCTGTCGGCCACCCCCGATGAGTTCGCCGAGACGGTCGATCTGGTCAAGGCCGCCGGGCGCCGGATCTTCCATCGCGCCGTGGACGTGCGTGACTACGAGGGCCTCACGTCCGCCGTCGACGACGGCGTCGCCGAACTGGGCCGCCTCGATGTGATCGTCGCCAATGCCGGGATCACCATCCCCGAGGCCTGGCATGACATCACCCCGGAGTCCTTCCGCGACACCATCGACATCAATGTCACCGGCACCTGGAACACGGTGATGGCCGGTGCCCAGCACATCATCGACGGCGGCCGAGGCGGCTCGATCATCCTGGTGAGTTCGCTTGCGGGGGTGAAGATGCAGGCCTTCATGGTGCACTACACCGCCAGCAAGCACGCCGTCACCGGGATGGCGCGGGCGTTTGCTGCCGAACTCGGCAAGCATCACATCAGGGTGAACAGCGTGCACCCCGGGCCGGTGAACACGGCGATGGGCACCGGAGACATGGTCGGCGCGCTGGGCAAGGCCTTCGAGACCAACCCGCCCTTGGTGCAGATGGGCACCCCGTTCACCCCGAACTGGATGGCCGAACCCGAGGACATCGCCGCATCGGTGGCGTGGCTGGCCTCCGATGAGGCCCGGCACATCAGTGCGGTGGCGCTGTCCATCGACAACGGAATGGCACAGTTCTGATATGGACGACTATGAGGCAATCCGCCGACTCAAGGCACGGTACTGCCGGTTCCTGGACACCAAGGACTACGAGGCGTGGAAGGCATTGTTCGCACCCGATGTCGTGGTGAAGCTGGACATGGCGATCTCCACCGCTGGCGCCGACGGTCAGACCGCACCCGATCTGAACGGACTCGAGGAGTTCGTGCCGGTGGTGCTGGGCGGAGTCGAGCACGCGCAGACCAAGCATCACGTGCACACCCCGGAGATCGACCTCACCTCGGACACCACCGCGTCGGCCATCTGGGCGATGGAGGATCTGCTGTTGTTTGCCGATGGCGGTGAGCTTTTCGGTGCCGGGCACTACCACGAGACCTACGAGAAACGCGACGGTGGCTGGGTGATCACCAGCCTGCACCTGACCAGGACCATCCTGCGTTTCACCCAGGCGAAATAGCGGTGACCGAACGGCGCACCGTGCTGGTGATGGGTGCCAGCGGCTTTCTGGGCTCCCATGTCACCCGCACGCTTGTGGAACGTGGCGACCGCGTGCGGGTGCTGTTGCGGGAGAGCAGTTCGACGCGAGCCATCGAGGATCTCGACGTCGACCGCCACTACGGCGACATCTTCGACACCGAGGCGGTCCACATCGCGATGCACGGCTGCGACGCGGTTTTCTACTGCGTGGTGGACACCCGGGCCTGGCTTCGCGATCCGGCCCCGCTGTTCCGCACCAATGTGGAGGGGCTGCGCGGTGTGCTGGACATTGCGGTCGCGTCCGGGTTGCCCACATTCGTCTTCACCAGCACCATCGGCACGGTGGCCGTCGGGGACGACGGCCGGGCGGCCAACGAGGACGACCCGTTCAACTGGCCGGGCCTCGGTGGCCCGTATGTCGAATCGCGGCGTCAGGCCGAGGATCTGGTGCTGAGCTATGCCCGCGAGCGGGCACTGCCCGCCGTCGCGATGTGCGTGTCCAACACCTACGGTCCGCGCGACTGGCAGCCCACCCCGCACGGCGCGATGATCGCAGCCGCGGCGTTGGGGCGGGTGCCGGTCTACGTCGACGGTGTCGGCTCGGAGGTCGTCGGCGTCGAGGATGCCGCCGAGGCGCTGGTGCTGGCCGCCGAACACGGCAGGGTGGGGCAGCGCTACATCGTCTCCGAGCGCTATATCAGTCAGCGCGAGTTGTTCGCCACCGCGGCACACGCCGTGGGTGCGCGCGCGCCGCGCATCGGGCTGCCGGTGCAGTTGCTCTACGCGGTCGGAGCCACCGGTGAGCTGCTCGGCAGAGTGCTGCGCCGCGACACACCCGTGACGCTCACCTCGGTGCGGCTGCTGGACCACACCTCGCCGCTGGATCATTCGAAGGCGACCCGCGAGCTCGGCTGGCAGCCACGCCCGGCGACCGAAGCCATTGCCCGGGCAGCCGAATTCTACGTGGAGCGGCACCGTGCGCGGGTATGACGTCATCGTTGTCGGTGCCGGGTTCTCCGGGCTGTACGCACTGCACGCACTGCGCGAACAGGGCCTGCGGGTAACGGTTCTGGAAAAGGCCGATGCGGTGGGCGGCACCTGGCTGGTCAACCGCTACCCGGGTGCCCGCTGCGACATCGAGAGCATCGAGTACTCCTACAGTTTCTCCGACGAGATTCAGCAGGAGTGGGTGTGGACCGAATCCATGCCGGCCCAGCCGGAGATCGAGGCCTACCTCAATTTCGTCGCCGACCGGCTCGACCTGCGTCGCGACATCTGCTGCGGCACCGAGGTGCTCGGCATGACCTTCGACGAGGACGACGCGATCTGGCGGCTGGACGTGGCCGACGGCGAGACCTACGAGGCGCAGTTCGTGGTGGCCGCATCGGGCATTCTGTCGGTCCCGCTGGAGCCGGACATCCCCGGGATCGCTTCCTTCGCCGGCGAATCGCTGTTCACCAGCCGATGGCCGGCCGAGACCGTCGACCTGGCCGGCAAGCGGGTCGGTGTCATCGGCACCGGATCGACCGGCGTGCAGCTGATCCCGGTGGTCGCGCGGCAGGCCGGTGAGCTCGTCGTCTTTCAGCGCTCGCCGGCCTTCACGCTGCCGTGGACGGTGCGCGCCTTCGCGCCCGGCGAATTGGACGGTCTCAAGGCCGACTACGCGAATATCCGGGCCGCCCAACGGGAACACCCGGTCGGCGCGGCCCGGCTGTCCGCATTCTCGGTGTTGCTCGACATGCTGGCCAGCCCGCCGATCACGTCGGCAACGCGTGAGGAGCAACTGCGGGCCATCGAAGAACGCGGTGTCATGGGGGCGCTCAACTGGGGCGACGTCTTCTTCGACATCGAGGCCAACCGGATGGCCACCGCGTTGTACGGTGAGGCGATCGCACGCATCGTGACGGATCCCGGACACCGCCGCCGCCCTGGTGCCCACCCACCCGTTCGCCTGCAAGCGCCCGATCATCGACCAGGGCTACTACGAGACCTTCAACCGCGCCAATGTGACGCTGGTGGACCTGCGTGAGAACCCGATCCGCTCGGTGACCGCGGACGGTATCTGCACCGAAGCGCGCGATATCGACCTGGACGTCATCATCTACGCCACCGGATTCGACGCCATGACCGGCGCGCTGAGCAGGATGAAGGTGCGCGGCCGTCACGGCGCGCTGCTCGGTGAGTACTGGGCCGAGGAAGGGCCACTGTCCTATCTCGGTCTGGCCGTGGCCGGGTTCCCCAATCTGTTCACCGTGCAGGGCCCGGGGAGTCCCTCGGCGGCAACGAATTTCGTCGCAGCCATGGAACAGCACGTCGAGTGGATCGCGGACTGCATCGGCCATCTGCGCGAACATGGATACCGGACCATCGACGCGCAGACCGACGCGCAGCGCGAATGGATCGAGCACGCCACCTCGCTGGTGGCGGCGACGGTGCTGGTGCACCCGTCGTGCAACTCCTGGTACAACGGCGCGAACGTGCCCGGCAAGAAGCGGATGTACATGGGGTACACCGCGGGCATCCCGGAGTACCGACGGCGCTGCGACGAGATCGCGGCCATTGGCTATCGAGGGTTCACCCTTGCGTAGAGCCATCCAGATCGCATGGGAGCTCGGCGGGGTGCTGCCGCGCTCGGTCGGCGCGCTCAACGGGTCCGGTGACTGGAACAGCCTGTCGCGAAGGGGGTTACGGCAACTCGGTGAGGTCGCACTCGATGAGCTGGTGGTCACCGGGATGACATTGACCGGCCCGCCCCCACAGCTGCCGCGCCCACAGGCGGCCTACGGCGATGCCGCTGACGAGCTCGGGGCGCTGGGGATCGACGGGGCGCATCGCGATCCGGAGCCGGTACGGGTCGCCGGGCATCGAGGCCACGGACCTTCGGGGCGTTGCAGTTCGAGGAACTGAGCTTCGCACACACGCCCGCGCTGCCGCAGGCGCTGCTGGCCGACGGCCACGGAGGGGTGGCGACCGCGCGGGTGCGGTTGTACCGGCGTGGCGAACAGCGTCCCTGGGTGGTCTGGATCCACGGTGCCGGCCAGGGCGATCCGATGGATCTCATGGTGGCGCGGGTGCGCAGGCTGGATGCGCTCGGGCTTCAACGTGGCGCTGCCGGTGCAGCCCGGGCACGGTGCGCGGCGGCGGGAGTGGCCCGAGTATCCGGCGCGGGACCCGCTGGCCAACGTGGCGGGGACGATGCGGGTGGTGTCCGAGGTGCGGGCGCTGATCGGATGGCTGGCAACCGATTCGGAATCGGTGACGGTATCCGGGTTGTCGCTGGGCAGCGCGGTCGCCGCGCTGGTGTCCCACCTGGACGCTCGCGTCGGTGCGGTGGCGCTGTACACCCCGATCCTGGGGCTCAACGCGATGATCGGATTGCATCTGGGCCGTTGGGGTCGGCCCGCCCGCAGCGCAGGTGAGCAGTTGCTGTCCGACACCGTGTCGGCCATGACCTCGGTGGTCGATCCGCTGGCGACCGCGCCGGTCACCGACCGGCGGCTGATCGTGGGCGCCTGGCACGATCAGATGGCCATGCGCAGTTCGGCGCTGGCGATGCACGAGCGTTGGGGTGGTGAGCTGCACTGGCACGACGGCAGTCATGTCGGGCAGCTGTTCTCCGGGGGCGTGCAGGCCGCCAGCGAGCTCTTCCTGCTCGGCTAGCTGCCGTAGTCGGAGATGATGCGTGCCCGTACGCAGGTGATCTCGTGGTCGAGATCGTGTTCCTCGGGGAGCACCACCCACTGGAAGGCGATACCGAAGATCGATCCGGTGATATCGCGCACCGCGGCGTCGGCGTCGATGTCCGGCCGCAATGATCCGTCGGCGATCCCGGTGCGCACGCCGGCTGCCACCTTCTGCGCCGCCGCGCTGAGTTGCTCGCGCACCCCCTCGCGCAGCGGTGAGCTCGTTTTCACGGCCTCGAAGGCGGAGACGAACATGGCCTTGGTCACCGAGGCGTCCTCGGCGTGGATCTCCCGTACCCGGTCGAAGTGGGCGAGCACCTGGTGCAGGCCGGTGGAATCCGGGCTCGGGATCGGGATTCAGTCGTGCCACATAGACCTGTTGGAACGCCGCCAGAATGGCGTCCTTGCTGCCGTAGCGGGCGTGCACCATCGCTCTGCTGTACCCGGCACGCCGCCCGATTTCTGCAGCTGTGGTTGCCTCCCAGCCCTTTTCGACGATGAGTTCGGCGGCGGCCTGCAGCAGCCGGCGCGAGGACTGTTCCACACGCTGATGCTGGGTGAGACGCTCGGACACCCTTGCATATTAGACGATCGACAACTAACTTAGTTGTTCATCGTCAAATTTCTGCGGAGGTCAAGGATGACATCACCCGCTGTACCGGTGGCGGTCCCGTCGGCCATCGAGGAGATCACCGCGGGGTGGCTCACCGCCGCGTTGCCTGGAGCCGCGACGGTCACCTCGGTGCAGGCCGCGCGGATCGCCGAGGACACCGGATTCTCGGCTCGGCTGTATCGGTTGGAGTTGGGCGGTGATGCGAGCCTGCCGGCGTCGGTCATCGTGAAGCTGCCCGCGGACTCGGAGGCACGCGGTGGGATGGAACTGCTCGGCGGATACCGCAGGGAGCTGGCGTTCTACCGGCACATCGCACCCGTGGCGCCGATCTCCACTCCCGCCTGCCATGTTGCCCGTATCGACGGGGACACCTTTGTCCTGGTGCTGGAGGATCTGCGCGAGTGGGACAACGCCGACCACCTGGCCGGGTTGTCCGTCGAACGCGCCGAGCTGTGTATCGCAGCGCTGGCCGATCTGCATGCCTGGTCGGTGCGCAACCCACACGCCGTTGGCCCACCGGACTTTCCGAACATCGACAACCCGCTGACCCGTGACCTGTTCCTGCCGGCGTTCACCCCCGGCTGGCAGCTCTACCTGGAGAAGACGAGTCAGCCGGTGCCGCCCGTGGTGGCGCGGTTCGCCGAACGGTTCGCCGAGTTGGCGCCCCAGGCATTGGCTGCGCTGTCATGCCGGACCATGCTGCTGCACGGTGACATCCGCGCGGACAACCTGTTCTTCCGGGGCGACGAGCTCAAGATCGTCGATTTCCAGCTTGCGGTGCGGGGCGCGGGTGCCGCCGATATCGCCTACCTGGTGAGCCAGGGACTGCCCACGTCGGTACGCCGGGGCAAGGACGAAGCCCTGGTTCGCGAGTACGTCGCTGCGCTGGAAACCCGCGGCGTCACCGACTACGGGTTCAGCGAGGCCTGGCGGCACTATCGCTTCGGCGTCGCACTGCTGCTGTTCATGCCGGTGGTCGCGCTGCTCACCTGGGATGTGGTGCCCGAACGCTCGCGACAACTCTGCATCACCCTGATCGACCGGGCCGTCGCCGCCATCGAAGACGTTGCAGCGCTTGAGGAATTCTCGTGAGGACCGCCCGTGAGGTCGTCGAGCAGTACAACCTGGTGGTGTGGAACGAGCGCGATTTCGCGCTGGCTGATGAACTGCTGGGAGACACCGTCACCCGCCACGACGTCGGCGAGGTGAAGGTGCTCACCCATGCCGAGGCGGTCAGCAGGGTGGTGGATCACTGGGCGATGTTCGAGAGCATCCGGTTCGACCTCAACCTGGTCGTCGCCGGCGACGACGGCGAACACGTGGCGATCGTGTACCAGTCGCCGATGAGGCTCACGGACGGCACCGAAACCACCATCGGCAGCATGGAGATCTTCCGGGTGATCGACGGACGGATCACCGAGGTGTGGAACTGTGGCTACAAACAAGGAGTGTGGGCGTGACATTCGGCGGGCAGGAGCGAAGCGACATGGGTGATGACACGCAGGTGCTGGACGAACTGGGCTACTACCTGCTGGCGGGAGCGGGCGGTGAAGGTCCCGCCACCCTGATGGACGAGGCTCGCCGTGGTGAGGAACTCGGCTTCGGCACCGGATTCATCTCCGAACGCTGGAACGTCAAGGAGGCGTCCTCGCTGACCGGTGCGGCGCTGGCCGTCACGAACCGGATGCAGATCGCCACCGCCGCAACCAATCACAACACCCGCCATCCGCTCATCACCGGGTCGTGGGCCACCACCATGCACCGGCTCTCCAAAGGCCGCTTCACCCTCGGTCTCGGCCGCGGCATCGCGGCGATGTACGGGGCCTTCGGGGTGCCGGCGGTGACGACGGCGCAGATGGAGGACTTCGCGCAGGTGATGCGCCGGTTGTGGCACGGCGAGCTGATCTTCAACCACGACGGACCGATCGGCAAGTATCAGCTGCTCTTCCTGGACCCCGATTTCAACGAGGACATCCGGCTGGCGATCGTGGCCTTCGGCCCTCAGACACTGGCGCTCGGCGGCCGCGAGTTCGACGACGTCATCCTGCACACCTACTTCACCCCGGAGACGTTGCAGCGCGCGGTGAAGACGGTCAAGGAGGCCGCCGAACAGGCCGGCCGCAATCCCGACGACGTGCGGGTGTGGTCCTGCTTCGCCACCGTCGGCGATCACCTGCCCGAGGAGCTGCGGCTGAAGAAGACCGTCGCGCGGCTGGCCACCTACCTGCAAGGGTATGGCGATCTGCTGGTCAACACCAACGGCTGGGATCCCGCAGTGCTGCAACGCTTCCGCGACGACACCGTGGTGCAGTCCATCGGCGGCGGTATCGACCACAAGGGCACCGCCGAGCAGATCGAGCACATCGCCACGCTCATTCCCGACGAGTGGCTGGAACCGTCGGCGACCGGCTCAGCCCAGCAGTGCGTCGACCGGATCCGCAAGGAATTCGACTACGGCGCGGACGCGGTCATCATGCACGGCGCCACCCCGGACGAGCTCGAACCGATCGTCGAGGCCTACCGCGCCTCTTAGCGATTTGTGGAGTTTTCGTCGGAACCATTCCTACAAGAACTCCACGAATCGCCAAGGATGGAACCGATCGGCGGGATGCTGCGTCCAATTCAGTGTGCTGGCAGACCTACTGCGCGACCATGACGGCGTCATCACCTTGGCCCAGGCAAACGACGTCGGTCTCGGGCGGGACGACGTGCACTACCGGGTGCGCACCGGCGCATGGCGACGATGCGCTCGTGGTGTGTACTTCGCGGACGACCGGGAATTCACCGACAGGGCGCGAATTCGTGCCGGGGTGTGGGCTTACGGTCACCGAGCCGTCGCCAGCGGCCTGACCGGGGCCTGGTGGCAGCGCCTCACGCAGTTCGCGCCGGACATCGTCGAAGTGACCGTGCCGCGGGACTGCCGGCTGCGTCTCCAGCCCGGTACCAGATTGCGTCGTCGCGATCTCGATCCTGCCGAGGTGGTCGAACGAGACGATCTGCGAGTGACGGCGCTGCCGCTGACGGTCATCGAAGCCGCCGTTCGTCGCGGTGGGGGTGCCAAGCTGATGGACTCTGCCCTGCAACGGCATGTCGAGCTACCCACGCTGTGGAAGGCCCACCTCAACAACAAAGGACGCCACGGTGCACCGGCCGCGCGACGCTTGCTGAGGGCTGCGGAGGACGGCACCCGATCCGCGGCGGAACGCCTGCTCGCGAAACTCCTTCGCCAGGCGGGTATCACCGGCTGGAAGGCCAACCACCGGGTGGCCGGTTACAAAGTTGACTATGCGTTTCCCGATGCGAAGCTGATCCTGGAAGTCGATGGCTGGGCATTCCACAGTGACGCAGACGTTTTCCACCACGACCGGGTGCGCCAGAATGCCCTGATTCTGGCGGGCTTCCAGGTGCTGCGATTCACCTGGCTGGATCTCACCGAGTACCCCGATCGCGTCATTGCGCAGATCGCACACGCACTCGCGCGGTGACTTGTGGAGCTCTCGTCGGAACCAATCCGACGAGAACTCCACAAGTCGCATGGGCTAGGGCAGGATGACCGTGCGCTGCACCGGCTCGGCGGCGGCCTGGCGGGCTCGCAGGCCCCGGCGCAGTGCGTCGAGCAGCTGATCGCGGGTCTCGCGCGGGTCGATCAGTTCGTCGAAACCGAGGTGATCCGCGGACCGGAAGGACGCGGACAGTTCGGCATCACGCAGCTGCGCGGACAGGTCCGCCTCGGCATGCGAGGCCCTCGACAGCGCCGCCGCGCTCATCGCGCCCATGGTGGCGCCGGGGAAGGCGAACGTCGCCTCTTGATTGTCGAATCCCAACAGCGACATCACCATCGAGCCGAACCCGTACGCCTTGCGCAGCGTCACATGCAGCTTCAGCGTGGTCGCCGCCGTCTGTGCCGCGAACATCCGGGCACCGGCCCGCAGCACACCGCTGCGCTCGGAACGACTGCCCGGCAGCATGCCCGGATTGTCGGCCAGGAACACGATCGGCAGATGGAAGGAGTCGGCCACCAAGATGAAATGTGCTGCCTTGTCGGCGGCGTCGGCATCGATGGAGCCCGCCAACACGTTGGGCTGATTGGCGACCACGGCGACCGGATGTCCGCCCAGGTGGGCGAGCGCGCAGATGATGGCCTTGCCGAACTGCGGTTGCACCTCGAACCAGTCGGTGTTGTCGAACACGATGTCCAGCACCGAGCGCATGTTGTAGACGCGGCGGTTGTCGCGCGAGATGATGTCGAGCAGTTCCGGGGTGGGCCGCGGTTCGGACTCCCCGTCATGGGGCAGCTGGTCGGGGTAGGACCACGCGCTGGACGGGAAGTAGGACAGGTAGCGGCGGATGTCGTCGATGACGGCTTCGTCGGTGTCGGCGTGGTTGTGGATCACCCCGCTGTGCAGCGCGACCGCCGGTCCGCCGAGATCCTCCTTGGTGATGTCCTCTCCGGTGGACTCCTTCACGACCGGTGGCCCGGCGGTGAAGATGGCGCCCTGACTGCTCATGATGCGGAAATCACTCACCGGTGCGACCAGCGCGCCGTGCCCGGCCGAGGGACCCAGCACCGCGGCGACCGTCGGCACCCGGCCCGAACACTGGGCCTGAGCGATGAGATCGGTGGGGGTGCGGCCGTAGTGCGAGCCGGTGGGCCGGAAGCCGGCACCTTCGAGCAGCATGACCAACGGAATCTTGTCGCGCACGGCGAGTTCGGCGAGTCGGTAGCGCTTGGCGTTGCCGGTGGAGCCGATGGAGCCGGCCAGGGTGGTGAAGTCCTCGGCGCCCACCATCACCGGTGCGCCGTTGATCAGGCCGGACCCGGTGACGATGCCGTCGGCCGCGATCTCGCCGCCGGCGAAGCTGCCGAACTCGCGGAAGGTACCGGTGTCCAGCAGTCGGTCGATACGGGCGCGCACGTCGAGCTTGCCCTTGGCGTGATGTTTGGCGACGCGTTCCGGCCCTCCCATCGCCAGGGCGTGTGCACGACGTCGCTCGAGATCGTCGAGCGTGTCCTGCCAGTCGGAGGCGTTCGTCATACCGGGGTCCTGTTCTCGCTGACCGTCGTGGTCCGTTGACCATACTGAATTGCTTACTGTAGCGTCCCCGGCATGGGGAATGTCGCCCGGCTGAGCATCGATCGGGGTATCCCGAGCGACCTCACCGCTGTCCCCGCCAGGGCCCGGGATATCGAGCAGCAGGGCTATGACGGCTGCTGGACCGGCGAAATCGACCACGATCCGTTCCTGCCGCTGTTGCTGGCCGCCGAGCACACCTGCAGGCTGCAACTGGGCACCAGTATCGCGGTGGCCTTCGCGCGCAACCCGATGCTGATCGCGAACCTCGGTTGGGACCTGAACGCCTACTCGCAGGGTCGGTTCATCCTGGGTCTCGGCACCCAGGTGCAGCCGCATATCGAGCGGCGCTACGGGATGGCGTGGAGTCACCCGGCGCGCCGGATGCGAGAATTCGTCGCCGCGGTGCGCGCCATCTGGGCAACGTGGCAGCACGGCACCCGCCTGAGCTTTGAGGGCGAGTTCTACACGCACACACTGATGACGCCGATGTTCACCCCCGAGCCGCAGCCGCACGGGGTGCCGAAGATCTTCATCGCCGCGGTCGGTGACCTGATGACGCGGACCGCCGGCGAGGTCGCCGACGGCCTGATCGCGCATGCCTTCACCACCCGCCGCTACCTCGACGAGGTGACCGCGCCGGCGCTGCAGAAGGGGCTGGATGTGGCGGGCCGGTCCCGGGACGACTTCGAGCTGTCCTGCCCGGTGTTCGTGGTGACCGGTGAGAATGCCGAACAGTTCGCGGCCTCGGCGGCCGCGCACCGCAAGCAGCTGGCGTTCTATGGTTCGACGCCGGCCTACCGCAAGGTGCTCGAACTGCACGGCTGGGGTGATCTGCACACCGAGTTGCACCGGCTGTCCCGGCTGGGGGAGTGGGACACCATGGCGACGCTGATCGACGACGACGTGCTGGCCGCGTTCGCTGTCGTCGCCGAACTGCCCGAGGTGGCCGACGCCCTGGTGCGCAGGTGCGCAGGCGCGATCGACCGGGTGCTGCCCGGATTCCCGGTGGGGATGTCGGAGACCGCCATCTCGGCGGTCCTCGGTGATGTTCGAAAGTCGTTGGCGGAGTGAGAAACATGACCGACAGAATCGCCGGCAAGACGATCGTCATCACCGGTGCGGCGCGCGGTATCGGGTATGCGACGGCCCGTGCCCTGCTGGATCGCGGCGCGCGGGTGGTGATCGGCGATCGTGACGTCGCCGTGCTGGAGACTGCCGTGAGCACTCTCTGGGTGGCCGCGTGAGTGGGTACGCGCTCGATGTCGCCGACCGGGACTCGTTCGCCGTCTCTCTGAACAAGGCCCGCGGTGGCGGACGTGTCGACGTGCTGATCAACAATGCCGGTGTGATGCCGATCGGATGATTTCTCGAACAGAGCGGCGCGCCCGCCCGCCCCGCGGCCCGGCCGCCCCCCCCCCCTCCCCGCGCCCCGGACCGGTGCCGGGCCAGACCCTCTATGCCGGAACGAAATCCGCGGTGATCAGCCTGTCGAGCGCGCTGGCCGACGAGTTCGCCGCCCGCGGGGTGCAGGTCAGCGTGGTGATGCCACCTCACCCGCACCGAGCTGATCTCCGGTACCGCGCAGACCAGGTCGAACAAGCCCGTGGAACCAGCCGTCATCGCCGCCGCGATCGTCAAGGCGCTCGACAGACCCAGAACACACGTGACGGTGCCCGGCGGCATCCGGTTCGTGCTCGGCCCGGTCGGTCTGCTCGGGCCCCGGGGGAGGCGCTGGGTGGGCCGCCGTTTCGGCACCGACACGGTGTTCCTGGAATTCGACGCCCCCGCCCGGTCGGGGTATGAGCAGCGCGCGCAGGACGCACTCGGCGTCGTGGGCACTGGACAGTAAGGAGCGGACGGTGAGCATTCCGACGATGGACGACGCCGCACGGGTTCTCGCGGACCCGAAGGCCTACGCCGACGAGGCCGGACTACACGCCGCGCTGACCCATCTGCGCGCGCACGCGCCGGTGTCGTGGGTCGAGGTCCCGGACTACGCGCCGTTCTGGGCGATCACCAAGCATGCCGACATCATGGAGATCGAACGCGCCAACGACGTGTTCACCAACTCGCCGCGGCCGGTGCTGGTCACCAGAGAAGGTGATGAGCAACAGGCTGCTGTCGGCATCAAGACCCTGATCCACATGGACGACCCGCAGCACCGCGACTTCCGGGCGATCGGTGCGAACTGGTTCCGGCCCAAGGCGATGCGGGCGCTCAAGGAGCGCGCCGACGAGTTGGCCGTCCAGTTCGTCGACAAGATGGCGGCCGAGGGCCCGGAATGCGACTTCGTGCAGCAGGTGGCGGTCAACTACCCGCTGTACATGATCATGACGCTGCTCGGGGTGCCCGAAGCGGATTTCACCTCGATGCTGCGCTGGACCCAGGAACTGTTCGGCAATGAGGACGAGGAGTTCCAGCGCGGTACCAGCAAGGAGGAGCAGATGATGGCGCTGCTCGAAATGTTCCAGTACTTCACCGAACTCACCGCGAAGCGGCGGGAGAACCCGACCGATGACCTGGCGTCCACCATCGCCAATGCGACCATCAACGGCGAGCCGCTGTCCGATATCGAAACCGTCTCGTACTACGCGATTCTGGCCGCCGCCGGGCATGACACCTCCAGTGCGAGCATCTCCGGCGGCATGCACGCGCTGATCGCCTACCCGGACCAGTTGGCGCGCCTACGCGACAACCCCGGCCTCATGCCGCTCGCGGTCGAGGAGATGATCCGGTGGACCACTCCAGTCAAGGAGTTCATGCGAACAGCCCGGCGGGACTATGACATTCGCGGCGTTCGCATCGCGGCCGGAGATTCGGTGCTGTTGTCCTACGTGTCCGGCAACCGTGATGACGAGGTGTTCGACGAGCCGTTCCGGTTCGATATCGGGCGGAACCCCAACAAGCACATCGCCTTCGGGTATGGTGTGCACTTCTGTCTGGGGGCCGCGCTGGCCCGTCTCGAGATCAACAGCTTCTTCGCCGCGCTGCTGCCCCGCCTGGAATCGGTCGAACTGACCGGAACCCCCGCGCACATCGCGACCACCTTCGTGGGCGGGCTCAAGCACCTGCCGATCCGGTATCGGGTCAGCTAGCAGCAGCGCGACTGCGGATCGGCCTCGCTCGCCGCGTGGCGCATCCGCCAGTACTCCCGCTCGGTGGGAACCGGCGCACCGGGATGCGCGCGGGCGAGGTGCTCGACGTACCGGCGGTAGTGGTTGTCACCCATCAATGATGACCAGTACCAACCGATCTGGCCGATGATGTCGGCAGCGCGTCCCATTGTTTCTGCACCTCCTTCTCGGCAGCGGTGGGAATCAGTCCGGACGGCGCGAAGATCCGCGACGGCACCGCTTCGTCCTCGGTGAGTGGTCGGCCGGTGCCACGGATCGCCTTGAGCGCCATCACCACCCCGGCGGCGACCACGATGACCACCAGGACCGCGAACACGATCGACAGGGTGCCCTGGATGAAGGTGTTCCGAATGACGGCGTCGATCTGATCGGGGTTCTTGGCCGCCCCGAACGTCGACATACCGGCGTCCTTGGCGTTGCGGTACTGGAAGTGCTGTGTCCAGTAACCGACCCGCGGGTCGCCGGAGAAAATCTTCTGCCACGACGCCGTCATCGTCACCACGAGATCCCATGCCAGCGGGACTCCGGGTATCCAGGCCCATTTCAGCAATCCGCGTTTGATGATCACCACGGTGACGACGGTCAGCGCGATCGCCGCCAGCAGCTGGTTGGCGATACCGAACAGCGGGAAGAGGGTGTTGATGCCGCCCAGCGGATCGGTCACGCCCATCAGCAGGATGCTGCCCCAGGCGAGCACCACGATGATGCTGCAGATCCAGGCGCCGACCCGCCAGCTCGGGTTCTGCAGCTTCTTCAGCGGCCCCCCGAGGTTGCCGAGGGCATCGGAGAGCATGAAGCGCGCCACCCGGGTACCCGCGTCGACGGTGGTGAGGATGAACAACGCCTCGAACATGATCGCGAAGTGGTACCAGAACGCCTTGAGGCCCTGGCCGCCGAACACCTGATGCAGCACCTCGGACATCCCGAAGGCCAGGGTGGGGGCGCCGCCGGTGCGGGACACGATCGATTCCTCACCGACACCCGCCGCGGCCGCATCGATCTCGGCACCGGTGATGGGCGCTCCGGACAGGCCCGAGCCCGTTGACGTAGTCGGCGGCGGACTGTCCGGTGGTGCCGGTGGATGCGGCCGGCGCGTTCATCACGAAGTACAAGTGCTGATTGAGGATGGCGGCGGTGATCAACGCCATGATCGCCACGAACGACTCGGTCAGCATGCCGCCGTAACCGATCAGCCGCATCTGGCTTTCCTTCTCCAGCAGCTTGGGCGTGGTGCCCGAGGAGATCAGCGCGTGGAAGCCCGAGAGCGCACCGCAGGCGATGGTGATGAACAGGAAGGGGAACAGCGAACCGGCGAACACGGGCCCGGTGCCGCTGGTGGCGAACGACGAGACGGCCGGGGCCTCCATGACCGGCCGGGCGATCAGGATGCCGACTGCGAGCAGGGCAATGGTGCCGACCTTCATGAACGTCGACAGATAGTCCCGCGGAGCCAGTAGCAGCCAGACCGGCAGCACCGATGCGGCCAGGCCGTAGATGATGATGCACCAGGACAACGCCACCTTCGACAGCGTGAACCAGTCTGCGCCCCATTGCGTTTCGGCCACCCAGCCGCCGGACACCACGGCCAGCAACAGCAGGACCACGCCGATCAGCGATACCTCCGAGACCCGGCCGGGCCGCAGGAAGCGCAGGTAGAGCCCCATGAAAATGGCGATCGGAATGGTCATCGCAATCGAGAACACGCCCCACGGGCTCTCGGCCAGTGCGTTCACCACGACCAGCGCCAGCACCGCGAGCAGGATCACCATGATGACCAGCACACCGACGATCGCCGCGGTGCCGCCGACCGCACCGAGTTCGTCCTTGGCCATCTGGCCCAGCGACCGTCCGCGCCTGCGCACCGAGATCGACAACACCAGGTAGTCCTGGACGCAGCCGGCGACCAACGCGCCGATGATGATCCAGATGGTGCCGGGCAGGTATCCCATCTGCATGGCGAGCACGGGTCCCACCAGTGGTCCTGCCCCGGCGATGGCGGCGAAGTGATGTCCGAACAGCACCCGCCGGTCCGTCGGCATGTAATCGGTGCCGTTCTCGAACACCTCGGCCGGCGTGGCGACCTCATCGCGCGGCTTGACGATCTTCATCTCGATCAAGCGGGCGTAGAACCGGAAGCCGATGACATAGGTGCAGATCGCGGCGATGACGAACCAGACCGCGTTGATGGTCTCGCCGCGGAAGAACGCGATGATCGCCCATGCCACGGCGCCCAGCACGGCCACCAGCCCGAAGATGATGCGGTGCTTGGCGGTGATCGGGGACCGGTCGACGATCGCTACCGGCGGCAGATCCTTGTCGGTGCGGATGTAGGTGATATCGCCGTCACGTTCTTCGAGGCGCTCCGGTGCGCGTGGTGAAGCCATGTATGGATCCTTGCACCGGACAAGGGCTGCAACGGGACTTTCCGGTCATCCGTTGCGTTCGTAGTGTTCACGGACGGTGTCCACCGTGTCGGCCTCGGCGGCGCTCTTGTCGTCGCGATAGCGCAGCACCCGGGCGAACCGCAAGGCCATCCCGCCGGGATACCGGGTCGAACCCTGGACACCGTCGTAGGCGATCTCGACGACCTGCTCGGGACGGACCCGGACCACGTGATTGTCCGTCGGCGCTGAGCCTGATGTCGCCGGCAGCCCGGCTCCGTCGGCCAACTCGGTGAAACGCCGGGTCTGCCAGGCCAGCATCTCGTCGGTCATGCCCTTGAACGTCTTGCCCAGCATGATGAAGCCCCCGGTCTGTGGGTCTCGGGCGCCGAGGTGGATATTCGACAGCGTGCCGGTGCGTCGCCCGGAACCCCACTCCACGGCCAGCACCACCAGATCCAGGGTGTGCACCGGCTTGACCTTCAGCCAGGCCGCACCGCGGCGGCCCGCCGCATAGGCGGCGGCCGGGTCCTTGGCCATCACACCCTCGTGCCCGGCGTCCAGTGTGTTGGCCAGGAATTGCTGCGCGACATCGGGATCCGCGGTCAACAGCCGTTGCATCCGCTGACTCTGCGGCACCACCTCGTCCAGCGCGGCGAGGCGCTCGGTCATCGGAAGATCCAGCAGGTCGGTGCCGTCACGGTGCAGCAGGTCGAAGAAGAACACCGACAGCGGCTCGCGGCCGACCTCGCCGGAGCGGGTGCCGAACCGGGAAGCGGTCACCTGAAAGCGATGCGGCCGGCCGTCCGGGCGCAGTGCGATGGCCTCCGCGTCGGCGATGAGATCGGTGACCGGCAGCGCCAAGGTGGCCTCGACGACCTCGGGGAGGCGCGCGGTGACGTCGTCGAGGCTGCGGGTGTAGATCGAGACGATGCCGCCGGCACGATGGATCTGCACCCGGGCCCCGTCGAGCTTGGATTCGAACAGCGCTGTGCCGCCCAGTGTGTCGAGCGCGTCATCGACCGAGGTCGCGGTCTGGGCGAGCATCGGCCCGATCGGGCGGCCGACCTGCAGGGTGAACCGGGCCAGCGCCGGCTCACCACCGCTCAGTGCGGCGGCCGCGACGACCGGCAGATCCCCGGCCAGCATGGCGGCCCGCCGCACCGCTGCTACCGGCACCGCGGCGGCCTTGGCGACGGCGTCGACCATGACCCCGGCCAGCGCGCCCTGGCGCAACTCGCCGGCCAGTAGCCGCCGCAGGAATTGTTGCTCATCGGCGGTGGCGGCGCCGAACAGCGCGGCCAGGCTCGCGGCGCGCCGGGCTTGCGAGCCACGCCCGTTCAGCCCCTTGATCTCCGAGAACGTCGCGTCGACGCCGTCCACGGTGAGGGTGGCGGCGGCGGCCGGTTCGGGCAGGATGCGCAGCGATGCCCAGCCGACGCCGATATGGCGCTGCGGAAGTTCCCCGGACAGCCAGGCCACGATCACGCCGATATCAGCGGGTGTGCCTGCGGCGGACAGCGTCGTCGCGACGCGGGTGACCTTGGCCAGGCGCGACGACAGGGAACCCACCTCCGTCGAGGTGCCCGCGATCTCGGCGAGTAGCACCCGTTCAGCCTGCCACCGGGCTCCGACACCAACGAGGCTCAGGCGTGACGCGCAGCGGGCGCGGCGGCGGATCGACTGCCGAACAGTTGGCCTGCAACGTGTTCACCAGGGCTTTTCGTCGAACCGAGGACTTTTGGCCCTGTCGTCGCTTGCCGGTTGTCGTACACACTTGACGTCAGCGCAGCGGGGTACGCACGCTGCCATGAGGAGGTGGCCGGAATGTCGGTGAGCAAGGCGCACGGATCGCAGCTCGACGTTCTCAATCGCAGGCAGTGCCTGGATCGACTCGCGCAGGTGCGGGTCGGCAGGCTGGTGTTCACCGAGGACGCGCTGCCGGCGATCCAGCCCGTCAACTTCCGGGTATGGCGCGACGATGTGGTGATCCGGGTGGCCGGCGGCCCCAAGCTGCAGGCGGCCACCGCCAACCAGGTGGTGGCCTTCGAGGCCGACGTGCTGGACCCGGACCTGCGTAACGGGTGGAGCGTCACCGTCGTCGGTCACGCCGAACCCATCACCGGGGTCGATGATCTGGTGGACGTCGCGGGCACCTTCATCGAGCCTTGGGTGCAGGGCCGACGGGATCATTTCATCCGGATCCGTACCGACCGGATGACCGGACGGGAGTTCCGCGAGGACGCGGTGCCGCAGTACCGGCCATGATGGAGTCATGTCGGTGCTGAAGGTGTTCCTGGTCGACGATCACGAGGTGGTTCGCCGCGGTCTCATCGACCTGCTCGGATCGGATCCCGACCTGGAGATCGTCGGTGAAGCGGGCACCGTCGCCGAGGCGCTGGCCAGAGTGCCCGCGGTCCGCCCCGATGTGGCGGTGCTCGATGTGCGGCTACCCGACGGCAACGGCATCGAACTGTGCCGCGACCTGCTCTCGGCTCTGCCGGATCTGCGATGCCTGATGCTGACATCGTTCACCTCGGACGAGGCCATGCTCGATGCCATCCTGGCCGGTGCCAGCGGGTATGTCATCAAGGACATCAAGGGACTGGAGCTGGCTGCGGCGATCAAGGATGTGGGTGCGGGCCGGTCGCTGCTGGACAACCGCGCCGCGGCCGCGCTGATGGCCAATCTGCGCGGTGCGGCGGCCCGCGACGACCCGCTGACCGGTCTCACCGAGCAGGAACGCGCACTGTTGGCGCTGCTGTCCGAGGGTCTGACCAACCGCCAGATCGCCGCCCGCATGTTCCTCGCGGAGAAGACGGTGAAGAACTACGTCTCCCGGTTGCTGGCGAAGCTGGGCATGCAGCGGCGCACGCAGGCAGCGGTTTTCGCGTCGAAGCTGGAGCAGGGGATCAGGCCACCGAGAAGCTGACCGTGTGCCAGCCGGTGGCGCCGTCGGGGACGACGTCGGCCATATCGGAGGTCTGTACATAGCCGGTGTTGTCGGTGGCCCGCACCGCGATGAGGTGGGGGCCGGGCTCGTCGGCCTGCCAGTCGAAACTCCACAGCCGCCAGGTGTCATCGGAATAGGCCGCGCCGAGGGTGGCCTGTTGCCACGGGCCCTCGTCGATGCGGACCTCGACCGCTCGCACACCGCGCGGCTGTGCCCACGCCACCCCGCCGAAGCGGACCGGCCCTGCCGGGACGTCCTGCCCGCTGCGGGGCACGTCGACACGGGACTGGGTCTTGATCGGGCCGCGCTCGGACCACCCCAGTGGCGTCCAAT
The DNA here is from genome assembly GCA_034520035.1 of Mycobacterium sp. Taxonomy (GTDB): domain Bacteria; phylum Actinomycetota; class Actinomycetes; order Mycobacteriales; family Mycobacteriaceae; genus Mycobacterium. The sequence continues at coordinate 208,988 of JAXHOA010000129.1, read as the reverse complement.
AGCCTTGAGCCCGATCGAATCTCGTCAACTCCAGATCGACCACCCATTTGGTGGCCGAGACGTAGCCGTAGAGGCCGGGCACCACCAGGCGCGCGGGGTAGCCGTGTTCGATGGGCAGCGGCTGACCGTTCATCGTGATGGCCAGCAGCGCATCCCGGTCATCGGTCATGGCCTCGGTCGGTGTGCCCGCGGTGAATCCGTCACTGGATTTCGAGAGCACCATATCGGCGTCGGGGGAGACCCCGGCCGCCGCCAGCAGGTCTGCGCACGCGGTATCCGCCCCAGAGCGCGTTGCCGACCAGATCGCCGCCGACGGGATTGGACACACACGCCAGCGTCACCATCTGTTCGATCAGTTCGAACTGTTCGAGATCGGCGAAGGTGAAGGTCTTTTCGTTGTCGACCATGCCGTGGATCCGCAGTTTCCAGCCCTCCCGCGACAGCTGCGGCACGCTCAACGCGGTGTCGATCCGGTAGAACTCGGCATTGTCGGTGACGAAGGGTGTGACGTCCACGCCGGTGGGTTGCACCCCCGGGGGGACCGGCGGCGCGGGCCGCGCGATCCGAGGCGGGGTGAACGCCTCGCGGTCATCGGCCACCGAGTGCACCCGCCGTGCCCACGCCGAACCGACCGCCCCGCCCAGCACGCCGAGTCCGAGCAGACCGAGAGCGGCCAGCGACAACCGGCGGCCGGGGTCTGCTTCGGCCGATTCGTGGGCGGTCCCGTCGCTCAGGCGCCCCGATGTCAGGAAGCGCAGGGCCACGATGCCGGCCACGCCGCCGACAGCCGTCGGGATCACGTCGACAGGCGCCGAACCGGATCGCGAGAGCACCGCCACGCAACCGGCCGTGGCGGCCGCCGCGAACATGACGCTGCCGATCGGCAGCCGGCGGCGCTCGGTCAACCCGGCGACCGCGGCCAGTACGGCGATGACGAGCAGCACCGCCACCGCCAGGAACAGCTTGTCGGAGGTGCCGAACGTCTGGATCGCCCATTCCTTGACCGGGCCCGGGGTGAGGTCGATGACGGTGGAGCCGATGGCGTTGCGGGCGTCGGCGGAGGAGCCGAGCGGAACGGCCACCAGTGCGCTGACGCCGAGGGTCACCGCGGCGGCCGCGATGCCGCTGAGAATCCGGGTGCCAGAGGAGGGGGAACTCACGGCGTCCACGCTAGCTCAGCGAAGTCGCCGAAAGCCTTACCGTAGTGTGACGTCCGAACGTAGCGTTACATTCTGAACGCAATCTGGAAAGGGAGCTAGATGGAGATTTCGGGCAAGAAGGCGGTAGTCGTCGGCGGGGCATCCGGCTTCGGACGGGCCACCGTCGAGGCGCTGGCCAAACGCGGCGCAAGCGTCGCGATCCTGGACCGACCCCAGTCGAAGGGCAAGGAGATCGCCGAGCAGGTCGGCGGATCGTTCTACGAGATGGACGTCACCGATTTCGACGGCACCGAGCAGACGCTGGCCACGGTGGTCGAGGATCTCGGCGGCCTGCACATCGCGGTGACCACCGCGGGCGGCGGCATCGGCGAACGCACCGTGAAGAAGGACGGTCCGCACAGCCTCGAATCCTTCCGGCAGTCCATCGATCTCAACCTGATCGGCACCTTCAACATCAGTCGGCTGTCGGCCTGGCACATGAGCAAGAACGAGCCCGTCGACGAGGAGGCCGAAGAGCGCGGCGTCATCATCAACACCGCCTCCATCGCCGCGTTCGAGGGCCAGATCGGCCAGATCGCCTACACCGCCTCCAAGGCCGCGATCGCCGGCATGTGCCTGACGATGGCGCGCGATCTGGGCAGCCTGGGCATCCGTGCGCTGGCCATCGCGCCCAGCCTGTTCGCCACCGGGTTGACCGAGGGCATCCCCGACGAGTTCGCCACCGTGCTGACCAAGGACGCGGCCTTCCCCAAGCGCCTGGGCAAACCGGAGGAGTACGCGAAGCTCGCCGTGGCCATCGTGGAGAACCCGATGCTCAACGGGCAGTGCATCCGGCTGGACGCCGGGCAGCGTTTCGCCCCCAAGTAGACGTTGCGGAGCCGGCGTGCCCGCGACCGCTGCGCGGCCGCGAGCGCGCCGAAATCGCATCTGACGCGCGACCTATCCATTGTGCGCAATGCCCCGCTAATGTTTGCCCATGAATCTCAAGGTGTGGGCCGCCGGGGCGGCCGTGCTGGTCGTTTCGGCGTGTGGTGCTCCCCAGCCGAAGATCCCGTCGCCGGCCGAGAAGAAGGGTTCGCCACCCGACACCAGCAGCATCACCATCGAGGGCGACGCCTCCGAGCCGGTCAACCAGATCGCGATCCAGGCGATCGCGGATCTGGAGCAGTACTGGGCGCAGAACTACCCGGAGCTCTACGGCGAGGATTTCGAGCAGATCGCCGGTGGCTACTTCGCCGTCACGCAGGACAGTGACGCCCCGCCGTGCACGACCGAACCCGACGAGGTCGCCGGCAACGCCTTCTACTGCGCGACCGAGGACGTCATCGCCTGGGATGCCCAGGTACTGCTGCCCGATATGCAGTCCATGTACGGGGACTTCGTCATCCCGGTCGTGATGGCCCATGAGTTCGCGCACGCCGTGCAGGCCCGCTCGCATTTCACCGCGCGCACCGTCACCCGGGAACTCCAGGCCGACTGCTTCGCCGGTGCGTGGGCGCGCCATGCCCAGGACGCCGGTGTCTTCGAGGTGACCAGCGCCGACCTCGACACCGCCCTGGCCGGTGTGCTCGACCTGCGGGACAACCCCGGAACGTCCAAGACCGACCCGAACGCGCACGGCAGCGGGTTCGACCGGGTGAGCGCCTTCCAGGACGGTTTCGACAACGGTCTGGATCGATGCAAGGACTACCGCGACGACGAGCCGATGGTCCTTGCGCTGCCGTTCAACAACATCGCGGATGCGGCCAGCGGCGGTGACGCGCCGTACGACTCGATCGTCAACGGGGTGCCCTACGACCTGGAGGACTACTGGACGCAGCTCTACCCGGAGCTCACCGGCCGGGCGTGGCGACCGGTCCGGGGTCTGGAGGCGTTCGATCCGGCAGATCCGCCGATGTGCGGTAGCCAGTCGACCGAGGGTTACTCGCTGTTTTATTGCGTCCCAGACGATTACGTGGGCTGGGACAATGTCGAGACCATGCCGCACGTGTACGACCAGGGTGGGGACTACGCGGTGTCCACGCTGCTGGCCACCCAGTACGGTCTGGCCGCGCTGAGCCGCCTTGGTGACGATTCCGATGAGAGGACGTCCACCCTGCGCGCCGACTGCCTGGCCGGCGGGTACACCGCGAGCGTGATCCTGCACAACCGGGCCGAGACCAGCTCCTGGCAGATCTCACCGGGCGATCTCGACGAGGGCATCAAGGCGCTGCTGGTGTTCCGCGGTGACGGCGACGCCGACCGCCAGGGTGCCGGGTTCGACCGGGTACGGGCGTTCCGCGAGGGTGTCATCAACGGAGCCGAAAGCTGCCTGGACTACGAGAACTGACGCTCAGCGGTAGGTGTCGAAGCCCAGCTTGACCGCCAGCGCCAGGCCGGCGACGGCGATCAGCAGGCGCAGCGGGGTGGCGGGCGCATGCCGCACCACGATCGGGCCGAGTCGGGAGCCGATCAGACAGCCGACGCCCATTGCCGCCACGGCCGGCCAGTGCACCGGCGCGACGATCGCGAACACCACTGCGGCGGTGCCGTTCGACGCGCCGAGCACGACGTTCTTGGTCGCGTTGGCGTGGGCGAGGGTGGTGCCGCCGGTGCGCAGGAACAGCGCCAGCAGCAACACTCCCGCTGCGGCGCCGAAGAACCCGCCGTACACGCAGATGACGCCGACGATGACGGCCCGCAAGATCGTGCGCGCCAGCGTGGGCGCCACACCGGGGTCCTTGCCCCGGGGCAGTGCGATCGCCACCGCGGCCACCGCGAGCAGGATGGGCACCGCGTTCTCGAATCCCTCCGACGGGATCGACAGCAGCAGCACCGCGCCCGCGAGCCCACCGAGCGCACCCATCGGGACCAGCCGCTTGAGCTGCGGGCCCTGGCCGGCGAGTTCGGGCAGTGAGCCCCGCACCGAGCCGAAGGTGTTGAACACCAGGGCCGCCGTGTTCGTCACGTTGGCGGTCACCGGCGGCAGTCCGACCATCAGCAGGGCCGGGTAGGTGGATACCGAGGCCAGGCCGGCGATGCTGCCCGCCAGCCCGCCACCGATACCGGCGGCGAACAGCAGCACGATCTCGGCCCATGTCACCGGGCCATCTTCAACTATTCAAAGGAGTTGCGCGCACCCGCCCGACAGGACTAACCTCGGCGATCGTGCCTCACATTCTCGTAGTAGCCAGCACCCGCAGCGGGGTCTGATCCAGACCGACCCCCCGCTGTGGGTCGGAAGCTACTACTCGTCGGTCGCTCCCTTTGAGCAGAGAAGACCGGCACATGAACACTCACACCACCACCATCGCGAGCCCCCGCTTCGCGGATTTCTTCGACGCACCCCTGCCGCGCGGACTGCGCGACCTGGCGGCCGAGCTGTCCTGGGATGACGTCGCGGATACCTTCGGTTCCAGCGTCGGGCCGCTGCATCTGAGCCAGTGGGAGCGAGCGGACCGGACACCCGGCCGCCGCCACGCGCACACCTATCGGGCCGCCATCACCATCGGTGAGCGCACCATCATCGCGTCCGCCACCGCGTCGGGCCCGCTCGGGGCGCTGACCGCCATGCTCTACGAACACGGCATCGCCGTCGAGATGCTCAACTTCCACCAGCTGCAGGCCGGCGGGCAGACCGCCACCTTCATCCGCGGCACCGACGGAGTGGACACCGAATGGGCGATCGGCTGGTCGGAATGTCCGAACCAGTCCGCACTGCGTGCCGTCATCGCCTGCGCGAACCGGCTCCTCGTCTAGCGGCCGAAACTGTATTCCAGACGGGAAAGTCCGACTGAACGCCTTCCGGAATACCGTCTCGGCGGCCGGGATCTGGCGTTCGGGGCGTGGGAAACCGAACAGCGCCGAGCCTCAGAGCGGTCGCAGCATGATCGGCATACCGTCGACCGGCACCGGCATACCGCCGTAGTCGTAGTGCGGCGTGTAGCCGGGACGCGCCAGCTCCAGGCGGTACTTGCGCAGCAGGCGGTGCATCACGGTCTTGATCTCCAGTTGGCCGAAGACCATGCCGATGCACTTGTGCGCGCCGCCGCCGAACGGCGCGAACGCGTAGCGGTGCCGCTTGTGCTCATTGCGCGGCTCGGCGAAGCGGTCCGGGTCGAACTTCTGCGGGTCGGTCCACAGTTCGGGGAGGTGATGGTTGATCGACGGCCAGGTCACCACGTTCGTGTTGGCCGGGATGAAGTGGCCGAGCAATTCGGTGTCGCGCACGGTGGAGCGCACATTGAAGGGCAGCGGGGTGACCAGGCGCAGAGCCTCGTTGATGACCAGGTCCAGGGTTTCCAGCTTGTCCAGGGCCTCGATGTCGAGCGGCCCGTCGCCGAGGCGTTCGCTTTCCTCGCGACAGCGTTCCTGCCATTCCGGGTTGGCGGCCAGGTGGTACACCATCGTGGTCAGCGTCGAGGTGGACGTGTCGTGCGCGGCCATCATCAGGAAGATCATGTGGTTGACGATGTCCTGATCGGTGAACGTGTTGCCGTCCTCGTCGGCGGTCTGACAGAGCACCGTGAGCATGTCGGTGCCGTCGGAACCGCGCTTCTCCTTGACCCGTTCCTCGAAGTAGTGGTCGAGGACCTTGCGGGCTTGCAGACCCCGCCACCACTTGAACGGCGGCACGCCGGTGCGGACGATGGCGCCGCCTGCGCGGGTGGTCATGGTGAACGCGTCGTTGACCTTGGTCACCAGTTCCTTGTCGCTGCCGGGCTCATGTCCCATGAACACCACCGAGGCGATGTCCAGCGTCAGTTCCTTGACCGCCGGGTAGAACAGGAAGCGGGCGTCGTTTTCCACCCAGTCCCCGGCGATGACCGCGGAGGCCACCCGGTCGATGTGCTCGACATAGCCCGTGAGCCGGGAGCGGGTGAAGGCCTCCTGCATGATGCGGCGGTGGAACATGTGCTCGTCGAAGTCGAGCATCATCAGCCCGCGGTTGAAGAAGGGCCCGATGACCGGATCCCAGCCCTTCTGCGAGAAATCCTTGTTGCGGTTCGAGAACACCGCCTGGGTGGCGTCCGGCCCGAGCGCGGCCACGCTGGGCAGCGCGGGGGAGTAGGCGTAGTGCACCGGGCCGAACTTCTTGTACACCTCGAGCAGGTACTCCGGCCCGGCCCGGAACGTCTCGATCATGTGCCCCAGGATGGGCACACCCGAGTCGCCCATCACCGGCTTCAGACCGCTGCCCGCAGGCGGTTCGGCCAGCACGAACTGCTTGAAATCGTGTTGCCGCAGCCGCTTTTCGACCGACCCGAGGCCGGGCATGTTGTTCAGGGTGGGGGTGAACTTCCGCTTGGCCTGATCCAGCAGATAGGCCGGGGTATTGATGCTGTTGGTGGTCGGCACAGTCGAAGCTCCTCAAGCTCATGATGCGGACAGACCTGTGGTCGATGTCACTGTTTGCAGACATCCTGTACGGCAAACTTGACGCATGTCAAGTTCGCCGTCGGCGTGGGTTCAGCGGATGGTGCGCAAGATGATTGGCATGCCGTCCATCGGCACCGGCATCCCGCCGTTGTCCCATTTCGGGGTGTAGCCGGGCTTGACCAGTTCCAGCCGGTAGTTGCGCAGCATCCGGTGCACGATCGTCTTGATCTCAAGCTGGCCGAAGACCATGCCGATGCACTTGTGCGCGCCGCCGCCGAACGGCGCGAAGGCGTAGCGGTGTTTCTTGTGTTCGCTGCGCGGCTCGGCGAAGCGGTCCGGGTCGAACGTGTCCGGGTCCGTCCACAGCTCTGGCAGTCGGTGGTTCATCCCCGGCCAGGTCACCACGTTGGTGCCGGCGGGCACGTAATACCCGAGCAGATCGGTGTCGCGGACGGTCTGGCGCATGTTGAACGGCAACGGTGTCACCATGCGCAGTGACTCGTTGATCACCAGATCGAGGGTCTCCAGCTTGTCGAGCGCCTCGATGTCGAGCGGGCCGTCGCCGAGTCGGTCGGACTCGTCGCGGCAGCGCTGCTGCCACTCCGGGTGGGCGGCCAGGTTGTAGGCGATCGTCGTCGTCGTCGACGTCGAGGTGTCGTGCGCGGCCATCATCAGGAAGATCATGTGGTTGACGATGTCTTCGTCGGAGAACGAGTTCCCGTCGTCGTCGCTGGTGTGGCAGAGCACCGACAACATGTCGGTGCCGCCCGAGTTGCGGCGCTCCTTGATGCGCTCGACGAAGTAGTCCTCCAGCACCTTGCGGGCGCGCAGCCCCTGCCACCACTTGAACGGGGGCACGCTGAACCGCAGGATCGCCCCGCCCGAGCGGGTGGTGGTGGCGAACGCGTCGTTGACCTTGGTGACCAGCTCGTGGTCGTGCCCGCCGTGCTCGTGGCCCATGAACACCACCGAGGCGATGTCGAGGGTCAGTTCCTTCATGGCGGGGTGGAACAGGAAGCGGGCGTCATCGGTGGGCCAGGCCGCGACCTCGGCGGTGGCGACCTGGTCGATGTGCTCGACGTAGCCGGTCAGCCGGGTCCGGGTGAACGCCTCCTGCATGATGCGGCGGTGGAACATGTGTTCCTCGAAATCCAGCATCATCAACCCGCGGTTGAAGAACGGGCCGATGACCGGATGCCAGCCCTTCTGTGAATAGTCCTTGTTCCGGTTGGAGAAGATCGTCTGGGTGGCATCCGGGCCGAGCGCGACGATCGAGGGCAGGATCGGCGAATCGGCAAAGGTGATGGGACCGCGGGTGTTGTAGAGGTGCAGCGGGAAGTCGGCGCCCTCGCGGAACATCTCGATGATGTGCCCGACCAGTGGCAGGCCCGAATCGCCTGCGATGGCCTTGAGCCCGCTGCCCGCCGGGGGTTCGGCCAGGATGTGCTGCTTCCACTCGTGGTTGAGCAAACGCTTCTCGATGGCGCCCATGCCGGGGATCGTGTTGACCGTCGGGGTGAACCGTCGTCTGGCCTGATCCAGCAGGTAGCTCGGGGTACTGATGGTCGACATCGTCAACGCTCCTCGGAAGGTCCTTCCACCAACAGGGCCGTGTGGTGGATCTCACTCTCGAAACCATCCTGTATGTCAGACTTGACGCATGTCAAGTTTTGTTCTGGCGTGGCGCGGTGCAAAGGTTTAGTGCCATGAGCGCCATCCCCGATACGGAATCCGAGACGCGGCGCAGTCGCGGGGACCGCCAACGCGATGCGATCGTCAAGGCGGTGCGTGAGCTGCTGGGCACCAAACCCTTCGCCGACCTGTCGGTGAGCATGATCAGCGAACGCGCCGGAGTGGCCCGGTCGGGCTTCTATTTCTACTTCGACTCCAAATACGAAGTACTGGCCTTCATCGTCAAGGACGCCCTGGCCGAACTGGATGTGCTGACCCACAACTTCGCCCCGCGCGACCCCGGGGAGTCGCCCGCCGCGTTCGCCAAGCGGATGGTCGGCAGTGCGGCCGCGGTCTTCGCCACCAACGACCCGATCATGGCGGCCTGCACCGTCGCGCAGGCCACCGACAAGCAGATCGCGGCCATCATGAACGACTTCGAGGACCTGGTGATCGCCAAGATCGTCGGTGTCGTCGAGGACGAGGTCCGCAAGGGCACCCGGCCCATCTCCGATGACATACCGGCCCTGGTCCGCATCCTGTCGGCGACCACCGCGATGACGCTGTCCCACGACGCGGCGTTCGTCGGGCGCGGTACCGACCCGGAACGCGCGATCGGTGTGCTGGAACGGCTGTGGCTGAGCGCCCTGTGGGGAACCGCGGCGTCCTGGGAGGACTGATTGGGCAGCGTCGGCGCTCGGTAGGGTCGAACGCATGGGTCAGGCGGACAGCTTTGCGGGGAAACGGGTTCTGCTCACCGGCGCGGCCAGCGGGATCGGGCGCGCCACCGCACTGATGCTGGCCCGCCAGGGCGCCGAGCTCTATCTCACCGACCGCGATGTCGAGGGTCTGGCCACCACGGTCGTCGATGCTCAGGCCCTCGGCGCGCAGGTGCCCGCACACCGGGCGCTGGACATCTGCGACTTCGACGCCGTCTCCGCGTTCGGTGCCGATATCCACTCCGCGCACGGCGCGATGGACATCGTGATGAACATCGCCGGGATCTCGGCCTGGGGCACCGTCTCGACGCTGACCCATCAACACTGGAAGTCGATGGTCGACGTCAACCTGATGGGGCCGATCCACATCATCGAGACGTTCATGCCGCCGATGGTCGCGGCCGGGCGCGGTGGGCACCTGGTGAACGTGTCCTCGGCGGCAGGCATCGTCGCGCTGCCGTGGCACGCGGCCTACAGCGCCAGCAAGTACGGGCTGCGTGGCCTGAGCGAGGTGCTGCGCTTCGATCTGGCGCGTCACCGGATCGGGGTGTCTGTGGTGGTGCCGGGAGCGGTGAAAACCGGCCTGGTGCAGACGGTTCAGATCGCCGGCGTGGACCGTGAGGATCCCCGGGTGGCCAAATGGGTGGACCGGTTCGCCGGGCACGCCATCTCCCCGGAGAAGGCCGCCGAGAAGATCCTCACCGGGGTGCGGCGCAACCGCTTCATGGTCTACACCTCGCCCGATATCCGTGCGCTGTACGCCTTCAAGCGCGCCGCGTGGTGGCCCTACAGCGTGGCCATGCGTCAGGTGAACGTGCTGTTCACCCGGGCGTTGCGCCCGAAATCCCGCTAGGCCGGGGCCAGGTCCCCGCCGGGCGCCGGCGCAAACTCGGGGGCACTCGGTGACCCGGGCCTCGTCGTCGTGGTGGTCGTGGTCGTCGTCGTGGTGGTCGATACCGGGGCGACGGTGGACGTGTCCGCCGGCTCGGAACTGTTGGCACAGCCGGACAACAGCAGGACTGCGGCCGACGCTGTTGCGGCCACGATGCGCACGCTCATGGGTGTCGATGGTAGGTGCTCAGCGCTTACCCCAGTCCCAAGACGGCGCGGACAGCATGGTCTGGCCTTCGATCCGGGTCTCGCCCCACTCCTTGATCAGCTCCACTGTCGACTCGGGTGCCAGCAGCTCGACCAGACCGGCCGAGTGTGTCACCACCACCACCTGGGTGCTCGCTGCGGCAGACCGGATCATCCCGGCCAGCGGGGCGACCAGATCGGGGTGCAGTGAGGTCTCGGGCTCGTTGAGCACCATCAGCGACGGTGGCCGCGGGCTCAGCAGTGCGGCACCCCACAGCAGGAAACGCAGTGTGCCGTCCGACAATTCGGCGGCCCGCAAGGGACGCAGCATGCCGGTCTGATGGAGTTGCAGCTCGAAGATCCCGTCGCGTACCGCGACCGAGAGCCGCGCACCGTCGAATGCATCGGCCACCGCTCGGGGCAGGTCGTCGACACCGACCTCGATGATGGTCTGCACCGCGGCGGCCAGGTCCGCACCGTCATCGGAGAGCACCGGGGTGCGGGTGCCGACCTGAGGGCGACGCGCCGGGGCGGCCGCGTCGACCCGGAACCCGTCGTAGAACCGCCAGCCGCGCAACCGCTCCCGTACCGCCGCGAGCTCGGGGTGGGTGCCCGGGTCGGCGAACTCGGCCAGCACGCTGCGGTAGCTGGGCAGCGACTGGGCCAGCCGGTCGAAACCGCGGCCGGTTTCGGCGCTGACCTCGGCGTAATCGCGGGTGCGTTGCACCAGCGTGGCGGAAGGCCGCAACACCGGGCCGGCGAAGAGCGCTTCGCGTTTGATCTCGGGATCCCGGGCGAAGAACGAGCCCGGGCCCGCATACTGGGGCATCCCGAGGTCGATCAGATAGCCGAAATCATCTGAGGCGAAGCCGAGTTCGAGGGACACCGGGCGGGTACGGGTGGTGCCCTGGGTCCTGCCGGTGCGCCGGGCGCCCGATGTCTGCTCGGGGCCGGCCCACAGCACCGATTCCAGGCCGCCTTCGCGGGCCAGCGAGCCGATGACCGCGCCGCTGCCGCAGTCCGCCAGCAGTCGCAGCGCCCGGTACACCGAGGATTTACCCGTGCCGTTTGCGCCGGTGACGACCGTCAGAGCACCCAACGGCAGCACGATCTCGCGCAGCGAACGATAGCCACGGATCGCGACGGTGCTCAGCACGGCATCTCCAATTCCAGTCGGACGCCCAACAACCGGACGGGACGGTCGAGTGCGAAATCGTCGAGCAGGGCCAGCGCCTGGGCGGTGATGGTGGCCGGATCGGTCCCGGGCGCGGGCAGCTTGCGGATCTTGGTCCGGGTGAAGAACGTACTGGTGCGCACCGTCACCGCCACCCGGGTCACGGTGCGGCCTTCGGCGACGATCTCGGTGAGCGTCTGGGCGGCGAGATCGGTGACCGCGCGGTCCATCTCGGTGCGATCGGTCAGGTCGTGGCCGAACGTCACCACGTGGCTGCGCGAGCGCGGCACCCAGGGTTGCGAGCTGACCTCGGTGTCGCCGCCGCCCTTGGCCAGCAACAGAATCCCCAGCCCGGTGCTCGGGCCGAACGCCTGGGTCAGGGTGGTGGCGTCGGTCACCGCGAGGTCGGCGACCGTACGGATGTCCATCGCGGCAAGCTTTTTGGCCGTTTTGGGGCCCACCCCCCAGAGTGCATCGACGGGGCGGTCACCCATGAGCGTCATCCAGTTGTCCGCCGTCAGGATGAAGATCCCGGCGGGTTTGCCGAACCCGGTGGCCACCTTGGCGCGCTGCTTGTTGTCACTGATGCCGACCGAGCAGGACAGCCCGGTCTCGGCGGCGATGACGGTGCGGATCCGGTCGGCGAGCTCGACGGGGTCGGCGACGTCGGCACCGAGATAGGCCTCGTCCCAGCCCCATACCTCCAGTGGGTGGCCCAGGTCGCGCAGCAGTCCCATCACCTGCTCGGAGGCCCGGTCGTAGGCCTGTGGGTCCGATGGCAGAAAGGTGGCATCCGGGCATCTGCGGGCCGCGATGCGCAGCGGCATCCCGGCGTGCACACCGAATTCGCGGGCCTCGTAAGACGCGCAGGTGACGACCTTGCGCGCCTCGGTGGGGTCCCCGCTGCCGCCCACGATGACGGGCAGGCCGGCCAGTTCGGGATGGCGCTGCAGTTCGACCGAGGCCAGGAACTGGTCCAGGTCGACATGCAGAATCCACGTGCTCACGTGCCGCAGAGTTTGCGGGCCACCGTCTCCCAGGCGTCGCCGAGTTCGTCGAGGGTCCTGCCGCGGTCGGTCAGCTCGTGGGCCACCCGGTCGGCGTCGAGCAGCGCGGTGAGCGCATCGGCCTGTGCATCGAGATCACCTGTGGTTCCGGCATTTTCGAGCAGCATCCGGACATGGGTGTGATGCAGCGACGCCGGGGCGTTGAACCGGGTGTGGGGGTCACGGGCGGCATCGGAGAGCAGTGCGTGGTGGACGTGGACGAACCTCAGCCGGCTGCGGCCGTAGGCCAGCAGGCGCTCCAGCGGCGGTGCGGCGGGGCCCAGCGGTGGGGGGCCGAACATGAAGGCCTGCTGTTCGATCACCTCGTCCTCGTCGAGCAGCACGATCATCAACCCCGAGCGGCTGCCGAAGCGCCGGAACAGGGTGCCCTTGCCGACGCCCGCCGCGGCGGCCACGTCGTCCATGGAGACCGCATCGGCGCCGCGTTCGGCGATGAGCGTGCGGGCCGCGTCGAGCAGCAGCGCACGGTTGCGCGCCGCATCGCCGCGTTCCGCCGGTGCGGCGGTGCTCAACGGCAGTGCATTCAGCCGGTCGGGGGCGCCCACCCTTGAACTTTAACTCAGCCGGAATTATTCGGACCGTAGTCCGGTTAAGCTGTGTGAGGATCATCCGCAACAGGAAGGCAACATCACCATGGCCCACAACCAGGACAGCGCCGAAACGAACGTGCTGGTGCTCGTCGGGAGCCTGCGCGCGGCCTCGATCAACAAGCAACTGGCCGAGCTGGCTGTGGAATCGGCTCCCGAGGGCGTCACCCTGCAGATATTCGACCGGCTCGGCGAGCTGCCGCACTACAACGAGGACATCGACAACGAGGATGTCCCCGAGCCCGTGCAGGCGCTCCGCGCCGCCGCCGCGGCGGCCGGGGCGGCACTCGTGGTGACCCCGGAGTACAACGGCTCCATCCCCGGCGTGCTCAAGAACGCCATCGACTGGCTGTCGCGGCCGTGGGGCAACGGTGCGCTCAAGGACAAGCCGGTCGCCGTGATCGGGACCGCGCTGGGCGGATTCGGTGGTGTGTGGGCGCACGACGAGACCCGTAAATCCTTCGGTATCGCCGGCCCGCGGGTCGTCGAGGACCTGAAGCTGTCGATCCCGGCCAAGACGCTCGGGGACAAGCACCCGCGGGAGACCGCCGAGGTGGCGGCCGACGTGCGTGAGGTTGTCGGGAAGCTGGTCGCAGAGATCGGCTGAACCGCTCGGCTCGGAGCCCCCCACGGCGTAGCGCCTTTGCTATCGCCGGCGGGGGCTTTCTGCGTTCCGGGGCGGTGGACGCCGGCGGCGTGCGCGATCGCGACACACCCCGAAATGTGACATGCGACACGCCGGTGGACGCGCCGTCCAATTGGTTACGACCTGGGAATTTCACGAATGTTGTTCAGAACATCTTGTATCTCTTCGGTTTGTCGGACACTAGGTGTAGTGTCTGACGGACCGCGAGGCCCCAAAGCTTCAGGAGCCCGGCGGCGCAGGAATCGAAAGCGTGTCGGTGCCCCCGGCAACAATAGGTTCAGTTTCGGCGGCTCCGGAATTTCCGGGCCCCGCGGTCCGCTGAAACTCAGAGGAATGCAGTACCCGGTGAGTTGCCGGTGCGATACAAGCTCTATCCCGACCGACACACACAGGAGCCGTGCCGCAGATGACCGTCACCGTGTACACCAAGCCCGCGTGCGTGCAGTGCAATGCCACCTACAAGGCGCTGGACAAAGAGGGCATCGCCTACGAGAAGGTCGATATCAGCCTCGACACCGAAGCCCGCGACTACGTCATGGCGCTCGGCTACCTGCAGGCACCCGTCGTGGTCGCCGGCAACGATCACTGGTCGGGCTTCCGGCCGGACCGGATCAAGGCACTGGCCGGCACGACTGCCGCCGTCACTGCCTGACACCCGACGGATCCGACGACAAGCGAGGAGGAGATATGAGTCATCTCGTGTACTTCTCCAGCGTCTCGGAGAACACCCACCGCTTCGTGCAGAAGCTGGGTTTTCCCGCCGACCAGGTCACCCGGATCCCGCTGCACGGCCGTATCGAGGTCGACCACCCCTTCGTGCTGGTCCTGCCGACCTACGGCGGCGGCAAGGTCAGCCCCGACATCAACAGCGGGGGCTATGTCCCCAAGCAGGTCATCGCTTTTCTGAACAACGAGCACAACCGGTCGTTGATCCGCGGCGTCATCGCCGCGGGCAACAACAACTTCGGTGAGGAATTCGCCTACGCAGGCAATGTGGTGTCCGCCAAGTGCGGCGTGCCCTACCTCTACCGTTTCGAACTCATGGGAACCCCGGATGACGTGGAATCCGTCCGTGCGGGCTTGGAAGACTTTTGGAAGGAACAGACGTGCCACCAACCGTCACAGCTGCAGAGCCTGTAACCACCGGGGCTCATGCGCTCCCGGGGGAGACGGACTACCACGCGCTCAACGCGATGCTCAACCTGTACGACAAAGACGGCAACATCCAGTTCGACAAGGACCGGGAAGCCGCCAATCAGTACTTCCTGCAGCACGTCAACCAGAACACCGTGTTCTTCCACAACCAGGACGAGAAACTCGACTACCTGGTCAAGGAGAACTACTACGAGCGCGAGGTGCTCGACCAGTACTCGCGGAACTTCGTGAAGTCGTTGGTCGACCGTGCCTTCGCCAAGAAGTTCCGGTTCCCGACCTTCCTGGGCGCGTTCAAGTACTACACGTCCTACACGCTGAAGACCTTCGACGGGAAGCGCTACCTGGAGCGCTTCGAGGACCGCGTGGTCATGGTGGCGCTCACCCTGGCCGCCGGTGACACCGAGCTGGCCGAGAAGCTGGTCGACGAGATCATCGACGGACGGTTCCAGCCGGCCACCCCGACGTTCCTCAACTCGGGCAAGAAGCAGCGCGGTGAGCCGGTGTCCTGCTTCCTGCTGCGCATCGAGGACAACATGGAGTCCATCGGGCGCTCCATCAACTCCGCCCTGCAGCTGTCCAAGCGCGGCGGCGGAGTCGCGTTGCTGCTCACCAACATCCGTGAGCACGGCGCGCCGATCAAGAACATCGAGAACCAGTCCTCGGGTGTCATCCCGATCATGAAGCTGCTGGAGGACTCGTTCTCCTACGCCAACCAGCTGGGTGCGCGCCAGGGTGCCGGCGCGGTGTACCTGCACGCCCATCACCCCGACATCTACCGGTTCCTCGACACCAAGCGCGAGAACGCCGACGAGAAGATCCGGATCAAGACGCTCTCGCTGGGCGTGGTGATCCCGGACATCACCTTCGAGCTGGCCAAGAAGAACGAGGACATGTACCTCTTCTCGCCGTATGACGTCGAGAAGGTCTACGGCGTCCCGTTCGCCGACATCTCGGTCACCGAGAAGTACTACGAGATGGTCGACGACGCCCGGATCCGCAAGACCAAGATCAAGGCGCGGGAGTTCTTCCAGACGCTGGCCGAGCTGCAGTTCGAGTCCGGCTACCCGTACATCATGTACGAGGACACGGTGAACCGGGCCAACCCGATCGCCGGCAAGATCACCCACAGCAACCTGTGCTCGGAGATCCTGCAGGTGTCCACGCCCTCGGAGTTCAACGAGGATCTGTCCTACGCCAAGGTGGGCAAGGACATCTCGTGCAACCTGGGCTCGCTGAACATCGCCAAGGCGATGGATTCGCCGGATTTCGCGCAGACCATCGAGGTGTCCATCCGGGCGCTCACCGCGGTGAGCGACCAGACCCACATCTGGTCGGTGCCGTCCATCGAGCAGGGCAACAACAGCTCGCACGCCATCGGTCTGGGGCAGATGAACCTGCACGGCTACCTGGCTCGGGAGCGGATCCACTACGGCTCCGAAGAGGGTGTGGACTTCACCAACATCTACTTCTACACCGTGCTCTACCACGCCCTGCGGGCGTCGAACCTCATTGCGATCGAACGGGGTACGCGCTTCGGCGGGTTCGAGCAGTCCAAGTACGCCTCGGGCGAGTTCTTCGACAAGTACACCGACCGGGTGTGGGAGCCTGCCACCGACAAGGTGCGAAAGCTGTTCGCCGACGCGGAGATCCACATCCCCACCCAGGACGACTGGAAGCTGCTCAAGGAGTCGGTGCGCAAGCACGGCATCTACAACCAGAACCTGCAGGCCGTGCCGCCGACCGGTTCGATCAGCTACATCAACCACTCGACCAGCTCGATCCACCCGGTGGCTTCCAAGATCGAGATCCGCAAGGAAGGCAAGATCGGTCGCGTCTACTACCCGGCGCCGTACCTGACCAACGACAATCTGGACTACTACCAGGATGCGTACGAGATCGGGTACGAGAAGATCATCGACACCTACGCCGCGGCCACCCAGCACGTGGACCAGGGCTTGTCGCTGACGCTGTTCTTCAAGGACACCGCCGATACCCGCGAGGTCAACAAGGCGCAGATCTACGCCTGGCGCAAGGGAATCAAGACGCTGTACTACATCCGGCTGCGCCAGATGGCCCTGGAGGGCACCGAGGTGGAGGGTTGCGTCAGCTGCATGCTGTAGGGCTCGCGTAGCTGAAGAAGGAGGCCAGGGAGAAGATTCCCTGGCCTCCTTCTTCGTCAGGGGGTAGCTTCACGTGGCGCTGGTGGTCGTGCGGGCGTTGATCGCCGCAGTGAAGAATCAGGTAGTCGGCTTCGAGGGGGGATGAACGACGGCTTACATGGCGGGACTTGTTTTTTCGTTGCTTCTCTCGCCCTTATCCTTCTTTTGGTGGGGGTGGTGGTGCACATGCCACCCACCCCTACCCATCCAAGACAACATCAACATGATCTAGCCCAATTCTCACTTCCCTCATGAATATGAATTTAATGAACATGAGTATCTCTCTCTCTCGCTCCCTCCCCCTCTTCTTCCTACCCCCCCCCCCCGCGTGATCCCTCCTCTACATCCACCACCCTCATCCTCCCCCCCCCCCCCACCTTCCTGTTCTTCTCCCCGCTCTTCCCCTCTATTTACCCCTCTTATAAAATAAGCAAGGGCTCTCGACTGGAGCAGCGCGTCGACCGCTTCTTCGACCGCATCAGCGACATGTTCGACCGGTAAACCGCCCGGGCGGGTCGTCCAGTGGCCAGCTATGGCACGCAACTCGCGAGGAAGCGTGCGACAACTGGCCGTTCGGCGTCAGAGGATCAGCTCTTGCGCGGCTTCTCCGCCTGCAATGCCTTCACCCGTCGCTCCTCGCTCAGCACCGCCTGGAAGCTCTCGCGCTCGGCGACCAGCCAGTCCGGCTTTTCCTCGAGCAGCGCGGTGATCTGCTCGGTGGTGAGTGCCTCGGTGACCCCGCCGCGGGCCAGACCGGCGATCGAGACACCCAGCTTGGCCGCCACCAGGTTCTTCGGGTGCGGCCCGTTCTTGCGGAGGTCCTTGAGCCACTGCGGCGGGTCCTCCTGCAGGGCGGCGAGTTCGGCTCGGGTGATCGCGTTCTCCTGGAACTCCGCAGGCGTCGCGGGCAGGTACACGTCCAGCTTCTTCGCCGCGGTGGCGGGTTTCATGGACTGCGCGTTGGGCCTACTCATGCAGCAAGCCTATCGGTAGCCTGATGCGGTGCCCCAGCGCTCGCTCACCGTCGGCTACGTCCCCGGCGCGACGCCCGCGAAATGGGCCAGGACCTGGGCGCAGCGCCACCCCGACGTGCCGCTACAGCTGCGCACCGTCGCCGCCGCCGACGCGGCCGCGCAAGTGCGGACCGGTGCCGTCGACGTCGTGGTGTTGCGGCTGCCCGCCGACACCTCGGGGCTGGCCGTCATCGCGCTGTACGAAGAGAACACGGTGGCGGTGGTGCCGGCCGATCACCTGCTCACGGCCGCCGACACCATCACCACCGCCGACCTCGATGGCGAACCGACCCTGCGCCCGCTCGACGACGTCGTCGACTGGGCGGACGCCCCCGGCATCCCGGTCGAGCACCGGCCCGAAACCACCGAGGATGCAGTAGAACTCGTGGCCGCCGGGATGGGCACGCTCATCGTGCCGCAGTCGTTGGCCCGGCTGCACCACCGCAAGGACCTGACCTTCCGGCCGATCAGCGATGCGCCGACCTGCCCGGTGGCACTCGCCTTCGCCGAGGGGCCGCAGTCCGAACTCGTCGAGGAGTTCATCGGGATCGTGCGCGGCCGCAAACCCAGTTCGTCGCGCGGACAGGCTGAGTCGGCACCGAAACGCACCGCCCGGGAGAAGACCCTGGCCAAACAGGCAGCCCGCGCCGCTGCGGGAAAGGTCGCCCGCAAGCCAGGACCTGCCAAGCGGGGCCGCCGCTGAGGCGTGCGTATCCGGTGCGAGTGTGGGGGATATGTACGCGTACGGGCGGATTGCCGTGCACAGGTCACACGGTGGGCATTGTGTCTCGGCACCTTTAACGACCACGTGACGCCGTTTTACCTGGTCAACACACGTGCTCGGAAATACTTGGAGGTATGAGCGCGCTCACGCACGTACCGGCCACCACATCCCCGGCCGACCTCGCCGACCACCTGCGCCGCGACGGCTACGTGATCGTCGACGACCTGGTACCGCACTCCCTGATGGACAGCATCGACGAGGAACTGGCGCCCTACCTGGACGCGACGCCGATGGGGTACAACGCCATGATCGGCACCAGGACCCGGCGCACCGGTGCGCTGGTCGCCCGTTCCCCGGCCTGTCGCATGCTGATCCAGGATCCGACCGTGCTCGGCGTGTGCCAGGACTTCCTCGGCCACGCCAGCGCCTTTCAGCTGATGTTGACCCAGGTCATCTCGATCGAACCCGGCGAATCGGACCAGGCGTTGCACCGCGACCAGAATGCCTTCGACTTCTACCCCTTTCCCGACGACTACCACGTGCAGTGCAACACGTTGTGGGCGATGACCGACTACACCGCCGAGATGGGCGCCACCCGGGTGGTGCCGGGCAGCCAGATCGGCGACAAGAAGCCGACCGACTACGCCGACGAGGAGTGCCTGCAGGCCGAGATGTCGCTCGGGTCGGTGCTGCTCTACTCCGGCAAGATCGTGCACAGCGGTGCCGCCAACCGCAGTGACCGGGTCCGGCGCGCCATCAACGTGAACTACTGCGTCGGCTGGGTCCGGCAGGAGGAAAACCAATTCCTCTCGGTACCACCAGAAGTGGCACGGACCCTGGACGACGATCTGCTCAAGCTGATCGGCTACCAGGAGGGCGCGTGGGCGATGCGCTACTTCCGCGACTTCGAGGATCCGCTGCGCGCGGTCCGCGGTGAGGCGGTCGGCTACGGCTTCGACGCCGCCAAGCTCAACGGCAAGGCTGGCAGCGCCTTCGCCGACCAACTCACCCACAGCGAATGACGCACTCAGGCCGACAGATCGAACGTCCTCCCGATGCCTCGTTCGGCAGCACGCGCGACGAGCGTGTGGGCGGTCACCAGGTCCTGTAGCCCGATACCCACCGAGTTGAACAAGGTGATGTCGTCCTCGCTGCGCCGGCCCCGCCGCGGATCGATGATCACGTCGCCCAGTTCGACGTTGACATCGTCCTGCGACAGCCGTCCCTCCTCGATCGCCAGCAGCACGTCACCGGACTTGGCCAGCGCGGTCGCACGACTGTCGACGACCAGACGCGCCGAACCCATTCCGGCGCCGTCGATCTCGCGGTGATCGGCGCGTGGCGGCGCCCCGACGGCATTGAGGTGCAGGCCGGGCCGGAACCAGGCGCCGTGGGCGATCGGCTGTTTCGACGGTGTTAGCGTGCAGACCACGTCGGCCGCGGCGAGTACCTGGCGCGGGGACTCGGCGTATTCGACGCTCACATCCAGGTCCGCCACCCGGGCGCGGAACGCCTCGACGGTCGCCGGGTTGCGCGACCAGACCAGCACCTTCTCCATGGGTCGGACCCGCATGATGGCGCGGGTGTGCTCGACGGCCAGGGCCCCCGCCCCGATCAGCCCGAGCGCGGTGCTGGAACCACGGGCCAGGTGCGCGGTGGCCACGGCACTGGCCGCGGCCGTCCGGACCGCGGTGATGAGCCGGCCGTCGAGCACCGCGCGGCATTCACCGGTCTCGGCCGACATCAGCAGGATGGTGGACCGTTGCGTCGGTATTCCGCGGTCCCGGTTGAATGGCATGTCCAACAACATCTTCACCGCGCTGGCCCGGTGCCGCGCAGACGACGCGGCCATCGGCAGCGCGGCACCGCCGCCGTGCAGTGCCAGGTTCGCCGGTGCCGGATTGCCGGCCGTGCCGGTCGCCAGATCCGCGTGGGCGCGCTCGACGGCGTCATACACGCTCGCGCGGTCGATCAGCGCGTTGATATCGGAGTGGGTCAGAACGAGGGTCATGGGAGGTCCTTACAGACAGGGTGGCGGATCAGACGCGGCCGACGTAGGGCACCGTCAGGCAGGACGGTGCGCTACGGCCGCCGACGAATCCGCTGATGGCGATCAATGCGATGAGGTAGGGCAGCATCACCAGGACCGCATAGGGAATGTCGACCCCGAGCGCCGGCAGTGCGAACTGCATGGCCCGCGCGATACCGAAAAACAGCGCAGCCCAGAGGATCCCGGTGATCTTCCAGCGCCCGGCGATGACGGCCACCACGGCCAGATAGCCCATTCCGGCGGTCATGTTCTCGCTGAAGGAGCGCACCTCGGAGAGCGCGAGTTGGGCGCCGGCCAGGCCTCCGGCGCCCGAGGCGATGAGCACCCCGAGCACCCGGGTCCGGTTGACCGCCAGTCCGGTCCATCCCGCCGAGGTGGCATCCTCACCGACGGCGTCGACCCGGATGCCGGCCATGGTGCGGCCGGAGAAGGCGACGGCGAGCACGACGATGGCGCCGATGCACAGGTAGCCCAGCAGGGTCTGACCGAACAGGGCCGGGCCGACGATGGGCAGCTCGCTGAGCACCGGGATGCGGACATCGGCGAAGGCGGCCACGTTCTGCCCCCTGCCGTCGGCGAGCAGAACCCGCGCACCGAAGGTGGTGAGTCCCAATGCCAGCGCGTTCGCCGCGATGCCGACCACGATCTGGTCGGCCCGAAATCGGACACTCAGAAGCGCCTGACCGACGCCGAACAGCAATCCGGCGAGCAGCCCAGTGAGCGCGCCCGCCACGGCCGAACCGGTGCTGACCGAGCCGAGGACGCTGGCGAACGCGCCGGTGAGCATCATGCCCTCCATGCTGAGGTTGAGCACCCCGGCTCGCTCACTGATCGATTCGCCGCTGGCGGCCAGCAGTAGCGGGATCGCGAATGCCACACCGCTGGAGATGATCTCGGTGAGCATGGTGATGTTCATACGGCGACCTTCTGAGCGGGCCGCCGGGCAGTGGTCGTCCACCAGGCCGCGCCGGCGATCACGATGATCAGGACGCTCTGCACGACGGTGATGGTGGAGGACGGGACGCCGGCGGCCAGTTGCAGGTTGATGCCCCCGGACACCAGAAACCCGAACAGCACCGCGACCGCGGCGACGGCGGTCATGGATCCGCGGGCCAGCAGGCCGACCACCAGCCCCGCGAACCCGAAGCCGGAGGAGAACCCGTCGGCCAGGATGAACGGTGCGGTCATGACCAGGCAGCCACCGCCCAGCCCGGCGAAGGCGCCCGCCGTGGTGAGCCCGAGAAACGCGGTGCGATCGACCTGCACGCCCAGGCGCGCCGAGGCCGGGCCGGAGAGCCCGACCGCGCTGAGTCGCAGGCCGACGGCGCTGTGCCGCAGGATGATTCCGACGGCAGCCACCAGGATGACGGCGAGCACGATGGCGATGGTCGCCGGATTCTTGGCCAGGCCGAGCAGGGGCAGGTGCGCCGAGGCGGCCAGCGGCTCGGACTGGGGGAGGGTCTCCGAGGATGTCATGGGTTGGCGCAGCAAGGAGGGTTCATGGACCATCAGCACCACCAGCGCCAGGCCGACGAAGTTCAACAGCAGGGTGGTGATGATCTCGCTGGTGCCGCGCTTCACCCGCAGCCAGGCGGCGATCGCGGCCCATCCGGCGCCGGCCAGCGCCGCGGCCGTCAGGGTGGCGAGCACTGCGATCGGCATCGGGATGCCCTCGGGCATCGCGACCCCGATCGCGGTGGCGGCGATGCCGCCGAGGCACAGCTGACCCTCGCCGCCGACGTTGACCAGCCCGGCCCGGTAGGCGATGGTGAAGCCGGCGGCCACCAGCATGAGCAGGGCCGCGTTGTTCAAGGACGTGCCGATGGCGAACGGCGAACCCAGGGTGCCTTCGATCAGTGCGTCGACGACGTCGACGGGACCGGCGCCGGCGGCCGCGGCCAGCACGAAACCGACGAGTGCTGCGATCACCATGGCGGCCAGCGCCACCACCAGCGGGTGGCGCGCGTGCAGACCCGCCATCATGCGCCCACGCCCGTCATGAGGGTTCCGATATCGTGTGCCGCAGTGTCGGATTGCGTGCACACCGAGCCCAGCAGCCGACCGCGGTAGGCGACGACGATCCGGTCGCACACCGCGATGAGTTCCTCGATCTCACTGGAGGTGACCACTACGGCGGCCCCGCCGTCGGCGGCGGCGCGCAGCCGGTCCAGCACGAACGCAACGGCCCCGGCGTCGAGGCCGCGGGTCGGCTGGGCCGCCACCACCACCCGCAGCCCGGCGGTCGACAGCTCGCGCGCCAGCACCACCTTCTGCTGATTGCCCCCGGACAGTGATCCGATGGGAGCGTCGGGCCCCGGTGCCCGGATCGAGAACTCGGTGATGGCGGCGGCCGCGTCGGCGTGCATCCGCTTGCGGTCGAGCAGTCCCCACCGCCGGTATGCCGACAGGCGGGGCATCGCGATGTTCTCCGCGATGGACAGGGCGCTGATGATGGCCTCCGCGTGTCGATCCTCGGGGATCACCGCGACACCGGCGGCGGTGCGCTGCGCGGGTGTCGCGGTGGTCAGGTCGGCATCGTCGACCCGTACCGATCCGGCGTCGGCGGCGATGGCGCCGGAGAGCACCGAGGTCAGTTCGGACTGCCCGTTGCCCTCCACACCGGCGATGCCGACGATCTCACCCCGGCCGACAGTGAGGTCCACCTCATCGAGTGCGGTGCTGCCGTCGGCGCGGGTGAGACGCACACCGTCGATCTGCAGCACCGCGTCGCCACCGGCGGGACGGCGTGACCGGGGCGCCACAACGCGGTCCAGCGGTTCGGTGTCGCCGAGCATCAGGTCCAGCAGGGTGGACATGCCCACATCGGAGACCCGGCCGCCGCCGACCACGGTCCCGCCGCGCAGCACGGTGGCCTCGTCGGCGGCGCGGGCGACCTCACCGAGCTTGTGGGTGATCAGCACGACGGACTTGCCGTCGGCGGTCAGCGCTGCGCAGGTGGCGATCAGCGCATCGATCTCTTTCCCGTCGAGCACCGCGGTGGGCTCGTCGAGCAGGACCAGCTGCGGATCCCGCAACAACGCCTTGACGATCTCGACCCGTTGCCGGGCACCGACGGTCAGCCCGGACACGGTGGCCTTCGGGTCGACCCGAAGGCCGTAGCTGTCGGCGATGCGATCCAGATCGGTGGCCAACCGGTCGCGCGGCGGGCGGAACCCGCCCCGGCCGAGCAGCAGGTTGTCCGCGACGGTCATGGTGGGGATCAGCGAGAAGTGCTGATGGACCATCGCGACACCGGCCTGCAGCGCGTCGGCGGGGTTGCGCGGCCGGTACTCGTTTCCGCCCAACATCATGCGGCCGGTGTCGGGGGAGACGGTGCCGTAGATGCTGTTACACAGGGTGGACTTGCCCGCGCCGTTCTCGCCCAGAATGCAGTGCACCGAGCGGGGTTTCACGCTGAGCGTGACACCGTCGAGTGCGCGGACCGGGCCGAAGGACTTGCCGACGCCGCTCATGGCCAGCAGCGCGGTGTGCTCGGGAGCTGTGATGGTCATCGGTGCCGGCTCGCTCAGTACGGTGTGACGCTGCCGGCGACGATTGCCGCCTTGGCATCGGCGACGGCCGCGGCGACCGCGGGATCTGTTGTGCACGTCAGGAAATCGCTACCGCCCTTGTCCGTGGTGACACCGAAGGGCACCTGGGCGGCGGTCCAGCTGCCGTCGAGCACCGAGGACACCGCGTATTCGATCTCGGTGCCGATATCGGTGCGGACGTAGCCCGCATAGACGCTGTCGGTGCATTCGCCGGGGATCGGGCCACCGTTGAGCCGGTTGCCGGATTCCTTGGCCGCTTGCTCCATGCCCTGCTTGCCGAGGTTGACGATCTGGCCGAGCACGTCGGCGCCGCTGGCATACGCGGTGCCCGCGGCCTGCTTGGCCTTCGCCGGGTCGTTGAAGTCGCCGACATACTGCGGGTTCAGCACGGTGACATCGGGGCGCACGAAGCGTGCGCCGTTGCCGAAAGCGACGGCGGCGTTGACGATTGCGGGCAGTTCGACACCGCCGACGAAGCCGACGGTGCCGGTCTTGGACGCTGCGGCGGCCGCCGCGCCGGAGAGGAACTCGGCTTCGGCCTGCTGCGGGTCGTAGTAGGCGAGGTTCGGCAGTGGTTCGGCATCCGAGGGTCCGCCGATCTCGACGAACTTCACATCCGGGAACTGGGGTGCGACCTTGCGGACGTCGGCGTCGGTCTGCCCGCCCACCGAGATCACCAGGTCGTTCTGGGAGGCGAAACGCTGGAGCGCCTGCTGATAATCGGCGGCGGCCACCTGCTCGACGTAACCGGCGTCGATCTTGTCGCCGAAGGTGGCCTGGACACGTTGATAGCCTTCATATCCCGACTGCATGAAGCCGGTGTCGTTGATGGACCCGGGCAGGAACACCCCGACGGACAGTGCGTCGCTGTCGGCGGTGTCACCGGAGGAACCACACGCGGAGGTGGCCACCGCGAGCGCACCCGCGGCGGCCATGGCGAGAATTTTCGGCAGGGTCTTCATGGATTCTCCTGGTCTCAGTGGGTACCGGTTAGCGGTATACCGTTACGCAGAAGCATCGAACCCGGCCATTTCGGTGCGGTTACTCGAATGTAAGGATCGAGTTAATGGTATACCGCTAATGGTGAGTGGGTTAAGCTCGACGGGAACGCGGACGGGAAAGGCTCAGAAAGTGACCTCAGTGGTGGCGCACAGTCGAAAGCCGTTGCGCGAACATGCCTATGACGAGTTGCGGGCCCGCATCGTCGGTCTGGAACTGGCGCCCGGCACCCGGCTGATCGAGCGCGACCTGGCCGAGCAGCTGAAGGTGTCGCGGATCCCGCTGCGCGAGGCGATGCAGCGACTGGCCCAGGACGGGCTGGTGGTCGTCGTGCCCCGGCAGGGGGCGATCGTGTCACCGTTCACGGTCGACGATGTACGGGATCTGTTCGACGTCCGGGAGAGCCTGGAGGTGCTCGCCGCCCGGTTGGCCGCCGAGCGGGCCGACCAGGCCGGTCTGGATTTGCTTGCCGCCCAACTGGATACCGCGCGGAAGGCGACCGAGCGCAATGACGGCCCCGCCATCGCGGCGGCCAATGCCACCTTCCACGTCATCATCGTCGACCTGGCCGCCAATCCGCTGTTGGAATCGCTGCTGGAACCGCTACAGGCGCGGGTGCAGTGGCTGTTCCACCTCACCAGCGACCGTGACGCCCAGGTCCAATGTCACGAGCACGAGGAGTTGCTCGCGGCGATCGCCGAGCACGACCCGGACCGGGCCGCCGCGTCGGCGTTTCATCATGTGCACTCGGGCCGCGCGCACAGCCTGGAGATGGCGGCGCAGTGGTCGCGGGTGGAGATCGACCCGATCGAACTCACCAAGAGCCGGCGCCGCGGCGGCGGGTAGCGACCTCAGATTGTCAGCGTGCCATCGGGATTGATCGTCCACTCCGGATTGAGCGCGACTTCCCAGACGTGGCCGTCGGGATCGGCGAAATACCCGGAGTAGCCGCCCCAGAACACCCTTTCGGCCGGCTTGAGGATCGTCGCGCCGGCGGCGTGCGCCTCGGCCAGCACGGCGTCGACGTCGGCCTCGGTGCGCTGATTGATCGCAATGGTGACACCGCTGAACTGGCCGTCCACCGGGTGATGGGCGTCCTCGGCGAGATCCTTGCGGCCGAACAGCGCGAGCGCGATACCGGGCAGCTGGTAGAACACCACTCCCTCGAGCGCGGCCCTGGGCGTCCAGCCCAAGCCCTGCTCATAGAAGGTGCGGGCCCGGTCGAGGTCGTCAACGCCGAGCGTGATCAGGCTGATGCGTTGTTCCATGACCCGCACGCTACCCACGTCCTATGACACCCGTGGTTGCCCAGTGGCCAGGTGCAGCACGCAACAGTGCAAATTGCGTGTCACAACCGGCCGTTCGGCAGCGATCATTTGACCTTGTGCTGCGGCCCCTGTGCCTTCTTGTACAGCGCCTTGAGCATCCGGTCCCGGAACGCGGCGTTGTCGATGAGCTTGATGCCGGCGTCCGCGACCTTCGGGTAGCCGATCAGCTTGTGCATGTAGCGGCCGCGCTTGTATTCCTTGCCCCACGCCGCTTCCATGCGCTGCGCGTAGTTGGTGAAATCATCGGGCCCGCCGTTGTTCAGCGCGGCGAGGGCACACTCACCGGCCGCCAGTCCGGACTCGAGGGCCTTGGAGATTCCCGCCCCGGAGGCCGGCTTGCCCGCGCCCAGCGAGTCGCCGGTGAACAACACGCCGGGTCGCCACGGCGGCCAGGCGGTGAAGCCCATCGGAAGTCGCCAGGCACGGACACTCTTGTTCTTCTTGAGCTCTTCGATGGGCGGTGCCTCCCACTCGGCGGGCAGGCTGCGCAGGAACTCGCCGAGGAACTGGGTGGCATTGATGGACTGCCAGTTCTTGTAGCTGTTCACGTAGCCGAGGCCGATGTTGAAGACGTTGTTGCCCATCGGGAACACCCAGCCGTAGCCGGGCAGCTGATCACCCTGGAAGAGCAGCTTCAGGTAGATGTCGAGGCTGTCGTTGTCGGGCCGGTTGAGGTGCATCTCGGAGCGGATGGCGATCGCCGAGTAGCCGTTGTATTCCGAGTCCAGCTTGAGGGCGCGCTTGATGGGGGAGTACGCGCCGTCGGCGGCGATGACGGCATCGCCGAGCACCTTCTCCCCGCTCTTGAGGACCACGCCGATCACCCGGCCGTTCGCGTCGAACTCCGGGCCGGCGACCTCGGCGCCCTGGCGCACTTCGGCACCGGCGGATTCGGCGTGCTTGAGCAGGACGGTGTCCAGGTGCTCGCGGCTCACGGTGTGACCGTGATCGGGCATACCGGGGCGGCGCGGGAACGACAGCTCCCATGCGCTCGGGCTGAACACCGTCACCTTGTTGACGCGGTGGTAGGTGGCGACCTCGTCGGCCAGTCCCATTTTCTGCAGGTAGCTCACCGCGCGAGCGGTCAGCCCGTCACCGCAGGGTTTGGCTCGGGGGAACTCGGCCTTGTCCAGGACGACCACGCGTGCGCCGGCCTGGGCGGCCTGCCACGCGGCGGCCGAACCTGAGGGGCCCCCGCCCGCGATCACTACGTCGTATGGGGCAGTCATGGTCTCGTCTCGATCAGGTGGGCTGTGACCTTTGGATGCTACCGAAGCAACGTGCCGGTCGCCGGACGGCGGAATCTGGGGCGGGGGTTACCCACTCCGGGCGCGGGTCAAACCGCCCGCTCTGCCGGGCAGTCTGACCAGGTCAGCATCGCCCGGTACAGTGAGCGGGTGCGCAGACCATCGCTTCCGCTGCCGGGACAGCCCGGCGCGAAGGTCGACGCGCGCAGCGAACGTTGGCGCGAGCACCGCAAAAAGGTCCGCGCCGAGATCGTCGAGGCCGCCTTCCGCGCCATCGACCGCCTCGGCCCCAACGTCAGTGTGCGCGAGATCGCCGAGGAGGCGGGCACCGCCAAACCGAAGATCTACCGCCACTTCACCGACAAGTCCGACATGTTCGCCCAGATCGGCGAGCGCATGCGAGACATGCTGTGGGCCGCGGTCATTCCATCCATCGACATCGAATCCGACTCCGCGCGTCAGGTCATCGGCCGTGCCGTCGAGCATTACGTCGAGCTGGTCGACCAGCATCCGAACGTGGTGCGTTTCCTGCTGCAGGGCCGGTTCGCCGACCAGTCCGCGGCCGCCATGACCACGGTCAACCGGGGGCGTGACATCACCCTGGCGATCGCCGAAATGGTCAGCGGCGAGCTCAGTGAGATGGATCTCAACCCCGCGGTGTTCGAGTTGGCTGCCTTCGCCCTGTTCGGCACCGCGGCCTCGGCCACCGATTGGTGGCTGGGCGGCGATGCCGACAGCCCGCGGCGGATGCCTGCCGAGGAGTTCATCTCCCATATGACGACGATCATGATGGGTGCGGTCAACGGCACCGCCGAACTGCTGGGCGTCCAGATCGACCCCGATCAACCCGTTCACAACGCGGTGCGCCGCCAGGAGCCTGCCCAGCAGGCCTGATCGGCACCTGCACCGGAACTCAGCACCCATGTGGGGCGTTGACACGTGTTGTCCGCTGCCGCAACACTGAGATGTATCCGGTACCGGCGTTCCCAGGAAAGGCGTTGACGCCATGTCTGCCATCACCACCCGCGCACTGATCATCGGGTCCGGATTCTCCGGACTCGGCATGGGGATCGCGCTGAGGAAACAAGGCGTCGACTTCCTGATCCTGGAGAAGTCCGAGGAGATCGGCGGCACCTGGCGCGACAACACCTACCCGGGCTGTGCGTGCGACATTCCGTCGCACATGTACTCGTTCTCCTTCGAGCCCAAGGCCGACTGGACCCACATGTGGTCCTTCCAGCCCGAGATCTTCGACTACCTCAAGGCAGTCACCGACAAGCACGGTCTGCGTCGCAACATCCGGTTCGGTGCGCACGTCGACCGCGCGCACTGGGATGAGGGGGAATCGCGCTGG
Source organism: Mycobacterium sp. (assembly GCA_034520035.1). Lineage (GTDB taxonomy): Bacteria > Actinomycetota > Actinomycetes > Mycobacteriales > Mycobacteriaceae > Mycobacterium. Next base: position 179,949 of record JAXHOA010000129.1, on the reverse strand, counting down.
CATGTGTTCGATGCCGCCGGGCAGGAGTACATCGCGCAATTCCTGGTCTCCGGTGCCGGCGGGCTGCACATCCCGCTGATTCCCGAGATCCCCGGCATCGACGAATTCGCCGGTGCGGCTTTCCATTCCGCGCAGTGGGACCACAGTGTGGACATCAGCGGCAAACGGGTCGCGGTGGTCGGTACCGGTGCCAGTGCCATCCAGATCGTGCCCGCCATCGTCGACGAGGTCGCCGAACTGCAGCTCTACCAGCGCACCCCGGCCTGGGTGATGCCGCGGCCCAACAACGCCTTCCCGCAGTGGATGCGCACCGTGTTCGCCTCCGTGCCGGGCGTGCGGGCACTGCTGCGGGCCGGCATCTACTGGATTCACGAGGGCGTCGGCTTCGCCATGACCAAACAGCCCCGACTGCTCAAGATCGGCGAGCTGATGGGTAAATGGAATATCAAGCGCAGCATCAAGGATCCCGAGCTGCAGCGCAAGCTCACCCCCGACTATCGGGCCGGCTGTAAACGAATCCTCAACTCCGACACCTACTATCGCGGAATCGCAAACCCGAAGGCCAGCGTGATCACCGAGCGGATCGAACGGATCACCCCCGGCGGTATCGTCACCGCCGACGGTGTGGAACATCAGGTGGATGTGTTGGTGTGGGCCACCGGATTCCATGTCACCGACTCCTACACCTACGTCGACATCAAGGGCGCCGACGGTGAGGACCTGGTGGATCGCTGGACCGCCGAGGGGATGGCGGCTCACCGTGGGATCACCGTGGCCGGCATGCCCAACCTGTTCTTCCTGCTCGGACCGAACACCGCGCTCGGGCACAACTCGGTGGTCTTCATGATCGAGTCCCAGATCCGCTACGCCGCCCAGGCCATCGCCGCGGTGGACAAGGCGGGTGCGGTCGCGCTCGCGCCGAGCCGCCGCGCGCAGGATGAGTACAACGCCGAGCTGCAGCGCGACCTGGCCGGCACGGTGTTCAGCACCGGAGGGTGCCAGAGCTGGTACATGGACGCCCACGGCGTCAACCGCACCCTGTGGAGCGGCATGACCTGGCAGTACTGGCTGGCGACGCGCACGTTCAAACCCTCGGAGTACGAATTCACGCGCCTGCCGCAGACGGTGCGTTCCTAGGAGAACCGCGGCCTCCCAGGGGCATCGACGCGTTCCTAGCGTCGATGTCATGACATTGATGACACGGTTCACCCTGTGGGTGGTCGGCGCGCTGGCGGCCACCGTGATGCTCGGATGCAGTGGCACCGCCGAGAATTCTGCACGCGGCGGGCCACAACAGCGCAATGCCGAGTTGGTGCGCGACGCGTTCGCCCGCGGGGTGAGTGACGAGGACAGCTTCTATGCGATTCTCGCCGACGACGTGGAATGGACGGTGGCGCGCGCAACCGGGCCGGCCACCTACACCAGCCGCGCCGAGTTCCTGCGCGACGGCGCCGGTCCCGTCGTCTCCCGGCTCAATGGCCCGATTCAGGCCGAGGTCCGCGAACTGGTCGCCGACGGTGACGTCGTGGCGGCCCGTTGGCGCGGCACCGCCACCGCGCTCGACGGCCGCCCATACGTCAACGAGTACGCCTGGGTGATGACCATGCGTGAGCAGCGGGTGGTGCGCGTGACCGCCTATCTGGACCTGGCCGCGCTGCAGGAGTTGCTCGACAGAGTGGCCCCGGCGGCATGATCCTGCACCGGAAAGTCCGGTGACGCGCGACACGCCAGAACACAACATCTCGTATAGCTCGGCGATGTCGCACACCAGTTGTAGTGTTGACATCGTCGCGGGATACATCCCGGCGAAAGAACGAAAAGCCAGGTGAAATGGGGTCCAAGGTGTCCGATGGAATAAAGCTGATCGACCGCGTCTCGGCCATCAACTGGAACCGTCTCCAGGACGACAAAGATGCCGAGGTGTGGGAGCGGCTCACCGGAAACTTCTGGTTGCCCGAGAAGGTGCCGGTCTCCAATGACATCCCGTCCTGGGGCACCCTCAACGAGCACGAGAAGCAGCTCACCATGCGGGTCTTCACCGGCCTGACCCTGCTGGACACCATCCAGGGCACCGTCGGCGCCGTCAGCCTCATCCCCGACGCGCTGACCCCGCACGAAGAAGCCGTGTACACCAACATCGCGTTCATGGAGTCCGTGCACGCCAAGAGCTATAGCAACATCTTCTCCACGTTGTGCTCGACGGCCGAGATCGACGAGGCGTTCCGCTGGTCGGAGGAGAATCCGAACCTGCAGCGCAAGGCGCAGATCGTGATGGACTTCTACAAGGGCGACGACCCGCTCAAGCGCAAGGTGGCCTCCACGCTGCTGGAGAGCTTCCTGTTCTACTCCGGCTTCTACCTGCCGATGTACTGGTCCAGCCGCGCCAAGCTCACCAACACCGCCGACATGATCCGGCTGATCATCCGCGACGAGGCCGTGCACGGCTACTACATCGGCTACAAGTACCAGAAGGGCCTGGCCCTGGTCGACGACGCCCGCAAGCAGGAGCTCAAGGACTACACCTACGAGCTGCTCTTCGAGCTCTACGACAACGAGGTCGAATACACCCAGGACCTGTATGACGGTGTCGGGCTGAGCGAGGACGTCAAGAAGTTCCTGCGCTACAACGCCAACAAGGCGCTGATGAACCTCGGTTACGAAGCGCTGTTCCCGAAGGATGAGACCGACGTCAACCCGGCCATCCTGTCCGCGCTGAGTCCCAACGCCGACGAGAACCATGACTTCTTCTCCGGATCGGGTTCGTCGTATGTGATCGGCAAGGCCGTGAACACCCAGGACGAGGACTGGGACTTCTGAGCCGGGCGGGCCGGCCGCAGCGGAGACTGTGATCGCGGCGGGCGGTATCGGTGTCGAAATCTCGGTGCCCGGCATGGCGTGCCATTGTGGGGTGCCGCATGGGTGATGCTGGAAGGCGGAGTAGCGCCAGCCGACAGGGAAAGAGGGATCCGTGACCGACATGCCCGCCGACCTACCCTCGCCCGCCGAATTCCTCGGGAAGCTGCCCCATGTCGACCGGGAGTTCGCCGATGCCCGTCGGTATCTGTCGGCGTTGTGCTCCGAGGACTATGAGGCGCTCGGTGCCCTGATGGTGGAGATTCATCACAACGGACGAGCGATGAAGGTTTTGGCGGCGATGGCCGTCCAGGCTCTCGATTTCGCCAATCTGTCCGCGGACCGCCTCGGCGGTGATGTCCAGCAGTGGCTCGACAGGTCGGTGATGGCACAGGACGCGGGCGAAACCGAGCGGGGCCAGTCCGAACTCGGCGGCGAAAGCTGACCTTCGGCGTTCAACCGAGTCGGAGAGCAAAGCCCACGGCGCCGCGAGAAGGGATGTCGAGTCATCGAAAACCTTTGGTGTGCAGGATGATACCGCTGATTCATTCAGGGTCGTCCGGCAGCCGTCAGATGCGAAAACCGGCACCGCCTATCAGAGCACCGATCGCGGAATCTGGGTGAACGACGTGCGTCTCACCGACGCCGAGATCGATGAGGCGTGGCGGCCGTGGACGCCCGACGAGGTCGCCCGGCGACTGTCGTCGGTCACCGCCCCGTGGTGCGTGGCGGCCGGGTGGGCCCTGGAACTGTTCTCCGACTCGACGGCCCGCGAACACGACGACCTGGAGATAACAGTGCCCTCCTCGCGGTTCGAGGAGATCGACGCGGCGCTACCGGGATTTCACTGGGATGTGGTGGGCGACGGCCAGGTGTGGCCGTACCCCGAGGAACGTACGCACCACTTCCAGACCTGGCTGCGGGACCCTGTGAGCGGTCACTACCACCTCGACGTGTTCCGGGAACCGCATCTCGACGATCGCTGGATCTGCCGCCGCGACCCGTCGATCACGCTGCCGTACAGCGAGTTGATCCTGCACACCCGCAGCGGCATCCCGTACCTCGTACCCGAGGTGGTGCTGCTGTTCAAGGCCAAGCATCTCCGGCCCAAGGACCAGAACGATTTTGTCCGGGTTCTGCCGTCCCTGGACACGCGCCGACGGTCACGGCTGGGTGACTGGCTCAGCCGGATCCACCCGGGCCATCGGTGGATCGCTGAGCTTTCTCAGCGAAGGCAGTGACCGCGCCGGGCGGCGTCACTGCTAAGCCCGGCTAAAAAGTTGGCCTCACCGGCGTTTGACGTCCCACGTCAGCGGGCATTCTTCTTACCAAGTTCACGGCTTTTGTTGAGGGTCCTCAATGGTCCGCAGCGGAGTCTGGAACCCAGACGGTGAGAAGAGCCGCTCCGAGGAGGACATCATGGCGATGATTGCACTGGCCGACACCAATGTCGTCGAGCTCTCCGCGCGCCGTGCCCGGCGCAACCTGCGCGCGATCAACGAGGCCAAGCACCGGCACCCGTCCTACGTCGGCCGGATGACCGTCGCCAAGGCCAACCCCGAGGCGTGCCGGGTGCTGCAGTTCAGGAGCTGACCGGGATCGACGCGCCCAGCGTCGTGCCCTCACCCGCGGTGCTGTCCACCCTGAACTGGCCCGATAGGGCCTCCACCCGGTCCCGCAGACCGATCAGCCCCGAGCCGCCGCCCGTTTGGGCGCCGCCGATACCGTCGTCGGTGACCGACAGGTGCAGCACGCCGTTCTCGACGTAGAGGCACACCGTCACGACGTCCGCCCCGGCGTATTTCGCCGTGTTGGTGAGTGCCTCGGCGATGACGTAGTACGCGGCCACCTCCACGGATTCGGGCAGCCGCCCCTCGGCCCGCACGTCGAGCTCGACCGGAACGGGGGACCGGCGCGCCAGCGCCCGCAGTGCGGGCCGCAGCCCGCCCCGGGACAGCACGGCCGGATGCATGCCACGCGAGAGTTCCTGCAGATCGGTGTGCAACTCCGCCAACCCGCTCACCACCTGCGACAGCTCCGCGCGCAGGGGCTCGTCGGCGGTGGCCTCTATCGCCCGCAGCTGCAGGCTCAGTGACACGATGCGCTGCTGGGCGCCGTCGTGCAGGTCGCGTTCGAAACCGCGCCGCGCCTCATCGGCGGCGGCCACGATGCGCGCACGGGATGCGGTGAGCTCGGCGCGGGTCTCGGCGTTGGCGAGCGCCGTCGAGACGAGATCGGCGAAATCACCGACGTGATCCTGCAGGTGCCGCGAAATTTCCTGTGACTGACGTGACCCCACCAGCAGAGCGCCTCGGATGGCGCCGTCCACGACCAACGGGGTGCCGACTCCCGACCGCACCCCGAGGCCCCGCAGCCGCGCGGCGATGGGGCCGGCGGCGGTGGCGTAGTCATCGATGCGGTCGGGCAGACCGGTCCTGAGGATGCGGGCGCTGATGCTGTCACCGGTCAGCGGAAACCGCTCACCGACGTGCATTGCGTTGTCTCCCGCCGGATCGGCGCGTTCCCGCGCGGCGACCACGACGCAGCTGTGTTCGGATTCGAAACGCACCAGCGTCACGTGATCGGCGCCGAGGCTCTGGGAAAGCTCGTCGACGGCCACGGTGGACACCTCTGCAGGGTCGGCAGACCGCGCGACGAGGGTGGCCACCCTGCGCAGCGCGGCCTGCTGTGCGGCCAGGAAATCGGCGTGTGCTCGGCGCTGTTCGGCTTCGGCGGCACGCAATCGGGCTTGCCCGACAAGGACATTGGTCAGCAACGCCAGCGTCAGGAACACCGCCAGCGCGGGGGCCAGGCTGTCCCGTCCCTCCAGGTGCAGATACGCGTACACCGCCGCACTCGCCAGCGAGGTCGCGACGGCCAATCCGACATCCCAGCCCGCCGAGACCACCAGCACACCGAGCAGGAGCAGCGCACCGAAGGCATTCTCGGGGGCAACCTGCTTGAGCGCGGCCACCGCACCGACCTCGGCGATCAGGAACAGGATTGCCACGATGATGCCGACGCCGACCGGGCGCGCGGTGGGGCGCACCACCTGTGCCAGCATTCGGTTCGGCAGGGTTCGCCAGGTCACCGGGCGATGGTAGCCCTGCGCACGGATGGCGGCGTCGGCGAAGATTCCCGTTAACAGGAATGCCATCGCCGGGCCTGCCTGCCACGCTGGTGTCATGACTGTTCCGCGCTGCTTGATCGTCGATGACAGCGCCGCCTTCCGGGACGCCGCGCGCGCCATGCTGGAGCGCGGTGGCTTCGCGGTGGTCGGCGCCGCGGCCGACGCCACGGAGGCGGTGCGGCTGGCTGCCGAACTGCATCCCGACCTCGCGCTGGTGGACGTCGATCTGGGGGCCGACAGCGGTTTCGATGTTGCCGGCCGGCTCAACGACAGCGATCGGGACATCGCGGTGATCCTCACCTCCACCCACGATGAGCAGGATTTCGCGGATCTGGTGGCCGCGAGCCCGGCCAGGGGGTTCCTGCCCAAACTCACCTTGTCCGCGGAAGCGATCCGCGGCCTGCTCTGACGGGTTACCGCGATTCGAGGTACACGATGACCGCCCGCACCCGGCGGTGATCGTCGCCGGTCTCGGGGAGATCCAGCTTCGTCAGGATGCTGCGCACATGCTTTTCGACGGTGCCTTCGGTGACCCACAAGCGGCGCCCGATGCCTCCGTTGGACAGGCCCTCGGCCATCAGCGTGAGCACCTCGCGTTCACGGTTGCTCAACGCGGCCAGCGGATCGTCGCGCCGGCGCGCCGAGACCAGCTCGGCCACCAGGGCGGGATCGATCACCGAGGCGCCATGGCTGACGCGGCGCAGGGTGTCCACGAAATCGTTCACGTCGACCACACGGCTCTTGAGCAGATAGCCGATGCTGTGACCGCCGGCCAGCAGTTCCATCGCGTGATCGACGTCGACGTGCGCCGAGAGCACCATGATCGCCGTCTCCGGCGAGCGTTCACGGATCAGCCGGGCGGCGTCCAGACCCTCGGTGCTGTGTCCCGGCGGCATCCGGATATCGGTGAGCACCAGCTGAGGATTCTGCCCGTCCACCAATGCCAACAGCTGCTCGGCGTCACCGGCCTGGCCGACGACCTCGAACCCTTCGCGCTGCAGCAGACTCGCGAGACCTTCGCGCAACAGCACATCATCGTCGGCGATGACCACCCGCAGGGCATCCATGCTGTCCTTTCGGCGCCGACCCTTTCCGCGCGGCTGCATTGTCGCACTCGGTGCGCTGTCCGCGCGCCGGGTGCGGGACGGAATGGGGGCTACCCGGTAGTGCGGGCTCCGGGAAAACGGCGCCGACGATGCCGGGCAGCGTCGTCGACAACGGGCGCCCGACAGCGCAGGCTTGGACCCATCGAGCCGCCGATCTCAGCCGAGGAGCACATCATGACCGCAGCACCCGCCCGCAGCCCGCACGCCACCTCCCTGCTCGACAGCGACGACGTCGAACAATCCGATCTCGGATCCATCCACCGGATCACCGCGGACAACTTCCCCATCCTGCGCGGGTTGTCGATGAAACGGCTGGTGCTCAACCCGGGCGCGATGCGGACACCGCACTGGCACGCCAACGCCAACGAACTGACCTACTGTCTGTCTGGCACCGCACTGGTCTCCATCCTGGACGATCACAGTCGGTTCTCCACGTTCGTGCTCACCGCCGGGCAGATGTTCCACGCGAATTCCGGTTCCCTGCACCACATCGAGAACATCGGCACCGACGTCGCCGAATTCATCATCGCGTTCCGCAGTGAACGCCCCGAGGACTTCGGTTTCGGCGCGACACTCGGCGCGTTCAGCGACGCGGTGCTGGGCAACACCTACGACCTGCCCTCCTCCGATATGGCGAAGATCCGGCGCAGCACTTGCGCTTTCCCACCCAATCCACCCGTGGACCGCAAGCTCGCGGCCCGCGCCGGCGATCCCGACATCCCGGCGAGCGCGTACTTCAGCGATCCGCACAAGTTCGATATCGAGGCCCAGGAACCCGGCCTCAACTACGTCAGCGGAAACGCACGTTTCGCCCGCGACCAGTTCTGGCCGATCCTGAAGGACATCTCGATGTACTCGCTGCGGGTCAACGACAACGGGATGCGGGAACCGCACTGGCACCCGGTGACCGCCGAGATGGGCTACGTCCAGCACGGCGACGCCCGCATGACGGTCATGAATCCCGATGGCACGCTGGACACCTGGACCATGACCACCGGGGACATGTACTTCATTCCGCGTGCCTACCCGCACCACATCGAGAACATCGGCACCGATCAGTGGCATTTTCTGATCTTCTTCGACCAGCCCACACCCGCCGATATCGGCTACCGCGCCTCGGCGAGCGCCTACTCGCGGCAGGTCTTGGCCGCCGCCTTCGACACTCACATCGACGATCTGCCCGTGTTCCCGTTCACCCCGGCCGACCCGCTGATCGTGTCGCGCTGCAACCCCGTCGACACCGACGCCGTCGCACCGTGACATCCGCAGTCGGGCGGCCGGTCGATCGCATCGAGGGCCGGGACAAGGTGACCGGGGCGGCCCGCTACGCCGCCGACACGGTGATCGACGGACTCGTGCACGGCGTGCTGGTGCAGTCCACCATCGCCAAGGGACAGGTCACCGCCGACTCCATGATGACGGCCGCCGCCGCAGCAGCGGCAGCGCCGGGCGTACTGCATGTGCTGACGCCTCTGAATTGCCCACCGCTGCAGGTTCTTCCGGTGGACATGACCTGGGACCTGCCGCTGGAACGCCGGCCCCCGCTCTCGGATCTGAGCGTGCAGCACGTCGGTCAGCACCTCGCGGTCGTCGTCGCCGAAACCCCGGAGCAGGCGGCCGAGGCGGCCGCTCTGATGAGCTTCGACTACCTGCCCGAGCCCGCTCAGCTGAGCGCCGCGGACGTGCTGGACAGACCGGTTCCCGCCGACGAGAAGGACGGCCAGATCCGCTACGGCACCTACCGGCCGGATCATTTCGTGAAGCTGGACGAGGAAAAGCTGCAGGAAAGCCGAGGTGCCCCGGACGAACCCGACGGCATCCGGGTCGCCTCGCGGTTCACCACACCCATCAACGCGCACTATCCGATCGAACTGTCGGCGACCGTCGCCCACTGGGACGGCGACATGCTGACCGTGCACGACAGCACCCGCTGGATCACCGGCGAAAGACGGGCGCTGGCCGCCTATCTGGGTATCACCGAGGACCGGGTGCGGATACTGTCCCCGCTGGTCGGCGGCGCGTTCGGGTCGAAGAGCTTCCTGTGGATGCACGTGGTGCTGTGTGCGGTGGCCGCCAAAGCAGGTCGGCAGGCCGGTCAAACTGGTGCTCACCCGCAACCAGATGTTCAGCTCCACCGGGCACCGGCCCCGTACCGAACAGCAGGTGGCGTTGGTGGCCGATGCCGGCGGCAGCCTGCTGAGCACCGAACAGCACACCCTCACCGAGACGTCCACGGTGGCGCATTTCTGCGAACCGGTCGGACTGACGGCCCGCTTCCTCTACGAGTCACCGCGGATGGTCATCTCCCATACGGTCGCCAGGATCAACGCACCCACACCGTGTTTCATGCGCGGGCCGGGGGAGGCGCCGGGAATGTTCGCCCTCGAAGTGGCGATGGACGAGCTCGCCGAAGCGACCGGAACCGATCCGGTGGCGCTGCGGCTGCACAACGATCCGGCCTGCGACCAGCCCAGCGGCCGGGCCTGGTCGGGCAAGCACCTGCGGGACTGCTATCTGCAGGGTGCCGAACGGTTCGGCTGGTCACAACGGCCCGCCGCGCCACGCGCGATGCGGCGCAACGGCATCCAGGTCGGGATGGGGGATGGCGACCGCCAGCTATCCCGGGCGCCGGATGGCCTCCGGGTGCCGGGTCGTCACCACCGCCGACGGGCAGATCCGGTTCGCCGCGGCCACCCACGAGATCGGTACCGGTGTGCGCACCGTCATGGCGCAGGTCGGCGCCGATGCCACCGGGATGCCGCTGGAGGCGGTGACGTTCGAATCCGGTGACTCGCTGTTCCCCGACGCGCCCTACAGCGGTGCCTCGCAGACCACGGCCACCGTCGGCTCCGCGGTCGCACTCGCCGGCCGGCAGTGGCGGCAACGTTTGGGCCGCACGCTGACCTCGGCCGCCGAACTGCGCGACGTGCTGCGTGCCGAGCCCGAGCTGTGCGAGCGGCTGACGTTCACCGTCACCAGCGGCGGACCCGACGAAACCGGGCCACTGTCGCAGTCTTTCGGCGCTCACTTCTGCGAGGTCGAGGTGGACGAGGAGATCGGCCGGGCGAGTGTGACCCGATGGACCGCGGTCATGGACTGCGGGCGGGTCCTGAACCCGAAGCTGGCGGCCAACCAGGTGATGGGCGGAATCACCTTCGGACTGGGGATGGCACTGCTGGAACAGGTGCCCTATGACGGGCGCACCGGCCAGCTCATCGGCGAGTACTACCTGCCCACACACGCCGACCGCCCCGACTTCGACATCACCTTCATCGACGTTCCCGACTACGGGCTCGACCCGATCGGGGTGCGAGGTATCGGTGAGATCGGCACCTGCGGAGTGCCCGCCGCCATCGCCAACGCGGTCTACCACGCCACCGGTAAGCGGCTGCGTGATCTGCCGATCACCCTGGAATCGCTGTTGCAGCCCTTCGAACCGGAGCCGACGTCATGACCCAGCTACAACTGACCGTCAACGGCACACCGCACACACTGTGCGCCGACATCCGCACCACCCTGTTGGACTTGCTGCGCGAACGGCTCGGGCTCACCGGAACCAAGAAGGGCTGCGATCACGGACTGTGCGGTGCCTGCACGGTAACCGTCGACGGGGAACGGGTGCTGAGCTGTCTGACGCTGGCCGCCTCGATCGACGGCGCGGCGATCGAGACCATCGAGGGCGCCGGCACCGAGTTGGACACCGTCCAGTGCGCCTTCATCCGGCACGACGGATTCCAGTGCGGCTACTGCACTTCCGGCCAGATCACCTCGGCGCGTGCGGTGCTGCGCGAGTTCGGCCGCGGAGATCTGTCCGCGGCGTCGTTCGAGGGGTGTCGGCACACCGTCACCGACGGGCCCGACGAGTTGTCCGACGATGAGATCCGGGAACGGATGGCCGGCAACATCTGCCGGTGCGGCGCGTACGCCAACATCGTCGCCGCGATCAAGGATGTGGCGATATGAGGACCTTCACCTTCGAGCACGCCGACACCGTCGATGGTGCGGTGCGCAGCGCCGTCGCCGGTGCGCGCTACTACGCCGGTGGCACCAACCTGCTCGATCTGATGAAGCTCGGCGTCGAAGCCCCGGCCGCACTGGTCGACATCCGCCGCCTCGATCTGCGATCGATCACCCCGACCGAGGACGGAGGCGTGCTCGTGGGGGCTGCGGCCACCAACAGCGCGGTGGCCAACCATCCGCTGATCCGCCGGCAGTACCCGATGCTGTCGCAGGCGATCCTGTCCGGTGCCACCACCCAGATCCGCAACATGGCCACCGTCGGCGGAAACCTCATGCAGCGCACCCGATGCCCGTATTTCATGGATCCGTCCTTCGCCCATTGCAACAAGCGCGATCCGGGGTCCGGCTGCGCCGCGCAGCAGGGCTTCAACCGGGAACACGCGTTGTTCGGCGCCAGCGCCGCGTGTGTGGCGGTGCACCCCTCCGATATGGCGGTCGCCCTGTCCGCGCTCGATGCCCGGGTACACGTCGACGGGCCCGACGGCCACCGACTGCTACGCGTCGACGAATTCTTCGCGCTGCCCGGGGAATCTCCGGAACGCGACAACACCCTGCGCGCGGCCGAACTGATCACCGGGATCGAACTGCCGCTATCGCCGCTGGGTCCGCACAGCTGGTATCTCAAGGTGCGCGACCGGCACAGCTATGCGTTCGCCCTGGTGTCGGTGGCGGCAGGCGTCGAACTCGCCGACGGCGAGATCGTGGCCGCCGCGCTGGCGCTGGGAGGTGTGGCCGCCAGACCCTGGCGGGTGGCCGCGGCCGAAGCGAGCCTGATCGGTGCCCCCGCCGGCGACACCGCGTTCCGCGCCGCGGCCGAGTTGATCACCGACGGCGCGGCCCCGCTGGCACAGAACGGGTTCAAGGTCGATCTCGCCCGAAACAGTGTGGTGCGGGCGCTGCGCCGTGCCGTTCGGTGACCGGTGACGGGCGGCCGCTACCGTCGATCAGGCGCCCACACCTGCTCGTTGGCTTCCAGGCGCTGCCGTTCCTCGGTGCGCTCGTCGGCCCAGGCCTCCTCGAACCGCTTGCCCGGTGTGGCGCTCGGCACCCGGTTCAGCATGTTGCTCATCCACTTCGGTGGCCGGGCCGGTTCCCATTGGGGCAGAGCGGTGCTCAGCGAGGCCATGGTCTTCAGGACCACGAACACGCCGAAGAACGCGTCCGGTGTGTCGGTGAGCGCGATCGCGACGAAACCGATGAGCAGCGTGAGATGCACGACCATGACCCGGCTGAGCACCTGACTGGAGGTCTGCTCAAGTTGGCGGAATGACCAGCGCTGCAGACTGAGCAGGTCCACCAGGAAGCTCACCGTCAGAAAAGCCAGCACGCTGAGGCAGCCGAATGCGACACTGCGCCAATCAATCTGGGCGATATGGCCGACCTTGTTGTGATTGAGCAGGAAGAGGATGACGCCCAGGAACACCGCGTGCGCGGCGCAGAAGCTCAGGCTGACCACCCCGAAGCTGGACATGAACGTCGACAGCGCCTTGCGGCCGCCACCCTCGTTGCCCGGCCCGTTGTACCGGAAGTGACCACGCCGCGGTGACCACCGACGGTGCAGCGCGATCCGCGCCAACATGAACGCACTCGCGGCCAGTGTCTCGAACCAGTAGACCGCCAGTGTGGTTCCGCCGGACCAGTCCTGGGTGAACCAGCCGAGCACCGGAACCGCGATGACCCCGAGCACACTCAGGACGTGCAGGATGCGGGTCACGGGGTGATCGTCGCACAGGACGACTGACGACATCGGGCGGCCACCGACTGGTGGCCGCCCGATGGCGATGTCTGGCTGGGTGTTACAGCGTCGCGGTGTCGATGACGAAGCGGTACCGCACATCACTGGCGAGCACCCGCTCGTAGGCCTCGTTGACGTAGGACGCCTCGATGACCTCGATCTCCGGGGTCACATCGTGTTCGGCGCAGAAGTCCAGCATCTCCTGGGTCTCGGCGATGCCACCGATCATCGAGCCGGCCAGGCTGCGGCGCAGCCCGCCCAAGGGGAAGAACGGCACCGACAGCGGCTGCTCGGGAGCGCCGAGTTCGACCAGGGTGCCGTCACGGCCGAGCAGGCCCAGGTAGGCGCCCATGTCCAGGTTGGCCGACACGGTGTTCAGGATCAGGTCGAACTTGCCGGCGAGCTTGGTGAAGGTGTCCGGGTCCGAGGTGGCGTAGTACTCGTCGGCGCCCAGACGCAGACCGTCTTCCATCTTCTTGAGCGACTGGCTCAGCACGGTGACGTGCGCGCCCATCGCGTGGGCGATCTTGACACCCATGTGGCCGAGGCCACCGAGGCCGATGACGGCGACCTCCTTGCCGGGGCCGGCGTTCCAGTGCCGCAGCGGCGAGTACAGCGTGATGCCGGCGCACAACAGGGGAGCGGCCTTGTCCAGCGGGATGCTGTCGGGGATACGCAGCACGTAGTTCTCGTCGACGACGATCGCGGTGCTGTAGCCCCCGTAGGTGGGGGTGCCGTCCTTGCCGGTGGCGTTGTAGGTGCCGATCATGCCGCCCGGGCCGGTGCAGTACTGCTCCAGACCTTCCTTGCAGCTGTCGCATTCGCGGCAGGAATCGACGAAGCAGCCGACGCCGACGTGATCGCCGACCTTGTACTTGGTCACCTCGGAGCCGATCTCGGTGACGATGCCGGCGATCTCATGGCCGACGACGACAGGGTAGTTGGGCTCGCCCCACTCACCCTTGACGGTGTGGATGTCGCTGTGACAGATACCGGCGAACTTGATGTCGAACGCGACATCGTGCGGACCTACGTCGCGGCGTTCGATGGTCGTCTTCTTCAGTGGCGACGTGGCCGAGTCGGCGGCGTAAGCGGAAACAGTGGTGGTCATCGATCAGTCCTCTACATGCGTTTTGTATTTATGGACAGCCATGCATGTCCACGTGCGAATACATGCACCTTCACCAGACAGTAGTGAAGGAAGCAGAATCGGGCGCGGTGTGCGCCCTGTGGAGCACAACCCGATGAATACCCGGTCTAATCCCGGTTGAAGCTGTGAATCGGCTTATAGCCCCGGCGCGCGGAAGCCGGGGGTGAAGCTGACCCGGTCGTAGCGGACGACGCCGGCCTGGGTGTAAGGGTCGCTTGCGGCGAGGGCATCGGCCTCCTCGGCGGACATCTCGGCCGCGATCAGCACCGCACCATCCTGGGATTGCACCCGGCCGGCCAGCAGGATGCGGCCGGCGGCGACCTCATCGGTCAACCATTGCAGGTGCGCCGGACGGGTCTGGTCGATGATGTCGAGCGGCTGCAGGTAGGTGATCGTCAGTACGTGGAACACGTGCCGAAGTTTACCGGCGGGCTGGGGGTACCTCCCGTGTGCGGGGAGAGCGTAGCGACCGGGGAACCGGATCAGTTGATGGGTGCGTTCAGCCAGCGCAGGTCTTCGACGATGCCGCGGGCCGCGACCACGCCCTGCCCCGTCTGCCACACCTCGTTGTTCACCGCGTACACCCGGTCGTCCCGGTTGGCCGAGAGCTTGCGCCAGGCGTCGCTGTTGAGCACGGTGGCCGCCCGTTGCCTGGCTTCGGCCGTCTCGAAGGACAGGTAGATGACGTCACCGTCGGCCGCGGACAGATCGGTGTCCCCGGACAGTTCGGCGGTACTCACCTCGGTGTAGGGCACATCCGTGAAGCGTTGTGCCGCAGGACGATCCACGCCGACCGCGCGCAGTACGGTGGCCGGGAAGTTCGCCGCGCCGTACACCCGCATGGTGGTCTCGGTGAACTGCACGACCGAGGCCTGGAAGTGGGTGGCGTCGGCGCGCTGCCCGGCCTCGCGGGCGTTGCGGGCGAACCCGTCGAGTACCGCATCGGCGGCATCCGGACGCCCGGTCGCGGCCGCCACCGCGCGCAGGGTGTCCTGCCAGTCGGTGGCGCCCCCGGTGAACACCGTGGGCGCTATCTCGGTCAGCGCGGCGAACGAATCGGGCGTCTGGGTGACCGAACCGAAGATCAGGTCGGGGGCCGCGCCGCGGATGGCGTCCAGGTCCGGCGCGTCGTGCGGACCGAAGCCCGGCGCGTCATGCAGGACGGTGCCCAGGTAGGACGGCTGGGGCACGGTGGTCCCGACCACCCGGCCCTGCAGGCCCAGCGCGCAGAGTGCGTCGAGCTCGGAACTCGACAGCGCCACGATCCGCTGTGGGTCACCGCGCAGTTCGGTGTCCGCGGGTATATCGACACCATTCTCCGGGTCGCTGCGCTCCTGCCCGCCGATACCGCCGGCGTTGCGGATGCGGCGCGGCGCGTCGGGGGACGGGGCGGCCGCCGGTTCGGGGGCGCACGATTCGTCGGGTTTGCGATGGTTGCCCAACACGTCGGCGCTGGCGATCCGGGTGGTGCTGGTGATCGGGGCACCCGGGTCGGTGGTCGGCGCGGTCTCGGCGGCCCCACAGGCCGTCAGCAGGGCGAACGAGGCCGCGACACCCGCGGCGAGCAGGCCCTTGCGCGCAGTGGGAAACGGCACGCGCCCGAGGGTAGCAACAGCGCTGTTCCCGGCCGGTCAGACACCGTCCACACGCGAATACGACAGTTTGTAGGACACCGATGCCGCGGCTGGCGGAGATGGGGATAAGATGCCCGACAGAGCCATTGCCGGGATGACCCGTCGACTTTTTATGGAGGATCTGTTGGTAGCCGAAGCGCCCCCAATCGGAGAACTCGAGGCACGGCGTCCGTTCCCGCAGCGGATGGGCCCCAAGGGCAACCTCATCTACAAGCTGATCACCACGACCGATCACAAGCTGATCGGCATCATGTACTGCGTCGCCTGCTTCGTCTTCTTCTTCATCGGTGGCCTGATGGCGCTGCTGATGCGCACCGAACTCGCGGTGCCGGGCCTGCAGTTCCTCTCCAACGAGCAGTACAACCAGCTGTTCACCATGCACGGCACGGTGATGCTGCTCTTCTACGCGACCCCGATCGTGTTCGGCTTCGCGAACCTGGTGTTGCCCCTGCAGATCGGCGCCCCCGACGTCGCCTTCCCGCGACTGAACGCCTTCTCCTTCTGGCTGTTCCTGTTCGGCGCCCTGATCGCCATGGGTGGCTTCATCACCCCCGGCGGTGCGGCCGACTTCGGTTGGACCGCCTACTCACCGCTGACCGATGCCATTCACTCGCCGGGCGCCGGTGGCGACCTGTGGATCATGGGCCTGGCCGTCGGTGGTCTGGGCACCATCCTCGGTGGCGTGAACATGATCACCACGGTGGTCTGCATGCGTGCCCCCGGTATGACCATGTTCCGGATGCCGATCTTCACCTGGAACATCCTGGTGACCTCGATCCTGGTGCTGCTGGCCTTCCCGCTGCTGACCGCCGCCCTGTTCGGTCTGGCCGCCGACCGTCATCTCGGCGCACACATCTATGACCCGGCCAACGGTGGTGTGCTGCTGTGGCAGCACCTGTTCTGGTTCTTCGGCCACCCCGAGGTGTACATCATCGCGCTGCCGTTCTTCGGCATCGTGTCGGAGATCTTCCCGGTGTTCAGCCGCAAGCCGATCTTCGGGTACACCACCCTGATCTACGCCACGCTGGGCATCGCGGCGCTGTCGGTCGCGGTGTGGGCCCACCACATGTACGCGACGGGTGCCGTACTCCTTCCTTTCTTCAGCTTCATGACCTTCCTGATCGCGGTGCCGACCGGTATCAAGTTCTTCAACTGGATCGGCACGATGTGGAAGGGTCAGTTGACCTTCGAGACACCGATGTTGTTCTCGGTGGGCTTCCTGGTCACCTTCCTGCTCGGTGGCCTCTCCGGCGTGCTGCTGGCCAGCCCGCCGCTGGACTTCCACGTCACCGACAGCTACTTCGTCATCGCGCACTTCCACTACGTGCTCTTCGGCACCATCGTGTTCGCCACCTATGCGGGCATCTACTTCTGGTTCCCGAAGATGACCGGCCGCCTGCTCGACGAGCGCCTGGGCAAGCTGCACTTCTGGCTGACCTTCATCGGCTTCCACCTCACCTTCCTGGTGCAGCACTGGGTCGGTGACGAGGGCATGCCGCGTCGTTACGCCGACTACCTGGCCAGCGACGGGTTCACCACGCTGAATGTCATCTCCACCGCGGGCGCGTTCCTCCTGGGTGTCTCGACTCTGCCGTTCGTCTGGAACATCTTCAAGAGCTGGCGGTATGGCGAGCCCGTGGTGGTCGACGACCCGTGGGGCTACGGCAACTCCCTGGAGTGGGCCACCAGCTGCCCGCCGCCGCGGCACAACTTCACCGAGCTGCCCCGGATCCGTTCGGAGCGTCCGGCCTTCGAGCTGCACTACCCGCACATGGTGGAGCGGATGCGTGCCGAGGCGCACATCGGCCGGGCGCACGGACCCGACGACGGTGACGTCACCAGAATCGATGACGTCGAAGTCCGCAGCTGATCTGACGCTTACCTGACCCACAGTCGCGCGTTCGCGGGCAAAAGCCGATCTCGAGGCATCAAACGGAGGTGAGTGTGCCGACGGCCTCGCAGTCAGTCGACCCCTCGCGCAAGCGTTCATCGTTGTTGATCACCGTCAGCGGCGTGGACCAGCCCGGCGTGACGTCCGCACTTTTCGAGGTGCTGTCGCGGCATCACGTGGAGCTGCTCAACGTCGAACAGGTGGTCATCCGCGGCCGGCTCACCCTCGGTGTGCTGGTGTCGGTGGATTCCGGGGTCGCCGACGGTGCCGAGTTCGACGGCGAGGTTCGCGCCGCCATCCACGGGGTGGGCCTGGACGTCGAGATCGAGCGCAGCGACGACAAGCCGGTGCTGGAGGTGCCCTCCACCCACACCATCGTGGTGCTGGGCCGGCCCATCACCGCCGAGGCGTTCGGTGTGGTGGCCCATGAGGTCGCCGCCCTCGGGGTCAACATCGACGCCATCCGCGGTGTCTCCGATTATCCGGTCACCGGTCTGGAATTGCGCGTCTCGGTACCCCGCGGCGGTGCTACCTACGTGCAGCTGCAGAACGTGATGGCGCGCACCGCCGTCACCCTCGGTGTCGACATCGCGTTGGAGGACTACAGCCTGTCGCGGCGTACCAAGCGGCTCATCGTGTTCGATGTCGACTCCACGCTGATCCAGGGCGAGGTCATCGAGATGCTGGCCGACAGGGCGGGCGCGCTGGCGGCGGTCGCCGAGGTCACCGAGGCCGCAATGCGCGGTGAACTGGACTTCGCCGAGTCGCTGCACAAGCGGGTGGCGACGTTGGCGGGCCTGCCCGCCGAGGTGCTCGACGAGGTGGCCGATCAGATCGAGCTGACCCCCGGCGCCAGAACCACCATCCGGACGTTGCGGCGCCTTGGCTATCACTGCGGCATCGTCTCGGGTGGGTTCCGTCAGGTGATCGAGCCGCTGGCCCACGACCTGATGATGGATTTCGTGGCCGCCAACGAGCTCGAGATCGTCGACGGCAAGCTCACCGGTCGGGTGGTGGGCCAGGTCATCGACCGGCCCGGGAAGGCCAAGGCGCTGCGTGATTTCGCGCAGCAGGTCGGCGTGCCGATGGAGCAGACCGTGGCCGTCGGTGACGGCGCGAACGACATCGACATGCTGTCGGCGGCCGGGCTCGGTGTGGCGTTCAATGCCAAGCCGGCGCTGCGGGAGGTCGCCGATGCCTCGCTGAGCCATCCGTATCTGGACACCGTGCTGTTCATCCTCGGGGTGACCCGCGGTGAGATCGAGGCCGCCGACGCGGTCGACGGGACGGCGCGCCGGGTGGAGATCCCGGAGAACTAAACGACCACCGCCGTGCGGGTTTCGCCGGTGACGGCGCCCCCGGTGATGGACTGCCAGGCCCGCGCCATCAGGTCGACGGCTGCTTCGAGCTGCGGTTCGGGCAGCGCGTAGGGCACCCGGATGAATCGTTCCAGGGTGCCGTCGACACCGAACCGCGGCCCGGCGGGGAGGTCCAGTCCCAACCGCGATGCCGCCGCGGACAGTGCGGTGCTCATCGGTGCGGGCAGTTGCACCCACAGCGACATCCCGCCGCGGCCGGGGCCCGGCCGCCAATCGGGTAGCCGGCGGGCCAGCAGTTCGATGAGGAAAGCCCGGCGGGCCAGCAGCAACTCACGGCGCTCCGGTAGCACGTCGTCGCGGATCTGCAGGAGCTTTGCCGCGGCGAGTTGTTCGAGAATGGGAGTGCCCAGGTCCACCGAGGCGCGGTGCGCCGCGATGGTGGCCAGGGTGGCCGGTTCGGCCCGGATCCAGCCGATACGCAACCCGCCCCAGAACGATTTGGACATCGAACCGATGGTGAGCACCAGGTCGTGTCGGGACGGCACGGCGGCGGCCAGCGGCGCGGGCGGTTCCTCGTCGATCCACATGTCCAGGATGGACTCGTCGACGATGGTGCGGGTCCTGGTCTCGGAGATGATGTGGCCCAGTCGGTTTCGCTCCTGCAGCGGCATGGTGAAGCCGGTGGGGTTGTGATTGTCGGGGATGACGTAGGCCAGCACGGGGGCCAGTTGGCGGATCGCGGAGTGCAGAGCGTCGAGTTCCCACCCGTTCTCGTTGAGCGCCACCGGTACCGCGCGTGCCCCCGAGGTCGAGATGCAGGACAGCGCACCGTGATAGCTGGGCTGCTCGACGAGCACCCGGTCGCCGGGCTCGGTGAACGCCGCCAGGATCAGGCCGATGGCGTGTTGGGCACCGCTGGTGATCATGATCTGTGCCGGGTCGGTGGGGAGTCCACGCGTGCAATATCTTTCGGCTACCGCGGTGCGCAGCACGCAGACGCCGGTCAGTTCGTGGCCCGTTTCGGCAAGATAAGGCGTGATGTCGTGGGCGGCATCGGCGAAGGCCTCCAGCACGGCGGCGCTGGGCGCCGACAGCGCGGCCGCGGCCAGGCTCATGGTCGGTGCTCCGGCCGCGGCGGGAACCTGCGGTCGCGGGGGCAGGGAAGCGGTGCTGCGGGCGCCGCGGCGGGCATTGAGGTAGCCGTCCTCGCGCAGCGCATTGAACGCCGCGGTGACCGTGGTCCGCGAGACCCGCAGCACATCGGCCAGCGCCCGCTCACTGGGCAGCCGTGATCCCACCGGGACGCGGCCGTCGACGATGAGCAGGCGGATGGCGTCGGCCAGCCCCAGGTAGGCCGGACCGGTCAAACTGGTCGTGCGCCAGTTGCCCAGCTCGCGGGCCAACAGGTCCACATCGAGCGCTCTGGTTCCCATATCGCTGGACATTGAGGCCAGTATTCGCCAACTGGCTATTGATTGGCAAGCCACATGGCCATGATCATCGTGGCATGAGGAAGAACTGGATATCTCGGGTGGCTGGGAAGTACCGGCGGTCCGGCACCTACAACAGGCGTGCCATCGACAGCACCGATGCCCGCCGGGTGCACGGCGAACTGGACGCCATCCGCGCCCGCTTCCCCGACCACGCATGAAGACGCGCGCTCTGTTACTGCTCCTCGGCCTGACCGGCTACGGCTTCTCGATGGCCATGATGGTCCAGGCCGGACTCGGACTGGACCCGTGGGACGTCTTCCACCAGGGCCTGAGTCGCCATACCGGGATGACGATCGGCCTCGCGTCGGCGGTGGTCGGGGTGGTGGTGTTGCTGGCCTGGATCCCGCTGCGCAACCGGCCGGGCATCGGCACCATCGCCAACGTCATCGTCATCGCGGTCACCGTCGACATCGGCATCGCGGTGCTGCCCGCCCCCGACGACCTCCGGTTGCGGGTCCCGATGATGCTGGGCGCGGTGCTGCTCAACGCCGTCAGCACCGTGCTCTACATCGGTGCCGGGCTCGGCCCCGGCCCTCGCGACGGACTGATGACCGGACTGGTGGCGCGCACCGGGCTGTCGGTGCGGCTGGTCCGCACCCTCATCGAGGCCACCGTGCTGACCGCCGGGTGGCTGCTCGGCGGCACCGTCGGCGTCGGCACCGTCATCTACGCGTTCGGGATCGGGCCGCTGGTGCAACTGATCCTGCGGTACCTGCCGCGGCGGCTGCTCTTCCACGACTTCGGGGCAGCCGGGCGAGCGGAGCGACGGGAAAAGACAGCCGGGCGAGCGGAGCGACGGGAAATGACACCGGGCGGTGGTGGGCGGCGCCGATTGGCCGAGGACGACGACACTACGATGAGCGGGTGCCAGCAGACGAGCCCATCGCAGACCCCGACCTGCTGATCGATTTTGCCAAGGTCACCCTGCGCCGCGGGGGTAAGACCCTGGTCGGGCCCATCAACTGGGCCGTCGAACTCGACGAGCGCTGGGTGGTGATCGGTCCGAACGGGGCCGGCAAGACCTCACTGCTGCGGATGGCGGCCGCCATCGAGCACCCGTCCTCGGGCACCGCGTTCGTGCTCGGCGAGCGACTCGGGCGCACCGACATGTCGGAGCTGCGGTCCCGGGTCGGGCTGAGCAGTTCGGCGCTGAGCCAACGGATTCCCGACGACGAGATCGTCCGCGACCTGGTGGTGTCGGCCGGGTACGCGGTGCTGGGCCGCTGGCGGGAAAAGTACGACGACGTCGACTACGAGCAGGCCGTCGACATGCTGGAAAGCCTGGGCGCCGAACATCTGGCCGAACGCACCTACGGCACCTTGAGCGAGGGGGAGCGCAAACGGGTGCTGATCGCCCGCTCGCTGATGACGGATCCGGAACTGCTGCTGCTCGACGAGCCGGCCGCCGGACTGGATCTGGGCGGTCGCGAGGAACTGGTCTCCCGATTGGCCGATCTGGCCGCCGATCCCGATGCGCCGGCCATCGTGCTGGTCACCCACCACGTCGAGGAGATCCCGCCCGGGTTCAGCCACTGCCTGCTGCTCTCGGAGGGCAGCGTGGTCGGTGCCGGGCTGCTGACCGATGTGCTGACCGCGGAGAATCTGTCCACGGCGTTCGGGCAGTCGATCGCGCTGGACTACATCGACGGCCGCTATTTCGCGCGGCGCACCCGTAGCCGCGCCGCGCACAGGAGGCGAGCATGACTGAGACCGCAGACCCATTGGTGCCCCGGCCCGCCTCCACGGTGATGCTGCTGCGCGATCAGGGCACCCCGGCCTCACTCGAGATCTTCCTGATGCGCAGGCACTCGGCGATGGACTTCGTCGCGGGGGTGATGGTGTTCCCCGGCGGCGGCGTCGACGAGCGCGATCGGGGTAGAGGTATCGCCTGGTACGGCCCCGAGCCCGCCTGGTGGGCCGAACGTCTCAACGTCGATGTCGACCTGGCCGAGGCGCTGGTGTGCGCCGCGGCCCGGGAGACCTTCGAGGAGTCCGGGGTGCTGTTCGCCGGGGCCGCCGACGACTCCGACATCCTCGTCGACGACGCGTCGGTGTACCGGGAACAGCGCGCGGCACTGGCCAACAACTCACTGTCCTTCGCGGACTTCCTGCGCGCCGAGAAGCTGGTCCTGCGCGCTGATCTGCTGCGGCCGTGGGCCAACTGGGTCACACCTAAAGAAGAGCGCACCCGCCGCTACGACACCTACTTCTTCGTCGGTGCCATTCCGGACGGCCAGCTCGCCGATGGGGAGAACACCGAGAGCGACCGTGCGTTCTGGTCCACCCCGCAGGCCGCGCTCGACGAGTTCGCCGAGGGCCGATCCTTCCTGCTACCGCCGACCTGGTCGCAGCTCGACTCGGTCAACGGACGCAGTGTGGCCGACGTCCTGGCCACCGAACGCCGGATCGTGGCGATGGAGCCGAGTCTGAGCGCGGACAAGGGGACCGGCGACTGGGACATCGAGTTCTTCGACGGCGCCCGCTACAACGAGGCCCGCAACCGGCGCGCCCCGGACGGCTACCGAGCCGCCAAAAGCACATGAGCGAGTTCGTCGCCACCGCGAGCAGCGGTGAATTCGTCGCCACCGCGAGCAGCGGTGAATTCGTCACAGCCGTCGTCGCCGACGGGATCGGCACTCTGGTGCTGTCCCGGCCGCCCAGCAACGCGCTGACCAGGCAGATGTACCGCGAGATCGAGGCGGTGGCCGCCGGCCTCGGCGGCCGTGACGATGTCGGCGCCGTGATCGTGTTCGGCGGCCATGAGGTCTTCAGCGCCGGTGACGACGTGTCGGAGCTGCGCCGCCTGGGCGCCGCCGATGCCGAGAGCGTCACCGCGGCCTGCCGGGCCGCGCTGGACGCCGTCGCGGCCATCCCGAAGCCGACCGTCGCCGCGGTCACCGGCTACGCGCTGGGTTCCGGGCTGGCTCTCGCCCTGGCCGCGGACTGGCGGATCTCCGGGGACAACATCAAGGTGGGTGTCACCGAGGTGCTCGCCGGGCTGCTGCCCGCCGCCGGCGCCGACCGGCTGGTCGGCACCGTCGGCGCCGCCCGGGCCAAGGAACTGGTGTTCAGCGGCCGGTTCGTCGGCGCCGACGAGGCCCTGGCCCTCGGTCTGGTCGACGAGCTGGTGGCCCCGGACGGTGTCTACGACGCCGCGCTGCGCTGGGCGCGCCGGCACGCAGAAGCGCCCGGATACGTGCTCGCCGGAGCCAAGGCGATGATCGATGCCGCGGGTGCGGTGAGCGACGGCCCAGGTGAAGGGGTACGCCGCTACGTCGAGGTCTTCGGGGCGACCATCGGCAGTTAGGCTGCCCATATGACGAGCACGGACCCTACGCCCCACGTCGACGCCGACGAGGAGGCTCCAGCGCCCAATCCGCACGCGACTGCCGAGCAGGTCGAGGCCGCGTTGAAGGACACCAAGCTGGCCCAGATCCTCTATCACGACTGGGAAGCCGAGACCTACGACGACAAGTGGTCGATCTCCTATGACCAGCGCTGCATCGACTATGCACGCGGTCGCTTCGACGCCATCGTCCCCGACGAGGTGCAGCGCGAACTGCCCTACGACCGGGCACTCGAGCTGGGCTGCGGCACCGGATTCTTCCTGCTCAACCTGATCCAGGCCGGGGTGGCCCGGCGCGGCTCGGTCACCGACCTGTCCCCGGGCATGGTCAAGGTCGCCACCCGCAACGGGCAGGGCCTGGGACTCGATATCGACGGCAAGGTCGCCGACGCCGAGGGCATCCCCTATGAGGACAACACCTTCGACCTGGTGGTCGGTCACGCCGTGCTGCACCACATTCCCGATGTGGAGAAGTCGCTGCGCGAGGTGGTGCGCATCCTCAAGCCGGGTGGCCGCTTCGTCTTCGCCGGCGAACCCACCAGTGCGGGCAACGTCTACGCCCGCAACCTGTCCACCCTGACGTGGCGGCTGTCCACCAACATCACCAAGCTGCCCGGCCTGGCGGGCTGGCGGCGTCCGCAGGAGGAGCTCGACGAGTCCTCGCGTGCCGCGGCCCTGGAAGCCGTGGTGGACCTGCACACCTTCGATCCCGAGGATTTGGAGCGGATGGCGGCCAATGCGGGCGCCGTCGAGGTGGCCACCGCCAGCGAGGAATTCACCGCCGCGATGCTGGGCTGGCCGATCCGCACCTTCGAGGCCTCGGTGCCTCCGGGCCGGTTGGGCTGGGGCTGGGCCAAATTCGCGTTCAATAGCTGGACGACACTGAGCTGGGTGGACGCCAACGTGTGGCGCCGGGTCGTGCCCAAGGGCTGGTTCTACAACGTGATGGTCACCGGGGTCAAGCCGTCGTAACCTTCCGCGTCGCCGACGTCGCCTACCTGTGTGCCGACGACGGTCGGCGAGCGCTGGCCGAAGTGGCCGGTCTGGGGTTGACCGGCGCCGGTCAGGTCGCCGATATCGCCTCGGTAAGAACGCATTTCGGTGAGCGCACCGCAGTGCTCGTGGAGACGACACTGCTGCGCCGCAAGGCGGCGGCCAAGTTCGGCGATCCGTCGTCGTGGCTGTTCACCGACGATGCGCTACAGCAGGCCACCGCGGCCGCGGTCGCCGTGCACCGGGCCCGCCGGCTGACCGGCGCGCGGGTGCACGACGTGACCTGCTCGGTCGGCGCCGAACTCGCCGCGCTGCGTCCGGTCGCCGGGCAGCTGCTGGGCAGTGATCTGGACCCGGTGCGACTGGCCATGGCGCGCAACAACGTTCCCGATGTCGCGGTGTGCCGCGCCGATGCGCTGCGTCCGGTCACCCGTGACACCGTGGTGCTGGCCGACCCGGGCCGGCGCAGCGGCGGGCGGCGCCGGTTCGATCCGCGCGCCTACACCCCGCCGCTGGACGAGTTGTTCGACGCCTACCGCGGACGCGATCTGGTCGTGAAGTGCGCGCCCGGAATCGATTTCGATCAGCTCCCCGAGCTCGGTTTCCACGGCGAGATCGAGGTGTGCTCGCTGGGCGGCAGCGTGCGTGAGGTCTGCCTGTGGCCGGCAGGTCTGGCCGCACCGGGTGTGCGGCGGCGCGCCACCCTGTTGGACCGTGGTGAGCAGCTCACCGATGCGGATCCCGACGAATGCACCGTCGCCCCGGCGGGGCGCTGGATCATCGATCCCGATGGCGCGGTGGTGCGCGCCGGTCTGGTGCGCCAGTACGGCACCCGGTACGGGTTGTGGCAGCTCGATCCCGATATCGCGTATCTGTCCGGCGACGAACTCCCGGACGGGGTAAGGGGTTTCGAGGTGCTCGGCGAGATCGGTTTCGACGAGAAGCGGCTGCGCCGCGAACTGGCGGTCCGTGACGGTGGTGCGCTCGAAATCCTGGTGCGCGGTGTGGACGTGGATCCCGACGTCCTGCGGCGTCGGCTGAAGTTGCGCGGCGCGACGCCGCACTCGGTGGTCATCACCCGCATCGGCACCGGTGCGGCCGGGCGTGCGGTGGCATTCATTTGTCGGCCGTCCCGATAGCGCCACAGGTACCCTGGCGGGCAGCGGCGCCTGTGCCGCTCCCGGTTCTTGGAGGATCCCCCAGATGCGCGTACCCACCGTTGCCGTATCGGTGCTGGCCGCGGCCGCCACCGCCCTCTCGGGTCTTGCGGGTGCCGCGACGGCGTCGGCCGCGCCGCCCAAATGCGAAGACGTGGGCGCCACCCCCGGACCCGGATCCACCTGTCAGATCCAGCAGACCGATCCGGCCTACACGCTCAACATCACCTTCCCGTCCGATTTCCCGGACGAGAAGGCGGTCATCGACTACGTCAAGCAGACCCGCGACGGGTTCCTGAATGTGGCCAAGATGCCCGACTCCCGCGGGATGCCTTACGAGTTGGACACCACCTCGACGGAGTACAGCTCCGCGGTTCCGCCGCGCGGTACGCAATCGGTCGTGTTCACCACCTACCAGAACGTCGGGGGCGCGCATCCGCAGACCTTCTACAAGGCGTTCAGCTGGGATCAGGCCTACCGCAAACCGATCACCTTCGAGAATCTGTTCCGCGAGGGCACCGACCCGTTGCCGGTGATCTTCCCGGTGGTGCAGGCCGACCTGGCCAGGCAGTCCGGTATGCCGGACCCGGTGTTGCCCGAATCCGGTCTGGACCCGGTCAACTACCAGAACTTCGCCATCACCGATGATGCGGTGATCTTCTTCTTCGGCCAGGGCGAACTGTTGCCGGAGGCGGCCGGAGCCGTCCAGGTGTCGGTGCCGCGGGCGACCGTCGCCCCGCTGCTCGCCTGACCCCTACGAAGGCTAGGCGGGCGCGAACCCGTAGACCTGGCCGTCGCTGGTCGCGGTGACCACCCGGCCGTCATGGCCGATCGAGACCCCGACCGGCGCGCCGGTGGCATCGGGCAGCGGGTAGCGGTTGACGGTGCCGCCCTCGATGGGGTCGAACACCAGCAGCGCCTGCCCCCGCTCGCCGTCGCGGACCACCGTGTACCCGATGTCCTCGCCGGCCCGGCTCGATGTCGACAGCGGCTCCACATCCGCACGTGTCCAGACGATCTCACCGGTATCGGTGATACCGGTCAGCTGTGCGCCGGGCCCGCCGCCGGCGACGATGACGCCCCCGGCGGACACCGAGGGCGGCGTCTGCGGCTGATACCCCAGCTCCACCGACCATTTCGCGGTGCCGTCGGCGGTGTCGAGGGCCCACAACCGTCCGTCGCGGCCGTTGACGTAGGCGGTGGTGCCGTCGGCGGACAGCGCCGGGCTGGCCAGGGGACCGCCGCCGACCGCCTCGCTGGTCCACTCGCGGCTCAGGATCGGGGTCTGGTCCGGCCGGTACCGCAGGCCGACGAGCACGGGGGCCTGCGCGCCCGGCTCCCACAGCCCGACCACCACGATTCCGGTCTGCGCGCCGAACGCGGGTGCGGCCGAGATCGGGCATTCCCGGCGGGCCGCCGCGCAGTCGGCGAGACCGCGACCGGAGTCGGTGGGATCCACCCCGGCCACCAGATCCAGCGACGTGCCCACGACGGTGCCCTTGTGCGCGTCGAATACCAGCACCTGACCCAGATGGGTGAGGACGAGCAACTGGCCCGGTGACAGCAGCCGCGGCGTGGTCGGCATCCCGATCACCGGCTGACGCCACCGGATCCACTGGGTGGGCGGGTAGGACATGATGGCGCCGGGCTGGCCGATGTAGAGATTGTCGAAATCGTCGAACAGCGGGCTGGACAGCGCGCCGCCCTGCCACAACCGGGTGCACCAGCGCTGGCGGGCGTTGTTGTCGGTCTCCCAGACCATCAGCGAGCACCCGTCGGGGGTCTGGCCGTTGACGGCGAGATAGCTGCCCGAGCCCAGCGCGGCCTGTGCGCCGAGCTCGCCCTTGACCGACCGTTCCCAATCCGGCGTGAGCGCCTGTGCCCCGTCGATGGGCCGGTAGCTGCTGTTGGCGGCGTCGGCGTATTGGGCCGCCCACCCGATCGACGGGTGGGCCTCGACCCACGAATCGGTGTTTGCGCAGGAACTGACGGTCAGCGCCGCGATTCCCAGCACGGCAGCAAGCCGGCGCACAGTTCCTCCTCGAGCAGGCATCGAGGTCCGAGACTAGCCCGTGTCGGGCTCGCGTAGGCTGACCGGCCATGACGACGATGTGGGGCGCGCCGTTACACAAGAGGTGGCGTGGTTCGCGCTTGGGCGATCCGCGTCAGGCGCAGTTCCTGACCCGCGACTCGCTGCGCTGGGTGTTGGCCAACAAGGCGTACACGCCGTGGTATCTGGTGCGCTACTGGCGGTTGCTGAAGTTCAAGCTGCGCAACCCGCACATCATCACCCGCGGCATGGTGTTCCTGGGCAAGGGTGTGGAGATCGAGGCCACCCCGGAACTGTCCACCATGGAGATCGGGCGTTGGGTGCACATCGGGGACAAGAACACCATCCGCTGTCACGAGGGTTCGTTGCGCATCGGCGACAAGGTGGTGCTGGGCCGCGACAACGTCATCAACACCTACCTGGACATCGAACTCGGCGATTCGGTGCTGATGGCCGACTGGTGCTACGTCTGCGATTTCGACCACAAGATGGACAGCCTGGAGTTGCCCATCAAGGACCAGGGCATCGTCAAGAGCCCGGTGCGGATCGGCCCCGACACCTGGGTGGCGGCGAAGGTGAGCGTGCTGCGCGGCACCTCCGTCGGCCGCGGGTGTGTGCTCGGCGCGCACGCGGTGGTCAAGGGGGAGATCCCGGACTTCTCCATCGCGGTCGGTTCCCCGGCGAAGGTGGTCAAGAACCGCAAGGTGGCTTGGGACGCGTCGGCCGCCGAGCGCGCCGAACTGGCCGCGAACCTGGCCGATATCGAACGGAAGAAAGCCGCCCGCTGATCAGCGCAGCGCCCCCTGGAGCAGGGTGCGCCACGCGGGCTCCGCGAGCGCGGCATTGCGCGCCGCGTCGTCGCCGTAGAAGAACGCGTTGACCGCGGTGGCGGTCTGACCGCCGGGGGCGCAGATGCCGAACATCACCGCGCCCGCGGTCGGTTCGGCCAACCGGGCCACCAGGTAGCGTTGGTTCTCGTCCTGATACACCCGGTCCACGAGACCGACGAAATCGTCCTGGGCGGGGTGCAGCGTGCGCAGGTCACCGACGTCGGCGTGCGTCGAGCCCGAACGCGGCCAGCATCAACTTCCACGCCTCGGGCTGGGGTATGTCCCCGGTGGCCGCAAGGTGAAATGTCACCGCGGGTTCACCGGCGAAGTGCGCGAGGTAGTTGTGCAGTACCGCGAAATGCCCGGGCCAGCCCGTTTCGAAGCCCTCGATCTGGTCATCCCAGTCGGCGCTCTCGGTGAACAGTGAGTGCACCATCCGGATGACACAGTGGTCCCTGGAGCGCGCGGTGACGGTGATCTCGGTGGCCACCGGCGGCGCGTCGTCACACCAGTCGCGTTCGACGTAGCCGAACCGGTGCGGCGGTTCCCAGTGCGTCACTTCGCCGCTGGAGGAACCGTTGGGCCCGAAATCGAATTCGAGGGCGCCGCCGACCTTCTCGTCGATGGCGGTCCTGGTGAGCCAGGCCGTGTTCCCCGGTCCGGTGGCGACGGCCTGCCACACCTGTTCCGGAGTGCCGGGCACCACCAGTTGCAGTTCCACCCAGCGTTTTTCGTCGTCATGGTGAACGGGCATCTCGGCGCTCCTGATTCTCGTCGGTCGACGGCGCGGGATAGGACGCGACGAACAGACGATGGGGCCGTCCGCGCGGTGCGGTCTCGTCGTGATAGCGGGCCGCGAGTGCTGCGACCGCCTCGGTCAGATCCCTGGTGAAGAAGGCGCGATCCGCCGGGGACCGGAAGCGGATCGTGGTGTCGATGGACAGGGTGGCCGGACGCTTGTCGGCTTTGCGTGCCGCCTGCCATATTTCGCCCACCTCGTTGACCACGCGTGCCGCCAGCGCGATGAGGTGCCCGGCGGAGAACCGGTCGTTGGTCTTGTCCACCCGGGCGCCGACCTCACCCAGGGCGCTGGGGGACACCACGTAGGAGGCGGCGCTGGCGACCAGCAGGCGTTCGGTCAGCCCGCCCCATTGCCGCTCCGCGGCGACGGTCACCAACCGGTGCCGTTCCAGCGCCCGCAGGTGGTAGTTGACCTTCTGACGGGTCAGGCCGACCCGAGCGGCCAGCGTCGCGGCGGACGCCGGCTCGCTCAGCTCGGCCAGCAGCCGCGCACGCACGGGATCGAGCGCGCTGGTTGCGGCCGCCGGGTCGGTGATCACCTCGATCTCGACCATGTTCCCAGTGTGAACTTGACAAAAAATATTGTCAATGGTGCCGAAACACGCGTACCCGGGGTGGGGAAGGGCGCACACACCCCGGGTACGCGAGTTTCGCCGGGTGGGGAGCGGGTGGGTCAGCCGTAATCCGGCAGCGGGCGTTCCACGATCAGCCGGCGCGGTTGTGGTTGCCGCTCGGCACGTTTGGCGGCCAGATACACCTGCGCGGTGTGGTCGGCGACCGTCGGCCAGGAGAAATCGGAGGTGAGCCGGTCGCGGGCGGCGAGCGCCCGGCGTTGTGCGGCGGCCGGGTCGTCGAGCACCCCGCGCACCGCGGTGGCGAGTGCGGCGACGTTGCGCGGCGGGCAGGACATCCCGGTGACACCGTCGATGACGGCCTCGCCGAGCCCGCCGGCGGTCGAGGTCACCAAGGGGGTGCCGGTGGCGGCCGCCTCCAGCGCGACGATGCCGAACGGTTCGTAATGCGAGGGCAGCACCGCCGCATCGGCCCGGTGCAACAACGTGACGAGTTCCTGGTGATCGACGCGCCCGATGAACCGGGTGGCCTTGAGCACCTTGTGCTTGCGGGCCTGCGCGGTGAGGAACTCCAGCTGGGTGCCGTCGCCGGCGATGGTCAGTGTGGTGCCCGGGTGGGTCTTGCGGATGCGGGGGAGCGCCGCGATCGCGTCGTGCACACCCTTCTCGTACTCGAGGCGGCCGAAATAGAGCAGTGCGGCCGGTCCGCCATGGGCGCGGCGCGGCGCGAACGGCCAACCGTCGGTGTCGATCCCGTTCGGGATGACGGTCGTCTCGGACAGTCCCGGGCCGAACAGTGCGTCGATCTCCTCGCGCATGGACGCCGAACAGGTGATCAGCCAGTCGGACTCGTGCACCAGCCAGGATTCCAGTGCGTGCACCTGCCGGCTGACCTGCCCCGACACCCAGCCCGAATGTCGGCCCGCCTCGGTGGCGTGGATGGTGGAAACCAGTGGCACATCGAAGAATTCGGCCAGCGCGATGGCGGGATGGGCGACCAGCCAGTCGTGCGCGTGCACCAGGTCGGGCTGCCAGTCGCGCAGGGTCAGGCCGGAGCGGACCATGGCGTGGCCCATCGCCAGCGTCCAGGCCATCATGTCGGTGCCGAAGCCGAACTCGTGCGGGTCCTGGGCGGCGGCGATGACGCGCACGCCCTCGGTGACCTCATCGGTCGACGGATGGGTGCTCGGGTCGGTGCCGGTGGGCCGCCGCGAGAGCACCACGACCTCATGGCCGGCCAGCACGAGTTCGGTGGCCAGGTGGTGCACGTGGCGGCCGAGGCCGCCGATGATCACCGGTGGGTACTCCCACGACACCATGAGGATCTTCATGTGAGCCCGCCTTCGGTGGTGCACGAGCGTGCGCAAACTATGGGGGTTTCGCGGCGTGTCTGGCAACAGACACGCACGCTCGCGGTGAGCAAAGTCATCGGGGGAGCCGCCTGGCGTCCAGGGCGCCGAACAGCCCGTCGGCGCGGTTCCAGTCACCGGCCAGCCGCTGCGCCTGCTCGCGGCGCCCGGAGGCCAGCGCCGCCGAGATCTCCCGGGTGGCATGGGCGTGCAGATGCGCGCGGTAGCGGGCGTATTCGGCCGCGGAGTCCTTGCTGACCATGAACGGCCAGTCACTCGACACCGTCAGCAGTGTCTCGCGCAGGATCTGGTCGGCCACCAGATCGCGGGACGCACCGGGGCCGCGGTGGGCCAGCGCCTTGTCCACCGCCGACAGCGCCGTATCGACGACCTCGGCGTTGAGCTGCACCAGATCGGACACCTTCTCGCCGTTCCAGACCTGCCAGTCCTTGCCCGAACCCCAAGAGCTGGGCGGCAATTCGACCGCAGGTCCGACGAAGCCGGCCTCGATGGCATCGGCGAGGGTGCCCACCCGGACACCGGCCTCGGGCAGTGCGCGCAGCAGTCGTTCCAGCCAGCGTCGGGCCCTCGTACCACCAGTGCCCGAACAGCTCGGTGTCGAAGGCGGCGACGACATGGGCGGGTCTGCCGATGCGTTCGGATTCCTCGCGCAGCCGGCGGCGGACCACGCCGACGAAATCGGCGACATGCTTGTCGATCGCCCTGTCGGCGCGCTCGGGCTCGTAGGGGGCCTTGGCCTCCGAGGGCACGTTGCGGCCCGTGACCCGGGCCGGCTTGAGGCCGGTGAGGTGGTCGTGGGTGTGGAAATCGCGGTAGGCGGCGTGCCCGGGGTAGCCGGACTTCGGGGACCACACCCGGTAGCTGACCTGTAGGTCGCGACCGAAGGCCACTACGTCGGTGTCACCCACGGGCCGGCCCAGCGCGGTATCGCCGTGCAGCGAGGGACCGTCGACCATGAAATGGCCCACACCGGCTGCGGCATAACCGATCTCCATTCCCGGGGCGTAGGCGCACTCGGGCGCCCAGATGCCCTTCGGGGTGTGCGCGAAGCGTTGCCGGGCGTCGGCGAGACCCTCGCGCAGCGCGAACTCGCGCAGCCGCGGATTGAGCAGTGGCTGGAACGGGTGTGAGAGCGGACCGCCGAGCAGTTCGATGGTGCCGGCGTCGACGAGCTGGCGCAGCAGCGGGCTGCCACCGTGGCGCCACAGCGTGGTGAAACTCTCCAGTGCTTCGGTGGCGGCGGCATGTTCGCTGATACCGAACCGGCGCATCGCTTCCGCCGAACCGAAGGTGCCCTCGACCCCGGTGCCGGCCTGTACGGTGGTCGCCTCCAGGGCGCGCAGCTGCCAGTTGGCCAGCCAGTGGTGCATACCGGTCAGGCAGTACGGGTCATCGAGCTGAGCGGTGACGACCGGGGTCATGCCCAGACTCACCAGATGGCTGCGGTCCTCGGCGGCCAGCGTGCGCAGCACCCGCATGAGCGGCAGATAGGACGCCGCCCAGGACTGATAGAGCCACTCCTCGCCGACGGGCCAGCGGCCGTGATGGGCCAGCCACGGCAGGTGCGTGTGCAGCACCAGCGTGAACATGCCGGGTGCCGGGTCCGGCGGAGATTCGGTCACGGCAGCACCGCGATGGCCACCAGATCCAGGCTGTCGTCGATCCGGCTTTCCTGTGCGTCGAGCAGATCGAAATCCTCGGCGCGCACCGCGGCGACGTCGGCGAGCAACTCCTGCGACCACGGCGCATCCGCGACCGCGCGGTCGATTTGGGCCGCGATGATGGAGCCCCCGTGGCGGGCGTCGAGCGCGGCCAGTCCGGCGCCATGGAACACCCCGAGCATGGCATCGACCCGGAAGCCGCCCTGCTCCAGCAGTTCGGTGAGCTCGCCGGCGTTCAGTTCGCGGGTGTGGAACGGGTTGAGCGGGGTGTCACGGCCCGGCGAGAAGGTGATGCGATTGGGCGTGGACATCAGCAGCAGTCCGCCCGGGCGCAGCACGCGCGCGCATTCGGCGACGAACTGTCCCTGATCCCACAGATGCTCGATCACCTGGAAGTTGACCACCACATCGACGGAGCCATCGGCCAGCGGCAGGTCGGCGAGATTTCCCAGGTGCATCCGCACCCGCGGGTATTTCGCGCGGATGTGGGCAACGGCCTGCTCGTCGTAGTCCACCCCGGTGACGCTGCGCGCGATCCCGGCAATCAAGTCGGCGCCGTAGCCCTCGCCGGGGCCCGCCTCGAGCACATCGAGGCCGGCGCACCGGTCGGCGAGCCGCTGATAGACCACCTCGTGGCGGCGGAACCAGTAGTTCTCCTCGGCCAGGCCGGGGATGGTGCGCTCGCCGGTCAGGGGCAGGGGATCGCCCGGGCCAGCGCTGTCGACGGAACCGATTGTGCTCATTGGAAGGCAGGCTAACCCGTAATGGCCGGTTCGCGAACGGATGCCCTGGCGACCGTGGGGTCTGAGCGAACCAACTGACCGGTTATGGTGTCCTTGCGTGCCGTCAAAGTTACTCGCGGGTAACCTGGAGGCCGTTGGACAAAACGTGATATGCCCAGGCCGGCTGCCGGCCTCATCGAGGAGGACGAACCACAGTCATGACAAACATCGTGGTCCTGATCAAGCAGGTCCCTGACACCTGGTCCGAGCGCAAGCTGTCCGAGGGTGATTGGACCCTGGACCGGGAAGCCGCCGACGCCGTGCTCGACGAGATCAACGAGCGTGCCGTCGAAGAAGCGCTGCTCATCAAGGAGCGTGAGGGTGGCGACAGCACCGTCACCGTGCTGACCGCAGGTCCCGAGCGCGCCACCGAGGCCATCCGCAAGGCGCTGTCCATGGGTGCCGACAAGGCCGTGCACCTCAAGGACGACGGCCTGCACGGCTCCGATGTGATCCAGACGGGCTGGGCCCTGGCCCGTGCGCTGGGCACCATCGAGGGCACCGAGCTGGTCATCGCCGGTAACGAGGCCACCGACGGCGTCGGCGGCGCAGTACCGGCCGTCATCGCCGAATACCTGGGCCTGCCGCAGCTGACCCACGTGCGCAAGCTCAACGTCGAGGGCGGCAAGGTCACCGCCGAGCGCGAGACCGATGACGGCGTCTTCGGCCTGGCGGCCTCGCTGCCCGCCGTGGTCAGCGTCAACGAGAAGATCAACGAGCCCCGCTTCCCGTCCTTCAAGGGCATCATGGCCGCCAAGAAGAAGGAAGTCACCGTCCTGACGCTGGCCGAGATCGGTGTGGAGGCCGACGAGGTGGGCGTGGCCAACGCCGGCTCCAAGGTGCTCTCGTCGACCCCCAAGCCCCCGAAGACCGCGGGCGAGAAGGTCACCGACGAGGGCGAGGGCGGCAAGAAGGTCGCCGAGTACCTGGTCTCCCAGAAGCTGATCTAGTCGCCCATCCCATTCTTCTCTGACAACACATAAGGACACATTCATGGCTGAAGTACTTGTGCTCGTCGAGCACGCCGAAGGTGCACTGAAGAAGGTCAGCACCGAACTGATCACCGCCGCCCGCGTGCTGGGCGAGCCGTCGGCCGTCGTGGTGGGTGCCGAGGGCACCGCCGCGGCTCTCACCGATGGCCTCAAGGCCGCCGGCGCGGCCAAGATCTACGTCGCCGAGTCGGCCGACGTGGACGGCTTCCTGGTCACCCCGAAGGTCGATGTGCTCGCCGCGCTGACCGAGTCGGCCGCGCCCGCCGCCGTCGTCATCGCCGCCAACGCCGAGGGCAAAGAGGTGGCCGGCCGGCTGGCCGCACGTCTGGGCTCGGGCCTGCTGGTCGACGTCGTCGAGATCAAAGAGGGCGGCATCGGCGTCCACAGCATCTTCGGTGGCGCGTTCACCGTCGACGCCCAGGCCACCGGTGAGCTGCCCGTGATCACCGTGCGCCCGGGTGCCGTCGAGGCCGCCCCGGCCGACGGTGCCGGTGAGGTCGTCAACGTCGAGGTCCCGGCCCAGGCCGAGAATGCGACGAAGATCACGTCCCGCGAGCCCGTCGTGGCCGGTGACCGTCCGGAGCTCACCGAGGCCAGCGTCGTGGTCGCCGGTGGCCGCGGTGTCGGCAGCGAGGAGAACTTCAAGGTCGTCGAGGAGCTCGCCGATTCGCTCGGTGCCGCCGTCGGTGCCTCGCGTGCCGCCGTCGACTCCGGCTACTACGCCGGTCAGTTCCAGGTCGGTCAGACCGGTAAGACGGTCTCCCCGCAGCTGTACATCGCGCTGGGCATCTCCGGTGCCATCCA
Organism: Mycobacterium sp.; assembly: GCA_034520035.1. GTDB lineage: Bacteria > Actinomycetota > Actinomycetes > Mycobacteriales > Mycobacteriaceae > Mycobacterium. The sequence continues at coordinate 144,260 of JAXHOA010000129.1, read as the reverse complement.
GCACCGGGCCGGCATGCAGACCAGCAAGACCATCATCGCGGTCAACAAGGACGAAGAGGCGCCGATCTTCGAGATCGCCGATCTCGGCATCGTCGGCGACCTGTTCAAGGTCACCCCGCAGCTGACCGAGGCGGTCAAGGCCCGTAAGGGTTAAATCCCGCCCCTGACGCTCGAAAGGCGCCCCGGAACCCATGTTCCGGGGCGCTTTCGTGTGCCGCGGTGTGCTGTTCACGAACCGTGCACGGACACGTCACGCCCCTGATGCCGCCCGGAGACCCGCAGGCGCGACCGTGCTGAGCATGAGCACCGCATCTGTCCTCATACCGGCCGATGACATCGACCACGCGACGTCCGGGACACCGGGGCCGCGCTACACCCTGCTGCTGTCCACCGACCCCGCGCACATCGAGGCGGCCCAGCGCCTGCGCCACGATGTGTTCACCTCTGAGCCCGGTTTCGCCATGGCGCCCACCGGTGACGGCCTGGACGCCGACCGCTTCGACCAGTACTGCGATCACCTGCTGGTGCGCGAGGACGGCTCCGGCGAACTCGTCGGCTGCTACCGGATGCTCCCGCCGCCCGGCGCCATCGCCGCCGGAAGTCTCTACACCGCCACCGAATTCGATGTCCGCGCGCTGGACGCCCTGCGTCCCTCGCTGGTGGAGATGGGCCGCGCCGTGGTGCGCGGCGATCACCGCAACGGCGGTGTGGTGCTGCTGATGTGGGCGGGCATCCTGGCCTACCTGGACCGCTGCGGCTACGACTACGTCACCGGCTGCGTGTCGGTGCCGACGCATCCGGCCGGAGAAGTGCCGGGCAGCCAGCTGCGCGGGGTCCGGGACGTCGTGCTGCGCCGGCACTCCGCGCCGCCGGAGTTCACCGTGCGGCCCTACCGTCCGGTGGTCATCGACGGTCGCAGCCTCGACGAGATCGACCCGCCGGCCCGGGTCGCGGTACCGGCCCTGATGCGCGGCTACCTGCGCCTGGGCGCCCAGGTGTGCGGCGAACCCGCGCACGACCCCGATTTCGGGGTCGGCGACTTCCCGGCGCTGCTGGACAAACGCCACGCCGATGTCCGCTACCTGAAGCGGCTGCGCTCGGTATCGCAGGCCGCCGAGAGTGAGGCCGGAGCATGACCGTCGGCAAGGATCACTCCTGGCTGCCGCGGGCCTCCTGCGATGCCAGCTGCATGCACGCCGGTGCGGCCCCGCTGGGATCCCGTCCCGCGGTCTGGACCCGCACGACCCTGCGCGTCAGCGGTGCCCTGCTGTTGTTCCTGGCGGTACCGCTGCTCGCGGTGCCACTGCCGGGCCGCTCGCACCTGCAGCGCGCCTACTGCCGGCTGATGCTGCGCTGTGTCGGCGTGCGGATCACCGTCTCCGGTGGCCCCATCCGCAACCTGCGCGGCGTGCTGGTGGTCAGCGGGCACGTGTCCTGGCTGGACATCTTCAGCATCGGTGCGGTGATGCCCGGCTCGTTCGTCGCCCGCGCCGACCTGATCGACTGGCCGGCGCTCGGGGTCGTCGCCCGCATCATGAAGGTCATCCCGATCGAACGGGAGAACCTGCGCAGGCTGCCTGCGGTGGTCAGCGCGGTGGCCGCACGGCTGCGCAACGGCCACACGGTCGTGGCGTTCCCCGAGGGCACCACCTGGTGCGGGCTGGGATACGGGCAGTTCCGTCCGGCGATGTTCCAGGCGGCCGTGGACGCGGGCCGCCCGGTGCAGCCGCTGCGGCTGAACTACCACCACCGCGACGGCAGCCCGTCGACCGTGCCCGCCTACATCGGCGAGGACACCCTGCTCGACTCGATCCGCCGGCTGGTCACGGCACGTCGCACGGTGGTGCACGTCCAGGTGCAGTCGCTGGAACTGCCGGGGCAGGACCGGCGCGACCTGGCGGCCCGGTGCGAGGCGGCGGTGCGCGGCACCGCAGGCCGCGACGTGGCACACGGCCACATACTGGCTGCCTGACCTCGGCGGACGGGCGCACCCGGCCCGGCGGCTATCCTTGATGGGCCATGACAGCCGTATACCTCGATCACGCTGCCACCACCCCGATGCACCCCGTTGCCATCGAGGCGATGGTCGGCGCGCTGGCCACGGTCGGAAACGCCTCCTCGCTGCACACATCCGGGCGCGCGGCGCGCCGGCGGATGGAGGAAGCCCGCGAGACGTTGGCGGGTCTGCTGGGCGCCCGCCCGTCCGAGGTGATCTTCACCGCCGGCGGCACCGAATCCGACAACCTGGCGGTCAAGGGCATCTTCTGGGCACGTCGGGACGCTGATCCCCGCCGTCGGCGCATCGTGACCACCCCCGTCGAGCATCACGCCGTGCTCGACGCCGTCGAGTGGCTTGTCGAGCACGAGGGCGCCGAGGTCACCTGGCTGCCCGTCGACGCCGCCGGTTCGGTGGCACCCGAGTCACTGCGCGCGGCGCTGAGCGCCCACGACGATGTTGCCCTGATCTCGATCATGTGGGCCAACAACGAGGTCGGCACGATCATGCCGATCGCCGAATTGGCCTCAGTGGCGGCCGAATTCGAGATTCCGATGCACAGCGATGCGATCCAGGCCGTCGGGCACATCCCGGTGGCGTTCACCGAGAGCGGCTTGTCGGCGATGAGCGTGGCCGCGCACAAGTTCGGCGGCCCGACCGGTATCGGGGCGTTGGTACTGCGACGTGACACCGCCTGCGTGCCGATCCTGCACGGCGGGGGCCAGGAGCGTGACGTCCGTTCGGGCACGCCGGATGTCGCCGCCGCGGTGGCGATGGCCGCGGCCGCCCGGGTGGCCGTGGAGGGGCTCGCCGAGTCCAGCGCGCGGGTGCGCGCCCTGCGCGACAGGTTGATCGCCGGGGTGCAGGCACAGATCGAGGACGTCGACGTCAACGGCGCGAGCGGTGATCACCGGTTGCCCGGCAACGCCCACTTCACTTTCCGCGGCTGCGAGGGCGACGCCCTGCTGATGCTGCTCGATGCCAAGGGTGTCGAATGTTCGACCGGCTCGGCCTGCACGGCCGGAGTGGCGCAGCCCTCGCACGTGCTCGTCGCGATGGGCGCCGACCCGGCCGCTGCACGCGGTTCGCTGCGACTGTCGTTGGGGCACACCAGTACCGACGCCGATGTCGATGCCGCCCTCGAGGTGTTGCCTGCCGCGGTGGAGCGCGCCCGGCAGGCCGCGCTGGCCAGTGCGGGGACGCGACGATGAAGGTTCTGGTCGCCATGAGCGGCGGGGTCGACTCGTCGGTGGCCGCGGCGCGGATGGTGGACGCCGGCCACGACGTCGTCGGTGTGCACCTGGCGTTGTCGGCGACTCCGGGCACGCTGCGCACCGGATCGCGGGGCTGCTGCTCCAAGGAGGACGCCGGCGATGCCCGCCGCGTCGCCGACATTCTCGACATCCCGTTCTACGTATGGGATTTCGCGGATCGCTTCAAGGAAGAGGTGATCGACGACTTCGTCGACTCCTACGCCCGCGGCGAGACGCCCAATCCGTGCGTCAAGTGCAATGAGACCATCAAATTCTCCGCGCTGTCGGCTCGCGCGTTGGCCCTGGGATTCGACGCCGTGGCCACCGGCCACTACGCGCGGCTGGCCGATGGGCGGCTGCGCCGCGCGGTCGATATCGACAAGGACCAGTCCTACGTGCTCGCGGTGCTGACCGCCGAGCAGCTGCGGCACGCGCTGTTCCCGATCGGTGACACGCCCAAGTCGGAGATCCGCGCCGAGGCGGCACGCCGCGGCCTGGCCGTCGCCGACAAGCCGGACAGCCATGACATCTGCTTCATCCCGTCCGGCGACACCCGCGCCTTCCTGGGCGCCCGCATCGGGGTGCGTCCGGGCGCCGTCGTCGACTCCGGTGGCGCCGTGCTCGCCGAGCATGACGGTGTGCACGGTTTCACCATCGGACAGCGCAAGGGTCTGGGTATCGCCGGACCCGGCCCCGACGGGCAGCCCCGCTACGTCACCGGTATCGACGCCACCACCGGGACGGTGCGCGTCGGTGCCGCCGATGACCTGGACGTGTCGACGCTGACGGGGGAGAAGCCCGTCTTCACCGCGGGGACCGCACCGCACGGGCCCGTCGAGGGCGTGGTCCAGGTGCGCGCCCACGGCGGCTTTGCCGATGCCGTCGCCGAGCTGCGCGACGGGCGGCTGATCGCCGATCTGCGCACCCCGATCCGGGGCGTGGCGCCCGGGCAGACCATGGTGCTGTACCGGCCGGATCCCGCCGGCGACGAGGTCATCGCCAGCGCCACCGTCACCCGCTGACCGGGCGATCGAATACGGTTGGCCGATGAGTGTTTTCGCCGCCGCCACCGGCATCGGATCCTGGCCGGGTGAGTCGGCCCGCGAGGCCGCCGAGATCGTCATCGGGGAGCTGCACACCCTTCCGCACCTCGTCGAGTTGCCCAACCGCGGTGTCGGCGCCGACCTGATCGGGCGTACCGGCGCGCTGCTGGTGGACATCGGTTTCGACACGGTGGCCCGGGCCTACCGGATCGCGCCGGGCCGCAGTTCGGTGCTGCGCCGCGCGGTGAGCATGCTCAACGAGGATCTCGACGCGCTGGAGGAGGCCTGGGAGAAGGCCGGTCTGCACGGCTCGGGCCGCACGGTGAAAGTCCAGGCCGCCGGGCCGATCACGCTGGCCGCCCAGATGGAGATGGCGAACGGGCACCGGGCCATCACCGACAGCGGGGCGCTGCGTGATCTGGCCGAGTCGCTGTCCGAAGGGTTGTCGTTGCACCGGGCCGAGGTGGCGCGCCGGTTGGGCACCGAGGTCGTGGTGCAACTCGACGAACCGCTGCTTCCCGCGGCGATGCTGGGCCGGCTCACCGGGGTGACCAGCTTCTCCCCGGTGAATCCGGTCGAAGAGCAGGTCGCCGCCGTGCTGCTGGACGACTGCATCGCCAGGGTGGGCGGCGAGGTCGCGCTGCACAGCTGTGCCGCTGACCTGCCGTGGAAGCTGTTGCAGCGCAGCCAGTTACAGGCCGTCGCTGTCGATGTGTCGACCCTGCAGGCGGCCGACCTGGACGGCGTGGGCGAGTTCGTGGAATCCGGGCGGACCGTTCTGCTCGGGGTGGTGCCCGGCACCGCGCAGCAACAGCAGTGGAAGCCTCAGCAGGTCGCTGCCGCGGCGGCCAAGGTCACCGACCGGCTGGGCTTCCCCCGCACGGTGCTGCGCGAGCGGATCGGTATCACCCCTGCCTGCGGGCTGTCCGGTGCCACCGAGGAATGGGCCCGCATCGCGATCGGCCTGGTCCAGAAGGCCGCCGACGGTGTCGAAACCGATCCTGAAGGAATCTGACAAGCAAACTTCCCGGTGGCGTAAGGTGAGGGCCAAAGGTTGGGGAGCCAGTGAGTCAGTGCAAGCGTGTGATGACGGCCGTTGCCGGTGCAACGGTCGCATTGACGCTGGTCATCGGACCTGGCGCTATCGCCACCGCCGACCCGGGACACCGCGGATCGGCCTCCGCCGATTCCGATCGCCGTGCCGCCTCCGGTATACGCGGCGGCGAAAGCTCCCGGAGCAGTGTCCCCAGCAACGACGTCGCAGGCAGCGGATCGGGTGATGACAGTGCAGGCGGTACCCAGCAGAGCGGCGCCACCGCGGACGCGTCGTCGAGCGAGCGGAGCCGGCCGTCGGTGACCACCGCCGACAGCGCGCGCACGGTGCGCACCGCCAGAACCGCGCGAACCGCCGATGACGTCAAGACCGGTGGTTCCGGATTGCGTCCGGCGGCACCCGTCGCACCCACTCGCGTCGACCCACCGGTGCTCGCGCCCACCGCCAGCGCAGCCCAACCGCCACCGCCGCCGCCGTCGCCGTCACGGATGGCGCCGGTGAACTCGCCGGTCGAGGTGCGCGCACCGCAGCAGGTGGCTCCGGTGCCGGCGCCGATCACGGCACCGGTCGCGGGGCTGCCGGTGGCCGATATGAGCCTGTCGGTGTTGCCCATCGGATCTGACCCGCGCCCCGGCCAGCCGATGACCTCACTGTTCGGCATCCTCGGTCTGTTGCTGATCCCGCTGGCTGGCGCTGCGGTGGGCTACCGGCAGGCGCGCGCAGCGCGCGCCCTACCGCCAGCCGGGACAAGCGGGCTACCGCCCGCCCGGACAAGCGGGCTACCGCCCGCGTAGATCCTTGCGCAGGATCTTGCCGGCCGCCGATTTCGGGATGGCATCGATGAATGCCACCTGACGGACCTTCTTGTACGGCGCCACCTGGCCGGCGACGAACTCCATCACCGCAGCCTCGCTGAGCTCGGTGTCGGGCTGGCGCACCACGAACGCCTTGGGCACCTCTTCACCGGATTCCTGCTCGATCACCCCGATGACGGCGGCGTCGGCGATCGAGGGGTGACCCAGCAGCACGGCCTCCAGTTCGGCGGGCGGCACCTGATAGCCCTTGTACTTGATGAGCTCTTTGAGCCGGTCGACGATGAAGACGCAGCCGGTCGGGTCGACGCGCGCGAGGTCGCCGGTGTGTAGGAAACCGTCGTCGTCGATGGTGTCGCGGGTCGCGGTGTCGTTGCCCAGGTAGCCGACCATCACATTGGGCCCCTTGAACCAGAGCTCGCCGGTGTCGCTCAGCCCGGTCTCGGGCAGCCCGATCTCCTCGCCGGTCGCGGGGTCGACGAGTTTGGACACCGCATTGGGCACCGTCCACCCGCACGAGCTGACCGGTGCCGCCGCCCCGACCAGTTCGGCGCCGCCGTCGAACGGCGTGATGTGGCTGACCGGGCTCAGCTCGCTCATCCCGTAGCCCTGCACCAGCGCACAGCCCAGGCGCGCGGTGACGGCGCGGCCGAGGTCCTCGTCCAGCGGCGCGGCGCCGGACATGATGGCCCGCAGCGAGGACAGGTCGTAATCGTCGATGAGCGGGTGCTTGGCCAGAGCCACCGCGACCGGCGGGGCGATGAAGGCGTGCGTGCACTTGCGATCGGCGATATTGGCCAGGAACTCGGTCAGGTCGAAGGCGGGCATGATGACCAGCTGAGCGCGGGCGTGCAGCGCGGCGTTGAGCAGGACCGTCATGCCGTAGATGTGGAAGAACGGGAGGACGGCCAGGACCACATCACCGGAGGTCATGCCCTGCAGCGGGCGGATCTGCGCGACGTTGGACACCAGATTGCGGTGCGTCAGCATCACGCCCTTGGGGTTGCCGGTGGTCCCCGAGCTGTACGGCAGCACGGCCAGATGGGTGGCCGGATCGAAGCTGACCTGCGGTGCCGGGTGGGCCGGGCCGAGCAGGTCCTCGGCGTTGGGGTGCCCGTCGGCGTCGGCGCCCGGGCCGTCGAGCACGATGACCGACGATTCGTCGAGGCCCGCTGCGAGCGCGCCCTCCAGCGCCTGCGGTTTCAGCGCCGAAACCGTCACCAGCAGCGCGGCCTTGGAGTCGGTGAGCTGCTTGGTGATGTCCTTGGCGGTGAACAGGGCATTGATGGTGGTGGCGGTGGCACCGGCACGCAGGATGCCGTGGAAGGCGACGGCGAACGCCGCGCTGTTGGGGGCCAGCAGGCCCACCACGTCACCGGGGCCGAGTCCGCGTGCGGCGAGCGCCCCGGCGAACGCGTCGATCCGGTCGATCATCTGGCGGTAGGTGGTGGTGTTGCCGGTCTTGGCGTCCAACAGCGCGACCTGTTCTGCCACTGCGGGATCGATGCCTGCGAAGAGGTACTCGTAGACGTTTGATGAGGGAATCTGGACCTTGGGAAACGGGCTTTCGATACTCATGGTGCTGCCCATCGAACCACGCCTTCGGGGCAAATGTGGGCAACCTTCGAAGCCGACGTGTTACCAGCGGTACCGCATACCGTAGATTGTCGCCATGGACAACCCGCCCGATCTCCCCGGCGTACAACACCGCTTTGTCGATCTCGGTCGCGGCGTGACCATCCACGTCGCCGACGCCGGTCCGGCGGACGGCCCGCCGGTCATGCTGGTGCACGGATTCCCGCAGAACTGGTGGGAGTGGCACGAGCTCATCGGCCCGCTCGCCGCGGACGGATACCGGGTGCTGTGCCCGGATCTGCGCGGGGCGGGGTGGAGCTCGGCGCCCCGGGACCGTTACCGCAAAAACGATATGGCCGATGACCTCGCCGCGGTCTGTGAACGGCTCGGCGTGGGTCCGGTCAAGCTCGTCGCGCACGACTGGGGCGGGCCGGTGGCCACCATCTTCATGCTGCGCCACCCCGACAAGGTCGCGGCCTTCATGGGACTGAACACCGCGGTGCCGTGGCTCAAGCACGACCGTGAGGCGCTGATCAACATCTGGCGCATGTGGTACCAGATCCCGATGCTGCTGCCGGTGATCGGCCCGAAGGTGATCGCCGACCCGAAGGCGCGGTTCTTCCGGTTCCTGGGCTCGTGGGTGGGCGGCGATTTCCAGACCCCGGACGAGGACATCGCGTTCTACGTCGCCTGTATGCGCCGCCCGGGCTACGCCGAAGCGGGCTCACGCTGGTACCGGACCTTCCAGACCCGCGAAGCGGCGCGCTGGATGCGCGGGGAATTCGACGATCACCACGTGTCGATCCCGGTGCGCTGGCTGCACGGCACCGACGACTCGGTGCTCACCCCGGAACTGCTGCGGGTGCTGCCCGAGCACTGTTCGGATTTCGAGCTCGAACTCGTGCCCGGCGTCGGGCACTGGATCGTCGAGCAGCGCCCCGAGCTGGTGCTGGACCGGCTGCGCACGTTCCTGAAGACCACCTAGCCCGCCGCGAATCTCGCCGTTCTCACCACCTACCGCTCGTCGAGCTGCTTGATCAGCTTTTTCGGCGCCACCAACCGGAACGAGGCATCCAGCAGTTCGCCGACCTCGTCCCAGTCGACCGTTGCCGCGGTCAGGTCCAGGCCCATCCAGCCGAACGGGCCCATATAGGCGGGGAAGAAGAACCGGTCGTCCTGCTCGAGGGCCCGGCGGTCGGAGTCGTCGACCTTGACCAGCAGCGAGTGCGGGAAGGCGACCATCTCCCCGGCCGTCTTCATGTTGCCGCCGTACATGGCGAACATCTTCGGTGCGCAGAACACCGGTCGGCCCCAGGAGACCTTCTCGAAGGCTGCCGGAAGGCCGAGCGCGAGTCGGCGTAGCTCGGCGAGCCCGAAGTCGTCGTCGGAGAACATGATCGGGTGCGGCACAGGTAGCACTCTATCGGGCCCACCTTTCAGTTAGTCTACCCTTACTTTCGCAGGTGAGGAGGGTCAGATGCCGACTTCGTGGATGGATACCGTGCTCCGGCAAAGCCGGCGGGTAGGCAACTTCCCGTACCCGCACTGGGCCGCGGCGTTCCTGAACAACCCGATCCGCAGGCTCATCGGACGGCCCGGCAGTGTCGTCGACTCGCTGCGGCTGACCGGAAACGAACGGGTCCTGGAGATCGGGCCCGGCCCCGGGTACTTCAGCACCGAACTCGCCCGCCGGCTGCCGCTGGGCCGGCTCGACCTGTTCGATCTGCAGCCGCAGATGCTGGACAAGGCGCGGGCCAGGCTGGCGGGCGTCGACACCGGCTGCTCTGTCGGGTTCCATACCGGAGATGCCAGTGAAGGACTGCCGTTCCCGGACGACTCCTTCGACGTCGCCTTCCTGGCCGCGGTGCTCGGCGAGGTACCCGACCGGGACGCCTGCATCCGCGCGCTGGAGCGGGTGCTCAACCCGGGGGCGCTGCTGGTATTCGTCGAGGCCTTCCCCGACCCCGATCGACAGAGCGTCGCGGCGCTGCGCGAACTGGTCGAGCCCCGCGGGTTCGTGCTGCAGTGCTGGGAGGGCACCACCTGGCGTGATGTGGTGCAGTTCCGGCGCATCCCGACGCTGTAATCGGTGTCCGGGCCTGTCGGTGGCCTCGACTAGCCTGACCAGGGTGAGCTCACCGGACGCAGAGGCCCGTGGTCGATGGCAGGAACTCGCCGAGGAAGTGCGTGGCCACCAGTTCCGCTACTACGTCAAGGACGCACCGGTCGTCTCGGACGCCGAGTTCGACACCCTGCTGCGTGAGCTGGAGGGGCTCGAAGAGCAATATCCGGAACTGCGCTCGCCGGATTCGCCGACCCAGCTGGTCGGCGGCGCCGGTTTCGCCACCGATTTCGGCGCGGCCGACCATCTGGAACGGATGCTGTCGTTGGACAACGCATTCGACACCGATGAGCTGTCGGCGTGGGCCGCGCGCCTCGGTGCCGAGATCGGCACCGATATCGACTATCTGTGCGAACTGAAGATCGACGGTGTCGCACTGGCGCTGGTCTACCGCGACGGTGTCCTGGTCCGCGGGGCCACCCGTGGCGACGGCCGCAGCGGCGAAGATGTCACCCTCAATGCCCGCACCATCGATGACATCCCCGAACGACTCACCGGCACAGACGAATTCCCGATCCCCGCCGTGCTCGAGGTGCGCGGTGAGGTGTTCTTCCGGCTGGCCGATTTCGAGGACCTCAACGCCGGCCTGGTGGCCGAGGGCAAACCGCCGTTCGCCAACCCGCGCAACAGCGCGGCGGGCTCGCTGCGGCAGAAGAACCCCGCCGTCACCGCGCGACGCAAGTTGCGGATGATCTGTCATGGACTCGGTAAGGCCGAAGGATTCACCCCCGCCTCCCTGCACGATGCGTACCGGGCGTTGGGCGCCTGGGGACTGCCGGTCTCCACCCACACCACCAAGGTGCAGGGCATCAAGGCAGTGGCCGACCGCATCGCCTACTGGGGTGAACATCGCCACGACGTCGAGCACGAGATCGACGGCGTGGTGGTCAAAGTCGACGATGTGAACCTGCAGCGCCGTCTCGGCGCGACGTCACGGGCGCCCCGGTGGGCGATCGCCTACAAGTATCCGCCCGAGGAGGTCACCACGAAACTCCTCGACATCCGGGTCAACGTCGGGCGCACCGGACGGGTCACCCCGTTCGCCTATATGGAACCGGTCAAGGTGGCCGGGTCCACCGTCGGGTTGGCCACCCTGCACAACGCGTCCGAGGTCAAACGCAAGGGTGTGCTGATCGGTGACACCGTGGTGCTGCGCAAGGCCGGTGACGTCATCCCCGAGGTGCTGGCCCCCGTGGTCGATCTTCGCGATGGCACCGAGCGCGAATTCATCATGCCCACAACATGTCCCGAATGCGGCACCACACTGGCACCGGCCAAGGAGGGCGACGCCGACATCCGTTGCCCCAACACCCGCACCTGCCCGGCGCAGCTGCGTGAGCGGGTGTTCCACGCCGCCGGCCGCGGCGCCTTCGACATCGAGGGCCTCGGATACGAGGCGGGCGCCGCCCTGCTGCAGGCCGGTGTCATCACCGACGAGGGTGACCTGTTCGGGCTCACCGCCGAGGACCTGCTGCGCACCGAGCTGTTCACCACCAAGGCCGGCGAGCTGTCGGCCAACGGCAAGCGGCTGCTCGCCAACCTGGGCAAGGCGAAATCCCAACCGCTGTGGCGGGTGCTGGTCGCGCTGTCCATCCGGCACGTCGGTCCCACGGCGGCACGAGCGCTGGCCGGCGAATTCGGCAGCCTCGACGCGATCATCGCCGCCTCGGAGGCCGAGCTGGCCGCGGTGGAAGGTGTCGGGCCGACCATCGCCGCGGCGGTCATCGAATGGTTCGAGGTGGACTGGCACCGCGCGATCGTCGACAAGTGGCGCGCCGCCGGTGTCCGGATGGCCGACGAACGCGACGCCGGCATCGACCGCACCCTGGAGGGGCTGTCGATCGTGGTGACCGGTTCGCTGACCGGCTTTTCCCGCGACGAGGCCAAGGAGGCCATCCTCGTCCGCGGCGGCAAGGCCGCGGGATCGGTCTCCAAGAAGACCTCCTACGTGGTCGCCGGTGACGCACCGGGATCCAAGTACGACAAGGCGATCGAACTCGGCGTGCCGGTGCTCGACGAGGACGGTTTCCGCACGCTGCTGGCCGACGGGCCCGCACCCGAGGTGGAGCCGGCCGACAGCCGAGAGCTAGCTGCGCGCCCGCCCTGTGCGGGGGAGTGTCGCTCAGTCGCTAAGGGGATCGACCGTGGGCTGGGGGGTCCGGGGGAGTGAAGACGTTTCCGGCGGTGGTGTCGACCGATTTCTGGCGCGCGCTGCGCGATTCGTGCGCCTGGACGCTGTCGTCCGGGTTGGGTTGTTCTGCTACGGTTCTGACAGCCGAAGCGGGCGCCGACGGGGTCGCGGACACGGTCGGTGCGGTCCCGAAAATCGCTGCTGTCACAGCGATGACACCGACTGTGACCAAGCTGGTTTTGTGCATTTCTCCATGCCTTTCTGGTGGTGGCAGCCACCCGGCATTGCGCCTACGGCGTCCCAGGGTGGCGATTCTCTTGTTCCGCAAAGCATGATTCTGGCAATGAATTTGGTGGATACACGCGCAATTTCATTGTCTTTCAGTGGGTTTCAGGGGAGAATCCGCCTTCCGTGGTGTGTATCTTTCCGGTCCCCCAAACCTATGGGCCCGGAAAATCACTGTGACGGGACTCATGCGGAACACCAAGAATCATTCATTCGGACAACACTCCGCGCATCGCCGATATCCACGAAGCCTCTAGCGATTTGTGGAGTTCTCGTCGGAACCAATCCGACGAGAACTCCACAAATCGCGGGCAACTCAGCGGTAGCCCGCCCGCATGTCCTCGACGATCCGCGGATTGTCCAGCGTGGAGGGCTCGAGGACCTGCGGCGCGTTGTCCAGCGGGAACACCGTCGCCGCATCGAGCACCTCCTGGGTCAGAAACCGCAGCGGGGGAGCATCGTCGGGGACCGTGGGCGTCGGGGGCGTGGCCCCGCGGCGGGCCAGCGCAAAACCCCAGTCGCCGAAGGTCGGCACGTGGACGTGATACGGGGTCACCGCGAATCCCGCCGACCCGAGGGTGGACACCGTGCGCCAGAACGCATTCGGCGTCGAGAACGGGCTGCCCGACTGCACCACCACCAGTCCGTCGACGGCCAGCACGCGGGTCACCAGCGCGTAGAACTCGAGTGAGTACAACCGGCCCAGCACCGGATTGTCCGGGTCGGGCAGGTCGATGATGACCGCGTCGAACCCGCCGTCGGGCAGCACGCCGGGCTCACGTAGCCAGGTCATCGCGTCATCGACGACCACCTGCACCCGGGGGTCCTCCAACGCGCCGGCATTGGTCTCGCGCAGCGGTCCGCGCGCCAGCGCGATCACGGCCGGATCGAGTTCCACCTGGACGATCTGGCGCACCCGCGGCATCCGCAGCACCTCACGGGCGGCCAGGCCATCGCCACCGCCGAGGATGAGCACCGTGCGGGCCTCGTCGCCGAGCGCCGGATACACCAGGCTCTCGGTGTAGCGATACTCGTCGCGCGTCGAGAACTGCAGTCCGCCATCGAGATACAACCGGGTGTCGGGGCCGCGGCGGGTCACCACGATCTCCTGATAGGCGGACTGCTGGTAGGCGATGATCGGATCGGCGTACAGGCGTTGACGGGTGGTGCTCTGGATACCGTCGGAGGCCACGATCAGCGCGGTCAGTCCCACCGCGGCGGCGGTGAGCACGGCCAGCGCCGAAGCGAGCTGGCGGCGGCTGATGATGCTGCGCAGCAGGAAGACCGCCACGACGGCCGCCGCGGCCAGGTTGATCATCCCGGTGACCGCGGCGCCGCGCATCATGCCGAGCTGCGGCAGCACCAGGAACGGCCATGCCAGACCGCCGATCAGGGCACCCAGATAGTCCGCGGCGTTCAGGTTGGCCAGCACCCGGCCGGCATCGGCGGCTCCGGCGGTGCGGCCCCGCTGCAACAGTGTCATCAGGAGCGGGACCTCGGCGCCCACCAGCGCGCCGATCACCGCGGTGCCCGCCACCAGCACCCACAATGAACCGCCGATGAAGGAGAACGCCACATACATTGCCGCAGCCGACAATCCGCCGATCACACCGAGCAGTGTCTCGACGGCGATGAAGGTGATGGCGGCGTGGCCGAGCAACGGTTTGACCAGCAGTGCGCCGGCGCCGAGCGCGGCGACGTAGCCCGCGACGATCAGTGAGGTGGCGACGATACCGCCGCCGTGCAGACTGGTCGACAGCGTCAGCAGGGCGAGCTCGTAGATGAGCCCGCACGCCGCGCAGGCCGCGACGGCGGCCAGCAGCAGTGCCCGCCAGCGCGTCGTGCCGGTCATGACAGCGCGGCTGCGTTCACCCCTCCGACGGCCAGCAGGATCACCGCGGTCGCCACGGCACCCGGGTGCAGTTTCTCATCGCCGATCAGGTCGCGAAAACGGCCCGGCACCAGCGCTTCCAGCACCAGCAGCGTGAAGCCCTGCAATATCACCCCGACCAGCCCGTACACCAGCGCATCGACCAGTCCCTGGCCCAGTTCGGCGGAACTCGCGATGATCGCGACGGCCGTCACCAACGACAGCGCCCCGTACATGCCGCAGGCCACCGCGACCGCATTCGGGCGGTGCGCGACGAACACCAACTCGCGCAGGCTGCCCGGCGTCAACAGGTCGGTCATCACGAACCCGGCGCCGAAAACCACGATCCCGACGACGAAGTACAGCACCGCCGCGACCACGTTCTGGGTCAGTGCGCCGCCGTCGACCGTGCCGAACTCCAGTGCAAGGTATGACGTGTCCATCGGTGTCTCCTGCTCCTACTTCGTTCCGCCGGGTCCGCCGGAGCTACCGCCCGAGCCGCCCGCTGGTGAGCCCGGGGTGAACCCCGGACCCAGAAAAATGAACCCGCCGCCGCTGTAGCGGGAATTGACGTCCTCGACCCGGACACTGCACGGATACTGGCCGTCCGGACCGACGATCACGATGTCATCGGGGTAACGCAGATACTCACTGCCGCGGTCGGAGGCACGCGATTCCGGGGCGTCGTAGGACGCGATGTCGTCGGCCACCGACTTCGGGGACCCGCTGCATTCGTAGCGGCCGTCACCGCCGTCCGCCGAGTACTGCCGATAGTTCTCGCTGACGTGGTTGCGAACATCCTTGTTCAGCAACACCATTCCCGAAATCAGCAGGACGGCGCCGAGCGCGCCCAGCACTCCGGCCAGCGCGAACAGGGCGTTGCGGCTCACGGCTGCCACCGGCTCTCGGTGTGCACGACGACGCCACCCCGGGCCGCGGGGTACAGATGCCAGGTCTGCCAGTGCCAGCCGGCGCCCTCGGGGGTGGCGCACAGCGCCGTGAGCGCGGCCTCGTCGCCGGGGAAACTGCCACCCAGCCAACCGCTCTCGTGTTCGCAGCGGTGCCGCAGGCCGGCCGCGATCCGGCGGAAGGCGGACTCGTCCTGGCTGGTGGTCTCGGACTGCAACCGGTAGCCGGGTGCCTTCGCCGAGTCCGGCAGTGCCGAACCGGCAGCATGCTCGGTGCAGGACACCTGCTCGGAGAACTCAGCCACGCTGATGACATGAGACGCGCCGAGCACGCCGAGGGTCAGATCCGCGCCGCCGGGATGGCGCAGCGTGCAGGACGCCAACGTCGGCGGGGCCGGCGCGTTCAGCGTCAACCGCAGGTTCGCGCCACTGACATCGGCGGGAACCACGCGCAGGCGATGCAACGGCAACGCGATGCCTAGGATCCGGCCGGCGGCGCCGGGTACACGGTCAGCTCTCCGGCGCGCACCGGGGTGCCGTAGGAGACCTCCCACGCCATCGTCGGTGCCCAGCGCTCGTAGCCGAGCAGGGCGGTACCGCCGTTGGCGCTGTAGTCCACGTAATCCATGTCGCCGCCCGCGGGCAGTCCCGTGGTGCCCTCGGTGGTGTAGGAGGCGCGGCCGTTCTCGTCGACGGTGAAGGACACTCCGTCGACGTCGATGCTGCTGCCCGGCTCGGCCGGTAATCCCGTGCGCTTGTGCCACCACACCAGCTCCAGGCGGCCCTCGTCCTCCTCGACGCTGAACCAGACCGGTGGCTCGTCGGCCTTGCCCTCGAGCAGGTGCTCCCACCAGACGAACGGACCCTCCCGCAGGGTGACCGAACCGCGCACCACGTAGTCGGTGCCGCCGTAGCTGACGATGGCACCCGGGCCCAGTTGGCGCGGGCCGAAAGTCGCTGTTTGGGACGCGAATCGCAGCGGATCCTGGCGGGCCGAGGGCTGCTGGGGCTGCTTGGGGCGATTGCGGGCGACGAGGAAGACGATGACGCCCGCCGCGAGCGCAACGATGGCGAGGACGATCAGTAGTTCCCCCACGCAACACCTTTCATCGTGTTCGACAGCCGGAATTCCACCGTACAGCCTCGCTCACAGCGGGTTCTCAGCATTATCAGCGAAGGATGGTGGCCACGATGCCGGCCAGGTAGCCCAACCGGGCCACCTCCGACGGCCGGAACGCCGGGCCACCCGCGCGGCCGAGCACGACGGCGATCGACGGGTCGCCCAGCGGGGCTGCGGCCAGCGCGGTGTCGATATCGCGCCACACCTGCGGCACCCAGTCCGCGGTGGCGTCCAGCGCCTCGGCGTGTTCCAGCGGGAGCCAGGGGGCGGTGGTGGCCTGGGTCTCCGGTGCACCCGGGCTGCCGGCGACGCGCTCGACGCCCTCGCCGGTGGACCGGACCACGGTGCACCAGCTCACCCGCAGCACCCGCGGGGCGTCCTGGGCGAGCACGTGCAGTTTGTCGGACCGGCCCCGCGCCGCGGCGATGTGGTCGATGAGCTCGAGTTCGCGGTGGGCTTCCAGCAGTCCGGTGTGCGGGCGCACGCTGTCGACGTAGACGCCCTTGATGTGCTCGGCGGCGGTGATCAGCGAGTCGGGCATCGCGCCGGGCGGCAGTTCGACCACCAGATCGTCGATGGCGTAGCCGGCGCCGCGCTCGACGACGTCGAGGGACAGGATGTCGGCACCCACCGAACCGAGTGCGACGGCCAGTGAGCCGAGGCTGCCCGGTCGGTCCTCCAGCTGGACCCGCAGCAGATATGACGGCACGGCCAACACGATGTCACAGGGGTCGGGGCGCAGCGACCCGAGGATTGCAGGGTGACTAGGCTTGGCAGTCGTGTCACAGATTTCCCGGGACGAGGTAGCGCACCTGGCGCGACTGGCCCGGCTCGCCCTGACCGACGGTGAGCTGGACAGTTTCGCAGGCCAACTCGACGCCATCCTGGCCCATGTGGGCCAGATCCAATCCGTCGACGTCACCGGCGTCGAGGCCACGGACAATCCGCTCAAGAGCGTGAACGTGACCCGGCCGGACACCGTGGTGCCCGGCCTGGCGCAGGACGAGGCGCTGGCTGCGGCGCCGCGTGCCGAGGACGGCCGGTTCGCCGTGCCCAGGATCCTGGGGGAAGAAGAGTGACCGAGTTGATCCGTGCGGACGCCGCGACCCTGGGCGCCCGCATCGCCGCCAAGGAGGTGTCCTCGACCGAGGTCACCCAGGCCCATCTGGACCAGATCGCCGCCACCGACGAGCGCTACCACGCCTTCCTGCACGTCGCGGGGGACAGGGCGTTGGCCGCGGCCGCCGAGATCGACGCCATGGTGGCCGCCGGTGAGCGGCTGCCGTCCCCGCTGGCCGGTGTGCCGCTGGCGCTCAAGGACGTGTTCACCACGACGGACATGCCGACCACCTGCGGGTCGAAGATCCTGGAGGGCTGGAACCCGCCGTATGACGCGACGGTCACCGCGCGGCTGCGCGCGGCCGGTATCCCGATTCTCGGCAAGACCAACATGGACGAGTTCGCCATGGGCAGTTCGACGGAGAACTCCGCGTTCGGTCCGACCCGCAACCCCTGGGACACCGACCGGGTGCCCGGCGGTTCCGGCGGTGGCAGCGCCGCCGCGCTCGCCGCGTTCCAGGCGCCGCTGGCCATCGGCACCGACACCGGCGGCTCGATCCGCCAGCCCGCCGCCCTCACCGCGACCGTCGGGGTGAAGCCCACCTATGGCACCGTCAGCCGCTACGGCCTGGTCGCCTGCGCGTCGTCGCTGGACCAGGGCGGGCCCTGCGCGCGCACCGTGCTGGACACCGCGCTGCTGCATCAGGTCATCGCCGGCCATGACGTGCGGGACTCCACCTCGGTGGACGCCCCGGTGCCCGATGTCGTCGGCGCGGCCCGCGCCGGCGCGACCGGTGACCTCAAGGGTGTGCGCATCGGCGTGGTCAAACAGTTGCGCGGCGAGGGGTATCAGCCCGGCGTGCTGGCCTCGTTCAACACCGCTGTGGAACAGCTCACCGCACTCGGGGCCGAGGTCACCGAGGTGGACTGCCCCCATTTCGATCACGCGATGGCGGCCTATTACCTGATCCTGCCCTCGGAGGTGTCCTCCAACCTCGCGCGCTTCGACGCCATGCGGTTCGGGTTACGCGTCGGCGATGACGGCACGCACAGCGCCGAAGAGGTGATGGCGTTGACCCGGGCGGCCGGGTTCGGCCCGGAAGTCAAGCGCCGCATCATGATCGGTGCCTACGCGCTGTCGGCCGGCTACTACGACGCCTACTACAACCAGGCGCAGAAGGTCCGCACCCTGATCGCTCGCGATCTCGACGAGGCCTACCAGCAGGTGGACGTGCTGGTCTCGCCGGCGACGCCGACCACCGCCTTCCGGCTGGGGGAGAAGGTCGACGATCCGTTGGCCATGTACCTGTTCGACCTGTGCACGTTGCCGCTGAACCTGGCCGGGCACTGCGGGATGTCGGTGCCGTCGGGACTGGCGGCCGAGGACAATCTGCCCGTCGGGCTGCAGATCATGGCGCCGGCGCTGGCCGATGACCGGCTCTACCGGGTCGGTGCGGCCTACGAGGTCGCGCGGGGAGTGCTGCCCACCGCGCTGTAGCCGTCAGTCCAGGATGCGGCGCGCCACGTTGGTGCTGACGAGATCCAGCAACTCGTCGGACCGTCCGGCCAGGATGGTGCGGATCGCGTACAGCGAAAAACCCTTGGCCTGTTCGACGGTGATGGCCGGCGGGATGGACAGTTCCTGGCGCGCGGTCACCACGTCGATCAGCGCCGGGCCGTCATGGGCGAACGCCGCGGTGAGCGCTGACTCCAGGTCGCCGGGCTGTTCCACTCGCCGGCCGAAGAGCCCCAGGGATCGTGCCACGGCCGCGAAGTCGGGATTCTGCAGATCGGTGCCGAAGGTCACGATGCCGGCCGCCTTCATCTCGAGTTCCACGAAGTTCAGCGACGAGTTGTTGAACACGATGACCTTCACCGGCAGCCGGTTCTGGCTCAGGGTGATCAGCTCCCCGAACAGCATGGTCAGTCCGCCGTCGCCGGCGAAGGCCACCACCTGCCGGTTGCGGTCCACCGTCTGGGCGCCGATGGCCAGTGGCAGCGCGCAGGCCATGGTGCCGTGGTTGAACGAACCCAGCAGGCGCCTGCGACCGTTCATGCTCAGATAGCGCGCCGCCCACACCACCGGCGACCCGACGTCGACGGTGAACACCGCATCCGCCGCGGCCAGCCGATCCGCCTCGGCCGCAAGATATTCCGGCCGGATGGGGGTCTTGTCGCGATCGTTGACGGCGAGCTCGTCGAGCCGTCGGCGGGTCTTCCGGTAGTGCTTGCGCGACCGGTCCAGGTGCGTGCGGTCGTCCTTGGTGCTCAGCAGTGGCTGCAGTGCGGCCAGGGTGTCGCCGACCGAGCCGACCATCCCGAGGTCGATCGGGGTGCGCCGGCCCAGGTTGCGGCCGCGGATGTCCACCTGGATGACGGTGGCCTGCTCGGGATAGAACTGCCGGTACGGGAAGTCGGTGCCCAGCATGAGCAGCACCTCGGCCTCTTTGATGGCCTTGTAGCCGGAGGCGAATCCGAGCAGGCCCGTCATCCCGACGTCGTACGGATTGTCGTATTCGACGAATTCCTTGCCGCGCAGGGCGTGCACCACCGGCGCCTTCAGGGTGGCCGCCAGCGTCACCAACTCGTCGTGGGCGCCCTCGGCACCGGCGCCGGCGAGGATGGTGATCTTGTCGGAGTTGTTGAGAATCGTTGCGGCGCGGCGTAGTTCATCGTCGGCGGGCCGGCATGTCGAGTGGGTGGGCAGCACCGGGCTGACTCTCAGGTCCCCGGCCTTGTGCAGGAAGATCTCGCCCGGGATGACGACGACGGCGACCCCGTTCTCCTCGACGGCGGCGCGCATCGCCATCTGCAGCACCCGCGGCGCGGACTCCGGGGTGGTGACCAGCTCGCAGTACACGCTGCACTCGCGGAACAGTTCCTGCGGGCGGGTCTCTTGGAAGTACTCCGAGCCGATCTCGGACTGCGGGATGTGCGCGGCGATCGCCAGCACCGGCACCCGGCTGCGCTGGGCGTCGAACAACCCGTTGATCAGGTGCAGGTTGCCCGGCCCGCAACTGCCGGCACAGACCGCGAGCTGCCCGGTCAGCGCCGCATCGCCGGCCGCCGCGAAACCCGCGGTCTCCTCGTGGCGGACGTGTTCCCAGGTGAAGTCGTCGGCGCGCCGGATGGCATCGGTCAGCCCGTTGAGACTGTCCCCGGGCAGCCCGTACATGCGTGTCACGCCACTGGCCTGCAGTGTCGAGACGACGTGATCGGCAAGCGTGGTCATGCCCAACCCTAGGACGCTGAGTGTCACTTTGGCTGTGGGCGAGCCCGGACTGGACGAAGCTGGCAGGATCTAGCCCATGCGTATTGGTGTTCTCACCGGTGGTGGTGACTGTCCTGGCCTGAATGCGGTGATCCGCGCGGTGGTGCGCACCAGTGCGGTGCGGTACGGCTCGTCGGTCGTCGGTTTCCAGGACGGCTGGCGCGGTTTGTTGGAGGACCGCCGCATCCAGCTGTCGAACGACGACCGCAATGACCGGCTGCTCGCCAAGGGCGGCACCATGCTGGGCACCGCGCGCGTCAATCCGGATAAGCTGCGTGCCGGTCTGGACCAGATCAAGCGGACCCTCGAAGACAACGGCATCGACGTCCTGATCCCGATCGGCGGCGAGGGCACGCTGACCGCGGCGCACTGGCTGTCCGAGGAGAACGTGCCGGTGGTCGGTGTACCCAAGACCATCGACAACGATATCGATTGCACCGACGTCACTTTCGGGCACGACACCGCATTGCATGTCGCGACCGATGCCATCGACCGGCTGCACAGCACCGCCGAATCGCATCAGCGCGTGATGCTGGTCGAGGTGATGGGCCGCCACGCCGGTTGGATCGCGCTCAACGCCGGCCTGGCCTCGGGCGCGCACATGACGCTGATCCCCGAGCAGCCTTTCGATGTCGAGGAAGTGTGCCGGCTGGTCAAACAGCGCTTCGTGCGCGGTGATTCGCATTTCATCTGCGTGGTGGCCGAGGGCGCCAAGCCGGCCGAGGGTTCGATGCAGCTGAAGCAGGGTGGCACCGACGAATTCGGGCACGAGAAGTTCACCGGTGTGGCGCACCAACTCGGCGTCGAGATCGAGAAGCGGATCAACAAGGAAGTGCGGGTGACGGTGCTCGGCCATGTGCAGCGTGGCGGCACCCCGACGCCCTATGACCGCGTGCTGGCCACCAGATTCGGCGTCAACGCCGCAGACGCCGCGCATGCGGGTGAGTACGGGATGATGGTGTCGCTGCGCGGGCAGGAGATCGGCCGGGTCCCGCTGGCCGACGCGGTGCGCCAGCTCAAGCTGGTCCCGCAAAGCCGCTACGACGATGCCGCGGAGTTCTTCGGCTGACAGGGGCGTTCTTCGGCCGCCGAGGCCCCCATTAGGATCGGTGCATGTCTGTCGATACCGCCGAACTTCTTGACTACGACGACGTCATCGCCGAGTTCGACCCCGTGATGGGCATGGAAGTGCACGTCGAGCTGTCCACCGCCACCAAGATGTTCTGTGGGTGCGCCAACAAGTTCGGCGCCGAGCCCAACACCCAGGTGTGCCCGGTGTGCCTGGGTCTGCCCGGCTCGCTGCCGGTGCTCAACCAGGCCGCGGTGGAATCGGCAATCCGGATCGGGTTGGCGCTCAACTGCGATATCGCGCCGTGGGGGCGGTTCGCCAGGAAGAACTACTTCTATCCGGATCAGCCGAAGAACTACCAGATCAGCCAGTACGACGAGCCGATCGCGATCGACGGCTACCTGGACGTGCCGCTCGATGACGGCACCACCTGGCGGATCGAGATCGAACGCGCGCACATGGAGGAGGACACCGGCAAGCTCACCCACCTGGGCAGTGACACCGGCCGGATCTCCGGTGCGACCACATCGCTCGCCGACTTCAACCGAGCCGGTGTGCCGCTCATCGAGATCGTCACCCGCCCCATCGAGGGCACCGGCGCACGGGCCCCGGAGATCGCGCGGGCGTACGTGACCGCGCTGCGCGATCTGCTGCGCGGACTGGATGTCTCCGATGTGCGGATGGACCAGGGATCGATGCGCTGTGATGCCAACCTGTCGCTGAAACCCAAGGGCGCCAAGGAATTCGGTACCCGTACCGAGACCAAGAACGTCAACTCCCTCAAGAGCGTCGAGGTCGCCGTCCGCTACGAGATGCGCCGGCAGGCGGCGGTGCTGCGCTCCGGTGGCACCGTCACCCAGGAGACCCGGCACTTCCACGAGGACGGTCACACCAACGCCGGGCGCAGCAAGGAGACCGCGCAGGACTACCGGTACTTCCCGGAGCCCGACCTGGAACCGGTGGCACCCCCGGCCGAGCTGGTGGAGCGGTTGCGCGCCACCATCCCGGAGCTTCCGTGGCTGGTGCGCAACCGCGTTCAGCAGGAGTGGGGCATCTCCGATGAGGTGATGCGCGACCTGGTCAACAACGGCGCGATCGACCTGGTGGCCGCGACCGTGGCCCAGGGTGCGTCCAGCGAAGCCGCCCGCGCCTGGTGGGGAAACTTCCTGGTGCAGAAGGCCAATGAAGCTGGAGTACAAGTGTCCGACTTGGCGATCACGCCCACCCAGGTGGCCGCGGTGGTGAAGCTCGTCGACGACGGCAAGCTGTCGAACAAGCTGGCCCGCCAGGTCATCGAGGGCGTGCTGGCCGGGGAGGGTGAGCCCGAGCAGGTGATGAACGACCGCGGTCTGGTCGTGGTGCGCGATGATTCACTGATCCAGGCCGCCGTCAATGAAGCTCTCGAGGCCAATCCCGATATCGCCGAGAAGATCCGCGGCGGCAAGGTGGCTGCCGCCGGCGCGATCGTCGGCGCGGTGATGAAGGCGACCAAGGGCCAGGCCGACGCCGCGCGGGTGCGTGAGCTGGTGCTCGCCGCCTGCAGTTGACGTGATTTCGGCGTGATCCGACACGCTCAGCGCGTCGGATCACGCCGAAATCGCTACGTCTTGTCGGCGTTGCTGCGGGGGAACCCGCCACCGGACGGGAACAGCGGGAAGACCACATCGTCGAAGCTCCCGGCATCGCCGGCGGTCTTGTTCACCGTGGCGCCCCAGATGTTGCCGTCCGGAGAGACCGCGAGTGCCCACGCGTGACCGTGCTGGTCCTGGCGGACCACCTCGGGCTCACCGGTGACCGCGCCGGTATCGGGCGCCAACCGTAGCGCCACCGTCTGCTTGGTGTTCACCAGGTTCACCAGCACGGTGCCGTCGAGCGCGGCGCAGCCGGCCACCCCGGGGCGGTCCGGCCATGTCCACACCGTCGAGACGCTGGAATCCTTGGTGATGCGCTGCACCCGGTCCGCTGTGGGGGTGCGGTCGGTGATGTAGAGCGCACCGTCGGCCGGATCGACGCACATGCTGCCGCCGGCGCCCATCCCGGACAGCGCAGTGGTCTGCGGTGCCTGATCGACGGTCGTCGGCTGCTCGATGCGCAGCACCTTGCCCGCCAACGAGGCAGGGTCGGCGGCCAGCGCCGGGTCTACCGGCGTCACCGGTCTGCACCACCAGGGTGGTCGGGCTGGTGAAGACCAGCGCCCCGGCGTTGCCGGTCGGGCCCTTCGGGATCCCGGTGAGGATCGGCTTGGGGGGATCACCGTCGGCGATGCGCACGACACGGTTGTCGGTGGGCGTGCTGATGTAGGCGTACATCAGCCGGTCCTGGGCATAGGTCGGTGACTTGATGATGTCGAGCAGGCCGCCGTCACCGGCCGGATCGACCGGGATGACGAGCTTGACGACGGGCTCGGCCTTCGTCGACACCTCTTTGACCACCCCGGTGGCGCGCTCGGCGACCAGCGCCGACTGGCTGTCGCCGCCCATGATCAGTCCACTGGTGCTCGCCAGGCAGCCCTGCATGACCCCGGTGGCCTTGCACTCCTTCGGGAATGGCGTCGCCGGCAGCGGTGGTGGGGGCTCGGGTTTGGTCGGCGGCGGAGGCGTCATCGCGGGTTGGGTGGTGAACGGCTGGGACTGGGCGTCGTCGAACCGCGCACATCCCGAACCGACCAGCAATGCCGCGCACAGCACCACGGCCAGTCGCACCGGCATGCTCCGCGTCGGTCCGCCCAGTCTCATGCTGGCCAGATTACGGATCGCTGGGCGGTGCGCGCCACGAAGGCCTCTAGTTCCTCCCCGTCGCTGCGCTCGCCCCGGGTGGAATGCGCCGGTGTGTCACAACTCGGCAACGGTGCGGATACGCTGCGCCATGCGCCGCGCCAATCCCTTGTTCTGCGGTGACTTGCACTTACGCTGGCCTTCGTGACCGCTGAACCAAAGAACCTGACCGACTGGCAACGGCCGGCGTCGGCGCAGTTGGTCGACCCCGAAGAAGACCTCCCCTCGTCGACCTACGGGGGAGACTTCGAAACCACTGCCATCCCGCGCTATGACGTCGATGGCGCATCCAAGCCCGAACAGTCACCCTTCGGGCTGCTCAACGACCCCGAACCGCTGCCCTATGTCTCTCCGGCGCAGCCCAACCCGTACGCCGCGGCACCGGCCGCCCCGACCGAGATCGGCCCCTACGACGCCGAGCAGCAGATTCGCCATGCCGGCCGTCGTGGCACCACCGACCTGGGCTTGATGCTGCTGCGGGTCGGGCTGGGCGCACTGCTGATCGTGCACGGCCTGCAGAAGATCTTCGGCTGGTGGGGCGGTGCTGGCCTGAGCGGTTTCGAGGGTTCGCTGGCCGACCTCGGCTACCAGCACGCCGGCCTGCTGACCTATGTCGGCGCCGGAGCGCAGGTCGCTGCCGGGCTGCTGCTGGTGCTCGGCCTGTTCACCCCGCTGGCTGCGGCCGCCGCGCTGGCCTACTCGGTCAATGCGCTGCTGGCTTCGATCGCCGCCGAACCCGGCGTCGGCTTCGTCGATTTCGTCATCCCGACCGGGCACGAGCACCAGGCGACCCTGGTGCTGGTCGCCGCCGCACTCACCCTGACCGGTCCCGGGCGCTACGGCCTGGACGCCGGCCGCGGGTGGTCCCGTCGCCCGTTCGTCGGATCGTTCCTGGCGCTGCTGCTCGGCATCGGTGTCGGCATCGGTATGTGGGTGCTGCTCAACGGCGCCAACCCGCTCGGGTAGCGCCGCTCACTCGTACGGGTTCGGAACCCGTCCGCCGCTGACCGCTGTCAGCAGCGGAAGGGTCGCGAACGTCACTGCGGGCAGCGTCAATTCGCTGCCATCGGTGAGCCGGGCCCTGGCCCACGAGGACCGGTTGAAGCGCAGGCCGTCGATTTCGGTCCACGGCACGGTCCGGCTGCTCAGCAACGTCCTTGAGGTCACCTTTTCGCGGTCGGCCACCGTGCGGTAGCGCACGACGGCCGCCGACACCAGCACCGGGATCACGAACAGGATCTGCGTCCAGCTCGGCCACACGAACACCAGCGCCGCCAGCCCGAGGAACAGAAAGAACACCGCGAAGTGGGCCATCGGGGAGATGCGGATGACAAGCGGGGAGGGGTCACTCACCCCGTCATCTTCTCATCGCCGGTGGCACCGGCTTTTGCGCGAGGCGCCGGTGGCGTCCTCGATCGGGATGGGCAATTTGACCTTTGCGCAGTGCGACGGCTACCGTCAAGCTCTATGTACACCCCGGACAAGCTCGTAGTAATTGGTTGGCGCGTTGATGCCGCGCTAGCTCTCTGCCGGGCTTAGCCAACAGCATCGACGCGCCAACCCTCGTACAGCGGCCTCCGCTGACGGGGGTTTTTTGCTGTCACAGAACGTCACAACACCACAGAAGCAACCGGACCGAACCAGATCAATGAGGAAAAAGTGAGCGCACCCACCACGCGGCCGCCGGAGTCCACCCAGCGCGCGAACGGCGTCAAGGCCCCTGCCAAGGCGGAGCCGAAGACCAATGTTGTTGCACCACAACAGATGACTGGCGCGCAGTCGGTCGTGCGCTCGCTCGAGGAGATCGGTGTAGAGATCATCTTCGGCATCCCCGGTGGTGCGGTGCTGCCCGTCTACGACCCGCTCTATGACTCGAAGAAACTGCGCCATGTGCTGGTGCGCCACGAGCAGGGCGCCGGGCACGCGGCCAGCGGCTACGCCCACGCCACCGGCAAGGTCGGCGTGATGATGGCCACCTCGGGTCCGGGTGCGACCAACCTGGTGACCCCGCTGGCCGATGCCCAGATGGATTCCATCCCGGTCGTGGCGATCACCGGTCAGGTCGGGCGCGCCCTGATCGGCACCGACGCCTTCCAGGAAGCCGATATCACCGGGATGACCATGCCGGTGACCAAGCACAACTTCCTGGTGCGCGAGGGCGATGACATCCCGCGGGTGATCGCCGAGGCGTTCCACATCGCCGCCTCGGGACGCCCCGGTGCGGTGCTCGTCGACGTGCCGAAGGACATCCTGCAGGGTGAGTGCACCTTCTCCTGGCCTCCGGTGATGGACCTGCCGGGCTACAAACCCAACACCAAGCCGCACAGCCGCCAGGTGCGCGAGGCCGCCAAGCTGATCGCCGAGGCGCGCAAGCCGGTGCTCTATGTCGGCGGCGGTGTCATCCGCGGTGAGGCGACCGACGAACTGATGGAGCTGGCCGAGCTGACCGGCATCCCGGTGGTCACGACCCTGATGGCCCGCGGCGCGTTCCCGGACAGCCACCCGCAGCACATGGGTATGCCCGGCATGCACGGCACCGTCTCGGCGGTGGCCGCGCTGCAGAAGAGCGATCTGCTGATCGCGCTGGGCACCCGTTTCGATGATCGTGTCACCGGCAAGCTGGACTCTTTCGCCCCCGACGCCAAGGTGATCCACGCCGACATCGACCCCGCCGAGATCGGCAAGAACCGGCACGCCGATGTGCCGATCGTGGGTGATGTGAAGAATGTCATCACCGATCTGCTGGAGATCCTGCGCCGCGGCACCGGCGGGCAGGAGCGCAGCGACACGGGATTCGGTCCGGTCAATGCCGCGTCGCTGGCGCTGGACAACTGGTGGGAGTACCTGTCGAGCATCAAGGCCACCTTCCCGCTGAGCTACGGCCCGCAGAGCGACGGCAGCCTGAGCCCGGAGCTCGTCATCGAGAAGCTGGGCCAGATCGCCGGCCCGGAGGCGCTCTACGTCGCAGGCGTCGGCCAGCACCAGATGTGGGCCGCGCAGTTCGTGAAGTACGAGAACCCCAAGACCTGGCTGAACTCCGGTGGTCTGGGCACCATGGGCTACGCGATCCCGGCCGCGATGGGCGCCAAGTTCGCCCGGCCCGAGGCCGAGGTGTGGGCGATCGACGGTGACGGCTGCTTCCAGATGACCAATCAGGAGCTGGCCACCTGCGCCCTGGAGGGTGCGCCCATCAAGGTCGCGCTGATCAACAACGGCAACCTGGGCATGGTCCGGCAGTGGCAGACGCTGTTCTACGGAGAGCGCTACAGCCAGACCAACCTGTCCACGCACAGCCACCGGATCCCGGATTTCGTGAAGCTGGCCGAGGCGCTGGGGTGCGTCGGATTGCGTTGTGAGCGTGCCGAAGACGTCGAGGACGTCATCAACCAGGCGCGCGCCATCAACGACCGGCCCGTGGTCATCGACTTCATCGTCGGCGCCGACGCCCAGGTGTGGCCGATGGTCGCCGCGGGCACCAGCAATGACGAGATCCAGGCCGCCCGCGGCATCCGTCCGCTGTTCGATTCGGAAGAGGGGCACGCCTGATGGGCGCACGAAGACGAGCACGAGTGAGGATCGCAGTGAGGAACGAACGAGGACCGCAGCGTTTGGGAGTCGAGTCATGAGCAAGGTCTCCACGCACACGCTGTCGGTGCTCGTCGAGGACAAACCCGGTGTACTGGCCCGCGTCGCGGCGCTGTTCTCCCGGCGCGGCTTCAACATCCAGTCCCTCGCTGTCGGCGCCACCGAACAGAAGCACCTGTCCCGGATGACGATCGTCGTCGAGGTCGAGGACTTCCCGCTCGAGCAGGTCACCAAGCAGCTCAACAAGCTGATCAACGTGATCAAGATCGTCGAGCAGGACGAGGATCAGTCGGTCTCGCGGGAGCTCGCGCTGATCAAGGTGCGTACCGATGCGACCACCCGCAGCCAGGTGATTGAAGCGGTCAACCTGTTCCGTGCCAAGGTGGTGGACGTGTCCACCGAGTCGCTGACCATCGAGGCCACCGGCACCCCGGAGAAGCTCGAGGCATTCCTGCGGGTGCTCGAGCCGTACGGTATTCGGGAAATCGTGCAGTCCGGCATCGTCTCGCTGTCGCGCGGACCGCGCGGTATCGGCACCGCAAAATAGCTTCACCAACGAATCAAAGACACAAAAGAGAAGGATATTCAGTGGCAATCGAACTGTTCTACGACGACGACGCGGATCTGTCGATCATCCAGGGCCGCAAGGTCGCGGTGATCGGCTATGGCAGCCAGGGCCACGCCCATTCGCTGTCGCTGCGTGACTCGGGCGTGCAGGTCAAGGTGGGCCTGAAGGAGGGCTCGAAGTCCCGCGTCAAGGTCGAGGAGCAGGGCCTGGAGGTCGGCACGCCTGCCGAGGTCGCCAAGTGGGCCGATGTGATCATGGTGCTCGCACCCGACACCGCGCAGGCCGAGATCTTCACCAAGGACATCGAGCCCAACCTGGAGGACGGCAACGCGCTGTTCTTCGGGCACGGCCTGAACATCCACTTCGGTCTGATCAAGCCGGCCGAGAACATCACCGTGGGCATGGTCGCCCCCAAGGGCCCCGGTCACCTGGTGCGCCGGCAGTTCGTCGACGGCAAGGGCGTGCCCGCCCTGATCGCCGTCGCACAGGACCCCAAGGGTGAGGGCCAGGCGCTGGCGCTGTCGTACGCCGCCGCCATCGGTGGCGCCCGTGCCGGCGTCATCAAGACCACCTTCAAGGAAGAGACCGAGACCGACCTGTTCGGTGAGCAGGCCGTGCTGTGCGGTGGCACCGAAGAGCTCATCAAGACCGGTTTCGAGGTCATGGTCGAGGCCGGTTACGCCCCCGAGATGGCCTACTTCGAGGTGCTGCACGAGCTCAAGCTGATCGTCGACCTGATCTACGAAGGCGGCATCGCCCGGATGAACTACTCGGTGTCCGACACCGCGGAGTTCGGCGGCTACATCTCCGGGCCGCGCGTCATCGACGCCGACACCAAGGAGCGCATGCGCGCCATCCTCACCGACATCCAGGACGGCAGCTTCGTCAAGCGTCTGGTCGCCAATGTCGAGAACGGCAACACCGAGCTCGAGGGTCTGCGCAAGGCCAACGCCGAGCACCCCATCGAGGTCACCGGCAAGAAGCTGCGCGACCTGATGAGCTGGGTCGACCGGCCGATCACCGAGACCGCGTAGCTCGCTGAACCACCCGAAAAGGCTGCCACCGCCGTGGGCGGTTTTTGTTGTTTTGGGTCCTCGTTTGGTGGCCGGCTAGTTGTGGGCGCGTCTTGTGTCGGGGGCGTGTTCTGCGTGGCGGCGTTTTGGTGCTGGGCGGGGTCGGTGTGTTTTTGTTGGTGGGCGTTGCTTTGTCGTTGGGCGGTTGGGGCGGTGTTGTGGTGTGTTTTGGCGGCCTTCTTTCGGCTTTTTCCCTTTCTCCCCCTGTTCGGGCGGTATTTTCTTGTGCGTGTGTCTTCTCTCCTCTCCCTTCGCCCTTTCTCTCTGTTTTGGTGTGCTTCTCGTGGGGTGGCTGCCTTTTTGTTTTTTCGTGGATGTGTCTTCTTCCTGCGCCTCTTCTTTTTTTCGCGTTCCGATTTTCGTTTTCTCTTATGTTTTTCCCCGTTTGGCGCGCTTTTTCCTTCGCTTTTCTACCTTTCCCTTCCCCCTTTCTGGTCTTTTTTTTTGTTCTTTTTTCTCCTTTCTTTTTCTTTCATTCTCTTTACTCTCCCTCTTTTTCCTTTTTTTCCTTCTTTCCCTTTTGTTTTCTTTTTTTCTCTTTTTCTGCCCCCCCCCTCCTCCCCCGCCCTCCGTTTCTTTCTTTTTTTCTTTTTCCCTTCCCCCCCCCCCCTTCCCCCCCTTCTTCCTTTCTCCTCGCTGTCCTGTTCTTTTTTCCCCCCCCCACACCTTCCTTCCCCCCCCCCCCCCCCCTCCCCCCCCCCCCTCCCCCTTCCCCTCTCCTCCTCCCCCCCCCCCCCCCTCCCCCCTCCCCCGCCCCCCCTCCCCCTCTCCCTTCCCCCTCCCCCCCCCCCCCCCGCCCCCCTCCCCGCCCCTCTTCCCCCCCCCCCCCCTCCCCCTCCCCCCCCCCCTCCCTTTTCTTCTCTCCACCCCCCCCCCCTCTTCTCCCTCTGGCAGCCTTTTCGTCATTCTCCGAAGCTACGGCGTGGCCTCGTGGCCGTCGCGTCCCGTGGTCCGGCGGCTTTCCTTCATCTCGGCCTCGAAGACGTGCCGCCGGCCGTCCATCAGCTCGTCGCGGACCTTCTTCTCGTGGTCGCGCAGCCGTGACCAGTAGTCGTCGTCGAATTCCTCGACCACCTGAAAAGTCCAGCGCCCCTTGAGAATGTTGCGGCCGACCATGTCCTCGGTCAGCCGGTCGGCGATCTCGGCATGCCCCGCGTCGCGCAGAGCGTCGGACGCCTCGCCGAGCAGCAGGTCGGCGTGCCCCATCAGCTGATGGAACGAATACAGGTGCCCCCGCGCCCGTTCGACGTACTCCAGCGCCTCGGACACCTTGCCGACGGCTTCCACGGTTTCATCGGAGGTGCCCGGTGGCCGCGCGTGGGCGTCGTCGAGCGCGGTCATGACGAGCGCTTCGTGAGCGCCTCGGGTGTGTGCACGGCGTCGCGGCCGCTCGTGTCGCTGGGTTTCAATTCCTTGCTCATCTGCTGGGGTTACCCGCGCGACCGTTCCCGTAACGCGGAGTTTCGGTCTAGCGGAGGCGGCCCGCGATGCCGACGACGCGGCGCGCCAGATGATCGAGCGCGTCGTTGGTCGCGGCGTCGAACTCGGTGACGTTGTCCCGGTTGGCGATCAGCCCAACTCCATAGGGATTGCCGTCGGCGAATTTGACCGGGTCGGTGTATCCCGGCGGCACGATGATTCCGCCGAAGTGCATCAGCGTGACATAGAGATTCAGCAGCGTGGACTCCTGGCCGCCGTGGGCGGTCTGGGTGGAGGTGAATGCGGCGTACACCTTGTCGGCGAGCTTGCCCTCGGACCACAACCCGCCGAGCGAGTCCAGGAAGGTCCGCAGCGGCGCCGCGGGAGACCCGAAACGGGTGGGAGAGCCGAAGATCGCCGCATCGGCCCACACGATATCCTCGCCGGTCGCGACCGGCAGGTCCTTGGTGGCCTGATAGTTGGCGGTCCATGCGGGATTGCCTGCGAACGACTCGGGATCGTTGGTTTCGGCGACGTGGCGGGTGCGGACCTCGGCGCCGGCAGCCTCGGCGGCAGCGGAAATCCGGGCCGCCATCGAGGTGCCGTGCCCGGTGGCCGAGTAGTAGATGACGGCGAGTTTGGTCATGGCGCCAGTGTAGGAAGCTCCCGGATGCCGAACTCACGTTTCAGCACGGTCCGCGCGGCGTAGAAGCCGGCCATGCCGTGCACGCCCCCGCCGGGCGGGGCCGCCGAGGAACACAGATAGGCCTTCGGAATCGGGGTGGACCACGGGTTGATCCGCGGGGTGGGACCGGCGATCGCGCTCACCATGTTGTTGCCGCCGACGCCGATATCCCCGCCGACCAGGTTGGCGTTGTGATCGGCAAGTCGCGCGGCCGGCACGCTGCGCACCGCGACCACCACGTCGCGGAATCCGGGCGCGAACCGCTCGAAGATATCGGTGACGGCCTCGCCCATGTCCACCGTCGAACCCGCCGGGACATGGGCGTACGCCCACAGGGGTCGTCTGCCGCGACTGTCGATGCGGGTGGGGTCGGCGATATGCGGCAGGGCCGCCAGCACCATCGGCCACTCGGCGTGTCGGCCGGCGGCGATCTCGGACTCGGCCAGTGCCATCTGCGACCGGCTCCCACCCAGGTGCAGGGTCGGTGCCTGCGCCAGACGCGGATCAGACCAGGGGATTTCGCCCGAGAGCACGAAATCGACCTTGGCCACACCGGGCCCATAGCTGTAGCGCTGCAGGGCCTTTGCGTACCGAGGCGGCAGGGTCGAGCCGTAGATGGACAGCAACGCCGTCGGTGCCGTGTCATAGAGCACCACCCCGCCCGGAGGTGCGGTGACTTCCTCGCCGAGAACGAGTTCCCCGCCGTGGTCCAGCAGGTCGGCGATCAGGGCATCCGGAATGGCCTGCGACCCACCGACCGGAATGGGCCAGCCGACCGCATGCCCGAGGGTCGCCAGCATCAGACCCGCCCCGGAGGCGACCAGGGACGGCATCTGCGAAATGGTATGCGCGGCAACACCGGTGAACAGCGCCCGGGCATCCTCGCCCTTCAGCGCGCCCCACAGTGGGCTGCCCTGGGCGAGCAGCCGGGGTGCCACCTTCAGTGCGGCCGGGATCGACGGCGGCAGCGACCGTTTGTCGCCGAGCAGCAACCCGACCACGCCGTCGCATTCGGCGGCGAGCGGGCCGAGCAGTCGCCGCCACGAGTCTCCGTCGGACAACTCGGCGGCGGTGCGCTCGATATCGCGGTAGCCGATCGCCGCCGGCCGATCGGTGAACGGGTTGGCGTAGGAGATCTCCGGGACCGACAACTGCACACCGCGGGCCGGTAGGTCGTAGGCGGCGAAGAACGGCGACGCCAGCGCCAGCGGATGGACCGCCGAACAGATGTCGTGGCGGACACCGTCGAACTCGGGGTCGGGCAGGGTGCGCGCACCACCGCCCGCGGTGGTCTGCGCTTCGATGACGCGCACGGTCAACCCGGCCCGGGCCAGGATGACGGCTGCGGTCAGCCCGTTGGGGCCACTTCCGACGACGGTGACGTCCACCACATCAGTAGACATCATCGACGCCGAGCGCACGTGGCCTGTGGTAGCGAGGCGGGCACACACTAGGCTGTAGCGCCGTGAGTCTTCCCGTTGTTCTGATCGCCGACAAGCTTGCCGAGTCGACCGTCGCCGCCCTCGGCGACCAGGTCGAGGTCCGTTGGGTCGACGGCCCGGACCGCCCGAAACTGTTGGAGGCCGTCGCCGACGCCGACGCGCTGCTGGTGCGATCGGCGACCACGGTGGACGCCGACGTCATCGCCGCCGCGCCCAAACTGAAGATCGTCGCCCGCGCCGGTGTCGGCCTGGACAACGTCGACGTCGACGCGGCCACCGCACGCGGCGTCCTGGTCGTGAACGCGCCGACCTCCAACATCCACAGCGCCGCCGAGCATGCGCTGGCCCTGCTGCTGTCGGCCGCGCGCCAGGTTCCGGCCGCCGACGCGACGCTGCGCGAGCACACCTGGAAGCGGTCGTCGTTCTCGGGCACCGAGATCTTCGGCAAGACCGTCGGCGTCGTCGGGTTGGGCCGCATCGGTCAGCTCGTCGCGGCGCGGCTGGCCGCGTTCGGCACCCACATCGTGGCCTACGACCCCTACGTGTCGTCGGCCCGCGCCGCGCAGATCGGCATCGAACTGGTCAGCCTCGACGAGCTGCTGGGCCG
This sequence comes from Mycobacterium sp., assembly GCA_034520035.1. Classification (GTDB taxonomy): domain Bacteria; phylum Actinomycetota; class Actinomycetes; order Mycobacteriales; family Mycobacteriaceae; genus Mycobacterium. Next base: position 110,539 of record JAXHOA010000129.1, on the reverse strand, counting down.
GGCCGACTTCATCTCGGTGCACCTGCCCAAGACCAAGGAGACCGCGGGCCTGCTCGGCAAGGAGAACCTCGCCAAGACCAAGCCCGGCGTCATCATCGTCAACGCCGCCCGTGGTGGTCTGATCGACGAGCAGGCGCTCGCCGATGCCATCACCAGCGGCCACGTCCGCGGTGCAGGCCTGGACGTGTTCTCCACCGAGCCGTGCACCGACAGCCCGCTGTTCGAGCTGCCGCAGGTCGTGGTCACCCCGCACCTCGGTGCGTCGACCGCCGAGGCGCAGGACCGGGCCGGCACCGACGTCGCCGCAAGCGTGAAGCTGGCGCTGGCCGGCGAGTTCGTGCCCGACGCCGTCAACGTCGGCGGGGGAGCCGTCGGCGAGGAAGTGGCGCCGTGGCTGGACCTGGTCCGCAAGCTCGGCCTGCTGGTCGGCTCGCTCGCCGAGGCCGCACCGGTGTCGTTGACCGTCCAGGTCCGTGGCGAGCTGGCATCCGAAGATGTCGAGATCCTGCGCCTGTCGGCGCTGCGCGGCCTGTTCTCGGCCGTCGTCGACGAGCAGGTGACCTTCGTCAACGCTCCCGCGCTGGCCAAGGATCGCGGCGTGACCGCCGACATCAGCACCGCCAGTGAGAGCCCCAACCACCGCAGCGTGGTGGACGTGCGCGCGGTCTACGCCGACGGCGGTGCGCTCAACGTGGCGGGCACCCTGACCGGCCCGCAGCAGGTCCAGAAGATCGTCCAGATCAACGGCCGCAACCTGGATCTGCGCGCCGAGGGCTACAACCTGGTGGTGAACTACCACGACCAGCCCGGCGCACTGGGCAAGATCGGCACGCTGCTCGGCGGTGCCGAGGTCAATGTGCTGGCCGCGCAGATGAGTCAGGACGCCAGTGGCGACAGCGCCACGGTGATGCTGCGCCTGGATACCGATGTGCCCGAAGACGTGCGCGCCGCGATCGCCTCGGCGGTCGGCGCCACCACACTGGAAGTGGTCGATCTCTCATGAAGCTCGCTGTCATCGCCGGTGACGGCATCGGTCCGGAGGTCATCGACCAGGCGCTGCGGGTACTCGACGCGGTGCTGCCCGGGGTCGAGCGCACCGAGTACGACCTGGGCGCGCGGCGCTACCACGCATCGGGCGAACTGCTGACCGCGGAGACGATCGAGGAGCTGCGCGGCTATGACGCGATCCTGCTCGGCGCGATCGGCGACCCGTCGGTTCCCAGCGGCGTGCTGGAGCGCGGGCTGCTGCTCAAACTGCGGTTCGCGCTCGACCATCACGTCAACCTGCGGCCCGGTCGGCTCTATCCCGGTGTGAGCAGCCCGCTTTCGGGTGTCACCGGTATCGATTTCGTGGTGGTCCGCGAGGGCACCGAGGGGCCTTACACCGGCAATGGTGGCGCGCTGCGGGTCGGCACGCCCCACGAGGTGGCCACCGAGGTCAGCGTGAACACCGCCTTCGGCGTGGAGCGTGTCGTGCGCGACGCGTTCGCCCGGGCCCAGACCCGCCGCAAGCATCTGACGTTGGTGCACAAGACCAATGTGCTGACCTTCGCGGGCAGCCTGTGGTCGCGGGTGGTGGCCGAGGTCGGCACCGAGTTCCCCGATGTCGAGGTCGCCTACCAGCACATCGACGCCGCCACCATCCACATGGTCACCGACCCGGGACGTTTCGACGTGATCGTCACCGACAACCTGTTCGGCGACATCATCACCGATCTGTCGGCGGCGGTGTGCGGCGGCATCGGTCTGGCCGCGAGCGGCAATATCGATGCCACCCGGACCAATCCGTCGATGTTCGAACCGGTGCACGGCAGCGCGCCCGATATCGCGGGCCAAGGTATCGCCGATCCCACCGCGGCCGTGATGAGCGTGGCGTTGTTGCTCTCGCACATCGGCGAGAACGACGCCGCGGCGCGGGTGGACAGGGCGGTCTCCGAGCACCTGGCGACCCGTGGCGAGGCGACGCTGTCGACCAGCGAGGTCGGCGACCGCATCCTGTCGCTGCTGTAGCACGGGTGGCCGCATTCGCGACGCTGCGCCGGCAGTGCCTGCTGTTCGCGATCGGTTCGACGTTCTTCGCGGTGGCCACCGCGCCGGGATTCGCCGCGCTGGCCGGGGCCGGGGCGTCCAACGCGCTGTGCTTCGTCGGCTCGTGGTTCTTCACCACGGCGGCCTTCATGCAGCTGCAGTTGTCCGACAGCGGGATCGGCTGGTGGTCTTCGGCCAGCCAGTTCGCGGGCACCGTCCTGTTCAACGTCAGCACCGGGGCATCGGTGTGGGCGCACTCGGTCCATGCCGAGCGGCGCGACGTGTGGGCGCCGGATGCCACGGGATCTGTGGCATTTCTGATCAGCGGGGTGCTTGCCGTCCTGATGGTCGGCTGGTGGGCGCCGAGATCCGTTGACTGGCAGGCGGGGTGGATCAATCTGGCCGGCTGCGTCGCGTTCGGGGTGTCCGCGGCGGCGGCCTTCGTGTTCAAGACCGGGGAGACGGTCAACGCGTCCTTGGCCAACCTCGGCACATTCGTCGGGGCGCTGTGCTTCCTGGCGGCGGCACTGTTGCTCCGGCCCGCGGCGATGAGTTGATGCGGCCCGGCTGGTCTATCCGGTATGGGACTCATCGATATCGAATTGTTCGCCACGCTGGATCTGGTCGGTCAGGGCCCCGGCGGCCCTGACGAGGATCCGATCGGCTTCCCGTTCGGCGGCTGGCAGGCGCCCCTGATGGACGATGTTGCGGGCGCGCAGGTGGCGGCCGCCTACGAGGGCACCGATGCGCTGCTGCTCGGCCGGCGCACCTATGACATCTTCGCCGCGTACTGGCCCCGTCAGGACGGCGAGTTCGCGTCGTTGTTCAACAGCATCCCGAAGTATGTGGCCTCGCGCGGTAGGCCGGACATGTCCTGGGCGGGATCGACCCTGCTTGGCCCGGACCTGGTCGGCGCGGTGCGTGAGATCCGGGACCGGCACGAGCGGGTGAAGGTGGTGGGCAGCTTGAACCTGGTGCAGACCCTGTTGCGGGAGAAGCTCTTCGACGGGATCGATCTGTGGTTGCATCCCGTCATGCTCGGTGTGGGCAAGAAGGTGTTCGACGGTGGTGTGGTGCCCACGAATGTCCGGCTGCTGCAGCCGCCGGTTGCGAGCCCGAAGGGGTCGGTGTATCTGCGTTATGGCCGCGCCGACGGTGTGCCGGTGACGGGGGATATGACTGGCTCCTGAGCAGCCACAGACTCCCGCCTGTCCGTGCGGAGAAGCGGGAGTCTGCGCCGCCTCGCGCGGTGCGAGGGGGCTCTATACCGCGGCGAGCGCGTCCACCGTCGACAGCGCTTGTGCCACACCGGACATGATGGACGCCAGCCGGATGGCCTCGAAGACCGCGGTGCGGTCCACACCGGCGTCACGGAGCACCGTCTCGTGGGCGGACAGGCAGTGACCGCAGCCGTTGATTGCCGATACCGCCAGCGACCACAGCTCGAAATCTGCCTTCTCCACCCCGGGATTGGCGATGATGTTCATCCGCAAGCCGGCCCGCAGGTCGTCGTAGCGGCCGTCGAGTTGGCCCTTGGTGCGGTAGAACACGTTGTTCATGCCCATGATGGCGGCAGCGCCGAGGGCAGCGTTGTACGCCTCCTCGGACAGCACATCCAGAGCATCCTCGGCGATCTCACGAAGCAGCCGTTGCGATTTGGTGGCCGCCGCGGTGGCCACCATGGCACCCCACAGTTGCTGATCGTTGAGTTCGGTGGTGCGTGCGATGGAGCCCAGGTTCAGCTTGAGATCCTTGGCGTACTCGGGCAACGCATCCTTGATGGTGTCCAGGCTCATCAGACGGCCTCGGCCAGTAGCTCGCCGGCGTCGATGGTCGGATCGCCCTTGCGCCAGTTGCAGGCGCACAGCTCATCGGACTGCAGGGCGTCGAGCACGCGCAGGACCTCATCGACGTTGCGGCCGACCGAGCCCGCGGTGACGGACACGAACTGAATCTCGTTGTTGGGGTCGATGATGAAGGTGGCGCGGTCGGCGACACCGTCGGCGTTGAGCACACCGGTGGCCTGCGCGAGTTCACGCTTGAGGTCCGACACCATGGGGAAGGGCAGCTTCTTGAGCTCGTCATGCTGTGCGCGCCACTGGAAGTGCACGAACTCGTTGTCCACCGAGACTCCGAGTACTTTGGCATCACGGTCCTCGAAATCCTCGTTCAGCTTGCCGAATGCGGCGATCTCGGTGGGGCAGACGAAGGTGAAGTCCTTGGGCCAGAAGAACACGATGCGCCACTTGCCGTCGTGGTCGGAGCTGGTGACCCGGGTGAAGTAGTCGTCTGGCCGCTTGGCATCGACCTTGGTGAGGTCGCCACCGATGACGGCGGTCAAGTCGTATGCGGGGAATTGGTCGCCAATCGTCAACAAGGGCATTGCCGGTGCGCTCCTTTAATCTGGAATCAGTCCAATGAACTTCACTCATTCTGCGGTCTGATGCGCGATGCGACAAGTGCTACCCGCGTGATGGTCGACACATGATCGTCCGCCGGGTGGGCCTGAAAGTTGTTCGCAGGTGTGCTATTTCACGCGTGCAACGGCCTCGGACCCGGGGTCGGCCGGCACCAGGAATATCGCTGCTGCGGGGAACAGTGCGCATACGGCGAATGCGAACGGGAATCCGGCCGCGGCGATCAGCGCACCGAACACCGGTGACCCGACCGCCGTGGCCAGATGCTGGCTGGTGTTCTGGGTGCCCAGCGCGCGTCCGCTCCAGAACGGACCGGCGATCTCGGCGATCGCGGTGAACGCCAACCCGTTGTCGGACACCGTCACCACCGAGGCGATGACGATGAGCGCGACGCTCACCGGTGAACCCAGCGCATCGGTGACGGCGAGCAACGCCATTGTCGCCGACGCGGCCGCCGCGATGAACCGGATGGGCCGCAGGCGCAGGCCGAGCACATCGGACCATCGCCCGGCCGCGATACGCCCGGCGGCGCCGAGCACCTGGGCAGCGGTGACGAGCGCGCCCGCCGAAGCGGCGGACCACCCGCGCTCGGTCATCAGCCACACCAGCATGAAGGTCCAGACGAAACCCTGGGGGATGACCAGCAGGACCGAGACCGCATGAATGCGTGCCAGCACCGACGATCCGCGATAGGGGTTGACCAGATCCTCCGGCGGCGCCTCGGCCCGGGGCGGACGCGGCGGGTCCAGAACGCCGATCGCGCAGATCACCGCGGACAGCACGCACACCACCGCGGGGAACAGCAATGCCGGGCCCACACCGTGGCTTTCGGCGACGCGGGGGATCACCAGGGCGCCCAGTCCGACGCCCAGGGGTGTCGCGGTCTGCCGGATTCCCATCGCCAGACCGCGCTGCTCCGGTGGGAACCAGCCCACCACGACGCGACCGCTCGCGGCGTTGCTGCTCGCGGCGGCCATCCCGCCGAGGAGCAGGAACGCCCCGACGGCCCACAGTGATTGCACCGAGGCCGCGCCGAACGCGAATGCCGCGGTGAGTGCCGAGCCGACGGTCAGCACGATGCGCTCGCCGACCCGGTCCACCAGCCAGCCCCAGGCGATCAGCGTCACCACCATGCCGAAGCTGGGCATCGCCGAGAGCAGTCCCGCCAGGCCCAGATCGAGTCCGCGCTGGCTGTGCAGGGTGGGAATCAGGAAGGCCGCGCCGTTGATGAACACGTTGGCGCAGGTGGTCGCCGTCAGGGCGATCACCAGCATGGACCAGCGCCGCGCGATGCTGATCGACGTCGTGGGCATGCCGCCATGGTGCCACGCCCATCCCATGATATTGAATTGGTATCTCACTATGCGAGATGCCATGAGCCTGTTCAGCTGCGAGGCGGACGCCGCGCGCCGAGCGGCCGCGGGGCCTCATTAGGCTGAACGGATGCGCCTCGGTCGAATCGCCAGTCCCGACGGGGTCGCCTTTGTGGTCATCGAAGGCGACTCCAACTCCGATGCGGTGTGCCGCGAGATCGCCGAGCAGTACCTGTCGCGAAATCCCACCTTCACCGGCCGCAGCTGGCCGCTGGCCGATGTGCGACTGCTGGCCCCGATTCTGGCCAGCAAGGTGGTCTGCATGGGCAAGAACTACGCCGCCCACGCCCTCGAGATGGGCGGCGAGGCGCCCGAGGATCCGGTGATCTTCCTCAAGCCCAACACCGCCATCATCGGGCCCAACGTCGCCATCCAGCTGCCCGCCGATGCTCACCCGGTCCACCACGAAGGCGAGTTGGTCGCCGTCATCGAGCGGCCCTGCAAGGACGTGCCCGCCGCGAAGGCCGCCGACTACATCCTCGGCTACACCATTGCCAACGACGTGTCCGCGCGCGATCAACAGCAGCAGGACGGCCAGTGGATGCGGGCCAAGGGCCATGACACCTTCTGCCCGGTCGGACCGTGGATCGAGACCGCCGTCGACCCCTCCGAGCTGGACCTGCGCACCGAGGTGATCCACCCGGCCGAGGACGGTTCGGTCGGCGAGATCGAAGTCCGGCAGAACAGCAACACCGCGATGCTGCTGCACGATGTCGGCGCCATCATCGAATGGGTGTCGGCGGTCATGACGCTGCTGCCCGGTGACCTGATCCTGACCGGCACCCCCGAGGGGGTCGGCCCGATCGAGGACGGCGACATCGTCAGCATCACCATCGAGGGCATCGGCACCCTGTCCAATCCTGTTGTGCGTAAAGGAAAATAGCGATGACCGTTCGGGTACGTTTCTGCCCATCGCCGACGGGCACCCCGCACGTCGGGCTGGTCCGCACCGCGCTGTTCAACTGGGCCTACGCCCGGCACGCCGGTGGCGCCTTCGTCTTCCGCATCGAGGACACCGATGCGGCCCGCGACAGCCAGGAAAGCTACGACGCAATCCTGGACGCCCTGCGCTGGCTCGGCCTGGACTGGGACGAGGGCCCCGAGATCGGGGGGCCGTACGAGCCCTACCGGCAGTCCCAGCGTTCCGATCTGTACCGTGATGTGATCGCCAAACTGCTGGCCGCGGGCGAGGTGTACGAGGCCTACTCCACGCCCGAAGAGGTCGAAGCCCGCCATATCGCCGCCGGCCGCAATCCCAAACTGGGCTACGACAACTACGACCGCAGCCTCACCGATGAGCAGCGTGCGGCCTTCACCGCCGAGGGCCGTAAACCGGTGCTGCGGTTGCGGATGCCCGATGAGGACCTGACCTGGAACGATCTGGTGCGCGGGGAGACCACCTTCGCCGCCGGCGTGGTGCCCGATTTCGCGGTCACCCGGGCCAGCGGAGATCCGCTGTACACCTTGGTCAATCCGGTCGACGACGCATTGATGAAGATCACCCACGTACTACGCGGCGAAGATCTGCTGCCGTCCACGCCGCGCCAGATCGCGCTGTACCAGGCGCTGATCCGGATCGGCGTCACCGACAGCATCCCCGAGTTCGCCCACCTGCCAAGCGTTCTCGGCGACGGCAACAAGAAGCTGTCCAAGCGCGACCCGCAGTCCAACCTGTTCCTGCACCGCGACCGCGGATTCATCCCCGAGGGCCTGCTGAACTATCTCGCGCTGCTGGGCTGGGGGATCGCCGACGATCACGACCTGTTCAGCCTCGATGAGATGGTGGCGGCGTTCGACGTCGTCGACGTCAACTCCAACCCGGCGCGGTTCGACCAGAAGAAGGCCGACGCCATCAACGCGGAGCACATCCGGATGTTGACGCCCGAGGACTTCAGCACCCGGCTGCGTGCCTACCTGGACGCGCACGGCCACGACACCGGGCTGGACGACGCCGGCTTCGCGGAGGCGGCGGCACTCGTGCAGACGCGCATCGTCGTGCTCGGCGATGCGTGGGATCTGTTGAAGTTCTTCGACGATGACAGCTATGTGCTCGACGAGAAGTCGGCGGCCAAGGAACTGAAGGCCGAGGCCGCCCTGGTGCTCGACGCCGCACTGGCGGCCCTGGAGGCTGCGCCGCAATGGACGACAGCGTCGATCGAGGAGGCGCTGAAGACGGCGCTGCTGGACGGGCTGGAGCTCAAACCGCGTAAGGCCTTCGGTCCGATCCGGGTCGCGGTGACCGGCGCGACGATCAGCCCGCCGCTGTTCGAGTCGATGGAGCTGCTGGGCCGTGACCGCAGCCTGGCCCGGTTGCGGGCCGCAAGGGGTGGGGTGTGAAAACTGCGCCCGATTCTTTGGTAATCTGTGCGTCGGCCCGAAAAGCACAGCGGAGAACTCTTCCGCTTCGCTGATTGGGTCAATTGATGCCCTGACCTGCGGTGATGGGTATCAAATGGGGTATGGTGTAATTGGCAACACTAGGGATTCTGATTCCCTCATTCTAGGTTCGAGTCCTGGTACCCCAGCTGTCCGGTCACGTCAGCACCAATTAGGTGAGCACGATCGCCTGAGCTATGCTGACCGTCCGGAAGATGTTCTAGCCCCCGTCGTCTAGCGGCCTAGGACGCCGCCCTCTCACGGCGGTAGCGTGGGTTCGAATCCCATCGGGGGTACAGATGAAGTCCCAGGAGAAATCCTGGGGCTTTTTTCGTGCGATGTCGCGAACCTACAGAAAGCCGATCGGCCGCCGGCCCGGGCCGACCGAGGGCTCCGGATCCGCGCCCAGCGTCTGATCGAGCAGTTCGTGATACACGTCTCGAAAGTCCGTGGTGGTCTTGAGGTCGCCGTCGCGCAGATCGGTGAGGCTGGGTGCGTCACCGTAGAAGCCGCCCCGCACCGACTCGCCGAGGATCAACACCGGACCCGAGGTGCCGTGGTCGGTGCCCTGGGTCGCGTTGGCGGCCACCCGCCGGCCGAACTCCGAATAGATCATCGTGACCACCTGCCTGCCGTAGGCGCTGTTGCGCATCTGCTTCAGGAACGGAGTGATGGCGTCGTTGAGCGCGGTGAGCAGTTTCTGTTGGTCGCCGCGCTCATTGGCGTGGGTGTCGAATCCGCCCAGGGACACCATGTACACCTTGGTGGGAACGCCGGCCCGCACGCACTGGGCCACCAGTTCGAGGTCGTCGGCGAGTTGCCTGCCGAGGTCGGTGGCCGCCGTCGTCGGCAGCGGGCTGTCGGTGAAGGTGCGGAACGTGTCATCGATGGCGCGGTGGGCCCGGAGGTCGGCACGGACCGCCGCCATGGCGGGCGTGTCGTGCGGATCGGGCGAGCTCATCGCCTCCAGGACGCCGGGCATATCGGGCGGCAGCCTCGGGATGGTCACCGAAAGCCCGGCTGCGGTGTGCTTTCCGCCGATGGCCATCGGCGGCAGCACCGTGCCGATGTTCACCGCGCGCAACGGATCGTCCCCGCCTGCGTCCAACCAGCGTCCGATCCAGCCGGATGCCGTCGGGTCATCGGGTGAGGCCGTCTGCCAGATATCCATCGAACGGAAATGACTTCGGTCCTGTTTCGGGTAGCCGACGCCGCGGACGATGGCCAGGTTGTCATTGCGCCACGACGTTTCCAGGCCGGTCAGCGCCGGGTTCAGCCCGACAACACCATCCAGATCGATGACCGCTTCCGGTGCGAACGCCAGATCGGGACGGGCGTCGTAATACGCGTTGTCGGTGTAGGGGATCACGGTGTTGAGGCCGTCATTGCCGCCGTAGAGCGTGAGGATCACCAGGATTCCGGTGTCGGCCGGCAAGGGTTGTTGTTGTGCGCGCTCGAACAGCTGGGGCAGTGTGACCGCCGCGCCGGCCGCCGCGGCGAGCCCCGCGGCCCCCGCACTGGCGATCAGGAATCTGCGGCGATTGAGCTCCGGCATGAGATACCTACCTACACCGTCAGGTATTCGGGCGTGTTGACGGCGGCGGCGACCAACCGGTCCGGATTGTCGGCGAGGGGCTGCAGGGCTGCGGCGGTGGTGTCGGACCAGGCGCCGATCCCGAGCAGATAGCCCGCGGCATCGATGCGGTCGCTCGGGGCGGCGTCGGCCACCGTCGAGAGGTCACCGGTCGGGACGAACCGGTCGGCCGCCCAGAACCTCGCGGCCGCACTCGTATTGGACAGCCACACCCGGCCCTGGGGCCAGCCGTCGACATCAGGCGGCGAGAAGGGGCGCTGGCCCATCACCTTGAGCACGACATCGCAGGCGGTCAGTGTGTTCGGGCCGTCCAATGGCACCGACAGCGAGCGCAGCATTCCGATCAGCCAATCCACCGGGGTGACGACCGCGGTGCCCGCACCGGCGACGAAGTCGGGATCGAGAAAGATGGCCCTGGTCAAGGCTTTCAGATCCCGGTTCGGTCCGTAGGCGGTGACCAAGCGGCTCGAGGCGGCCTCGCCCGGATCCGTATCCGCGGCCAGCAGACGCCACAGCTTCGCACTGACGAAGCGCGCCGAGGCGGGATGGCCGAGCACGATGTCACAGAAGTCGCTGTCCCCGAACGGGCCTGTCGCCCCGAGGATCGTCTTGACACCGCTGTCGTGATGCTCGGCCAGCAACAAGGTTCCGTTGCCCGGGGTGTCGAAGCGGCCGGTGAGTGCCCGCGCACCCTCGCGGACATCGGCTTCGGTGTAGCCGTTGTCGTGACCGAGGGCGAAAAGTTCCATGAACTCGCGGGACAGGTTCTCGTTGGGCGCCTCCTTGGTATTGCCCAAACCGTCCAGCCAGCGCAGCATCGCGGAGTCGGTGAGCATGGCGTAGGCGAGGTCGCGAAAGTCACCGAGAGTGTGCGCGCGCAGGGTCTGGTTCTGCGCCGCCATGAATTCCGCGGCCACCACCTTTTCCGCCGAGGTGGCGAAATGGTTGTGCCAGAGGAAGGTCAGCTTCTCGTGGATCGGCTGGCGCACCGCGACCATCCGGCGTATCCACCATCCCGACAGGTCCTGCATCTGCGCCAGCATGCTGCTCACAAATGGTGCGGTGGTGGCTTCGCTGGCAGGGAGCGCGGGGGTCGAGTAGGTGGCCATCGGAGTCGCGATGGCGCCGGGGTCGGCGGCCGGGTCCAGTGCGAGCACCTCGTCGAGGTAGGACCCCCACTCCCGATTCACCACCGCATCGACCACGCGCCCGGTGGTACCGAAACCGGACCGCCGCAGCATTCGTGCGGTGGCCAGCCATTGCGGCGATTGAGAACCCGTGGTCACGCACCTCCGGCCAGCGCCGACGCGCTCATGGTGTCGACAATAGGGCCAGCGCGCGACGTTTGCTAGAGCCGGCGGGTCAGGGCTTCCGAGGCGGCCAGCAGATCGGCGGCCCAGCGGGCACCGGGCCGTCGGCCCATCCGGTCGATGGGCCCGGACACCGAGATGGCGGCGATCACCGCGCCGCGACCGTCGCGCACCGGCGCGGACACGCTGGCCACACCGGACTCGCGCTCGGCGGCGCTTTGCGCCCAGCCCCGCTTGCGTACCTCGGCAAGCGTGCGTTCGGTGAACTTGGCGGTCACGAGTACCGACTGTTGGGTGGCGCTATCGCTGTAGGCCAGTAGCACTTTGGCGCCGGAGCCGGCGGTCATGGGCAGGCGGGTGCCGACCGGGACGGTGTCGCGCAGCCCCACCGGTGGCTCCAGAGAGGCCACACACACCCGCGAGGTGCCCTCCCGGCGATAGAGCTGGACGCTCTCGCCGGTGAGTTCGCGAAGCCTCGGCAGCACGGCGGCACCGGCGGCCAGCAACGGATCGTTGACCTGGCCGGCGAGCTCGGTCAGCGCCGGGCCCAACCGCCAACGTCCCTCGGTGTCGCGGGCGAGCAGGCGGTGCACTTCCAGCCCGGCGGCCAGCCGGTGCGCGGTCGCCCGCGGCAGGCCGGTGCGTTCGCACAGTTCGGCCAGACCGCATGGTGACTCGGCCACCGTGTGCAGGACGCCCACCGCTTTGTCGAGGACGCCGATACCGCTATCCTGTCTCACAGGGAGATACTAGCGTCCCGCATCGTGAGATTGCCAGCCCGTCACGGCAGGACGCCCGAGTCGAATCGAGATACCCAATGGAGCAGACACAGTCCAGTCCGCGGCCCCGCACACTGGCCGAGAAGGTGTGGGATGACCACGTCGTGGCCCGCGGCGCCGGCGAACCCGACCTGATCTACATCGATCTGCACCTCGTGCACGAGGTCACCAGCCCGCAGGCCTTCGACGGTCTGCGATTGGCCGGGCGCCCGGTGCGCCGGCCCGATCTCACCATCGCCACCGAGGATCACAATGTGCCCACGGTGGACATCGACAAGCCGATCGCCGACCCGGTGTCGCGGACCCAGGTGGACACCCTGCGCCGCAACTGCGAGGAGTTCGGTATCCGGCTGCACCCGATGGGCGATGCCGAGCAGGGCATCGTGCACATCATCGGACCCCAACTGGGTCTGACGCAGCCGGGTATGACGGTCGTCTGTGGCGACAGCCACACCTCGACGCACGGTGCGTTCGGCTCGATCGCCATGGGGATCGGCACATCTGAGGTCGAACACGTGATGGCCACCCAGACGCTTCCGCTGAAGCCGTTCAAGACGATGGCGGTCAACGTCGATGGGGATCTGCCCGAGGGCGTGAGCGCCAAAGACATCATTCTGGCGGTCATCGCCAAGATCGGGACCGGTGGCGGGCAGGGGCACGTCATCGAATACCGGGGCAGCGCCATCGAATCCTTGTCGATGGAGGGCCGGATGACGATCTGCAACATGAGCATCGAGGCCGGTGCCCGGGCAGGAATGGTGGCGCCCGATGCCACCACATTCGAGTTCCTGAAGGGCCGTCCGCACGCGCCGAAGGGCGCGGATTGGGATGCCGCGGTGCAGGCCTGGAGTGAGTTGCACACCGATGAGGGCGCCGAATTCGACACCCAGGTGTACATCGACGCCGCGACGCTGAGCCCGTTCGTCACCTGGGGAACCAATCCCGGGCAGGGTGTGCCGCTCTCGGCGGCGGTGCCCGATCCCGAGATGATGGTCGATGACGACGCCAAACAGGCGGCCGAGAAAGCGTTGACCTATATGGACCTTCGCGCGGGCACTCCGATGCGTGACATCCCGGTGGACACGGTCTTCGTCGGCTCGTGCACGAACGGGCGCATCGAGGACCTGCGCGTGGTCGCCGAGATCCTGGACGGCCGCACGCTGGCCGACGGGGTCCGGATGCTGGTGGTCCCGGGCTCCATGCGGGTGCGTGCGCAAGCCGAATCCGAGGGGCTGGGCGCGATCTTCACCGCCGCCGGCGCCCAATGGCGTCAGGCCGGCTGTTCGATGTGCCTGGGGATGAACCCGGACCAGCTTGCCCCGGGGGAGCGTTGCGCCTCGACCTCGAACCGCAATTTCGAAGGCCGACAGGGCAAGGGCGGGCGTACCCACCTGGTGTCGCCTGCGGTGGCAGCGGCCACCGCGGTGCGCGGCACGTTGTCTTCCCCGGCCGATCTCGAACCCGTCGCCGCCACCCGCTAGGTCTTCGAACCGCAAGGAGTACCAGGACATGCAAGCTTTCACCACTCACACCGGGATCGGCGTGCCGTTGCGCCGAACCAACGTCGACACCGACCAGATCATCCCGGCGGTGTATTTGAAGCGGGTCACCCGAACGGGTTTCGAGGACGGTTTGTTCGCCGCCTGGCGCAACGATCCGGCTTTCATCCTGAATCTGGCGCCCTTCGACAAGGGGTCGGTATTGGTGGCCGGCCCCGATTTCGGCACCGGTTCGTCTCGTGAACACGCCGTCTGGGCGCTGATGGACTACGGCTTCCGGGTCGTCATCTCACCGCGATTCGCCGATATTTTTCGGGGCAACGCCGGCAAGGCGGGTCTTTTGGCGGCCGAAGTGTCCCATGATGATGTCGAACTTCTCTGGAAGCTGATAGAGCAGAATCCGGGCTTGGAAATCACTGTCAATCTTCAAGATCGGACCATCGCCGCCGGAACGGTCCTGCTGCCGTTCATCATTGATGACTACACCGCCTGGCGGCTGCTCGAGGGACTCGACGATATAGGCCTTACGCTGCGGAAACAGGCTGAAATCGAAGCCTACGAGCAGCGCCGTCCGAGCTTCAAACCGCGGACGCTGCCGGTCTGATCTCGACGGTTTCCGGGCCCCCAAATATGGCCCGGCAACCCTATTCTCGGACGCCGGTACCACTGTCCAAGTGGGCCAATCGGATTGCCGGATATTCGCCAGCTACGTATGAAACTGCGCGTGGCTCTTGGAAATATGTGGCAAATAGGTTTACCGTGTCCTCTAGTCGGTCCAAGGTGGACCACTGGACTTCGGAGGGTTTGCATGAACAAAGCAGAGCTCATCGACGCACTCACAACCAAGTTGGGCACCGATCGTCGACAGGCTACTGCCGCGGTTGAGAACATCGTCGACACGATCGTTCGTGCGGTGCACAAGGGTGAGAGCGTTACCATCACTGGCTTCGGCGTTTTCGAGCAGCGTCGCCGTGCCGCCCGTGTGGCCCGCAACCCGCGCACCGGCGAGACCGTCAAGGTCAAGCCGACGTCGGTTCCGGCCTTCCGCCCGGGCGCGCAGTTCAAGGCAGTTGTCTCTGGCGCGCAGCGTCTCCCGGCAGACGGCCCCGCCGTCAAGCGTGGTGTGGCAGCGGCTCCGGCCAAGCGCACCGCCGCCAAGAAGGCCGCACCGGCCAAGAAGGCGGCGGTGAAGAAGGCCGCTCCGGCCAAGAAGGCTCCCGCCGCCAAGAAGGCCGCACCGGCCAAGAAGGCCGTCGCCAAGAAGGCCGCACCCGCAGCGAAGAAGGCTCCGGCCAAGAAGGCTCCGGCCAAGAAGGCCCCGCCGGCCAAGAAGGCTGCTCCGGCCAAGAAGGCTGCTCCGGCCAAGAAGGCTCCGGCCAAGAAGGCCGCACCGGCCAAGAAGGTCGTCGCCAAGGCTCCGGCCAAGAAGGCTCCGGCCAAGAAGGCTCCGGTCAAGCGCGGCCGCAAGTAATTCCGGCTCGCACACAAAAGCACCCCAGAACACCATGTTCTGGGGTGCTTTTGGGTGCGCCACCGGCCGCCCGGAGACCCACCGAGGCTTACTCCAGGATGGCCAGCGGGCTGCCGATATGGTCGGCGGCGATCAGCCGCCCGCCCGACGAGGACAGCACCCAGGTGCTGCCCTTGCGATTCCGCGACTTGTCCGGCCGGACACCGTCGCGCTCGCACCACCAAGCGATGAGATCGGGAATCACCTTGCCCTGGGTGCAGATGACCGGCGTCACATCGGCTGGACCCGAGGCGATCTCCAGCATCCGCGCCCGGGCCGCCTTCTTGTCGTCGGCATAGGCCTCCTCGGTGAGGGCGGCCTCTGATTCGATGAGCCCCCCGATTTCCTGAGCCAGCGGCCCCAGCGTCTGCTCACAGCGCACGCGCGGCGCGGCGTGAAGCTCGGTAACCCCAAAGGCAAGTAGTTGACTCACCAGTGATTCGGCCTGGGCGCGACCGAGCTTGTCCAGCGGTCGACGGGAATCCTCGCCCTTGTATTTCGAGCGCGAACCGGCGCGCGCATGCCGGACGATGATCGTCGTCGCGGTGTCTGCCGGCGCTTTGGCGAAGCGTCGCAGCACCTTACGATCCTGGTGATACTGCAGCCGCTTCATCGCGTCCGTCGGCGGCAGCCAGAGCAACTCGTCCACCTCGTCATTGGCGCAGAACTCGCCGTCACCTGCGGCGGCCGCCCAGTACACCACCCGCTTGAGGGCACCGTCCACCGGATAACTGATGACGGCCAGCCTGCGCCCGAGCCGACTCTGAAACCCGGTCTCCTCATGGATCTCCCGGACCGCGGTGGCGGGATGGTTCTCCCCGGGGTCCACCTTGCCCTTGGGCAGCGACCAGTCGTCGTACCGCGGACGGTGTACGACGGCCACCTCGGTCCGTCCCGCGAGCTCGCGCCACAGCACCGCGCCGGCGGCGTGCACCGTCTTCGTCTTCTCGCGGGGCGAGCTGTCCGACACATCAACTCCTAGGTGTTGTCAGTGGCCGACAGCCGGGCGGTCAGGGTGAGCGATGTTTCGCCATCAGCGCGACCTGATGGTCGCGCACCGTTTGGCCCGGGAGCGGCAGCGCATTCCATCGACCGTCCGTCTGGAGCTCCCAGCATCTGGTCGCCGGATCCATGGTGGACTCGAACATCTCGTCCAGTTGGGCTGTCAACCGCGGATCCTTGACCTGTGCCATGACTTCCACCCGGCGGTCCAGATTACGATGCATCATGTCGGCGCTGCCGATCCAGAACTCATTGATGGCGCGGAAGTGAATAATTCGGGAGTGCTCCAGGAACCGGCCGAGAATGGAACGCACCACGATGTTTTCGGACAAGTCCTCCTGACCGGGGCGTAGCGCGCAGATTCCGCGCACCACGACCTCGACCCGGACGCCGGCCTGCGAGGCCCGGTAGAGCGCGTCGATCACCTGCTCGTCGACCAGCGCGTTGGCCTTCAGCCGGATTCGGCCCTGCCCGTTCTCCAGATGCGCGGCGGTCTCCTGCTCGATGCGCCCGATGATGCCCTTGCGCACACTGTGCGGCGCCACCAGCAGATTGCGGTAGGACACCTTGCGGGAGTACCCCGTCAACGAGTTGAACAGATCGGTCAGGTCGGCGCCGATATCGGGGGATGCGGTCAGCAGGCCGACATCCTCATACAGCCGGGCGGTTTTGGGGTTGTAGTTGCCGGTGCCGATATGGCAGTACCGCCGTATCGTCGAGCCTTCCCGGCGCACCACCAGACAGGTCTTGCAGTGGGTCTTCAGGCCGATGAGCCCGTACACCACGTGCACACCGGCCTGTTCAAGGGCGCGAGCCCACTTGATGTTTGCCTGCTCGTCGAACCGGGCCTTGATCTCCACGAGCGCGACCACCTGCTTGCCGGCCTCGGCGGCGTCGATGAGCGCGTTGACGATCGGCGAGTCACCGGACGTGCGGTACAGAGTCTGTTTGATGGCCAGCACGTTCGGGTCCGCGGCGGCCTGCTCGATGAAGCGCTGCACCGTCGTCGAGAACGAGTCATAGGGGTGGTGCACCAGCACATCACCATCGCGCAGCGTCGAGAAGATGCTCTTCGGCGTCTCGCGCTCACCGAACGCGGCCGGGGTGGCGGGTACGAACGGACGGTCCTTGAGATCGGGCCGGTCGACCCCGTAGATCTGCCACAGTGACGAGAGGTCGAGTAGTCCAGGCACCTCGATGACATCGCCGGGATGCACGTCGAGCTCCCGCAACAACAGCTCGAGCATGTGCTCGGTCATGTCGTCGGCGACCTCGAGGCGCACCGGGGAACCGAACCGGCGCCGGGCCAGTTCCCGTTCCAGCGCCTGCAACAGATCTTCGTCGCGGTCCTCAGCGACCTCGAAGTCGGCATTGCGGGTGATCCGGAACGCGTGCTGCTCGACGACCTCCAAGCCGGGGAACAGCACCGACAGGAAGGCGCCGATCAGCTCCTCCAGGGGCAGGAACCGCACCGGGCCCGGCGTGCCGTCCTCGCCAACGCGTCGGGGCAGCTCGACGAATCGGTCGACGTTGTCGGGCACCTTGATTCGGGCGAAGTGTTGCGTGCGGTCATCGGGCTGGCGCACCGTGATCGCCAGATTCAGGCTCAGGCCGCTCACGAACGGGAACGGGTGCGCCGGGTCGACGGCCAACGGCGTCAGCACCGGGAACACCTGCTCGTGGAAGTAGGTGGACAGCGTCGCGTGTTCGTCCTCGTCCAGGTCGGCCCAGCTGACGATCAGAACGCCCTTCTCGGCCAGCGCCGGCCGCACCGATTCCCGGAAGACCTGGGCATGGCGGCTGGAGATCTGCTGGGTGCGCTCACCGATGCGCCGCAACTGTTCCCGGGGCGAGAGCCCGTCGGCCGAGCGCACCGACAGTCCCATCTCGTCGCGGCGTTTCAGTCCGGCGACGCGCACCATGTAGAACTCGTCGAGGTTGGACGAGAAGATGGCCAGGAACTTGGCCCGCTCCAGCAGGGGCAATGAGGTGTCGGCGGCCAGCGCCAGCACCCGGGCGTTGAAGTCCAGCCAGCTCAGCTCACGATTGAGGTAGCGATCCTCGGGCAGCGCGTCCTCGACGTCAGCGGTCGTCTCCGCAGGGGGAGCGTCGGGCGCACTGTCCACGGCCTCCGCCGGCGTCCACTCGGTGTCAGCACTGGTTGTATCGGCGTCGGTCATGTGTCGATCATTGCCTATCCCCACCGTGCATTCCAGTGCGCATCGCCGTCAACCGTCGCTGCCGGTGCACGGCAGCGCGCCGACCGCGCGGTGCGTTGCCGGCCCGAGTCCGAGGTGCAGTGCCGCGCTGAGATCATCGGGGGTGTCGATATCACACCGCAGCCCCGGCCAGTTGCCGGCCAGTTCCACCGCACCCGAATCGGCATGGCGGCGTGTGGATTCCGCGCCGAACCGAGGATCGAGTGGAACTCCGAAGGCGAACAGTGCCGAGGTTCCGGTGCCGTGCCGGTCGCCGACGAAGCTGCGCGGGTGCCGGCACGCGGCGGCCAGCGCCTCGGCCAGCTCGGCAGATCTGAGCGCCGGCAGGTCACCTTGGAGGACAACGATGTTGGGCACGCCGGCCGCCGATTCGGCCGCGCTGAGCGCATTGTTCAGCGGGTCGGGATGTCCGTGCGGGGTCGGGTCCAACAATGCCTGCGCGCCGAGCTCGCGGGCCGCCGCGGCCGCATCCGGATCCGGTGTGACCACGGTGATCGACGTCACGGCGGGCACGGCCGAGGCTGCGGTGACGGTGTCGACCAACATGGCCAGCACCAGACTCTCCCGCGCGGAGGCCGACAGCACCGGCGCCAGCCGGGTCTTGGCCGCGGTCAGCCGCTTCACGGCGATCAGCACACCGACCTCCGGATGCGCGCTGCTGCCCGTCATATCCGCCATCCTGCCAGTCTCCGCGGGGCAGCTAGGGTTGAGCCGTGGTCGAAGCCGCTGTGATGGGAGCCGGTGCGTGGGGAACAGCGCTGGCCAAGGTGCTTGCCGACGCGGGTAACAACGTGACGCTGTGGACGCGGCGGGCTGAACTTGCCGATGAGATCAACGCGACGCACCGCAATCCGGACTATCTCGGGGACACCCCGCTGCCGGCCGGTATCCGGGCCACCGGCGATGCGGCCGAGGCGCTCGACGGGGCCTGCACCGTGCTGCTGGGGGTGCCGTCCCAGACGCTGCGCCCCAATCTGGAGTCCTGGAAGCACCTGATCGGCCACGATGCCACCCTGGTCAGCCTGGCCAAGGGCATCGAACTGGACACCCTGATGCGGATGAGCCAGGTGATCTCGCAGGTCACCGGTGCCGACCAGGCTCGGGTCGCGGTGGTGACCGGACCGAACCTGGCCAAAGAGGTGGCCGACGAGCAACCGGCCGCCACGGTCGTGGCGTGTACCGACTCGGGCCGCGCCGTGGCCTTGCAGCGTGCGTTGTCCACCGCATACTTCCGCCCGTACACCAACGCCGACGTGATCGGCGCCGAGATCGGTGGCGCCTGTAAGAACGTCATCGCGCTGGCGTGCGGTATGGCCGCCGGTGTCGGGCTCGGCGAGAACACCTCGGCGGCCATCATCACCCGCGGTCTCGCCGAGATCATGCGGCTGGGAATCGCGTTGGGTGCCAAGGGGGCAACGCTGGCGGGTCTGGCCGGTGTCGGTGATCTGGTGGCCACCTGCACCTCGCCACAGTCACGCAACCGGTCCTTCGGGGCGCGACTCGGGCAGGGCGGTTCGATGGAGTCCGCGCTGCGCGCCGCGCAGGGACACGTCGCCGAGGGCGCCACGTCGTGTCAGTCGGTGCTGGCGCTGGCCTCGAGTTACGACGTCGAGATGCCGCTCACCGACGCGGTCCACCAGGTCTGCCATCGCGGCCTGTCCGTGGAGCAGGCCGTGATGTTGCTGCTGGGGCGCAGCACCAAGCCGGAATAGGGCGTTGCCCGGGCGAGCGAAGCGACGGGAGATAAATATGGAGTACGGCGATTCCACCCGCAGCGTGAATGCTGTTGGTGCACATGGAATGCCAGGTTCACCCGTCGGCCCGGTGCCGGTTCCGGCATCGGCGTATCACTTGTCGCCGGACGAGTCCGAACCGCTGGACACCTACGGTCGGGCGTCGAATCCCACCTGGCGGCAGCTGGAATCGGCGCTCGCCGAGTTGGAAGGCGCCTCGTCGGCGCTGACCTTCGGCTCCGGGATGGGAGCGATCAGCGCGGCACTGCGGGTGCTGGCCACACCGGGCAAAACCCTGGTCGTGCCCGCCGACGGCTACTACCAGGTGCGCCGGTACGCCGCCGAGTATCTGGCACCGCTGGGTGTCACCGTGGTGGAGGCCTGCGCCGCGCAGATGTGTGCGGCGGCCGAGCACGCCGACGTGGTGCTCGCCGAGACCCCGGTGAACCCGACGCTGGATGTCGTGGACCTGCACCGACTGGCCACCACCTGCCGTTCCCGCGGTGCCACCCTGGTGGTCGACAACACCGCCGCGACCCCGCTGGGTCTGCAGCCGCTGTCGCTGGGGGCGGACCTCGTCGTCGCCAGCGCCACCAAGGCCCTGTCCGGGCACAGTGATCTGCTGGCCGGCTATGTCGCGGGCTGCCACCCCGAGCTGATGGCCGCGGTGGAACGCGACCGGCTGTTGGCCGGGCCGGTGCTCGGCACGTTCGAGGCGTGGCTGGTGCTGCGCAGCCTGGGCAGTGCCGGGCTGCGCGTCGACCGGCAGTGCCGCAACGCACAGGCGGTGGCGTTGATGCTGCGTGATCATCCGGCGGTGCGCTCGGTGCGCTACCCGGGTCTGCCGCACGATCCGTCGCATCCGATCGCCGTCGAGCAGATGCGGCGTTTCGGCGGTCTGGTGTCCGTCGAACTCGCCGATGCCGACGCCGTGCACCAGTTGGTGCAACGCAGCGCGCTGCTGGTGGCCGCCACCAGCTTCGGCGGTATCCATACCTGCGTCGACCGTCGCGCGCGCTGGGGAGACCCGGTGCCCGAGGGCTTCGCCAGGATCTCGCTGGGCATCGAGGACACCGACGATATCGTCGCCGATATCGAGCGCGCGCTGGCCTGACAGGCCCTTCGGGTGTCTCAGCCGGTAGCCTCTGCAGGTTGTGAGTGCCCGTACCCGTGTCGCCGTCATCTATGGCGGACGCAGTTCTGAGCACGGGATTTCCTGTGTTTCCGCAGGAAGCATCCTGCGCAATCTCGACCCGCAGCGCTTCGAGGTCGTCGCCGTCGGGATCACCCCGGAGGGCTCCTGGGTGCTGACCGACGGCAGGCCCGAGGCCCTGGCCATCACCGCAGGTGAGCTGCCGAATGTGGCCGACGGTACCGCGCTGGCCCTGGCCGCCGACCCGGTGCGCAAGGGCGAACTGCTGTCGCTGGGCGAGGGCGCCGGCGAGGTGCTGGCCGCCGTGGACGTGGTGTTCCCGGTGCTGCACGGTCCCTACGGCGAGGACGGCACCATTCAGGGCCTGCTCGAGCTGGCCGGTGTGCCCTACGTCGGGGCCGGGGTGCTGGCCAGCGCCACCGGTATGGACAAGGAATTCACCAAGAAGCTTCTGGTGGCCGATGGCCTGCCGATCGGTGACCATGTGGTGCTGCGGGCGCACCAGAGCACCGTCTCCCTCGATGGCCGCGCCCGACTTGGTCTCCCGGTGTTCGTCAAACCGGCCCGCGGTGGCTCCTCGATCGGGGTCAGCCGGGTCACGGCGTGGGACCAGCTGGACGCGGCGATCGCCGATGCCCGCCGGCACGATCCGAAGGTCATCGTCGAGGCCGCCATCATCGGCCGCGAACTGGAATGCGGCGTGCTGGAGTTCCCGGACGGGCGCGTGCAGGCCAGCGAGATCGGTGAGATCCGGGTGGCCGGGGTACGCGACCGGGAGGACACCTTCTACGACTTCGCCACCAAATACCTCGACGACGCCGCCGAACTCGACGTGCCGGCCAAGGTCGACGATGAGATCGCCGACGAGCTCCGTGCGCTGGCCATCAGGGCGTTCCGTGCCATCGACTGTCAGGGCCTGGCCCGCGTCGACTTCTTCCTCACCGAGGACGGCCCGGTGATCAACGAGATCAACACGATGCCCGGCTTCACCACGATCTCCATGTACCCGCGGATGTGGGCGGCCAGCGGGGTGGACTACCCGACCCTGCTGGCGACGATGGTCGACACCGCGGTGGCCCGCGGTACCGGCCTGCGCTAGGGCGCGAGAGAATTCAGCGCGGCGGCCCGGGATCCAGCGGCTGAGCCGGCATGGTCCGCGCGATCGCCTTGGAGATCAGCTGGATCGGCGTCGGACCCGACCCCGACGGCAGCGTGAGCGCCACGTAGGTGCCCCGGTCGACGGCGAACCAGGTGCTGATCCCGTAGGCGTTCACCTCGAACCACTGCACCTCATCGACGACCTGCAGCGGCGTGCCCACCACGAAGTCGGCGGGGCGGTCCAGGCCGCAGCGCAGGATGACGGCATCGGCTTCCGGATCGGCCTGCCAGGCGGCGGCGCCGGCGGGAACCGGCTCGACGGCCTGCGCGCGCCGGTAATCACCGAGCTGCTCGGGCAGCGCGTCGAGCAGCGCAGCGCATGGCGGGCCGTCGGCCTGCGGGGCGGGGGCGGCAGCGATGGCCACCGGTGTGTCCGGCGGGGCGGCTTGGCGGGTCGCGGCGAAGGTGAGCACCACGATCACGGCGGCAACAGCGACTCCGACGGCCGCGATGATCAGCGACCGGGGTGGGCCGTCCGGCTCATCGGGCTGTGTCACACGGGTAACTCTAGGGATGCTGCGTCTCGGAGATCGGGCAGGTCAGGGTACGGGTGATTCCGGCCACCTGCTGCACCTTGTCCACCACATCGCGGTGCAGTCCGTCCAGCGTGTCGGCGCCGACCCGAGCCACCACGTCATACGGCCCGGTCACATACTCCGCGGAGTGCACTCCGGGCAGGCCGGCCAGCTGTTTCGCGACGACCTCGGCGCGGCCCACCTCGGTCTGAATCAGCATGAATGCCTCTACCACTGGGTGTGCCTCCGTTTCCGCTGCATAGACTCGTCGCCGCAGGGACCAAACGTACCGCAGGTCGCGGCAGTGTTCAGGCCGGGAAGCCCTACGCAGGACGGTGAGATGAGCGACAGCGAGCCGACGTTGGCACAGGTCGGGGAGTTCGGTGTCATCGACGCGATCAACGCCGACCGCCGCCAGCCCGGCGCTGTGGAACTGGGTCCCGGTGACGATGCCGCGGTGATCACCGCCGCCGACGGGCGCACCGTGGTGTCCACGGACATGCTGGTGCAGGACAGGCATTTCCGGCTGGACTGGTCGACGGCCCATGACATCGGCCGCAAGGCCATCGCCCAGAACGCCGCCGATGTCGAGGCCATGGGTGCGACGCCGATCGCCTTCGTGGTGGCCTTCGGTGCGCCACCGGACACCCCGGCCGCCGACGCGCGGGCACTGTCGGACGGCCTGTGGGAGGAGGCGCAGCGCTGCGGCGCCGGCATCGCCGGTGGCGACCTGGTGAGCGCCCCGCAGTGGGTGGTGTCGGTGACGGTGCTCGGTGATCTCGGTGGCCGCGCACCGGTGCGACGGGACACCGCACGCGCCGGTGACCTCGTCGCCGTGACGGGCGATCTGGGGCGCTCCGGTGCGGGATACTCATTGTGGCTCAACGGGATCAGTGAGCCCGCCGCGCTGCGTGAGCAGCATCTGGTGCCCAAACCGCCGTACGGCCAGGGCCGTGTCGCCGCCGATGCCGGGGCCACCTCGATGACCGATGTGTCCGACGGGCTGCTGGCCGATTTAGGGCACATCGCCACCGCGTCCGGGGTCGTCATCGAGGTGTCGCGGCAGGCGCTGGGCGCCGATCACGACGCGCTGGCCGACGCCGCGGCGGCCACCGGGGAGGACGCCTGGGACTGGGTGTTCGGCGGGGGAGAGGACCACGCGCTGGTCGCCACCTTCCCCGGCGCGGCGCCCGCCGGCTGGCGGGTGATCGGCAGGGTGCTCGACGGCGCGCCCGCGGTGCTCGTCGACGGCCAGGCCTGGCAGGGAAACCCGGGCTGGCAGTCCTACTGAACCGGCGGCACGCTAGTTTGGGGCCTCGTGACGCCACGCCCGCTGACAGATCTGATCGAACCCGGCTGGGCGCGTGCGCTCGAGCCGGTGGCCCCGCAGGTGGCCGAGTTGGGGGAGTTCCTGCGCGCCGAGCTGGCCGCCGGACACCACTACCTGCCGGCCGGGGAGAACGTCTTGCGGGCGTTCACGTTTCCGTTCGACGCGGTGCGGGTGCTCATCGTCGGTCAGGACCCGTACCCGACGCCCGGTCACGCCGTCGGGCTGAGTTTCTCGGTGGCCCCGGACGTCCGCCCGGTGCCGCGCAGTCTGGTCAACATCTTCACCGAGTACGGTGCGGACCTCGGCTACCCGGTGCCGGCCAACGGCGACCTGAGTCCGTGGGCGCAGCAGGGGGTGATGCTGCTGAACAGGGTGCTCACCGTGCGGCCGGGCGAGCCGGCCTCACATCGGCGCAAGGGCTGGGAGGCCGTCACCGAATGCGCGATCCGGGCACTGGTCGCGCGACCGCAGCCGCTGGTGGCGGTGCTGTGGGGACGCGACGCGCAGACGCTGAAGCCGATGCTGACCGAGGGCGGGTGCGCCTGTATCGAATCGGTGCACCCGTCGCCGCTGTCGGCATCGCGCGGGTTCTTCGGCTCGAAGCCGTTCAGCCGCGCCAACGAACTGCTGACGAAGCTGGGTGCCGAGCCGATCGACTGGCGCCTGCCGTAGCGGGTGCCGGGAGTCACCAAAAACGACGGTCACCGGTGAGGTGACCGTCGATATGGTTCAGCTGTGGACCGCGTGCGGCGGAACTAGCCGCGTGCGGCGGAACTAGCCGCGTGCGACCTTGCCGGCCTTCAGGCAGGAGGTGCAGACGTTCAGACGCTGCTTGTTGCCGCCGGGGCGGGTCACGGCGTTGACGGTCTGGATGTTCGGGTTCCAGCGACGGTTGGTCCGGCGATGGGAATGCGACACCGACTTGCCGAAGCCGGGGCCCTTAGCGCAGATGTCGCACACGGCAGCCATGTCTAGAACTCCTTGTAATCAGTACTGGGGGCCATCGACCGCAAGCGGGTGACCCGACAACCTGACCAGGATACCGGCCCAGGGAACGGATCTCCAAAACGCACCCTGTTCGCAGGCTCACAGGCCGCGTTCGGTGCCGATGGTTCGCTCGCTGCGCTCGTTCACGGCACCCTGTTCGCAGGCTCACAGGCCGCGTTCGGTGCCGATGGTTCGCTCGCTGCGCTCGTTCACGGCACCCTGTTCGCAGGCTCAGGGTGCGCTGCGCTCGCTCATGTTGTCCACAACCTGTGCCGCTGGCGGCCGCACTGTCGGCCACGATGACTATTCTGGCCCGCACGGCTGGTGCGACGCTCAGGAGGTGTAGATGTCGGCTGCGCGGCTCGACGCATCGGCGATGCGACGTTGGGCCCACACCGCCGTCGGGCACCTGATCACCCACACCGACGAGATCAACCGGCTGAACGTCTTCCCCGTCGCGGATTCCGATACCGGCACCAACATGCTGTTCACCATGCGTTCCGCGGTGGCCGGCCTGCAGGGGCGTGAGGACCTCGATCTGGTCGGGGTGACCGGCTGCCTGGCCGACGGTGCCCTGCGTGGCGCCCGCGGCAACTCCGGGGTGATCCTGTCCCAGATTCTGCGGGGAATCTCCGATGTCACCGCCGAAGGACACCTGAGCGAGATCGGCGGGCCGTCCCTCGCGGCCGCCCTGCGCTGCGCCGAGGGACTGGTGGTGGCCTCGATGGGTGCGGCGGTCCCCGGCACCATCGTCTCGGTACTCGGCGCGGCGGCCGATACCGCCGAGGATCGCGCCGCTGCGGGTACCGATGTGGCCACCGTCGTCGACGCGGCCGCCACCGCGGCGGTCGCGGCCCTGGAACGCACCACCGACCAACTCGATGTGCTGGCCGAGGCGGGTGTCGTCGACGCCGGCGGGCGGGGTCTGCTGGTCCTGCTCGACGCGCTGACCGCGACCCTGGTCGGAACCGCACCGCGGCGTGCCGCCTACGAACCGGCCGCCGGCACCCCCGAACCGGCGGTCGGCTCGGCCGCGGCCCCGCAGTTCGAGGTGATGTATCTGCTGGACGGCTGCCGGGCCGAGTCTGTGGAGGGCCTGCGCGCCACGCTGGCCGCGCTCGGCGACTCGGTGGCCATCAGCGCGGGCCGCAGCGGGACCCAGTCGGTGCACGTGCACACCGACGACGCCGGCGCCGCGGTGGAGGCCGGCCTTGCGGTCGGCAGTCCCAGCAACATTCAGATCACCGTGCTCACCGGTGCCCGCCCGATCCACACCACCGGCCGCGACCGCGCGGTGCTCGCCGTGGTCGACGGCGACGGCGCGGCGACACTGTTCGCCGGCGAGGGCGCCCGTGTGCTGCGCCCGCATGACGGGGTGCCGATCAGCGCGCAGCAGCTGCTGCGCGCCCTGGTGGACGCCGACGCCGCGCAGATCATGTTGCTGCCCAACGGTTTCATCGCCGCCGAGGAACTGGTGGCCGGCTGCACGGCGGCGACCGGCTGGGGTATCGACGTGGTCCCGGTGCCGGCCGCGTCCATGGTGCAGGGCCTGGCGGCGCTGGCCGTGCACGATGCGACCCGCCAGGGCGTCGACGACGGATACACCATGGCGCGTGCGGCTGCCGCCGCCCGGCACGGCTCGGTGCGGGTGGCCACCGACGATGCGCTGACCTGGGCGGGGCACTGCAAACCCGGTGACGGACTGGGCATCTCGGGTGACGAGGTGTTGATCGTCGGGCGTGACGTGGCCTCGGCCGGGGCCGGACTGATCGATCTGTTGCTCGCCGCCGGTGGCGAGTTGATCACCGTGCTGATCGGCAGCGGTGTCGACGAGGGAGTGGGGGAGCGGTTGCGCGATCACGTGCGCCAGCAGCATCTGGGAGCCGAATTGGTCAGCTACCGCACCGATCACGACGGTGACGCGCTGTTGATCGGGGTGGAGTGACCGGTGGTTGCCCTCAACGATCTGCTCTCGCCCATCATCGGCGCCAAGGCCGCCGACAAGCTCGAAGAAGCCTTCGGTATCCGAACCGTCAACGACCTGCTGCGCCACTACCCGCGCAAGTACAGCGACGGCATGACCGTGCGTGAAGAGGGCGAGGACATCGAACTCGAAGAGGGCACGCACGTCACCTTCGTCGACGTCATCACCGCCACCGACGTCCGGCAGATGAAACCGCAGCGGGGCAAGCGGCCACGCAAGATGCTGCGCGTCACCCTCGGTGAACGCAATCCTCCGATCACCGCCACCTTCTTCAACGCCGACTACCTCATCGGCAGTCTGGTCGAGGGCACCCGGGTGATGCTCTCCGGTGAGATCGGCTACTTCCGCAAAACCATGCAGTTGTCGCACCCGGCGTTCCTGGTCATCGGCGCCCCGGGACAACGCACCATCGGCACCCGGTCGTTCGCGAAGATCGCCGACGCGTCGGGGGAGTCCGGCTCCGACGTGCTGGCCGCCTTCGAGCGGGAGTTCTTCCCGATCTACCCGGCGACCAAGAAGCTGCAGAGCTGGGACATCTACGCCTGTATCTGCCAGGTGCTCGCCGTCCTGGATCCGATCCCCGAACTGCTGCCGGAACCCTTCCTGCGGCAATGGAATCTGATCTCCGAGGACGCTGCGCTGCGCCACGTCCACGTCTCGGAGAACGCGCTCGAGCGGGAGGCCGCGCAGGAACGGCTGACCTACGACGAGGCGATCGGCCTGCAGTGGGCGCTGGTGTCGCGGCGCTACGGGGCGCTCGGTGAGACCGGCCCGGCTGCGCCGCTGCGCGAGGACGGCCTGGCGGCCGCCCTGATGAAACAGCTGCCCTTCGAGTTGACCGGCGGGCAGCGCGAGGTCCTCGACGTCATCTCCGGTGAGCTCGCCAAGACCCGCCCGATGAACCGGATGCTGCAGGGCGAGGTCGGCTCCGGCAAGACCATCGTGTCGGTGCTGGCGATGCTACAGATGGTCGATGCAGGTCTGCAGTGCGCGCTGCTGGCGCCCACCGAGGTGCTCGCCGCGCAGCATTACCGTTCCATCCGCCAGGTGCTGGGGCCGCTCGCCATGGCCGGTGAACTCGGCGCCGCCGACGGCGCGACCGCCATCACCCTGCTCACCGGCTCGATGTCGCCGCAGCAGAAGCGTCAGGCCCGCGATGAGATCTATTCCGGTACAGCGGGGATCGTGGTGGGCACGCATGCCATCATCCAGGACGCGGTGGAGTTCAGTCAGCTCGGCATGGTGGTGGTCGACGAACAGCACCGGTTCGGCGTCGAGCAGCGGGACCGGTTGCGGGCCAAGGCCACCGGTGGGATCACCCCGCACCTGCTGGTGATGACCGCGACACCGATCCCGCGCACCATCGCCCTGACGGTGTTCGGTGACCTGGAGACCTCCACGCTGCGCGAGTTGCCGCGCGGACGCCAGCCCATCACCAGCAATGTGGTGTTCACCAAGGACAAGCCATCCTGGCTGGACCGGGCGTGGGCGCGCATCATCGAGGAGGTGGCCGCCGGCCGGCAGGCCTACGTGGTGGCCTCGCGCATCGACGAGGAGCCAGACAAGAAGAACGCCTACGAACACGGTCCGCCGCCGGTCACCGTGCTGCAGGTGCTGGAACGGCTGAGCTCCGGTCCGCTGGCCGGGTTGCGGCTCGGTCTGATGCACGGCCGGCTGGCGCCCGAAGAAAAGGACGCGGTGATGTCGGCGTTCCGGGCCGGTGAGATCGATGTGCTGATCTGCACCACCGTCATCGAAGTCGGCGTCGACGTGCCGAACGCCACCATGATGGTGGTGATGGACGCCGACCGGTTCGGCATCAGTCAGCTGCACCAACTGCGCGGGCGCATCGGCCGCGGGCAGCATCCGAGCCTGTGCCTGCTGGTGACCCGGATGCCGGAGAGTTCCAAGGCCGGTGAACGGTTGCGCGCGGTGGCGGGCACACTCGACGGTTTCGCGCTGGCCGACCTCGACCTCCAGGAACGTCAGGAAGGAGATGTGCTGGGCTACAACCAATCCGGGCGTCTCACCACATTGCGTTTCCTATCACTGGCCGATCACCTCGGCATCATCCAGGACGCCCGCAGCTTCTGCGAGACCGCCTATCTGGACAACCCGTATCAACCCGGACTGGACGTGCTGGCCGCACCGTTTTCCGCCTCCGATCGGGTTCAGTACCTGGACAAGTCGTGAAGCGGATCGGCCTGCTGGGGGCCGGCGTCGCGCTTGCGGTGCTGGTCGCGGTGCAGGTCAGCACCGAGCCCGGCGCGGGCTCGGCGCGGTACGTGGCCGAGGCCGACACTCCCACGGTCGCGCCCGGTGTCGACGTGCTGGCCGGGGTGATCGAGATCCCGGTCCGGGTACCCGGGTACGACTACCGGCGCGACGCGTTCGGGGAGTCCTGGGACGATGACAACGATGCGCCGGGTGGGCGCAACGGCTGTGACACCCGCAACGACATCCTGGATCGCGATCTCGTCGAGAAGTCGTACGTGTCGATCAAGCGATGCCCGACCGCCGTCGCCACCGGCACCCTGATCGATCCGTACACGAACGTGACCATCGCCTTCGTGCGCGGCAATCAGATCGGGGCGTCGGTGCAGATCGACCACATCGTCCCGCTGGCGCTGGCCTGGGATCTGGGCGCCCGCTCCTGGAGCGACGACCTGCGGCTGCGGTTCGCCAACGACCCGGCCAATCTGCTGGCCGTGGACGGGCCGACGAATCAGCACAAGGGGGACAACGAGCCCGCCGTATGGATGCCGCCCAACCGGGCGTTCTGGTGTCAGTACGCGGTGCAGTTCGCCGCGGTGCTGCGCGGATACGGCCTGCCGGTGGATGCTCCCTCGGCGCGGGTGCTGCGCGAGGCCGCGGGGACCTGCCCGACGGGCTGAGCGCGATCTACGTAGTAACGGCGTAGATTGGCCGTTCGGGAACGAAAGGTGAGTATGCAGCAGCGCGGGTTCGGTGATCTCGAAGCCACCGTGATGGACCGGGTGTGGGACCGCGCGGACGGTGTCACCGTGCGTGAGGTGTTCGAGGAGCTGACCGACGCCCGCCGGATCGCCTACACCACGGTGCTGTCCACGCTGGACAATCTGCATCGCAAGGGCTGGGTGCGCCGCGAGCGCGAGGGCAAGGCCTTCCGCTACTGGCCCACCATGACCCGTGAGGAGCGCTCGGCCAACATGATGCGCGCGGCGTTCGAGGCCGGTGGCAAGCCCGAGGCGGTACTCGCGTTCTTCGTCGAACAGATGTCGGCCGACGAATCCGCGCAACTGAAGGCGGCACTGCGGTCGTCGGGCACCCAGAAGCGCCGTCGATGACCACGGCCATCTGCCTGCT
Organism: Mycobacterium sp.; assembly: GCA_034520035.1. Taxonomy (GTDB): domain Bacteria; phylum Actinomycetota; class Actinomycetes; order Mycobacteriales; family Mycobacteriaceae; genus Mycobacterium. Next base: position 80,227 of record JAXHOA010000129.1, on the reverse strand, counting down.
GGCCTACGGGGCGCTGGTGACCTGGCTGGCGCCGCCGCTGCTGTCCCGGCTCACCCGCGGCGGGCTGAACCCGCAACTGGGTGTGACGGCGTGGCTGACGGCGATCGTCGGCGCGCTGGTGTCCTGGGCGGTCGCGATATCCCTTGTCGTGGTCAACGGTATTCGCGGGCTTCCGGATTCACCGGTGTTCGTGGTCTGCCTGGAGCTGCTCGGCATTCCCGAGCAGGTCGCCACACCAGGCCTGCCGGGTCTGTTGATCGTGATCGCCGGTGGCGTCATCCTGTCGGGGATAGTGGGACTCAAGGTGGGTCGTTCGGTGCTCGGCCTGCGCTCGCGCAGCCATCACCATGCGCACGCCGCCAGGCTCGTGGGCCTGCCCACCGACCGTCCGGATGTCTTTCTGCTCAACGCCGAACGGCCCGCCGCCTACTGCGTGGTCGGCCGTCCGAACGCCATCGTGGTGACCACCGCTGCGGTACATCGGCTGACCGACCCGCAGTTGAATGCGGTGCTGGCTCACGAGGACGCGCACATCGCCGGCCGTCATCACCAGGTGTTGATGGTCCTTCGGGCGCTGGCCGCGCATTTGCCGCGCCTGCCGCTCTTTCCGCGGGGTGCCGCGGCGGTGGGCGAGTTGCTGGAGATGTGCGCCGATGACACCGCCGCCCGGCGGCACGGCAGTCGGGCACTGGTCGCGGGAATGCTCGAGCTGGCCGGGCCGGTGCAGCCGGCGGGCCTGGCGGTCGGCGCCACCGCGATCGCGGTGCGGGCCAATCGGCTACTCGTGCCGGCCGGCCGCGGGAGTCTGCAACGCCACCGACTGCTGGCGTGGGCGACCATCGCCGCGACGGCCGGTGGGCCGCTGATCATCAACCTGATCTGCCATCACTGAGGATCAGGCGGATCAGGCGGCGGCGTTTCCGGCCTTCCACTGCTCCCACGGGATGTTCCAGTCACCGAGACCGTCGGTACCCGGCAGCGTCGGCCCGACGGTGTTCACCACCTCGACGATATCCCCGCGTTTGGTGTTGTCGTAGAACCACTTGGCGTTCTCGGTACTGGCATTGAGGCAGCCGTGGCTGACGTTCGTCCGGCCCTGACTGCCCACCGACCACGGAGCGGCGTGTACGAAGATCCCGCTGTAGGACATCCGGGTCGCCCACTTGACCTCGGTGCGGTACCCGTCGGGTGAATTCACCGGCACGCCGTAGGTCGAGGAGTCCATCACCATGTCCGCAAGGCGTTCGGCGACGATATAGGTGCCGTTGTCGGTGGGGGAGGAATTCTTGCCCATCGAGATCGGCATGGTCTTGGCCACCTTGCCGTTGACCCGCACGGTCAGCGTCTTGGTGGCGTCATCGGCGGTGGCGATGACCTCGTCGCCGATGGTGAATCGGGAGGTGACGTCATCCTGGCCGAACAGGCCGTCGCCCAGATCCACACCGTAGGTCTTCACCTGCACCTCCACCGTGGTGCCGGGCTTCCAGTACTGTGCGGGGCGCCAGCGGACCTCGCGGCCGCTGAGCCAGTAGAACGCACCCTCGACCTCCGGGGTGGTGGTGACGGAGATGGCGCGTTGTGCGGCCACCCGGTTCGGGACGACCTCGTCGAAAGTCACCGAAATGGGCTGGCCCACACCGACCACCGCGCCGTCATCGGGCAGGAGGTAGGGCATGGTCAGGTTCTCCGGGGAGTGCGTCTCGAACGTCGCGCTGGTGTGGGTCACCCCGCCCAGGCCGTAGGCGTCGGCGTCGAGCGTGTATTCCTTGTTGTAGCCCAGCGGTTCGGCGGAGCGCCAGGAGACTCCGTCGGCGCTCAGTTCGCCCTCGACGACCCGGCCCTGGGCGTTGACCAGTGTCACCTCGCCGAGCACACCGGCCTCGACACTCACGGTCACCGGTTGTTCGACCGACACGCCGATATCGCCGTCGGCGACCGAAGCCTGAAGTTTCGGCACCAACAGATCCCCGTACGGTGTGCCCTTGTCGATCACCGTCTGCGCCTGCGGTGCGGTGGGTGCCGTGGTGCAGGCACTCAACCCCAACGCGACCGCCACGACGGTCAGCAGAGCCAGTATCGCCGTTGCCGATGTCTCCCGCCTCATCCCAGTCATCCCGCCATCCGTCGAAGTGCCCTTGCGTTAGCATTCTACGTAGTAACTACGTAGATGCACGTCAACGCCCGTGCGAGGCGGCGTGAGCCGTGCATCGGGGAAGGGAAGCCGTGCTGAAGACCCGCGCCGGCCGCGCCTGGGTGACCGCCTTCGCCGTGCTGGCGATCCTGGCGGTAGGTGTCGTGCTGCTGGCCACCCGGGGCGGGGGTGACCGCAGTGCCGAGGCCGTCGGCACCGGCGCGGTTCAGGTGGTGCGCGACAGCAGCCACCGCCTGAACGATCCGCAGGGCGCGACGGTGACGTTCGTCGAATTCCTCGACTTCGAATGCGAGGGCTGCCGGGCCGCCTATCCCATCGTCGAGCAACTGCGCAGCGACTACGGGGACCGCGTCGAGTTCGTGCTGCGGTACTTTCCGTTGGCCGGCCACTTCAACGGCGAACGCGCCGCGCGCGCCGTGGAAGCCGCGGCACAGCAGGGCCAACTCGAAGCGATGTACAAAAAGATGTTCGACACACAGGCCGAATGGGGTGAGCAACGTGTCCCCGCCGATGACGTCTTTCGCGGCTTCGCCGGCGATCTCGGTCTGGACATGACGGCCTTCGATGCCGCCTACGATGACCCGGCCACGCTGGAGCGCATCCGGGTCGACCAGCGTGACGGCGAAATGCTGGGCGTGATGGGCACCCCCACGTTCTTCGTCGACGGCGAGCAGATCGTCGTCCAGCGCGCCGAGGACCTGCGAAACGCCCTCGACAGCGCGCTGCGGTGACGCGCGCGCGGGCCCTGGTGGCGGTTTGGATGCTGTGCGCGAGCCTGACCGCGACCCCGGTGGCCTCGGCGGAATGCGCCGCCTCGGACCCGCAATGCGTGCTACAACAGCGCATTGCGGCCGCCGAAAAGTACGTCGCCACCCGGCCGGGGACGGTCGGGTTCGTGCTGCGCGACCGTGTCACCGGCGCGCGCTATCGCAGTGCCGCGGCGGGGACACCGATCTGGACCGCGTCGACGATCAAGCTGGCGATGGTGGCCGACCTGCTCAGTCGCGAACAGGCCGGCATGCTCCGACTCACCGCCACCGACCGGGAACAGATGACCGCGATGCTGCGCCGATCCGACAACGCGGCCGCGGACTCGCTGTGGTCACGCTACGGCGGGACGACGAAGGTGTTCAACACGAACTTCGGTCGCTACGGGATGAAAAGCGTGCAGCCCCAACCAGGGTTCGGCGACGTCTATCCGTACTGGGGCTTCCAGAAGGGCACCGCCGACGATTTCGACGCGCTGATGAACTATGTGCTCACCGGTCTCACGCCGGCCAACGCGGCAGCGGTGGTCGCCGAGATGCAGCGCGTGGACAGCTCGCAGCAGTGGGGCGTGTGGGGTGCCGGTGCGGCGATGAGTCCCGGCAACAAGAACGGTTGGTCGCAGGAACAGGGCGGCTGGGTGGTCAATTCCGTCGGCTTCGCGGGCCCCGGTCAGCGCTACACGTTGGCCGTGATGAACGGTCTCGGGGGTGCCGGCGGATACGACGACGGTGTCGAGACGACCACCGAGCTGGCCCGAATTCTGCTGGGGCCCTAGAGTATCATCCCGCTGGCTGCCAGCCATGCATCGCGGTGTTCATCTGATCGTCGTCGAGCGCGTCCACGGGCAGCCGGCTCTGACCGTCGCGGTGACGCAGACCGTCGAGCAGCAGCGCCACGTAGCGGCGCCACAGGTCGGGCTCCACATGGCCGGCCCATTCGCTCACGGTGCCGGCCAGCATGCCGAGGATCGGCATATCCGTGTGTTCGGCGTCGGTACGCAGATATCCGTCGGTCCGGGCGCGTTCGAAGAGTTTCGAGATCGGGGGAACCAGGCGCAAGCGCGCGCATTCGACCGGGTAGCCGCCGTAGGCGGTGCTGTAGACCATCTCGCGCAGGCCGCGATCGGTCGCGGTCAGCTCGCAGAGCTGCTCGACGAACCACACGAAGCCCTCCCACGAGTTCTCCCGATCCAGGCCGCACTCGGCGAGCGCCACGATCTGATCGATGGCGCTTTCGAAGATCGCGTCGAGCAACTCCTGCTTGGTGGCGAAGCGCCGGTACACCGTGCCGACCCCGACATGGGCATGGTGGGCCACGTCGTTGAGGGTGGCTTCCAACCCTCGTTGGGCGAACAGCTCCCGCGCGGCTTCGAGCACGCGCTGCCGATTACGTTCGGCGTCCTTGCGCAGCATGCGGCGGGGTGCGCCGGCGGCCGTCACGGGGGAAACACCTGCTTGATGCTGCCGTCCGGATTCACCTGCATGAAGCCGGTTCCCGGGGCGGTGGAGTAGATGGCCAGTTCCACACCGCCGCCCTCGGCGCCCTCCACGAGCAGGTAGGTCCCGGAGTCGGGTGGCGCGCCGAGGGTCTGCGGAGCATCTGCCAGCATTGCCGCCACGGCGGGAGCGTCGAAGCCGCCGAGGTCTGCAAGGTGGTCGAACGAACTCGTGCTCGACGGCGAACCCCACTCCTGCCAACCGTCGCCTCGGTGGATGTAGCTGTGCGCTACGTGCGAGTTGGCCGGGTCCGCGCGCTCGAGCACCGCGTGCGTGGGGTAGACCGCCAACTGGTAGCCCATGGTGTCGCCGAACTTGTCGCGCAGTGTCTGCAACAGCGCGGCCAGCCCCTCGGCGGACTGCAGCTGGGCTGGGATGCCGACCTGAGTGGAGGGCGCTGCGGTTGAGTTCGTGTGCGGCGCTGATGAACTCGTAGGCAAGGCGGAAGAGGTTCGCTGGGTGCCGGTGGCGACCTGCTGGCCGGCGGTGCTATCGGTGCGGCCCGTCACGACGAGGGTGATGGCGACAGCGGCGATGCCGGCGACCCCGAGCATGCCGATCGGGATGAAGATCGCCGGCCTGCGCCACCACGGCCTGCCGGGTGGCGCCGGCTGTTGCCGTTGTGGCCCGGGGGCCAGGGGCCAGTGCTGTTGATGCGGGGCCGCCGTGTTACCCGAAGGGGGATAAGGAACGGGTGTCGGCCAGGAAGTCGCGGTGGGCTGATGGACGTGGGCGGCCGGCGGGGCCGTGGCGGCACGGGCGGCGGTGGCCAGATCCCGGGTGCTGGCATACCGGTGCTCGGGATTCTTGGCCATGCCGGTGGCGATGACCCGATCGAGCTGGGTGGGCACCCCGGGCTGCAGGGCCGATGGCCGCGGCGGAGGCAGCGTGAGGTGGCCGGCGATCTGACGTTCCACGCTGTCGCCGGGGAAGGGCTGCGATCCGGTCAGACACTCGTGCAGCACGCAGGTGAGGGCGTAGACATCGACTCGTGCGTCGGTGGCGTCGGTGGACAGCCGCTCGGGCGCCATATAGGCCAGGGTGCCGATGGTGGAACCGGTGCTGGTCAGTTTGGTGGCCCCGGCGGCGCGGGCGATCCCGAAATCGATGAGATAGGCGAAGTCCTCGTCGGTGACCAGGATGTTCGACGGTTTGACGTCGCGGTGCACCAGTCCGACTCGGTGCGCGGCGTGCAGGGCGGCGGCGATCTGCTCGGTGATGCCGACGGCCCGCTGGGGTGGCAGTGGCCCGTTCTCGAGAAGCTCGTGCACGGTCTTGCCGTCGATCAGCCGCATGGTGACGTAGAGGCGTCCGTCGATCTCGCCGAAGTCGTGAATCGGGACGATATGGGGTTCGTCGAGGCCGGCGGCCATTTGTGCTTCGCGGCGGAATCGGCGTTGGTAGGTGTCGTCGTCGGCGAGGTTCGCGGGCAGCACCTTCAACGCGACCACGCGGTTCATCGCGGTGTCGTAGGCCCGCCAGACCTCGCCCATGCCGCCCCGGCCCAGCACCTTCACCAGGCGGTATCGGCCGAACGGCGTCCCATCCACGCGCTAACCATAAGGCAAGCGGCTCAGCTGCCCGAGGGTTGTTCCAGCCGTTGGGCGGCGACCGCGCCACCGAGCCAGCGCCGCAGGAATTTTCGCAACTCCGCCGGCGACCGGTGGGTGTCGTTGGGGGCGACGAAGAAGGACAGCATGATCCGCAGCGTGAACTCCACCAGCTCCTGCAGGCTGGCGTCGTCATAGCCGTGCGCGGCCCAGTCCACATCGAAGCGGTCGACCATGCGCATCCCGATGGCGCGCGCCTCTTCGGAGGTGAGGTCCTCACTGTGGTTGTGCGGGTAGGACTCTGAGAGCAGGATGCCCAGGTGTGGGGTCCGGCTGACCTCGTCGAGGGTGAACACGGTGCCCTGGGTGAGCGCATCGGCCGGGTCATGGAGACCGCGCACGCTGTCGGCCAGACGGTCCAGAAAAGCATCGACCGAACCCATGGCCACCGCGTGCATCAGGGCGTCGGAGGTGGGGAAGTAGCGGTAGACGGTCTGGCGGATGATGCCCAGCGAGTTGGCGACCTCGGCCAGCGATACGGCCGATCCGGTGGCGCTGATCAGGTCGACGGCGGCCGTGATGATGCGCTGGGTGGCCTCTTCATCGGTCTGGGGTGGGTTACCGCCCCACCCGCGCCTGCGTGCCATGGCCATCTTCCTCTCGGCGGTACGCGACCGTAGCACGCAGCCACTATCATACAGTTAGACGTAGACGCGTATGATCGTGTGATAGTTTCCCGGGCATGACCAACCTCCAAGTGCGCAAGATGCGGTTCGGCTTCGCCGACCACGATGTGCCCTTCCTCTGGAATGAGACCAACCCGGCGTTCTCCGCGATGGCCAACGCGGTGTCATTTCTGGCCATCGCGTTCGAGAAGATGATCGTGACCACCATGGCCGAGGCGAAACCGCTGCTCACCGACCCGGTCATCGCCGAGGAGGCCGACGCCTTCACCCGCCAGGAGGGCCAGCACTCGATGGCCCACCGCCAGCACGCCCGCGGTCTGATCAAGGCCTACCCGGCGCTCAAGGAGACCCTCGACGAGGTGATCGCGGCCTTCGACGACCTCGTGGAGACCAAGCCGCTGAAGTACCGGCTGGCCTACACCGCCGATCTCGAAGCCACGTTCACGCCGGTCTTCAAGCTCATGCTCGACCACGACGACACCCTGTTCGCCCCCGGCGACGACCGCGTCGCGTCGCTGTTCCTCTGGCACTTCGTCGAAGAGGTCGAGCACCGCAGTTCCGCGCTGATCATCTACAACGGACTCGTCGACGATCCCTGGTACCGGATGCGGGTCGCGCCCTCGATCTTCAAACATGTCATGGACGTGATCCGGTTGGCCTGCGACGGCTTCAACACCCACATCCCGCTGGAGGTCCGCAAGGTCGACGCGGTGTCCACCTTCTCCTTGGAGCGGCGCAAGAACCAGTTCCTCACCCGCATCGGGCGCCGCCCCGACTACGGGCCGCTCGCCAACGCGTTCGCCCACCTGCCCAAGCGGGAGATGGCCGCCGCGCTGGCCGGCATCGTGCGCAGCCAGATCCCCGGCCACAACCCGGAACACGAAAAGCTGCCCGCGCTGGCCGCGCAATGGTTCGATCGGTTCGACGCCGGATACGACGTCACCAAGTGGTACAGCGCCAACAAGGAGGCAGCCGGTGTCTGACCTGTGTGCACCGACGTTCGAGCAACTCGCCGAACGCCTGGGCTTCTCCTGCGCGGAGGCCGGCGGCCTGGTGGAACTGCGCAGCCCGTTCGGTCTGGAGAACTGGACGCTGCCGGTGCTGGAACTCACGGTCATCGCCGGCGCCATTCTGGCCTTGGTGTACGCGGTCATCCGGCTCCGCCGCCACGGGGACGCGACCAATATCGCACTGTGGTTCGGCGCCATCGCCTATCTGCTGATCATCGAACCGCCGCTGTACTTTCCGGCGCAGTTCGGGATCGCCGAGTACGTCGACACCATGTTCGCGCACAACGTGTTCACCGTCGACTTCCTGTGGGGACGCCTGCCGCTCTACATCGTGGCGATCTATCCCATGATGGCGACGATCGCCTTCGAGATCGTGAGAACCCTCGGGGTGTTTCGCCGTTACGGCACCCTGGTCGGGGCGGTGTGCGTCGGCTTCGTGCACCACGCGTTCTACGAGATCTTCGATCACCTGGGCCCGCAACTGCGTTGGTGGGAGTGGACGCTGGATCACCCGATGAACCAGCCGTTCCTGGACTCGGTGCCGCTGCCCAGCGTCGTGGTGTTCGCCGCGCTCTGGCCGATGTCGCTGGCCTTCTGCGTGCAGTTCTTCATCGGCCGCCACGCCGACCGGGGCCGGCGCTTCACCGGCTGGCAGATCGTGTGGCGGACCATCGTCATCGGCGTGCTGGCCTCGATCGGCACCGTGCTGCTGCCCGCGCCCGCGACGATCATCGGGTCGTTCACCAACTTCACCGTGATGGGTGTGGTCTACGCCCTGGAACTCGTGGTGATCGCCGTCGTCGCGGTACCGGTGCTGGTCAAACAGTGGCAGCGGCTGCGCAATACGCCGGCCGGTGCCACCGAGGCGCGCTACGCGAACCCGCTCATGGTGCGCTTCGGCGTCGGCTATCTGGCGGTGATGGCCGTGCTGTGGGTGACCGCGCTGCCCGCGTACTTCGGGGCGGTGGACGGCATCACCGACAACGGTGACCCGGTCGGCAGTCTCTGGTACACCGCACTGTGTTTCGTCATCGCCGGCCTGAGTGCCTTTGCCGCGCTGACGGTCTCGGCGGCGCAGACCGAGAAGGTGCCCGCGCAGGTGTCGTAGCCCCGCGCAGGAAACAGCGGGTTATGTGCCGGTGTAGGTGGCCGGATCCGGGCGGAACCGGGTCCCGTCATCGAGACCGGTCAGCGCCGCCAGATGCTCCTGCGCCAGCTCGAAGTCGAACACGTCGAAGTTCTGCGCGATGCGTTCCGGCGAGGCCGACCGCGGGATGACCACATTGCCCTGCTGGAGGTTCCAGCGGATCAGCACCTGTGCCGGGGTCCTGCCGTACTCGGCGGCGACCGAGATGACCGTCGGGTTGTCCAGCAGCTTGCCCACCCCCAGCGGGCTGTAGGCCTCGGTGACGATGCCGCGCTCGGCGTGGTCGGCGCGCAGCTCGGTCTGCACCAGCTGGGGATGCAGCTCGATCTGGTTGACGACCGGCACCACGTAGGACAGGTCGATGATCGTCGCCAGGTCCTCGGACGTGAAGTTCGCGACACCGATGGACTTGGCGAGTCCGTCGCCCTGGATGCGCATCAGGCCACCCCAGCTGTCCACGTGCTTGCCGTTGGCGGCGGCGGGCCAGTGGATCAGGTAGAGGTCGACGTACTCCTGGCCGAGACGCTCCAGGCTGGCCCGCGCGGCGTCCTGCGACGCCTGGAAACCCTGATCCTCGGTGGCCAGCTTGGTGGTGAGGAAGATCTCGGCACGCGGGATACCCGATGCCGCGATGGCCCGGCCCACGCCCGCTTCGTTGCCGTAGGAGGCTGCGGTATCGATAAGGCGGACACCGATTTCCAACGCGGCCGCGACCGCGCGCTCGGCCTCGGTGTCGGAGAGCTCGCCCACTCCGATGCCGAGAGCCGGGATGGTGTTCTCATCGCTCAAACCGATGTTTGGCGCCGCAGCTGCCGATGTCATGTCTACCTAGCCTGTCCAGTTGAAGGTCCGCGGATCGGGGCCCAGTCGGGTGCCGTCCTCGAGTGTCGCGATGGACTCGATGTCCTGCGCGGTCAGCTCGAAATCGAACACGTCGAAGTTACTCGCTATCCGGTCGGGGTTCACCGACTTCGGGATGACGATATTACCCAGCTGCAGATGCCATCTGATCAAGACCTGGGCTGGGGTTTTGCCGTGCGCTTCGGCCACCGCGACCACGGTGGGGTCGCTCAGCAACGCGCCCTGCCCGAGTGGGCTCCACGCCTCGGTGGCGATACCCAGCTCGGCGTGCACTTCCCGCAACTCCTGCTGGGGGAATTTCGGGTGCAGCTCCACCTGGTTCACCGCAGGCACGATGCCGGTGCCGTCCACCAGGGTTCGCAGATGTTCGGGCGCGAAATTGCTGACGCCGATGGACCGGACCCGGCCCTCGTCACGCAGGGCGGCCAACGCCTTGAACGTGTCGACGAACTGGTTGACCTCGGGCATCGGCCAGTGGATCAGATACAGATCCACATAGTCGACGCCGAGGCGCTTGGCGCTGCCGTCGAACGCCTTGAGCGCCTTGTCATATCCGTGCTCGGAGTTCCACAGTTTGGTGACGAGGAACACATCTTTGCGCGCCACACCGTTGTCCGCGGCGGCCGTGAGCGCCTGGCCCACCTCGGTTTCGTTCTGGTAGGCCGCCGCGGTGTCGATGTGCCGGTAGCCCGTCGCCAGGGCGGCCTCGACCGCCTGGCGGGTCTCCTCGGCCGGGGTCTGCCAAACTCCCAACCCGACCGTGGGGATGGAATTACCGTCGTTCAGCAACAGTGTGGGATTCGAAAGGCCAGTCATGACGCAGAGTCTGCCAGCACGGCAGAATCCGAGCCCGTTCCGCTTGAAGTTCGCCAACGTCGCCAGCAGGCTGTCGCTGCCGGTCATGGCGCGTATCCCGGATCCCGTCAAGCGGGTGCTGTTGGGGCGGCGTTCGGTCACCATCGAGGGCAACACGCTGGACACCACCCTGCAGCTGATGCTCAACGCGCAGCGGGTCTCGGGGGTGGGCGGCCTCGTCGCCAGCGACGATGTCGTGGTCGCCAGGAAACAGCTCGACAGCGTCGCCGCCGCGCTGAGCACGCCGGTCGTCGTGCCGGTGCGGGATTTCACCATCCCGGGACCGGCCGGTGAGCTGACCGTCCGCCACTACGCCGCCGAGCCCGGGGCGCCGCTGCTGGTTTTCCTGCACGGTGGCGGGTTTGTGGTCGGCAGCCTCGGCACCCACGACGGTTTGTGCCGTCGCCTCTGTCACGACTCCGGCGTACACGTGCTGTCCGTGGACTATCGGCTGGCTCCCGAGCACAAGGCGCCGGCCGCCGGCGAGGACTGCATCGCCGCCTATCGCTGGGCGGTGGAACACGCCGATGAGCTGGGCGCCGATCCGCATCGGGTGGCCGTCGGCGGGGACAGCGCCGGCGGGAACCTCGCCGCGGTGGTCACCCAGGCCGCCCGGGACTCCGGGGTGGCTCTGCCGGTCCTGCAGCTGCTCATCTACCCGATGGTCGACCCCGGGGGTGAGACCGTGTCGCGGACGTTGTTCGCCGACGGCTACTTCCTGACCAAGGCCGATATCGACTGGTTCAACGGCCACTACATCGGCGGCGCCGATATCTCGCCGACCGATATCCGGGTGGCCCCGCTGCGCGCGACCGATCTCTGCGGACTGTCGCCGGCGTTGGTGCTGACCGCGGGGTTCGACCCGCTGCGCGATGAGGGGGCCGCCTACGCGGGGGCGCTCGCGGCCGCGGGCGTTCCGGTGGACCTGCGCGAGTACGGATCGCTGACGCACGGCTTCGCCAACTTCTTCCCCCTCGGCGGCGGCAGCGAGGTGGCGCTCACCGACCTGACCTCGGCGCTGCGGGCTCATCTGAGCCGGTAGGCTGCACCCGTGGCGAACAAACCGAAGAAGCAGGCCAGCTACGACTTGAAGGCCGCCGACCGCAAGCGCAACCTTCTCGTCCAGATCGGGCTCACCTCGATCGTGGTGCTCTTCGCGGTCGCACTGGTGCTCTACATCGTGTTGTCGGGCGAGACGAAGCCCGAATCCGGCGAGGCCCGCGCGGTCCGAGTCGAGTCGAGCAATGTGGTCAAGAAGGACGACGGGATCGAGCCCAAGCTCGTGCTGTCGGTCTACGAGGATCCGCTCTGCCCGCACTGCGGTGCCTTCGAGAAGGCCTTCGGCCCCACCATCAACGAGCTCGTCGACGGCGGTGCGATCGCGGTCGACTACTACATGGTCGGCATCCTGAACAGCCCGAGCAACCAGAACTACTCGTCACGGGCCAGCGGTGCCGCCTACTGCGTCGCCGACGAATCGACCGAGGCGTTCCGCCGGTTCCACGGAGCGCTCTACGCCCAGCAGCCCAGCGAGACCGGTGGCGCCTACCCGACCGATGCGCAGCTCATCGAGACCGCGCGCCAGGCCGGCGCCGCGGGCAAGGTGCCCGAGTGCATCGACAAGGGCCGCTACGTCGATATGGCTGCCGGCATGGCCGCCGCCACCGAGATCAACGCCACCCCGACCGTGCGCATCAACGGCGAGGACTACGAATACAGCACCCCCGAGGCCCTGGTCGCGAAGGTCAAGGAGATCGTCGGCGACGTTCCCGGGATGCCCGAAGCCTCGTGACCGTGACCGCACCTCTCGAATCGGCCGAGGTTCCGGCCGAGCAGAGCGGGGTGCGCCGGTCCAGTGCGATCGGTGTGCTCGTCGCCGGCGTTCTGGGACTCGCCGCGGCCGCGACGCTGACCGTCGAGAAGATCGAGATCCTGATCGATCCGAGCTACATCCCGTCGTGCAGCCTGAACCCGGTGCTGTCCTGCGGTTCGGTGATGACGACACCGCAGGCCTCGGTGTTCGGGTTCCCGAACTCCCTGCTCGGCATCATCGCCTTCACGGTCGTGCTGGTCACCGGTGTGCTGACCGTTGCGCGGGTCAATCTGCCGCGCTGGTACTGGGCGGCGCTGACCGTCGGCACGGCGCTGGGCGTGGTGTTCGTGCACTGGCTGATCTTCCAGAGCCTGTACCGCATCGGGGCGCTGTGCCCCTATTGCATGGTGGTCTGGGCGGTGACCGTCCCGCTGCTGGTGATCGTCGCGTCGATCGCTCTGCGTGCCGATACCGGCACCGGGGTGGCGGGCGTGATCTACCAGTGGCGCTGGTCGCTGGTGGCGCTGTGGTTCACCGCGGTGCTGCTGTTGATCTTGGTTCGTTTTTGGAACTATTGGTCGACCCTGGTGTGACCCTGGCGGCGACGCCGGTGTTACATCCAGGTAACAACAGCGAAGTTAGGGTAGCGCCGTGATTTCCAAACTCCTGGTGGCCAATCGCGGCGAGATCGCCATCCGCGCCTTCCGTGCGGCGACCGAGATGAACATCTCGACGGTCGCGGTGTATCCGTTCGAGGACCGCAATTCGTTGCACCGGCTCAAGGCCGATGAGTCCTATCAGATCGGTGATGAGGGCCATCCGGTCCGGGCGTATCTGTCGGTGCCCGAGATCATCCGGGTCGCCAAGCATGCCGGCGCGGACGCGGTGTACCCCGGCTATGGCTTCCTGTCGGAGAATCCGGAACTCGCCTCGGCGTGTGCGGCCGAGGGCATCACGTTCGTGGGTCCGGGGTCGGATGTGTTGGAGCTGACCGGTAACAAGGCCCGCGCGATCGCGGCGGCGCGGGAGGCCGGGCTGCCGGTGCTGGCGTCCTCGGAGCCCTCGGCCTCGGTGGATGAGCTGGTGTCGGTGGCGGCGGAGATGGACGTTCCCGTTGTTCGTCAAGGCGGTCTCCGGTGGTGGTGGGCGCGGCATGCGCCGTGTCGCGGAAGCCGGCGGACTGGCGGAGGCGATCGAGGCGGCCAGCCGTGAGGCGGAGTCGGCGTTCGGTGACCCGATGGTCTATCTGGAGCAGGCGGTCATCAATCCGCGCCATATCGAGGTGCAGATCCTGGCCGACGGTGCCGGCAATGTGATCCATCTGTTCGAGCGCGATTGCAGCCTGCAGCGCCGCCACCAGAAGGTCATCGAGCTCGCGCCGGCGCCGAATCTGGACCCGGCGGTGCGGGAGAAGATCTGCGCGGACGCGGTCGCGCTGGCGCGCCACATCAATTACTTCTGTGCGGGCACCATCGAGTTCCTGCTCGACGAGCGTGGTCACCATGTGTTCATCGAGTGCAATCCGCGCATCCAGGTGGAGCACACGGTCACCGAGGAGATCACCGATGTGGATCTGGTGTCCTCGCAACTGCGGATCGCGGCGGGGGAAAGCCTTTCGGACCTGGGGTTGAGCCAGGAGTCGATCCAGATCCGGGGCGCGGCCATGCAGTGCCGCATCACCACCGAGGATCCCGCCAATGGTTTCCGCCCCGATACCGGTCGGATCACCGGGTACCGGTCACCCGGTGGGGCGGGTATCCGGCTGGACGGCGGCACCCACACCGGTGCGGAGATCAGTGCGCACTTCGATTCCATGCTGGTGAAATTGACCTGCCGCGGTAGGGATTTCACCATGGCGGCCGCCCGGGCGCGGCGCGCGCTGGCCGAGTTCCGGGTCCGCGGTGTCAGCACCAACATCCCATTCCTGCTCTCCGTCATCGATGACCCGGACTTCCGGGCCGGCCGGGTCACGACATCGTTCATCGACGAGCGCCCGGCGCTGCTGACCGCGCACACTCCGGCCGACCGCGGCACGAAGATCCTGAACTACCTGGCCGATGTCACGGTCAACAAGCCGCACGGTGAGCGGAGCGCGACGGTCTACCCGCAGGACAAGCTGCCCGATCTGGACCTGAGCACCGCGCCGCCGGATGGCTCCAAGCAGAAGCTCGAGGAACTGGGACCCGAGGGTTTCGCGGCGTGGCTTCGTGATTCACCGGCACTGGGGGTCACCGACACCACCTTCCGCGACGCTCACCAGTCGTTGCTGGCCACCCGGGTACGGTCCACAGGTCTGCTGCTGGTGGCTCCCTACATCGCGCGGATGACGCCGCAGTTGTTGTCGGTGGAGTGCTGGGGTGGCGCGACTTATGATGTGGCGCTGCGGTTCCTGAAGGAAGACCCGTGGGAGCGGCTGGCCGCGTTGCGGGAGGCGATGCCCAACATCTGTCTGCAGATGCTGCTGCGCGGGCGCAACACCGTGGGGTACACCCCGTACCCGGAGTTGGTGACCCAAGCATTCGTCGACGAGGCGACGGCAACCGGTGTCGATATCTTCCGGATCTTCGACGCGCTGAACAACGTCGACTCGATGCGCCCGGCCATCGACGCGGTGCGCGAAACCGGCACCGCCATCGCCGAAGTCGCGATGTCCTACACCGGCGATCTGAGCAACCCGGCCGAGGACCTCTACACCCTGGACTACTACCTGCGCCTGGCCGATCAGATCGTGGCGGCCGGGGCGCATGTGCTGGCCATCAAGGACATGGCCGGGCTGCTGCGCCCGCAGGCCGCCACCACACTCGTCACCGCACTGCGGGAGCGTTTCGACCTGCCGATCCACGTGCACACCCATGACACCCCGGGCGGGCAGCTGGCCACCTATCTGGCGGCCTGGACCGCCGGCGCGTCCGCGGTCGATGGGGCGTCCTCGCCGTTGGCGGGCACCACGAGTCAGCCCGCGCTCTCGGCGATCGTGGCGGCGACCGCGCACACCGAATTCGACACCGGCCTGGACCTGTCCGCGGTGTGCGACCTGGAGCCCTATTGGGAGGCGCTGCGCAAGGTGTACGCCCCGTTCGAGGCCGGGTTGCCCGCCCCGACCGGGCGGGTGTACACCCACGAGATCCCGGGCGGGCAGCTCTCCAACCTGCGCACCCAGGCCGTGGCGCTCGGGTTGGGTGATCGGTTCGAGGATGTGGAGAACGCCTACGCCGGGGCCGATCGGGTGCTGGGCCGGCTGGTGAAGGTGACCCCGTCCTCCAAGGTGGTCGGCGATCTCGCGCTCGCGCTGGTCGGTGCCGGCGCGGACGCCTCGGAGTTCGCCGCCGACCCCGACAAGTACGACATCCCCGACAGCGTGATCGGGTTCCTGCGCGGTGAACTCGGCGACCCGGCCGGTGGCTGGCCCGAACCGCTGCGCACCAAGGCGTTGGCCGGGCGCGCGGCGGCCAAACCCGAGCAGGCCCTGTCGGCCGAGGACGAGACGGTGCTCACCCAGCCAGGGATCAAGCGCCAAGCCGTGCTGAACCGGCTGTTGTTCCCCGGTCCGACAAAGGAATTCGAGGCCCACCGCGACCAGTACGGTGACACCTCACGGCTGAGCGCCAATCAGTTCTTCTACGGGCTGCGCCAGGGCGAGGAGCACCGGGTCTTCCTGGAGCGTGGTGTCGAGTTGCTGATCGGGCTGGAAGCCATCTCCGATGCCGACGAGCGTGGCATGCGCACCGTGTTGTGCATCCTCAACGGGCAGCTGCGCCCGGTGCTGGTGCGTGACCGCAGCATCGCCAGCGATGTCGCCGCCGCCGAGAAGGCCGACAAGACCAACCCCGACCACGTCGCCGCACCGTTCGCCGGTGTGGTCACCATCGGCGTGCAGACCGGCGAGAAGGTCGACGCCGGGCAGACCATCGCCACCATCGAGGCCATGAAGATGGAAGCCGCCATCACCGCACCCAAGGCCGGCACCATCGAACGCATCGCCGTCACCGGCACCGCCCAGGTCGAGGGCGGGGACCTGCTGGCAGTGGTGTCAACCTGACCCGGATCGTCGCCGGACAGTTCAAGGGACGCCGAATCTCGGTGCCCGCCAGCGGAACCCGTCCGACCACCGACAGGGTGCGGGAGTCGTTGTTCAACGTGCTGCAGGCGCGGATGGATCTCGACGGGATCGCGGTGCTCGATCTGTACTCCGGTTCCGGTGCGCTGGGGCTGGAGGCGTTGTCCCGTGGTGCGTCCTCGGCGTTGCTGGTCGAGTCCGACCGTCGTGCCGTCGCGGTGATCGAAGCCAATATCGCCGCGCTCGGGGCCAGGGGAGCCGTGGTACGCCGGACCCCGGTCGACAAGGTGGTCCAATCCACGGGTAGACCGGTCGATCTGGTGTTCGCCGATCCGCCCTATGAGGTGGACGCCGGTGCCGTCGAGCGCGTCCTGGTCGCACTCCTGGCGAACGGCTGGGTGCGCCCCGGCACGCTCGCGGTGATCGAGCGCGCGGCGGGCGGGCCGGCGATCGTCTGGCCGGACGGCTGGGTGGCCGAGGAGGAGCGCCGCTACGGCGACACCCGACTGGAGTTCGGCGTCATCGCGTAGCGACATCGGCTCGCGTAGCGTCTCCCACCATGAGTGGCGCTGTATGTCCCGGATCATTCGACCCCGTCACCCTCGGTCATCTCGATGTCTTCGAGCGGGCGGCCGCCCAGTTCGACGAGGTCGTGGTGGCCGTGCTGGTGAACCCGAACAAGAAGGGGATGTTCAGCGCCGATGAGCGCATCGAACTCATCCGCGAGTCGACGACACATCTGCCGAATCTGCGCGTCGAGTCCGGCTCCGGTCTGGTGGTCGACTTCGTCAAGCAGCGCGGGTTGACCGCCATCGTCAAGGGGCTGCGCACCGGCACCGATTTCGAGTACGAGCTGCAGATGGCGCAGATGAACAAGCACGTTGCCGGCGTCGACACCTTCTTCGTGGCGACCACGCCGCAATACTCGTTCGTGTCGTCCTCACTGGCCAAGGAGGTCGCTCAGCTCGGCGGCGATGTCGCCGACCTGCTGCCCGAGCCGGTGAACGCGCGGCTGCGCGAAAAGCTCAAGGGCTGACCTCTGCGCCCTGTCATGGCACCGTTACGCGACACACCGGCCAGGAAAGCTGAGTCACAGGCGTAACACCAGGCACACTGGTCACTAACAACTACGCCTGGAGGGTGTTGCCGTGTATCGAGTGTTTGAGGCGCTTGACGAACTCAGCGCAATCGTCGAAGAAGCCCGTGGCGTGCCGATGACGGCCGGGTGCATGGTGCCGCGCGGCGATGTCCTGGAGTTGCTCGACGACATCAAGGACGCCATCCCCGGTGAGCTCGACGACGCCCAGGATGTGCTGGATGCCCGGGACGCGATGCTCAACGAGGCGAAGGACCACTCCCAGTCCATGGTGGCCACCGCATCGGCCGAGGCCGATTCGATGGTCAACCACGCCCGCGGTGAGGCCGACCGGATGGTCGCCGACGCCAAGTCACAGGCCGACCGGATGGTCGCCGAGGCGCGTGCGCACAGCGAGCGGATGGTCGGCGAGGCCCGCGAAGAGGCGAGCCGCATCGCCTCGACCGCCAAGCGCGAGTACGAGGCCGCGACCGGGCGCGCCAAGGCCGAGGCCGATCGTCTCATCGAGAACGGCAACATCTCCTACGAGAAGGCCGTCCAGGAGGGCATCAAGGAGCAGCAGCGCCTGGTGTCGCAGACCGAGATCGTGCAGACCGCCACCAGCGAGGCCACCCGCCTGGTCGACACCGCGCACGCCGAGGCCGACCGGCTGCGCGGCGAATGCGATATCTACGTCGACAGCAAGCTCGCCGAGTTCGAGGATTACCTCAACGGCACCCTGCGCTCGGTGAGCCGTGGCCGCCACCAGCTGCGCACCGCCGCCGGGACACACGACTACGCCACCCGGTAGCCACACTCAGCGCTGCAGGAAACGAGCCAGGCTGTCGTCGAGTTCCTCCCACCAGGTGGAACTGGGGACGGGCCCGACCGTGCCGGTACACGGTGAGGCGAACGATTTGTCGCGATATCCGGTGATGCTCTCGTCCTTGTCGTGTTCCCAGGTGACGAAATGCTGCCGCACCAGCTCCAGATCGAAGGCCTGGTAGTCGGTGAGCGCCATCAGATCCCGCACGTAGGCGGTCTGGAAGTCGATCTGCTCCATCACGGTCTCCACGGCGGCGTACCTGGTCAGCCAGGCGTCGACATCGTCGGCCATCGCCTCGGAGGCGGGCAGCGGCAGCCGGCCCAGCACCACGTCACGGGCCACGAAGGCCTGCGCGTCGAACATGTTGAAGGTGTAGTACTGGTCCTGCATGCCCAGGTAGATCAGCTTCGGGTTGGCCGTCCACACCACGCCCTTGTACAGCCCGGCGGGATACAGGTTGTTCGCGGTTTCCAGCCGTAGTTCGGGGTCGATGAACGGGAAGTGGTGCTGGTATCCGGTGCACAGGATGATGGCGTCCACGTCGCGGCTGGTGCCGTCGGCGAAATGCGCGGTGCGTCCGTCGAGGTGTTGCAGCGCAGGGACTTCGGTGATGCCCGCGGGCCAGCCGAACCCCATCGGCGCGGTGCGGTAGGCGATCGTGATGGACCCGGCCCCGTACTTGAGGGACTGCAGCGCGATGTCCTCGGCGGAATAGCTGCTGCCCAGGATCAGCAGGTTCTTCCCGGCGAACTCGACCGCGTCGCGGAAGTCGTGGGAATGCAGGATTCGGCCCGGGAAGGTTTCGAAGCCCGGGTACTCCGGTACGTACGGGGTGGAGAAGTGCCCGGTCGCGACGATGACGTGGTCGAAGGTCTCGGTGCGCAGGACACCGGGACCGGACTCCCATGATTCGACGGTGACAGTGAAGGAGTCTCCGTCGAAGGTGATATCACGCACCGCGGTGTCGAACTGGATGAACTGGCGCACATTGCTCTTCTTGGCCCGCCCGACGATGTAGTCGTAGAGCACCTCGCGCGGCGGGAATGAGGGGATCGGGCCGCCGAAGTGTTCGTCGAAGCTGTAGTCGGCGAACTCCAGGCACTCCTTGGGTCCGTTGGACCACAGGTAGCGGTACATGCTGCCGTGCACCGGATCTCCGTGGGCGTCCAGGCCGGTGCGCCAGGTGTAGTTCCACAGACCACCCCAGTCGCTCTGCTTCTCGAAGCACACCACCTCGCCGACGTCGACGCCGTCCTGTCGCGACTGCTCGAACGCGTGCAGCTGGGCCAGTCCGCAGGGGCCGGCGCCGATCACGGCGGTTCTGGTCATCGGATTCTCCTCGGGGGACGTCATGAGCGGGGTCGGGTCTTGTCGGGGTCGTAGAAGGGGAAGGTGGCGACGGTGGCCGGGATGCGCTTGCGGTGCCCGTCGAGCTTGCCCACCTCGACACGGGTGCCGGGATCGCTGTGCTGGACGGCCATGCGGCACAACGCGATACTGGCGCCCAGGATGGGGGAGCGGACACCACTGGTGATCACGCCGACCTGGGCGCGCCCGATGTGCACGCAATCCCCGTGTGCGGCGGTTTCGTTGCCGTCCAGACGCAAACCGACCAGTGTGCGTTGCGGGTGGGCCTTGCGTTCGAGAAGTGCTGCCCGGCCCACGAAATCGTCGGTTTTGGACTTGAGCGGGACGGCGAATCCGATACCGGCCTCGAACGGGTCGATCTGATCGTCGAATTCGTGGCCTGCCGCGATCAGCCCCGACTCGACACGCAGGATCTCCAGGGCCTCCAGGCCCAGGGGTGCCAGACCATGCGGTTCACCGGCCAGCCACACCGCGTCCCAGAGGGTTTCGGCGTCGCAGGGATGCACCCACAGCTCGTAGCCGAGTTCGCCGGCGTATCCCGGTTCGGGACACCAGCAGCGGGATCCCGTCGGGGCCGCCAAGCCGCCCGATCAGGAAGCGGAACCACCCCAGATCCCGCAGGGCCGGCTGGGTCGGCGGGGCCCAGATCAGCCCGGCGAGCAGCTCACGGCTGGCCGGCCCCTGCACGGCGATATTGTGCATCTGATCGGTGGAGTCCTTGATCCACACCTGGTGCAGTCCCAGCCTCTCGGCTTGGGTGCGCAGCCACATCCCGTCATGGGGGTCACCGCCGATGAAGCGGAAGTTGTTGTCGCTCAGGCGCAACACCGTGCAGTCATCGACGACGCCGCCGGACTCGGTGCACATCGCCGAGTACACCACCTGCCCGCGGGACAGCCGTCGGATATCGCGGGTCAGCGTGGCCTGCAGCAGGGCTTCGGCATCGGGGCCCAGCACCTCGAACTTGCGCAGCGCCGACAGGTCCATCACCGCGGCGCGTTCCCGGCACGCCCAGTACTCCTGTTGCGGTCCGTGGCCGTCGAAGCTGTTGGGCAGCCAATAGCCGTGATACTCGGTGAAGTTGGAGGTCAGTGCGCCGGTCCGGGAGGCGAACGCGGTGGGCTTGGTCAGCACGGGTTCGGAGTCCGGGGTCAGCCGGTGTCCCACCGCCACAGAGAACCTCCTGGTGGAGTCGTAGACACGGATGTGGATGTCGGTGGGCGTCCAACCGTTCGCGGGGTCGATATCGTCCGGGCAGGCCGATGACGCGCACACCAGGTCGGTGCAGGCCCGCAGCATCACGTAGTCACCCGGGCGTGACCATGGCTCATCGGAGGTCAGCTGGTGCGCCGCGTCGAACGCGGTGTTGTAGAACAGGTTCAGCGCCGGCCACCCTGCGCGGGCGGCCACCCCGAACCGGGCCAGTGTCGCGTTGAAGTTGTCGGTGCAGTTGACATGGCCGGGGTAGCCGAAATCGGCGTAGTACTTGGCGGTGCAGGCCAGCGCGAAGGTGTCGTGCCGGCCCACGGTGTCGCGCACGACCTCGACGAGGGGCTGCGCCCGGCTGTCGAAGAACTTGCCGAACAACCCGGGCTGCGGGTACGCGCCGCCACCGATGGTGCGGGTGGTGGTGGCGTCCAGCCCGTACTCGTGGCCGCCGTCGAGCCCGCGGGCATCGAGGGCCAGGAAGTCCGAACACTGCCGGCCCGCGACGTCGATGATCTGGACGAACTGCCCGGCCCGGATCTCATAGGACGACGCGGTCGAGGCATCGATGCGCAGGTCCCACAACGGTTCGGCCAGCGGCGCGGGCAGCTCGCGCTCCTGCATCGGCAGCGGCCTGGCCCGGTGCACCTCGACCAGCACCTCCGAGGGCGGATTCGGTTCGGCGAGCGCCAGGTTCATCGGGGCCGCGGGTGCGGCGATGAGCACGACCGCGTCGGCGTCGACGGTGAAACCGAGTCGGGCGCCCGCCGCGGAGTCACCGCCGAACAACCGGGTGGCCCGGGCCTGGTCCTGATCGACGTGGCGTGACAGCAGTCCCAGGATGCGCCCGGCGGCATAGCCGTTCTCGTCGGGGCCGGCCACCAGACCACGCAGCACCGTGGCGGGCGCATCGGGCGCGGACCCGCTCACCGCGCGCGGATCGGCGGCGAGCACGGTCAGTTCCACGGGTTGGCGCCCGTACCGGTCGATCACCTCGAAACGGTCGCCGCCGGCGACCGCCAGCGCGGTGACCGAGCCGGGTGCCACCCGGAAGCGTTCGATCATGGGAGTCCGGCAGCGAGATCAGGGCGCGAACGACCGGTAGCCGACGTAGAACGCCAGCGCATGGTCCGGGGTGGAGAACAGGATGCGCGAGCCCTTGGGGAAGAAAATGGCGTCCTTGGCCCGTGCGATCTGCACCTGGCCGGTGTCCGGGTTCTCCAGCCGGAACTCACCTTCCAGGACGACCTTCATCTCGTCGTAGGCGTAGTAATAGTCCAGCGGCGCATCGGTATTGCGCAGTTCGAAGTACCCCGAGCACATCGGCACCCCGTCGGGGTTGGCGTAGACGTCGTCGATGAAGCCCTCGGTTCCTGGGTACTGCTCCAAGGGCATCTGCGGAAGTGATTCCCAGAAACCCGAGGTGACCTGGAAGATGGGCGCGGCCGTACTCGTCACAGAACCTCCATCGTGATCTCTCACATGAAACAGCGTCTGATGTGAGGAAACCACGCACGGATTTCGGTGAGATTACGCCGACGTGCCTGTGTCGTTAGCGCGCGGACCCGACGAAGGGAATCGACAGGCTCGGTGCCATCGGCGTCTCCGCGCCGAATCCGACGTTGAACAGCCCACGTTCCCGCAGGATCGGCACCACGCCCTCGCCGAACCAGTACAGCTCCTCCAGATGCGGATACCCGGAGAGGATGAACTCGTCGATGCCGATCTCGGCGTACTCGGCGATCCGGTCGGCCACCTCGGCGTGACTGCCGACCAGGGCGGTGCCCGCCCCGCCGCGCACCAGCCCAACGCCCGACCACAGATTCGGCGCGATCTCCAAACTGCGTGCATCGCTCCAGGTTCCGTCGGTCCGGTTGGCCGCGTGCAGCGCCAGCATCCGCTTCTGGCCCTCGGACTGGCTGCGCGCCAGCCCCGCCTGGGCGGCCTGCACGGTCTCCTCGTCGAGCGCGCCGATCAGCTTGTCGGCCTGCGCCCACGCCTCGTCGGCGCTGTCGCGGGAGATGGTGTGCAGCCGAATGCCGAAGCGCAGCGTGCGACCCGCGGCCTCGGCTTCCTTGCGGATCCAGGCGATCTTCTCGGCCACCGCGGCCGGCGGCTCACCCCAGGTGAGGTAGACATCGGCGTGGCGGGCCGCGACCGGGCCGGCGGCCTCCGAACTGCCACCGAAGTACAGCGGCGGCACCGGGCTGGGCGGCACCGCCAGCCCGGCCTCCTCGACCCTGACGTACTCGCCGTCCAGGCTGACCGTCTCGCCGGCCCACAGCCGGCGCACCACGTCGAGGAATTCGTCGGCGCGGGCGTACCGGGCGTCCTTGTCCAGATGGTCGCCGAACGAGCGCTGCTCGTGTGCCTCCCCGCCGACCACGACGTTGAGCAGGATGCGGCCGGGCGCGTGCCGGGCGAAGGTCGCGGCCATCTGCGCCGATAGCGTCGGGCTCACCAGCCCGGGGCGGAACGCCACCAGGAAGGCCAGCGAGGTCGTCTCCCGGGCCAGCAGCGCGGCGGTCACGAACGCGTCCTCGCACCAGGCGCCGGTCGGGATGAGTGCACCCGTGAAGCCGAACCGTTCGGCGGCCCGCACGATCGACGCCAGGTAGTCGATGGACGCCTCGCGGTCACCCCCGGCGGCGCCGGCTGGCGTGCCGTGCCCACCACCGACGATCAGCCGGCTGTCGCCGTAGGTGGGCAGAAACCAGTGCAACTTCACGGTCACAGATCCGTCCTTACGCAGCAAGTCCTCTTCGTGTCCACGAGTATCGACCTCCCCAGCGGCAGGCAACGCCCGATCCGTCGTGCGTTCCACAGCGGCACCGACCCTCACCGGCCACAGCGCCGCCACCGACTAAAAATCTCGGTGATCGGGTGTCGGGTGCGGCGGCGCGGCAACAACGCCGAAGTAGGATCGGTCCCATGGCTGGCAAAAATCCCCTCGCGATCGACATCTCGCGGCTGGGTCGGCGGCCGGGCTCGATGATCGAGGTGCACGAGACGGTGCCGTCGCCGTCGCGCATCGGGCTGGACCTGATCCGTATCGAGCAGGGTGCCCCGCTGGAACTGGACCTGCGCATCGAATCGGTTTCCGAGGGGGCCTTGGTCACCGGCACCGTCTCCGGGCCCACCACCGGCGAATGTGTGCGCTGCCTGGAACCGGTCAGCGACGAGGTGTCCGTCGACATCACCGAACTGTTCGCCTACCCGGGCAGCACCACCGAAGCGACCACCGAGGAAGACGAGGTCGGCCACGTCGTCGATGACCGCGTCCACATCGAGCAGTCTCTGGTGGACGCCGTCGGACTGGTGCTGCCGTTCTCGCCGATGTGCCGGGAGGACTGCGCCGGGCTGTGCCCGGACTGCGGTGTCGCGCTCGCCGACGCCGAGCCGGGGCACGCGCACGACAAGATCGACCCCCGGTGGGCGAAGCTGGCCGCGTTGAAGGACCAAGTCGGAGATGCCAGTGCCGGCTGAGCACGACTCGTTGACCGAAGCCCTTGGCGTGCGGTTGCCCGAGGATCTGCTCACCATCGCCCTGACCCACCGCAGCTTTTCCTATGAGAACGGTGGGCTGCCCACCAACGAGCGCCTGGAGTTCCTCGGCGACGCGGTGCTGGGCCTGACGATCACCGAGGAGCTCTACCACCGCCACCCCGATCGTCCCGAGGGTGACCTGGCCAAACTTCGTGCCAGCATCGTCAACACCCAGGCGCTGGCCGATGTCGGGCGCAAGCTCGGGCTCGGCGACCACCTGTTGCTCGGCAAGGGGGAGGAGAGCTCCGGCGGCGCCGACAAGTCCAGCATCCTCGCCGACGGCGTCGAATCCCTGCTGGGCGCAATCTATCTGAATCAAGGCAATGTGATTGCGCGGGACGCGATCCTGCGGCTGTTCAGCGACCTGCTGGACACCGCACCGACACTCGGTGCCGGGCTGGACTGGAAGAGCAGCCTGCAGGAACTGTCCGTCGCCCGGGGCCTGGGCCCGCCGGCCTACACCGTCAGCGCTCAAGGCCCGGACCACGACAAGGAATTCACCGCGATCGTGGTGATCGCCGAGCGCCAGTTCGGCCGCGGCGTCGGGCGCACCAAGAAAGAGGCAGAACTCAAGGCGGCCGCCGCAGCATGGAGCGCCATCGACGCCGCGGGCGACGACGAGACCGGGGATGCCGGAACTCCCTGAGGTCGAGGTGGTGCGGCGGGGGCTGGCCGCACACATCCTCGACCGCACCATCACCGATGTGCAGGTGCTGCACCCACGCGCCGCGCGCAGGCACCTCGCCGGCTCGATCGACCTGGCCGCGCGGCTGCGGGGCACCACCATCACCGGAACCGGCCGGCGTGGAAAGTACTTGTGGCTCACCCTTTCCAGCGGTGACGCGCTGGTCGTGCACCTCGGGATGAGCGGGCAGATTCTGCTCGGTGATGTCCCGAACCCGTCGCATCTGCGGATCGCCACGACGCTCGACAACGGTGTCTCGATGAACTTCGTCGACCAACGCACTTTCGGGGGCTGGATGCTCACCGATCTGGTGACCATCGACGGCACCGAGGTGCCCGAACCGGTCGCGCACATCGCCCGCGACCCGCTGGACCCCGAGTTCAACCGCGACGGTGTGGTCACGGTGTTGCGGCGCAAGCATTCTGAGATCAAGCGCCAGCTGCTGGACCAGACGGTGGTCTCCGGGATCGGCAACATCTATGCCGACGAGGCGCTCTGGCGGGCCAAGATCAACGGCGGCCGGCTGGCGTCGGCGCTGACCAGACGGCAACTGGCCGAGCTGCTGGACGCCGCCGCCGAGGTGATGACCGGCGCGCTGAGCCAGGGCGGCACGTCGTTCGATTCGCTGTATGTGAATGTCAACGGCGAATCCGGGTACTTCGAGCGCTCGCTGGAGGCCTACGGGCGCGTCGATCAAGGGTGCCGGCGCTGCGGTGCGGTGATGCAGCGCGACAAGTTCATGAACCGTTCGTCGTACTACTGTCCGAAATGCCAACCGCCGCCGCGGGTTCGGCGCACATCTAGCGCTGGCTGAACTCCACGGCCGCGGACATGCAGACCTTCCACTCGCCCGATTCCTTCCGGAAGTAGGCGGTGTCGAACGGTCCGCCGGCATTCATCCTGGCCGATGCCACATCGCCCTTGACCGTGATGTCGGTCGCGGTGACCTCGGTGGTCGGGGCGCTCTGCGGAACGTCGATGCCCTCCAGGATGTCGCCGAGTTCGCCGAGTGCGCCGAACATCCCGGCCTCCGCGGCGCAGAAGTACTGACCGAGATCGGAGAACTTCCCGGTGTTCCCGGCGGCGCCGAACTCCTCGACGAGCTGTTGGATCTGGGCTTCGTCGGTGGACACCAGGATCTGGTCACCGGAGCGGAACAGGAACACCCCGCCGACCACCAGCGCCGCGACGACCAGCACGCTGGCCACGCCGCCGAGAATCCACCAGGTGCCGTTGCTCTTCTTCGGGGGCTGCGGTGGATAGCCGTACGGATAACCCGGAGGTGGAGCGCCGTAGCCGTAGAGCTGCTGGCCGTAGGGCTGCGCCGGTGGCGGCACCTCATAGGCCGGGTACTCGTAGGCCGGCGGCTGCTGGGGATCCCACGAACCCTGCTGTTGTGGACCCCACGGTCCCTGCGGCCCCGGTTGCTGCGGGGGGTAGTGCGTCACGGCGATAGCTCCTCAGCTGGTGTCGTTCAACACTAACTCGCGCCTCCGTAGACTCGCCGGAATGACAGAACTGTGGGTCGAGCGGACCGGCGTGCGCCGCTA
Organism: Mycobacterium sp.; assembly: GCA_034520035.1. Taxonomy (GTDB): domain Bacteria; phylum Actinomycetota; class Actinomycetes; order Mycobacteriales; family Mycobacteriaceae; genus Mycobacterium. The sequence continues at coordinate 53,576 of JAXHOA010000129.1, read as the reverse complement.
CACCGGGCGCAGCACGCGGGGCGCGGAGGTGCTGGTGGGGTCCGAGGACGTCGACGGCGTCTTCACCCCCGGTGAGCTGATGAAGATCGCCTTGGCCGCGTGCAGCGGGATGAGCAGCGATGCGCCGCTGCGGCGTCGCCTCGGCGACGACTACGCCACCACCATCCGGGTGTCCGGGGCGGCCGATCGGGAACAGGAGCGCTACCCGCTGCTGGCCGAAACCCTGGAGATCGATCTGTCCGGGCTGTCCGAGGACGAGGTGAAGCGGCTGCTGGTCGTCGTCGAGCGCGCCATCGACCAGGTTTGCACCGTCGGGCGCACCCTCAAGTCGGGCACCGAGGTGACCTTCGAGGTGAAGAACGTTGGCTGACGCCGGCCCGGATCAGCCGGTCCGCCTCAGCGCCTACGTGCACGGACACGTGCAGGGCGTGGGTTTCCGCTGGTGGACGCGCGCTCGGGCGCTGGAACTCGGGCTGTCCGGGTATGCATCGAACCGGCCCGACGGGCGGGTGCACGTCGTGGCACAGGGACCCCGGCCGGACTGTGAGCGGTTGCTGGATCACCTGAAATCCGGTCAGACTCCTGGAACGGTGGACGCCGTGATGGCCGATTGGTCGGCGGCGGGCGACCCGATTGACGGCTTCAGCGAACGTTAACCGCCGCGACGGTAGGGTTTCACCTCGTGCATCTCAAGAGTCTGACGCTGAAGGGCTTCAAGTCCTTCGCCGCGCCGACGACTCTGCGCTTCGAGCCGGGCATCACCTGCGTCGTCGGGCCCAACGGGTCGGGTAAATCCAACGTCGTCGACGCCCTGACCTGGGTGATGGGCGAGCAGGGCGCCAAAACGCTGCGCGGCGGCAAGATGGAGGACGTCATCTTCGCCGGCACCTCCTCGCGGGCGCCGCTGGGTCGCGCCGAGGTGACGCTGACCATCGACAACTCCGACAACGCGCTGCCCATCGAGTACAACGAGGTGTCCATCACCCGGCGGATGTTCCGCGACGGTGCCGGCGAGTACGAGATCAACGGCAGCAGCTGCCGCCTGATGGACGTGCAGGAGCTGCTCAGCGACTCCGGCATCGGCCGGGAAATGCATGTCATCGTCGGGCAGGGCAAGCTCTCCGAGATCCTGGAATCGCGTCCCGAGGACCGCCGCGCCTACATCGAGGAAGCCGCCGGGGTGCTCAAGCACCGCAAGCGCCGCGAAAAGGCCGTCCGCAAGCTCGACTCGATGCAGGCCAACCTGGCCCGGCTGACCGATCTGACCACCGAGTTGCGCCGCCAGCTCAAACCGCTGGGCCGCCAGGCCGAGATGGCCCGCCGCGCCCAGACCATCCAGGCCGATCTGCGCGATGCCCGGCTGCGGCTGGCCGCACACGACCTGCTGGTGCGCCAGACCGAGTTCAACGACACCAACCAGGCCGAGACCACGCTGCGCCGCGAGCACGACGACGTGACGACGCGGCTGGAGGTCTCCACCGTCGAGCTGGCCGCCCACGAGACCGCGGTGACCGAGCTGACCGAACGCGCCGAGGCCGCCCAGCAGACCTGGTTCCGGCTGTCCGCGCTGGCCGAACGGGTCAGCGCGACGGTGCGCATCGCCAATGACCGCACCCAGCTGCTCGACGCCGAACCGGAAACGGACTCCGGCCGCGACCCCGACGCCCTGGAGGCCGAGGCCGACGAGGTCGCCGGACGTGAGCAGGAATTGCTCGCGGAACTGGAGGCCTCGCGCGAGACCCTGGAATACGCCCGCGCCGAACTCGCCGAACGTGAACGCATCGCCGCCGACGCCGAGCAGGCGCACCGGGCGGCCGCGCGCGCCGAGGCCGATCGCCGGGAAGGCCTGGCCCGGCTGTCCGGACAGGTCGACACCATGCGCAGCCGGGTGGAATCCACCGATGACGAGGTCGCCCGGCTGACCGCCCGCATCGAGGAAGCCGCGACCCGAGTTCAGCAGGCCCAGGCCAACTTCGAGAACGTGCAGGCCCGCGTCGGCGAACTGGACGAGGGTGAGGTCGGTCTCGACGATCAGCACGACCGTTCGATCACCGCGCTGCGCACTGCCGACGAGCGGGTCGCCGAACTACAGTCCGCCGAGCGGGCCGCCGAACGGCAGGCCGCCTCGCTGCACGCCCGTATCGATGCGCTGTCGATGGGCTTGGCACGCAAGGACGGTGCCGCCTGGCTGTCGGAGAACCACAGCGGCACAGGGCTTTTCGGGTCGGTCGCCAAGCTGGTGCGGGTACGCCCCGGCTACGAGGTTGCGGTGGCGACGGTGCTTGGCCCGGCAGCCGACGCGCTGGCCGCCGAGAACGTCGGCGCTGCCCGTGCGGCTGTCGCCGCGCTGAAGGAAGCCGACGGCGGACGGGCATCGATCCTGCTCGGTGACTGGCCTGTGCATCCCGCCCACAACGGCGAGGCGCTGCCCGCCGGCGGGCAGTGGGCGATCGATCTGGTCGAGGCTCCCGACCGGCTGCGCGGCGCGATCAGCGCGCTGCTGTCCGGTGTGGCCGTGGTCGACGACCTGTCGGCGGCGCTGAGTCTGGTGGCCGAGCGGCCGCATCTGCGGGTCGCGACCGCCGAGGGCGACCTGGTCGGTGCCGGCTGGGTCAGCGGCGGATCGGATCGCAAGGTCTCGACGCTGGAGATCGCTTCCGAAATCGAAAAGGCCCGAACAGAACTCGCCAATGTGGAACGTCAGGCCGGCGAGGTGACGGCGGCCCTGGCCGGCGCCAAAGAGGAACAGGCGGCCCGCCAGGATGCGGCCGAGCAGGCATTGGCGGCGCTGAACGAATCCGACGCGGCGATCTCGTCGATCTATGAGCAGCTGGGTCGGCTCGGTCAGGAATCTCGGAACGCCGACGCCGAATGGCAGCGGCTGATGAAGCAACGCGACGAGCTGGAGGCCGGCCGGGCGACCGCGGTCGAGGAGCTCACCGAACTGGAGACCCGGCTGCACAACGCGCAGCAGTCGCCGATGTTCGAGGTCGACGATACCGAGGATCGCCAGGAGTTCACGCTGGCCGCCGAGACCGCGCGGGCCACCGAGGTGGAGGCCCGCCTGGCGGTGCGCACCGCCGAGGAACGCGCGAATGCCGTTCGGGGACGGGCTGATTCGCTGCGCCGCTCGGCCGCGGCCGAGCGTGAGTCGCGGCTGCGTGCGGCTCGAGCCCGGGAGGCCCGCGAGCATGCGGCGACCGTCGCGATCGCCGTGGCCGAGTCGGGTCGGCTGGTCGCGTCCCGGTTGGCGGCCACGGTGGCGCTGGCCTCGCGCACTCGCGACGAGGTGGCCGCCGAGCGTTCGCAGCGCACCGAGGCGCTGAACCGGGCCCGCACCGAGGTCAACGAGTTGGGCGCCCGGATCAATGCGCTGACCGATTCGCTGCACCGCGACGAGGTGGCCAAAGCCCAAGCGGCACTGCGTATCGAGCAGCTCGAGCAGCAGGCGCTGGAACAGTTCGGGTTGGCCGCCGCCGATCTGATCGCCGAGTACGGACCCGATAATCCGCTGCCGCCGACCGAGTTGGAGATGGCCGAGTACGAGCAGGCCAAGGAGCGCGGCGAGCAGGTCACCGCGCCCGCGCCGATGCCGTTCGACCGGCCCACCCAGGAACGGCGCGCGAAGAAAGCCGAACGTGAGCTCAACGAGCTGGGCCGGGTCAACCCGCTGGCGCTGGAGGAGTTCGCGGCGCTCGAGGAGCGCTACAACTTCCTGTCCACCCAGCTGGAGGACGTGAAGGGCGCCCGCAAGGACCTGCTGGATGTCATCGAGGATGTCGATGCCCGCATCCTGACGGTGTTCACCGAGGCCTACGCCGATGTGGAACGCGAATTCACCCAGGTGTTCGCGTCGCTGTTCCCCGGTGGTGAGGGCCGGCTGTTGCTGACCAACCCCGGCGATCTGCTGACCACCGGTATCGAGGTCGAGGCGCGCCCGCCGGGGAAGAAGGTCAAGCGGCTGTCGCTGCTGTCCGGTGGCGAGAAGTCGCTGACCGCGGTGGCCATGCTGGTGGCGATCTTCCGGGCGCGGCCGTCCCCGTTCTACATCATGGACGAGGTCGAAGCGGCGCTCGACGATGTGAACCTGCGCCGACTGCTCGGGTTGTTCGAGCAGCTGCGGGAGAAATCGCAGCTCATCGTCATCACGCACCAGAAACCCACGATGGAGATCGCCGACGCGCTGTACGGCGTCACCATGCAGGGCGACGGCATCACGCAGGTGATTTCGCAGCGCATGCGCGGGCAGGACCTGGCGACCACCGGCTGATTTTGGTGCGTCTTCGGGGTGCGCGGCTCCGGTAGGGTTTTTGGGCGAGGAGTGTGTCGCGGGAGGGGGCTTCATGACACTCGAACCGTTGAAAGTGGACGCCGAGATGCTCGGTGCGGCGGGGCAGCGGCTGTTGTCTGCGGCCCAGGGCCTGCCCGATGCGCCGGAGGCGTTCACCCCCTCGTATGGGTCGGACGCGTTGTCGCAGGCGTTATCGGCCGATGTGCCCAAGGCCGAGGCCCCGATCATCGAGGGCCTGCCGCCGCTGAAGCAGGCCGCCATCGGCACCGCGGAGTCCGTCGTCGAAGCGGCCCGTCGGTATCTGAGCGCCGATTCGCACCTCAAGAGCAAGATCGAAGCGACGATGAACCAGCCGGCCGGCGGTGGATCAGCCGGTGGTGGTGGAATTTCCTCTCCGGCAACGGGTTTCGGAGGTGGCGCTGCGTCGGCTGCCGCAGCGGGAGCTTCTGCGGCCGGAGCGACGGGCAGTGCGGGCGGCGGCATGGGTGCCATGGGCCCGATGATGGGCATGCCCATGCAGGTGGCCCAGCAAGCCGGCCAGATCCCGCAGCAGATCGGCAGCATGGCCGCGTCGCTGCCGCAGTCGGCGATGCAGGGCGTGCAGCAGGTGGGGGATCAGGTCCAGCAGATGGTCGAGCAGTTCAGCGGTAACGAGCCCGACGAAAAGGGCGAGGCGGCTGAGCCCGGCGGCAAGCATCGCGCTGACGAGCCACCTGCTGGTGCCGCGCCGGGACAGGCCGAGGGCGAGCGCGCCCCAGCGGCGTCCGCTCCGCCTTCGTCGAGGCCGGCCACCCGCGCGGATCCGACGATCAACCTGTAGGTATGGGGGGGGGCTTCACAGCCCGCCCCCCCCTGCCCTGTCACTCCCCCCCCCCACCCCCCCCCCCCCCCCCCCCCCGCCCCCCCCCCCCCCCCCCCCCCCCCACCCCCCCCCCCCCCCCCCCCCCCCTGCCGCTCAGCTCACCATTGCGGCCAGCGCGTCGGTGCTGAGCACGCTGATGTGTTGCCAGTAAATCCATTCCGCGATGGCGGCCCGCTGCAGCTCGGCGTCTTGCGCGGTGTGGGCGCGGAACAGTGCGACGTTCTGCAGATGATCGGCGTAGGCGACCATCGCCTTCAGGTGTGCGCCGGCGCGATCGGGGTTGGCGCTGAGTAGTGGTTTGCAGACCTCCAGCAGCAGGTTGATCCTGTTGTCGGCGGGCGGCGTGTTGTCGGCGGGGGCCGGCGGAAGCAGTTCGGTCAGCCCGCTGGCACTGATACCGGCGAGCTTGGTGGCGACTTCCGGCGCGATCACTTCTAACCGGTTGCGGCCCTGCATCTTTCCGCTGGCCGGCATGTCCTCGGCCGTGATGATATCCCGCGCGGCGCCGAGGTCGAAGCCCTTGAGATTCTCTTCGGTGCCGGCCACGGCCTGCAGGGTGACGTTGTGGTGGCGGGCCCATTCCTGCACTGCCAGTAGGGGATAGGTGGCCCAGGTGCCGCGGGTCTGGGCGGGGATGGATTCATCCGCGGTGACCATGCGGACCTGTTCGGGCAGGTGCACGTGCTCGGGGATGTAGGCCAGGCCGTAGTTGTTGGCGGTCAGGATCTGGCCGTCGGAGGTGATGGCGGTGATCCAGAACAGGCTGGGGTCGGTGATGTCGACGTTGAGGGCGGCGGCTATGTGGCGGGCGTGTTGGCGGGCCGTGGGTCCTCTGCGGCGCATTGCGCCGGCGGTGGCGGCGTTGGCGATGGCGTCGCGTTCGGCGCGGGCGGCCGAGATCGGTACCGGCGCTGCGGCTCCACCGGCGGCGCCCTGGTTGGTGGAGGCCGGGGCGACGGCGGGGCCGACGGGGCCGGCGCCGGGCGGCGACGGGTGCTGCGGGTGCCGGGGTGGACGGGTTTCCCAGCGGCATGGGTGGGGCGCCGGTGGGTGCGGCGGGCGCCGGTGGTGCGGAGGGGGTCGGGGCGCTGGTCACCGGCGTGCTGTGGTTGGTGGCTGCGGCCGGTGCCGTGGAGCCGGTGGTGTCGGCCTGCTGGTAGACGGGTGCGACGTGCTGGGCCGCCGGTGTCGCGGGCCCGAGCGGTGTCTGGTTCAGCGGCATCGGGTTGGCGTTGGCGGCCTTGGTGGCGTCGGTGAAGCTCTTTTGGAAGTCCTGCTGCGGTGTGCTGACCGGTGCGGGGCCGGATCCTTGCCCTAGGCCGGCCGTTGCTGCGGGTGCTTGGGCTCCGCCGCCGCCAGTTCCGCCGCTGCCAGACCCCAGGGTTGGCGCACCGCCGGCAGAGCCGCTCGTGCTGCCTGCGCTGGACAGGGGAGTTATCGGCTGACTAACTGCAGGGCTGCTTGGTGGGCCGGGTGGCCTTGGCGAAATTGTGGGCGCAGTTGCCGCGGCGGGTGGGGCGTCTGGCAGATCGCCTGTTGTAGGCGGTGTTCCAAGACCTGCCGCAGGGGGCGAAGCGGGTGGTGCCGGCGCGTCTGGAAGATTGCCGGTCGGACTCGATCCGGCGTTCATGTCTGCTGGCGGCTGGGCAGATGGAGTTTGAGCTGCTGGCGGAGTTGCTGGCAGATCGCCAGATACACCGCCAGCGGCGTTCATATTGGCCGGAGCAGGTCCATTGTTGCGGATGCTCTGAATGCCTCCCTGCTGCGCAGGAGGAGGTGGACTCGGACTCTGCGCTCCTTCTCCGTCGGACGTATTCTGATTCACAGGGCCGGAAGACGCGTCGACATCATCTTTGAGAAGATTTTCAAGCGATCGTGTGAGCTGTTCGTCGTTCAAAGCAAAATCCTGAAAGCGAGCTGTATTCGCAGCGCTCTCGACATTGGCTACGTTGCTGTCGTGCGCGGCTGCAACGAGCGCATCAATTCTTTCTTGGCGGACCTCGCCTCGGAGGTCGGTTGCCTCTAGCGCAGCAATCGTATTCTCAGCGGCTGTTACTCGCGCCGAGATCGTCATCTTTACTGCTTGAAGCATGCTCGCGACTTGTCTCAGCCAGGTGATCGCTCTGACAAGAGACGATTGCTGCTCGAGCAGCCCGCCGATTGATTCCTGAATCGCCGCAAGGCCTGCGTTGGCCCCAGATCCTGCCCAAGTGCTGCCGGAGTTGAGATCGATGACTTCATGCTGCCAACTCTCAAGGGCCAACGACACTTTCTTCAAGTCACCTTGGAGGTCGTCCGCGCGCTTTGCAATGGCGGTTTCGTCAGTGGCTGGCCATCCATCAGGATCAAGCATCTCGTCGGCATACTTACCGGATGGCCTGGGAACGGTCATTCCTAACTGCCAACCGCTTTGCACGCATTGAAAATCATGTAGTCGGCGTGTGAGGCTGTGGCCGACAAATAGCTGTCCGCGGAACTGTAACTCGAAAACGCCTCAACAACTGCTCGCCAATATTGTGCTGATAGCGTCGCAATATCTTCGAGTATAGGGTTTTCGCTGTCCCGGCCCATAGCCTCCACGCGATCTGCATGCGAAGATATCAAGGGCGAAACACCTGCAACTAGTGCGCTTTGTGCATCTGTCCATTGGCTTGCTGGAACGCTCAGGTCGCTGTTGCGCCAGTCCTTGGACTGGCGGTCAAATTCTTCTGTTGCATCAATCCAATCGCGACAAAGAGCATTTCCGCTCGCCGAAATAAACAAGGCGTCGTGCTTTCCTGGATCAACGCTTGGAGGCTGCGACGAAGGCTCTTCAACGACATCAACGAGAGGTGCACGTGCAGCTCCAACGTTGTAATCAATAGTGGTACACAGTGTGATGAGGGCGCTCGCTGCATTGCTTGCAGTCAGGACAAGGTGATTATCAATTTCTTCGTAGTTGTTAAAAGTTTGAACATAGGCGCGCCAGTATGCGATGGCCTGCGTATAAAGTTCGCGCATGACTCGGTGCGGCGTCGCTCGTGCAAGTGGGGCTAATCCGTCTGCGGCCCGCAGCATCGCATCTCCTGCCTTGCGATATATATCCCGCTGTTCGGCCGTCCATGAAGTAGATGGGATCTTGTAGTCCCTATCTGTCCACCCCCGACGTTGCTCTGCTGTGAGGGTGTCGAATATCGGGCGTGCTGATATGCACGTCGGATCCTCGGTAATGATCGAAACCGGCCCAGTGTCGTTCGCGCTCGCGATCTCACCGGCTGCCGGTGGGTTGCCGTTGGCGGTCTGCGTGGTCCCGTCGCCGCCATCTCGCGTGAAAAGCAGTGTGGCGCCTACGGATATGGCAATCACTAGCAGCACTGCCACGCCAATCAACAACCACTTCAGGCTGTTGTTCTTGGGCCCCTGAGGCGGCGGGCCCCAGCCCTGCTGCGGCGGCCACGGGCCGGATCCGTGCGGCGGCTGGCCCTGGCCATAGGGCGGCTGCGGTGGACCCCAATTACCTGGTGGCGGTGGATTCGTCACTGGCGCCACCCCTGATAATCGCGCGCCGTCACCGATCCACCCCCGTTGCCGTCGAACATCCCTCAACCGATGCTAGCCACATGGCCCGAATGCCAGTTTAAGTGAGCCGGTGCGCACTCCAGTGCACTTCTTTCACTGCAGTACCGCTACAAGTTATGTCAAAAATGTCAAAACGAAAGATCGCAAACGGTAACGTCCCACCTGTGGAGCTGACCTTGCAACGCATCGGCGCCTGGTGCGGAACCATCATGATCATCCTGTACGGCACCAGCTTTTCCGGTATCGCCCAACTCTTCCCGCCGCTGTCACCGGCATCCTCACCCGACGAGATCGCGGCGTTCTTCGTCGAGCACAAACTCTGGATCCGGTTCGGCGTCTCGGGCGCGCTGCTCAGCGCGGTCCTCGCACTGCCATTCCTGGCCGCGATCATCCTGCGCATCCGCCGGGTCGAGGGCCACTGGGGCATGCTCTCGATGACTCAACTGATGGCCGCCACCGTCTTCGTGCCGGCTCTGCTGTTCCCGCAGTTTTTCCTCGGCGTCGCCGCCTACCGCCCGGAGGAACGCTCCGCGGAACTCACCCAAGCCCTCAACGACGTCTTCTGGCTGTGGTTCATCGGCATCGTCGGCACCATCATCATCCAGAATCTCACCTTGGCCGCCGCGGCGTTCATCGACAAGACCGACCCGCCGACCTTTCCGCGCTGGTACGGCTACCTCAACCTGTGGGTCGCGACGCTGTCGCTACCGGGCTGCGTCGTGGTCGTCTTCAACGATGGACCGCTCGCCTGGGACGGCATCTTCGCCTTCTACATCCCCGGTCTCGTCCTGGTGGTGTGGCTGTTCTCCACCACCGCGGTAATGCTCAAGTCGATCAAGGCCGAACAACAGGCCCTGCAGCCCGCGTGACAGTGCCAGTAGCGCCGCCACACCAGAAGCGGATCCCCGGCGAAAGCGGCACCTGGGTTTTCCTGTTCGGGGACATGCTCGTCTTCGGCGCCTTCTTCGTGACGTTCCTCGTCGAACGCGCCAAAGCCCCAGAGATCTTCGACGACGCCCGCACTACCCTGCACATCGGTGTCGGCGTCATCAATACCCTTGTGCTGCTGACCAGTTCGCTCTGCGTCGTGCTCGCCCTCAACGCCATGCGCGCGGGCCAGCGCCGGATCGCCACCAAAGCCACCGCGGCGGCGATGGCCTTCGGCATCCTGTTCATCGCACTCAAGGTCTACGAATACATCTCGTTGGGCACCGCCGGGCACGGCCCGGGCGCCAACGACTTCTACCTGTACTACTTCATCCTCACCGGGCTACACCTGTTCCACGTGTGCCTCGGCCTCGGCGCGCTGTCCTTCGTCCTGACCCAAACTCGGCGAGCCGAACTCAGCGCCACCCGCACCGCACTCGTCGAAGGCGCCGCCTGCTTCTGGCACCTGGTCGACTTGCTGTGGATCTTCCTGTTCGCGCTGCTCTACCTGGTGAGCTGATGATCGCCCTGAACCTGCTGAAGAACCGCGCCGGCGCCAGCTGGCTGTTCCTGGTCTCCGCGACGGTCCTGTCCTGGGTCGTCGGCGCCGAACACGGCACCGGCTCCCTGGTGGCCGTGCTCGTCCTGGCTATCGCCGCGATCAAGGTGCGCCTGGTCGGCTTGGACTTCATGGAGCTGCGGCACGCGCCGATTCCACTGCGCGCCGCGTTCGAGGCCTACTGCATCGGGATGTGGGCGCTGCTGTCTGCGCTCTACCTCTGGCTCTGAACCTGGATTTGAGGGACGGTTCCCGGCGGCGTCGGCCTGCCGGCCCGCTGTCTTGCAGTCGGCCAGATCAGTTATCCACAGCCGGAATGCTGCTGTCAATGTCCGACCCGCGCGAGTAGAATCGCACACATGTTCGAAGTCTTGGATCGGGGCGTCCTCGCGGGGTTGAGCGATGAGGCGCTCATCTCGGCGGTGACGGCCGCGACCCAGACTGAGGCGATAGCGGCCGCGCAGCGGTTGGCGTTGATCAGCGAAGTCGTCGCCCGCCAGTGCGATGACGAGGACGACACGGTCGCTCATCAGGTGATCGATGGCTGGGCGTGGGCGCAGGCCGCGGTCGCGGCGGCGTGCAACCTGAATCCGTATGCGGCGTCCAAGCAGATGCGCATCGCCCAAGCGTTGCGTGACCGGCTGCCCCGGACTGCGGCCCTGTTCGCCACCGGGGTGGTCTCGGCGACGGTGATCGATGCGATCACCTGGCGCACGCATCTGGTCGTCGACGAGGACGCGTTGGTGTTGATCGACACCGCGATCTCCGGTGAAGCGGGCGTGTATGGGTTGCATTCGGAGAAGCAGTTGATCGGCGCGGTGGATCTGTGGGTGGAGAAATTCGACCCCGACGCCGTGGTGCGCTCCAGGAGGGCAGCCAAGGACCTCTACGTGGAGTTCGACGACAAGGACGACCCCAATGGGGTGGCCTCGTTCTGGGGGCGCCTGCGGGTCACCGACAAGAAGATCTTGGAGCAGCGCCTCAATGCCCTGGCCGACACGGTCTGCGCCAATGATCCGCGTAAGCGTGGGGAACTGCGCGCCGCGGCCCTGGCCGCACTCGGGGCGGTCGGCCCGGCCCTGCAACGGCTGACCTGTGAGTGCGGGGACGTGAACTGTGCGGGCAGCGGGAAAGACCCGCGCGCGGGCGCGGTCACCATCTACGCGCTCACCGAACAGGTGCCCGCCGCGGGTGAGGACACCCCCAGGCAGAGCAGGCCGGGCAGTGCGGGCACCCCGGAATCCGAGCCCGCCGAGCCCGGTCCGGCCGAGACCGAGTCGGAACCGGAGAAAGAGCAGCAGGCACCGGCCGCGGAGTCCGAACCCGCTGCACCCGAGCACGAGCCGCAGGCCCCGGCCGCGGAGTCCGAACCCGCCGCGCCGGCGGCCCGCACCGAACCGGCGGCCAGCACCAAGCCGGCGGCCCGCACCGAACCAGGCACCCCCGCTGCCGGCACCGAGCCCGCGGAGCCTGCCGCGCCCGCGGTCACCGCCGCGCCCGCGGCTAACGCCCGCCCGGCGGCTACAGCGCCTGCCAATCCCAGCCCCGCGGTGATGCTCGATGGCGCCATCATCCCCGCCGCCATGCTCGCCGAACTCATCGCCGCCGGCGCCACCAGTCACACCCCTCACCGAGATCGCGAATCTCCCCACCGAACGCCAATACCGGCCCTCAACCGCCTTGACCGCGTTCGTCCGCATGCGCGCCCAGACCTGCAGCTTCCCCGGCTGCAACCGCGCCGCGCACCGCTGCGACCTCGACCACCTCACCCCGTGGCCGGCCGGGGCCACCCACCCCGGCAACCTCGGGCCGCTATGCCGTCTGCACCATTTGGTCAAGACATTCGGTGGTTGGGAACCGGCCGCGAAACCCGACGGCACCATCCACTGGAGCGCGCCCACCGGCCACGCCTACAAGAAAGCACCCGGGGCGGCAATCCTGTTCCCGCACTGGAACATCGACACCCCCATCCCACGAAAACGGGCGATCACCCTCATCAACGACACCGACGATGCCGACCGCGACACCAAGATGCCGGTCCGGACACGCACCCGCGCCCAAGACCGGGCCCAGCGCATCAACACCGAACGCACCCGCAACCAACTCGAACGCGCCCTCGAATGCGCCGACAACAACAGCGACCCGCCCTTCTAGCGTGCTCCAACCGGGTCGACCCCCGCCGCGCGCAACGCCGCCAGATCAGGGGCCCCGCACCCATGCAGACAGACCCGCAGCTCAGAAATGAAGTGCTCCAACCACTCCTGCGCCGCCGCCGCCGACTCGATGGCCGGCACCAGCAGTGGATGCGCCACCGCCACCACATCGGCACCCAGCGCGATCGCCTTCGCTGCGTCCATTCCGGTGCGGATCCCGCCGGAGGCCACCAGCGGCACCCTCGGTAGCACCGAACGCACCTCGACCAGCGCCTGCGCCGTCGGCAGGCCCCACTCGGCCAGGCCGAGATCGTTGATACCGCCGTAGCGCACGAACTGCTCCACCCGCGCCCACGACGTCCCGCCGGCACCGGCCACGTCGACCGCGGCCACCCCGACATCGGTCAACGACATCGCCGCGGCCGCCCCGATCCCATGCCCGACCTCCTTGAGCAGCACCGGATACCCGACGGTCTCGACCACCTCGCGCAGTCGGGCCAGAGACCCGGTGAAATCGGTGTCACCCTGGTGCTGTACCGCCTCTTGCAACGGATTAGTATGTACCGCAAGGGCATTGGCGCGCCCACGGCCGCCAGGGCGCGGCGTAGTTCGGGCACCATTGCACGGTTCAGTTGGGCCAGCCCGATATTGCCGACCAACAACACGTCGGGTGCAACCTCCCGCACCTGGAAGCTGGGCCACGAATCCTCGCCGAGCATCACCCGCTGCGAACCCAGCATCATGCCCACACCCAGCGCCTGCGCCGCGGTGGCCAGATTGCGGTTGATGGTGCTCGACAGCTCCGACCCGCCCGTCATCGCACCGATCAGCACCGGCGCCCGCAACGGCACCCCCAGGAACTCCGTGCCCAACTCGATGCCGGCCAGGCTGGTCTGGGTCAGCGCGTTATAGGGCAGCCGGTAGCGCTCCAGGCCCGTGGTGACGGTCTGATACTGGACGGCCTCGGACAGGCAGACATCGATATGACGCCGTTTGCGCACCGAGATGCGGTCGTCGAAACCGGGGCCGATGGTCACCCGCCCGAGACTGCCACATCCGGCGGTGACGGACGCCGTGTCTCGCCTCCCACTCGAACATGGCAGCCGGTGTCGCCTGAGACAATGGCCGGGTGTCAGATGCCTTATGGATCGCGATTGCGGTCGTAGCCGTCCTGCTTGTCACCGCGCTGGTCGTCGGGCTGGTGCGCTACCGCAAGCGGCGGATCTCGCTGTCCGCGCCGGACACCACCACTCAGATCGACAAGTCGGGTGGCTATAAGGCCTCATCAGGCATCACCTTCAGCGGGCCGGCCACCACGGAGGCCGAGAAGGTCGACACCACCGGGCTGCCCGGTGTGGGCGACGACGCCGCCGTGCCGCGCGACGCCCCCAAGCGCACCATCGCCGAAGTCAAACTGCCCGAGCCGCCCGTCGTAGAGCAGCCCAAGCAGGAGCCCACCCCCGAGCGGACGCCGGAGCCCACCCCCGAGCCGGAGCCCGCCCCCGAGCCGGCGCCGGAGCCCACCCCCGAGCCCGAGCCCACCGCCGAGCCGAAACCGGCCGCAACCCCCGAGATCGAGGCGATCGCTCCGGCCGAGGGTCGGCTGGAACGCCTGCGCGGGCGCCTGGCCAAATCGCAGAGCACCCTGGGCCGCGGCGTGCTCGGCCTGCTCGGCGGCGGCGACCTCGACGAGGAATCCTGGGAGGAGATCGAGGACACCCTGCTGATCGCCGACCTCGGACCGGTCGTCACCCAGAACGTCATCGCCGCGCTGCGCGCCAAGATGGCCAGCGCCTCGGTGCGCACCGAGGCGGACGCGCGCGGGGTGCTCAAGGAGGTGCTGATCTCCGAACTGCGCCCCGACCTGGACCGCTCCATCCGTGCGCTGCCCCACGAGGACAAGCCGTCGGTCCTGCTCGTCGTGGGCGTCAACGGCACCGGCAAGACCACCACCGTCGGCAAGCTGGCCCGCGTCCTGGTCGCCGACGGGCGCCGCGTCGTGCTGGGCGCCGCGGACACCTTCCGCGCGGCCGCCGCCGATCAGCTGCAGAGCTGGGGTTCCCGCGTCGGCGCCGACACGGTGCGCGGCCCCGAGGGTGCCGACCCCGCCTCGGTCGCCTTCGACGCCGTCGACAAGGGCATCCAGAACGGCGCCGACGTGGTCGTCATCGACACCGCCGGACGCCTGCACACCAAAACCGGCCTGATGGACGAGCTCGGCAAGGTCAAACGTGTGGTGGAAAAGCGCGCCAAGGTCGATGAGGTGCTGCTCGTCCTGGACGCCACCATCGGGCAGAACAGCCTGCCGCAGGCCAAGGTGTTCGCCGAGGTCGTCGCCATCACCGGAGTGGTGCTCACCAAGCTCGACGGCACTGCCAAGGGCGGCATCGTTTTCCGCATTCAGCAGGAGCTCGGTGTCCCGGTGAAGCTGGTCGGGCTCGGCGAAGGACCAGACGATCTGGCGCCGTTTGAGCCCGCTGCGTTCGTCGACGCCCTCCTCGGATAGCCGTTTGGCAACGCAGAAACACAGGTGTAACAGACAAGGCCAATCCGTTCACGCATGCGAAACATCTGTGAACCACGGATGAAACGCGCGCAAAAGAGTCTCTTCGGGAGGCCGATTCGTCGGCGAAATCCCGAGGAGGTTCACACAAAGTGGTCTTTGCCTTAAGCGACGTCGTCACGGCTTTGCCGGACGATAGTTTCCTGCCGTTCGGCCCGGATGGATTGGACACCGGTAACACCGCCTGGGTCCTCATCTCGGCAGCCCTGGTGTTGTTCATGACGCCCGGCCTCGCGTTCTTCTACGGTGGTCTGTCACGGCAGAAGTCCGTGCTGAACATGATGATGATGTCGTTCGGCTCGCTGGGCCTGGTCAGCGTCATCTACGTGCTGTGGGGCTACTCGATGTCCTTCTCCGCGGGACACACGGGCGACGCCCCCGGCCTCTTCTTCGACAGTCCGTTCGCGTTGTTCGGTGTGAACCAGCTGGCCGAGGTCCGCGAGATCGGCGGCGTCGAGACGTTCGTCTACGGCGGTTTCGGCACCGTCCCGGCCATCGTGTGGGTCGCCTTCCAGCTGACCTTCGCCGTCATCACCGTCGCGCTGATCAGCGGCGCGGTCGCCGAGCGCATGAAGTTCGGCACCTGGCTGGTCTTCGGCGGCCTGTGGGTCACCTTCGTGTACTTCCCGCTGTCGCACATGGTCTGGGGCGGTGGCCTGCTCTCGGCCAGCGACCAGGGCCTGGCGGCCAAGCTGTTCGGTGTCGACGAGGAAGGTGCGGCCAACGTCGCACCCATCGACTTCGCCGGTGGCACAGTCGTTCACATCAACGCCGGTATGGCCGCACTTGTTCTCGCGCTGCTGCTGGGCAAGCGGGTCGGATTCGGCAAGACCGCTTTCCGTCCGCACAACATCCCGTTCGTGATGCTCGGTGCCGCGATCCTGTGGTTCGGCTGGTTCGGCTTCAACGCCGGCTCCGAGGGTGCCGCCGATATGCTCGCCGGTCTCGTGTGGGTCAACACCACCGCCGCCACGGCCGCCGCGATGCTCGGCTGGTTGCTCGTGGAGCGTCTGCGTGACGGCCACGCCACCAGCGTGGGCGCCGCCTCCGGTGTGGTCGCCGGTCTGGTCGCCATCACCCCGGCCTGTGGCAACCTGACCCCGGTCTGGTCGCTGGTTGTCGGTGCGATCGCGGGTGTGTTGTCGGCCTTGGCAATCGGCCTGAAGTACAAGTTCGGCTACGACGATTCGCTCGACGTCGTCGGCGTGCACCTCGTTGCCGGCCTGTGGGGCACCGTCGCGCTGGGCTTCTTCGCCACCGACGCCGGCCTGTTCGTCGGCGGCGACTACAAGCAGCTGGTCGTCCAGATCGTGATCGCCGGGGTGGCACTGCTGTTCACCGCCGTGCTGACGACCATCATCGCCTTCGTGGTGAAGCCACTAGGCTGGCGAGTCAGCAAGGAAGACGAAGACACCGGTATCGATGAGACCGAGCACGCAGAAACCGCTTATGAACTCGCATGATCGGGAACAATTGACTGAGTCCTGGAAGGAATCGACTAAATGAAACTGATCACTGCGATCGTCAAACCGTTCACGCTCGAAGACGTCAAGACGGGCCTGGAGCAGACGGGCATCCTCGGAATGACCGTCAGCGAGGTGCAGGGCTACGGACGCCAGAAGGGGCACACCGAGGTCTACCGGGGCGCCGAATACTCGGTGGACTTCGTGCCGAAGGTCCGTGTCGAGGTCGTCGTCGACGACTCCGCCGTGGACAAGGTGGTGGACGTCATCGTGCAGGCGGCCCGCACCGGAAAGATCGGTGACGGCAAGGTGTGGGTGAGCCCCGTGGAGACCGTGGTGCGCGTGCGCACCGGTGAGCGGGGAGTCGACGCGCTCTAATCAGCTCGAGGGTCGTTTCCCGGCCAGATATGTGACCGTTCGAATGTAGGGCCGGGGGAGGACCGAAATGACTGATCAGACACCAGATCCCGCTGCCGGCGCTTCCCGATGGGAAGCTCCGGCGGCGGGATCGCCGCGTCCGGCCACCGATCTGGCCAAGGCCTCCAAGCAACTGCTGGACGTCGGTGGCAAGCAACTGGATTCGGCCGCACTCCGCGACGCGCTGCTGGATCTCAACGAATTCTGGTTGTCCACCAAGGCAGCCGAGATCGGGATCACCGCCACCAGCGGGTTCGCCATCGTCGCCACAGGTGGCCTGGGTCGGGGTGAGCTACTGCCGTACTCCGACCTGGATCTCATGCTGCTGCACGACAACATGCCGGCCGAGGCCGTCAGCAGGGTCGCCGAACTGCTCTGGTACCCGCTGTGGGATGCCAACATCCACATCGACCACAGCGTGCGCACCGTCCCCGAGGCGCTGAAGGTGGCCGGTGAGGACATCTCCGCCGGCATGGCCATGCTCGATGCTCGCCACATCGCCGGGGACGCCGAACTGTCCGCGTTGCTGACCGGTGGCGCACGCCGCCAGTGGCGGATCGGAATCGCCTCGCGCTACGAGGAACTCGTCGCGCACACCCAGGCCCGCTGGGAGCGCAGCGGGCAGATCGCGCACCGCGCCGAACCCGACCTCAAGAACGGCCGCGGCGGCCTGCGAGATGTGCAGCTGCTCAACGGTCTGGCCATCGCCCAGCTCGCGGATGTCTACCCGAGCCGGCTGCTGGCCTCACCCACCGGCACCCTCGGTGAGGCGCATCTGTCGCTGCTCAACGTCCGCACCGAGCTGCACCGCGTCTCCAGACGGGGCCGTGAACAGGTGCTGGCCCAGTATGCCGACGAGATCGGCGCGGCACTGCGCATCGGGGACCGCTTCGACCTGGCCCGCACCATCTCCGATGCGGCCCGCACCATCAGCTACTACGTCGACGCCGGCATCCGCACCGCGGGGAACGCCCTGCCGCGCCGCGGATTCGCCGCATTGCGCCGCCCGGCCCGCCGTCCGCTGGACGAGGGCGTCGTCGAGTTCGCCGGTGAGGTGATCCTGGCTCGCGACGCGAAGCCCGAACGCGATCCGGGCCTGATCCTGCGGGTGGCCGCCGCCTCGGCCACCACCGCGCTGCCGATCGCAGCGTCCACACTGAGCCGGCTGGCCGGCGCCGCACCCGAACTGCGCACCCCGTGGCCGCGCGAGGCGCTCAAGGACCTGCTGGTGCTGCTGTCGGCGGGGCCGGCGGCGGTGAACACCGTGGAGGCGCTGGACCGCACCGGGCTGTGGGGCCGGTTGTTCCCCGAGTGGGGAGCGGTGCGCGACCTGCCGCCCCGCGATGTCGTGCACATCTGGACCGTCGACCGTCATCTGGTCGAAACCGTCTCCCGGGCAAGCGCATTCACCACGAGAGTATCTCGACCTGACCTGCTGGTGCTCGGTGCGCTGGTGCACGATATCGGCAAGGGGCGCGGCGGCGATCACAGCGTCATCGGGGCCGAACTGGCCACCCAGATCGGCACCCGGCTGGGCCTGTGGCCCTCCGACGTCGAGGTGCTCTCCAAGATCGTGCGCTACCACCTGCTGTTACCCGACACCGCCACCCGCCGAGATCTGCAGGACCCCAAGACCATCGAGACCGTGGTCGATGCGCTCGGCGGCGACTACCAGCTGCTGGAACTGCTACACGTGTTGGCCGAGGCGGACTCGCTGGCCACCGGGCCCGGGGTCTGGGGGGATTGGAAGTCCTCACTCATCGGCGATCTGGTGCGCCGGTGCCGGATGGTGATGGCCGGGGAACCGTTGCCCACGCCGGATCCCGTCGACCCCCGCTACCTGGAGTTGGCCGCCGACGGGGTGGTTCACGTCGAGATGGTGGCCGGCGAAGGCCCGCACATCCACAACGTCACGATGATCGCGCCGGATCGCCGCGGTCTGCTGTCCAAGGCGGCGGGCGTGCTGGCGCTCAATTCCCTTCGGGTGCACTCCGCTTCGGTCAACAGCAGCGACGGGGTGGCCATCAACACCTTCGCGGTCTCACCGCATTTCGGCACGCCACCGGCCGCCGAACTGCTGCGCCAGCAGTTCATCCTCGCCCTGAACGGTCAGCTCGACGTCATCGAGACCCTCGAGCGCCGGGACCTGGAAAGCGCGGCCGCCGCTCCGCACCGGGCGGGGGAGACCCCGGCCTCGGTGCCGGTCAACCACACCATCGCCCCGCCGCGCATCCTGTGGACCGACGGCGGCGCCCCCGGTGAGTTCTTCGTTCAGGTCCGCGCGACCGACCGGCCCGGTCTGCTGTCCCGGCTGACCGCCGTCATCGAACGCGACGGCCTGGACATCAACTGGGCGAAGGTCACCACGCTGGGGTCGGTGGTGATCGACGTCTTCAGCATCACGGTGCCCGCGCTGGCCGCCGGTGGGGACGCCGTCAAGATCGCCGAGGCCCGTGCCGACCTGGATCGTGATCTGTACGCGATGTTGCCCGCACCTGCGCGCAAGGTGTCCGAAGCCAGCTGACTCAGGGTGCGGTCACGGTGACCCAGGTGTTGTTCACCGCCGCCGTGCCGGTGAAGGTGTCCACCTGATCGGGGTCGTGCAGATCGTTGACGTTGGCGCCGCCGAGAGTGTTCGCGTGCCGCCATCCGGTGTCGCGGTGGCCCCACCCGTGCGGCACGGCCACGGTGCCCACCCGCATCTCGTCGCTGACGTCCAGCGGGATGTCGATGTGCCCGATCTCGGAGGTGACGCGCACGGTGTCGCCCTGGGCCAGGCCGCGGGCGACCGCATCATCGGGGTGCATCAGCACCGTGCAGGTGTTGTGTCCGCCTGTCATCGACGGCACGTTGTGCAGCCAGGAGTTGTTGCTGCGCAGGTTCCGTCGGCCGATCAGCTGCAGCCGACCGGCACCGGGCTCCTCGCCCGGGGTGGCCAGTCGGGCCGCGGCGTCGGCGATGAACTCCTCCGGTGCCAGGTGCACCCGGCGATCCGAGGTGGCCAGCACCTTGCCGAGTCGGGGCTGCAGCGGGCCCAGATCGATCCCGCCGGCACTGTGGCGCAGCGCCTTCATGGTGACACCCTTGCGGCCGCGCCGCAGCAAGCCGTACGGGCCGGTGGCCAGTGCCGCGGCGGTGACCCGCAGTGGGTTGGCGAACGCGATGAACTTCTCCCGCAGCGGTGCGGCGAACTGGCGCAGCGGGGCCGGGAGCAGTTCGAAGGTCAACCGGCTCAGGATCTCCCAGTCCTCCAGGGCGCCGATCGCCGGTTCGAAGCTGCGGTGCTGATAGCGAATGTTGTTGCGCACGCTGAAGACGGTGGTGAGCAGGCCGACGTCCTCGCGTTCCAGCGGGGATACCGGTGGCAGGATGAAATCGGCGTGCCGGGTGGTCTCGGTGATGTACATGTCCACAGCCACATACAGATCCAGCTGTGCCAGGCCCTCCGCGAGCCGCCCTTTCTGCGGGATCGAGGACACCGGGTTGCCCGCGTAGGTGATCATCGCCCGGATCTGTCCCGGGCCTTCGGTGAGGATCTCGTCGGCCATCGCCACCGCGGGCAGTTCGGCGCGGAATGCCTTGTAGCGGCCTGAGCGGTCGGTCCACAGGCCGTGCCCGACCGGGATGAACTTGGCCAGCCGCGGTACGTCGACGATCGGGGTGGAGAACATCGTGCCGCCCGGCCGGTCCAGGTTTCCGGTGACCGTGTTGATCACCATGACCAGCCAGCTCACCAACGTGCCGGTCTCCTGCTGGCAGATGCCGATGCGGGCGTAGATCGCCGCCGACTCGGCGGCGGCGTGCTCGCGGGCCAGCGTCCGGATTTCGTCGGCGTCGACACCCGCGCGGGCAGCCATGGCCTCCGGGGTGGCATGGGCCACCAGGTCGGCGAGTTCCCGCCGTCCGGTCGCCACCTTGTCCAGGGACGCCGCGTCGCAGAGGTTCTCGTGGATGAGCACATGCAGCATGCCCATCAGCAGGTAGATGTCGCCGCCCGGGCGTACCGCGACGTGCTGGTCGGCGAGCCGGGAGGTCTCGGTGCGGCGGGGGTCGATGACCACGACCTTTCCGCCGCGGTCCCGGACCGCTTTGATGCGCCGTTTGGCGCCGGGCATGATCGACAGTGAACCGTTGGACACCGCCGGGTTCGCCCCCAGGATGACCAGCCGCTGGGTGCGGTCGATATCGGTGATGGGCACCAGGACGTTGGACCCGAACACCCGCCACGCGGCGTACTCGTGCGGCATCTGGTCGATGGACGAGGCCGAGTAGAAGTTGGGGGTGAGCAGCGCGATGCGCAAGGCGAGTCCGTACATGGCCCCGGAACTGTGCGCAGCCGGGTTGCCCAGGTACATGCCGAGCGCGCGCACGCCGTGCCTGCGGCGGATACGCCGCAGTCGGGTGCCGATCTCGGTGAACGCCTCGGCCCAGCTCACCGGTTCGAAGGAGTCCCCGACGCGTCGCATCGGGGTGCGCAGCCGGTCCGGATCGTGGTGCAGGCCGCCCATCGCGGTGGCCTTGGGACAGATGTAGCCCTTGGAGAACACATCGTCGGGGTTGCCGGTGATGCGGCTGACCCGGTCATCGGTGACGGTGACGTGGATACCGCAGTGCGCCTCGCACAGCGTGCACTGGCTGATGTGCGTCACACTGATCGGCTCGTCGAGGTCGCTGCGCACCTCGGGGAGGGGGACGTCGATCGCTGTCATGGGGGCCTCCGGCCAAAATCTGTCATCGTGCGTTGACAGATTAGCGTCAGCGGGCCGCTTCGGGACAGAACTCCGACCGTTAGGCTTATCGGGTGTTTGAATCGCTCTCTGACCGGTTGACCGGTGCACTGCAGGGCCTGCGCGCCCGGGGTCGGCTGACCGACGCCGATATCGACGCCACCGCGCGGGAGATCCGGCTCGCGCTGCTGGAAGCCGACGTCTCGTTGCCCGTGGTGCGCGCGTTCGTCAACCGCATCAAGGAACGCTCCAAGGGCGCCGAGGTCTCTGCCGCGCTCAACCCGGCCCAGCAGGTCGTCAAGATCGTCAACGAGGAACTCGTCGGCATCCTCGGCGGGGAGACCCGACAACTGGCCTTCGCCAGGAACCCACCGACGGTGATCATGCTCGCCGGTCTGCAGGGTTCCGGTAAGACGACGCTGGCGGGCAAGCTGGCGCGCTGGCTCAAGGCGCAGGGGCACACCCCGCTGCTGGTGGCCTGTGACCTGCAGCGCCCCGGCGCGGTGCGCCAGCTGCAGATCGTCGGCGAGCGAGCCGGTGTCGCGGTGTTCGCGCCACACCCCGGGGTCTCACCCGACGGCGTGACCATCGACCAGATGACCAGCGGCGACCCGGTCTCGGTGGCCACCGCGGGGCTGGCCGAAGCCAAGTCCAAGCACTACGACGTCGTCATCGTCGACACCGCGGGCCGTCTCGGTATCGACGAGGAGCTGATGAGCCAGGCCGCGGCCATCCGCGACGCCGTCCAGCCCGACGAGACGCTGTTCGTGCTCGACGCCATGATCGGTCAGGACGCCGTCACCACCGCCGAGGCCTTCGGCTCCGGGGTCGGCTTCACCGGCGTCGTGCTCACCAAGCTCGACGGTGACGCCCGCGGCGGTGCCGCGCTGTCGGTGCGCGAGATCACCGGCGTGCCGATCCTCTTCGCCTCCAGCGGCGAGAAGCTCGAAGACTTCGACGTCTTCCACCCCGACCGGATGGCCGGCCGCATCCTCGGCATGGGCGATGTGCTGTCGCTCATCGAACAGGCCGAACAGCACTTCGACGCCGAGCAGGCGGAGGCGGCCGCCGCCAAGATCGGCTCCGGCGAGCTGACCCTGGAGGACTTCCTCGAGCAGATGCTGGCCATCCGCAAGATGGGCCCGATCGGCAACCTGCTGGGCATGCTGCCCGGCGCCGGCCAGATGAAGGACGCACTGGCCGCCGTCGACGACAGTCAACTCGATCGCGTGCAGGCCATCATCCGTGGCATGACGCCCGCCGAGCGGGCCGACCCGAAGATCATCAACGGTTCGCGCCGGCTGCGCATCGCCAACGGCTCCGGTGTCTCGGTGGGCGAGGTCAATCAGCTTGTCGACCGCTTCTTCGAAGCCCGCAAGATGATGTCCCAGATGGCAGGCCAGATGGGAATGCCGTTCGGGCGCAAGAGCTCCCCGCGCAAGGCCGGCAAGGGCAAGAACAAGCAGGCCGGCAAGAAGAAGGGCCGGGGGCCGACGCCGCCGAAGAATCCGATGGGCGCAGGTCTGCCCGCCGGGTTCCCGGATCTGACCGGGATGCCCAAGGGCCTCGACGAGCTGCCGCCCGGCCTGGCCAATATCGATCTGTCCAAGCTGAAGTTCCCGGGACAGAACTAGATATGGCGCTGCACCTTCGCGGCCGGGGGCTGCCCGACGGCGAGGAGGTGCAGTGGTGGATCGAGCAGGGCGCGCTGTCTGCCGAGCCGATCGCCAACGCCGACACGGTCTTTGACGGTGGCTGGATCATCCCGGGCCTGGTCGACGCGCACTGCCACGTCGGGCTCGGGCCCGACGGAGCGACCGGTTTCGACGAGGCGATCGGCCAGGCCGAAACCGAACGCGACGCCGGTGCCCTGCTGCTGCGCGACGCCGGCTCCCCGGTCGACACCCGCAGCCTGGATGACCGCGACGACCTGCCGCGCATCATCCGGGCGGGCAGGCACCTGGCCCGGCCCAAACGCTATATGCCGGGCCTGCCGATCGATATCGAGGACGAAACGCAGCTGCCGGCCTATGTCGCCGAACAGGCGCGCTGGGGCGACGGCTGGGTGAAGCTCGTCGGCGACTGGATCGACAGGGGAGTGGGCGACCTGGCCCCGCTGTGGTCCGATGAGGTGCTGGTCGAGGCCATTGCGGCCGCGCACGCCAACGGCGCGCGCGTCACCGCGCACGTGTTCGGCGAGGACGCGCTGCCCGGGCTGATCAACGCCGGTATCGACTGCATCGAGCACGGCACCGGGATCACCGACGACACCATCGAGCTGATGCTGGCGCACGGCACCGCACTGGTGCCCACGCTGATCAACATCGACAACTTTCCGGGCATCGCCGACGCCGCCGGCAAGTACCCGACCTACGCCAGGCACATGCGTGATCTGTACGCGTCCTGCACACAGCGCGTCGGTGCCGCCCATGAGGCGGGGGTGCCGATCTACGCGGGCACCGACGCGGGCGGGATGGTCGCCCACGGGCGCATCGGCGATGAGATCGAGGCGCTCAAGGGTATCGGGATGAGTCCGACCGAGGCGCTGGGCGCGGCAAGCTGGGATGCCCGGGCCTGGCTGGGACGCCCGGCGCTGGAACACGGTGCGTCGGCGGACCTGCTGTGCTTCGCCGCGGACCCGCGCGAAGTCGGGGTGGGTGACCCGGACCTGGTGATTCTGCGCGGCCGGGTCTGGAAGTAGCTCAGTACACGTCGCGCACGTAGCGGTGGCTCTTGATCATGTCGTTGACGTAGGCGTGTGCGGCCGCGGCATCCACGCCGCCGACCCGGGCGATGACGTCGTGCAACGCGGCGTCCACATCCTTGGCCATCCGGTCGGCGTCCCCGCACACGTAGACGTGCGCACCGTCGCGCAGCCAGCTGTAGAACTCTTCGGCGTTCTCCCGAATGCGTTGCTGCACATAGACCTTGGCGTCCTGATCGCGCGAGAAAGCCAGGTCCAGCCGGGTCAGCACCCCGGAAGAGACGAATCCGTCCAGTTCCTCGCCGTACAGATAGTCGGTCGCGCGGCGGCGGTCTCCGAAGAACAGCCACGACCGCCCTGTCGCCGCGCTGGCCGCGCGCTCCTGCAGGAACGCGCGGAACGGTGCGATACCGGTGCCGGGGCCGATCATGATGATCGGCACATCGCCGGCGGGCAGCCGGAAGTGGTTGTTGGGCCGCAGGTGCACCAGTAGTTTCTCGCAGCGGTCGGCCAGGTAGGTCGACGCGACACCGCCGTGCCGGCGCCCCTGCACGTCGTAGCGCACGCTGGCCACGGTCAGATGCACGCTGTCGGGGTGCGCCAGTGGGCTGGAGGCGATCGAGTAGTCGCGGAACTGCAGCGGGCGCAGCGTGTCGATGACCTCGTCGACGTTGAGGTCGGCCAAGCCGATGATGTCCAGCACGTCCTTGCCGTACAGCCAGGAGCCCTCGGTGCCGCCATGGGTGTCCCCGGACCGCAGGGTCTCGGCGACCTCCTCATCGGCGGTGCGCGACGCGGCCAGGCTCAGCAGCGCGCGTGACGGTGTGCGGATCTCGAAATATTCGGTGAGCAACGCGCCCAGTGGTTGGTCATGGCCACTGACCGCGTAATCGGCGCCGACCCCGAGTCCGGACAGCATCGCCTCGACCAGTGCAGGATCGTTGGTGGCGTGCACCGCGATGGAATCGCCTGCGTGATAAGTGATCCCGGTGCCGGCCAGGTCCACTTCGAAGTGCCGGACCTCTTTGTCGGAGTCGGTCGAGTTGAGCCACCGGTTGACCGCCAGGCGCGCGACGGCAGCAACGTTGCGTTCGCGGGTTTCGGCGCGTTCGGGGACCGGGGCCGTCGAGTCCTCCGCGGTTCCCTCACCCTGCTCGGCGGTCAGCTGCTTGACCAGTTCGGCGGTCCACGCCTTGGCCGGGTCCTCGTAGAAACCGTCGACGTCCACCCGGTCGGTCATCCGCTTGGCGCCCAGTTCCTCCAGGCGCTGATCGAGCAGCCGGCCGGCATTGCAGAACAACTCATACGAGCTGTCGCCGAGGGCCAGGACCGCGAAGCTGAGGTGATCGAGGCGTTCGGTGTCGGCACTGATGGCCTCCCAGAACAGCGTCGCCGAATCGGGAAACTCGCCCTCGCCGAAGGTGGATACCACCGTGATGAAGTGGGTGGTGTTCTGCAGCTCGGAGACCTCGACCTGGTTCAGTTCCACCGCTTCGACCTCGATGCCGATGGCCGCGACGGCCTCGGCGAACGTCATCGCGGCATCTTCGGAGTTCCCCATATCGGTGCCGAAGGCGACGATGAGTGAGAGATCGGCTCGGCCGGACACGTTGTCCCCCTTGGTCACGCGCCCGGACGGTCCGGCGCTCAAATTAGGGCGACCTTACTTGGTTGGGGGCGGTTGTGGGGAGCTCCCCTCAGGGTTGGCTGAATCCCCAGTCCAGAAGGCTGATCGCCTGGTCGTACAGGTCACCGGTTCCGTACATCTGTACCACAACGAGGCGGCGGTTCCCGCGTTGGGCGGCCCCGACGTACGTTTTGCGGGCCCGGTTGGTGAAACCCGTCTTCCCGCCCAGATCACCGGGGTACCGCGTCAGCAGTTCGTTCTGGTTGGACAGGGTCTTGCCGGGGAAGGGCGCGGACTGGGCCCGCATGATCTGCGCGATCAGCGGATACCGCAGCGCGGCGCGGAAGATGACCGCCAGATCGTGCGGGGTGGTGATCGACTCCCAGCCCGGGCCGTCCAGCCCGGACGGCGACGATGCCTTGGTGCCGCGCGCGCCGACGCCGGCGGCCTTGCGGTTCATCGCGGCGATCGCAGCCCGCTGGCCGCCCAGCATATCGGCCAGCATGTTCGCAGAGTCGTTGCCCGACACCATGAGTAGTGCGCTGAGCAACTGCGTCACCGTATAGGGCTGCCCCGGTTTCAGTCCGACACAAGAGCATTCGACCTTGGTATGCGACGCGTTGGCGCGGGCGAAGTTGTCGGGCCGCAGATTGTCGAGCACCACCATCGCCAGCAGCACCTTGATGGTGCTGGCCGGGGCGTAGGAACCGCCTGGATCCTTGGCGGCCAGAACCGCGCCGGTATCCAGATCAGCGAGCAGGTACGCCTGCGCCGGTCCGTTCGCGAAGGCTTGTGCGCCAGCGGGTTCCACGGTGGGTGCGGCCTGGGCGGGCGCCGCGATGACCGTGCTGAGGGCGAGCGCGGTCGCCGCGAGCAGATGTCGCACGTGCGAGAGGTTACGGTCGGCAGGACTCGTTACGTGTGCGGTACGGTCTCCGTCGGGTCTCGACTACAGTGCGCCGACGCCTGCCGACCGGTCCTGGGCGAACCCCCAGTCCAGCAACGCCGACGCCTGATCCCAGTACGTCGGGCCGCCCTCACGGACCAATCCGAACATCAGCGCGACCACCAGACGCCGACCGTCACGCTGGGCGGCGCCGACAAAGGTCTTGCGGGCCAGGTCGGTGAATCCGGTCTTGCCGCCCAGCATGCCGGGGTAGCGGCCCAGCAGTTCGTCCTGATTGACCAGCACCCGATCGCCGGCCTTGCCGGGGAACACTGCCGTCGGCTGCGCGGTGATCTCGGCGAACACCGGATTGGCCATCGCCGCCCGGAACATGACCGCCAGGTCGTGCGGCGAGGACCACATATCGATGCCGGGACCGTCGATACCGGACGGGCTGCCGGCCACCGTGGCATGGGCACCCAGCTGGGCGGCCTTCGCGTTCATCTTCGCCACCGCCGCCTGCTGACCGCCGAGCATGGTCGCCAACGTGTTTGCCGCGTCATTGCCCGACACCAGCAACAGGCCCTCCAGTAACTGGCGCACCGAGTAGGTGTGCCCGGCGGCCACGCCGGCGCAATTGCACTCCACCCGGGTGTCGGCCTCGTTGGCGACCACCGTCGCATCCAGGGGCAGTTCGTCGAGCACCACCATGGCCAACAACACCTTGATGGTGCTGGCCGGGGCGTACCGCCCGTACCCGTCCTTCGACGCCAGCACCGCGCCGCTGTCCATGTCCGCGATCACCCACGCCTGCGCAGGTCCGTCCGGTATCGGCACCGAGCCCAGAGGTTGATCGACGCCCAGCTCGGCGCCGGCCGTGCCGGTGGCGACGGAGCAGAGCAACAGGACGCAGATGAGACCGGCAACGAGCCTTCGCATGGGGTGTGAGCCTAACTACCTTTCCGTACCGGAGGTTTGGCGAGAGCACGCACAGGTAACGTAAGACCAGCGCGAACCAGAGTGGCCGAACACCATCGAGGGGGACGAAAAGAATGTGCGGCATCGCCGGCGAGGTTGCTCGCGGCCGGTCGGCAGACCTAGGGGCCATCGCAAAAATGGCCGACTCGATGGTGCCGCGAGGCCCGGACAGCGGAGGCTTCTGGGCCCAGGACGGGATCGCCTTCGGCCATCGCCGATTGGCGATCATCGACCTCTCCAGTCACGGGCAGCAGCCCATGCACGATCCCGATCTCGGGCTCACGGTGGCCTTCAACGGCTGCATCTACAACTACCCGCAGCTCCGCCAGGAGCTGATCGGCAAGGGCTACCGGTTCTTCTCGCACAGCGATACCGAAGTCGTGCTCAAGGGGTACCGCGAGTGGGGCGAACGGGTGGTCGAGCACCTGTTCGGCATGTTCGCCTTTGCGGTCACCGAGGTCGACTCCGGCCGCGTGCTGCTGGCCCGCGACCGGCTCGGCATCAAGCCGCTGTACTGGACCGAGGTTTCCGATGCCCTGCGCTTCGCGTCCTCGCTGCCGGCGCTGGTGGCCGCGGGCGGAGTGGACACCGAGATCGACGCGAAAGCGCTGCACCACTATCTGAGCTTCCACTCGGTGGTGCCCGCGCCGCACACCATCCTGCGCGGCGTGCACAAACTGCCCCCGGGCACCCTGATGCGCATCGAGCCGGACGGCACCCGCACCCAGCACACCTACTGGGAGCCCATCTTCGAGCGCTCCGCGGAGCGGGCCGACTGGTCGGAGAACGAGTGGGAAGAGGCGATCCTCGCCTCGCTGCGCACCGCGGTCGAACGGCGACTCGTCGCCGACGTGCCGGTGGGCTGTCTGCTCTCCGGCGGCCTGGACTCCAGTCTGATCGTCGGGCTACTCGCCGAGGCCGGCCAGCACGGACTGGCGACCTTCTCCATCGGCTTCGAGGCCGCCGGCGGGGAGGAGGGCGACGAGTTCAAGTACTCCGATGTCATCGCCCGCCACTACGACACCGACCACCACCAGATCCGGATCGACACCGCGCGCATGCTGCCGGCACTGTCCGGGGCGATCGGTGCCATGAGCGAGCCGATGGTGAGCCACGACTGCGTGGCGTTCTATCTGCTCTCCCAGGAGGTCAGCAAGCACGTCAAGGTGGTGCAGTCCGGACAGGGCGCCGACGAGATCTTCGCCGGCTATCACTGGTATCCGCCGATGGCGCACGCCGCCGACGACGATCCGCGCGCCGCACTGTCCAGCTACCGGCAGGCCTTCTTCGACCGCGACCACACCGCGCTGAACACCATGGTGGCGCCGGCCTGGCGCCTCGACGCCGATATCGCCGGCGACTACGTGCTCGAGCACTTCGCCCACCCCGGTGCGGCCACCGCGACCGACCGTGCGCTGCGCCTGGACACCACGGTGATGCTGGTCGACGACCCGGTCAAGCGCGTCGACAACATGACCATGGCCTGGGGTCTGGAGGGCCGGGTGCCGTTCCTGGACCACGAGCTCGTCGAGCTCGCGGCCACCTGCCCGCCCTCGCTCAAGACCGCCCACGACGGCAAGGGCGTGCTGAAAGAGGCCGCCCGCAAGGTCATTCCGCATGAGGTGATCGACCGCCCCAAGGGCTATTTCCCGGTGCCGGCGCTCAAGCACCTGGCCGGTCCCTACCTGGACCTGGTGCGCGACGCGCTGCACAGCGACGGGGCGCGTGCGCGCGGACTGTTCAACCCGACCGAGGTCGACCGCCTGCTCGCCGAACCGAACGGTCACCTGACCCCCCTACGGGGCAACCCACTGTGGCAGCTCGGCCTGCTGGAACTGTGGCTGGCGCATCACGTGGACGGGGTAGCGACGAGATGACCCCGGAGAAGAGCAGCGGATCCAAGGAGGTCATCCAGGACCTCGGCTGGGGTCGGCTGGTCTTTGGGCAGACATTCGACGATCCGGGCCAGCTGGGCACCGCGCTGCGCGCCGAGGCCAGCGGGCGCCGGGACATCGGCATGTACCTGGAGGCGCCACATGTCTTCGTGGCGCTCAACCCGCAGGACTTCTTCATCGATCCCAGCTTCACCTACCGCCTGGATCTCACCGAACCACTGGCCTACCGCCCGCCGGAGCTGCCCGGCGTCTCGGTGCGGCCGGTGCAGAGCATCGCCGACTGCGCCGCCATCAACGAGATCTACCTGCAGTGCCGGATGGTGCCCGCCGATATCGACCTGATGTGGCACAACAGCCAGTCCGAGCCGCACATGATCTACCTGGTGGCCGTGGAGGACGACACCGGCACGGTGGTCGGCACGGTCACCGGCATCGATCACCACCAGTTGTTCGACGACCCCGAGAACGGCTCCTCGCTGTGGTGTTTGGCGGTCAGCCCGACGCTGTGCCGGCCCGGAGCGGGCGGACTGCTGGTGCGCTCGCTGGTCGAGGAGTTCATCCGCCGCGGCCGTGCCCAGATGGATCTTTCTGTGCTGCACGACAATGCCGCGGCCATCGCGCTGTATGAACGGATGGGTTTCGAGCGCGTCCCCGAACTCGGCGTCAAGCGCAAGAACGCGATCAACGAGCGTCTGTTCGCGCCGGCGCAGGCCGAGGAGGAACTCGCCCAGCTGAACCCGTACGCGCGGATCATCGCCGACGAGGCCGTGCTGCGCGGAATCGCGGTGCGGATACTCGACGCCCAGGCCGGATACATGCAACTCACCCACGGCGGCACCACGGTGACCACCCGGGAGTCGCTGTCCGAGCTCACCAACGCCGTCGCCATGAGCCGCTGTGATGACAAACGGATCGCACGCAAGGTGGTCGCCGAAGCGGGGGTGCGGGTGCCCAGAGGTATCACCGCGACCTTTGGCGAGGAGGACCAGCGCTTCCTCGCCACGGTGGGTTCTGTCGTGGTCAAGCCCGCCCGCGGCGAGCAGGGTGCCGGTATCACCGTGGGCGTCACCCGGCACGACGAGCTGGACCGTGCGCTGCAGCTCGCCAGCAAGCACTGCCCTGAGGTGCTGATCGAAGAGCGTTGTGAGGGTGAGGATCTGCGGATCGTGGTGATCAACGGCAAGGTGATCGCTGCCGCGCTGCGCCGCCCGGCGGAGATCATCGGTACCGGCAAGCACGCCATCGCCCAACTCATCGAGGCGCAAAGCCGTCGCCGCTCGGGAGCCACCCAGGGCGAGTCGAAGATCCCGATGGACTCGGTCACCGAGGACACCGTGCGCGATGCCGGCTGGGGCATGGACGAAGTGCTGCCGGCCAACGAGCACCTGGTGGTGCGCCGTACCGCGAATCTGCACACCGGCGGCACCATCGTCGACGTGACCGACGACCTGAACCCGACACTGGCGAAGGTCGCGGTGGACGCGGCGGACGCCATCGGCATCCCGGTCACCGGTATCGACCTCATCGTGCCCTCGGTGAAGGGCGAAGAGTATGTTTTCATCGAAGCCAACGAGCGTCCGGGCCTCGCCAATCACGAACCCCGGCCCACCGCACAGGCTTTCGTTGACCTTCTCTTTCCCCGTACCGCTGCCACGCCATGGGCGTGGCACCCCGACCCAGTGGAGCCGCCTCAGTGAGTTCCGGAACAACCGAACAGACGCCCGCGCCGCGGATGCCGGATGCCGATCGCGACTGGATGGTCGACACCCTGTTGGCCTTGCTCCAGACGCCCAGCCCGTCCGGGCGCACCGACGCCGTCATGCAGTTGATCGGTGAGATGTTCACCCATCTCGGGGTGCCGTTCACCCTGACCCGCCGCGGTGCACTCAATGCAGAACTGCCCGGTGATTCCGACACCGTCGAGCGGGCCGTCGTCGTGCACGCCGACACCATCGGCTGCATGGTGCGTCGCCTCAAGGACAACGGCCGGCTCGAACTGATCCCGGTGGGCACGTTCTCCGCACGGTTCGCCACCGGGGCGCGGGTGCGGATCTTCACCGATGATCCCGACGAGTTCTTCACCGGCACCGTGATGCCGCTCAAGGCGTCCGGGCACGCCTTCGGCGACGAGATCGACACCCAGCCGACGCAGTGGGAGGACGTCGAGGTCCGCATCGACCGCAAGGTGTCCACAGCTGCGGACCTGGAGCGTCTCGGATTCCAGGTCGGCGACTTCGTCGCGCTGATCACCAGTCCAGAACTCACCCAGGACGGTTTCATCGTCTCGCGGCACCTGGACGGCAAGGCCGGTGTCGCGGTGGCCCTGGCCCTGGCACGCGATGTGATGACGCACCGCACCCGGCTGCCGCATCGCACCACCATCATGGTGACCATCACCGAGGAGGTCGGCCACGGCGCCAGCCACGGCCTGCCGCCGGACGTGGCCGAGCTGGTGTCCGTCGACAACGCGGTGTGCGCGCCGGGTCAGCACTCCATCGAAGACGGCGCGACCATCCCGATGGCAGATCTGCACGGGCCGTTCGACTATCACCTGACCCGCAAGCTGTGCCGGCTGGCCGACGAACGCGGTATCCCGTACGCACGCGACGTGTTCCGCTACTACCGTTCGGATGCGGCGGCGGCCATCGAAGCGGGCGCGGCCACCCGCGCCGCCCTGGTCGGCTTCGGCCTGGACGGCAGTCACGGTTGGGAACGCACCCACATCGAGTCGCTGGAGGCGGTCTACAACCTGCTGCACGCGTGGTTGCGGACACCGCTGACCTTCGCCAAATGGGATGCGCACGCCGAGGGCGAGCTGCGCGACTTCCCGTCGTCGAAGCAGCCGGCGCCCACCGAGCAGTGGGTGCCGCTGTCCCGCGGCGAGCACGCCGAGCCCGGCGAATGGTCCGGGGAGCACTGGCCTCCTGCCGAGGGCCCGGTGGGCCCGCCGACGTAGTGGTTCAATCAAGGCGTGCTGAGCATCGAAGAGATCTCCGACCGTCTGGAAATCCAGCAGCTGCTGGTCGACTACTCCACCGCCATCGACGCGCGCCGCTTCGATGATCTGGACCGGGTGTTCACCCCGGACGCCTATATCGACTACCGCGCCATGGGCGGGGTGGATGGGCGCTACCCGGAGGTGAAGGCCTGGCTGGCCCAGGTGCTGCCGAACTTCCCGGCCTACGCCCACATGCTCGGTAACTTCGACGTGAAGATCGACGGCGACAGCGCGACCTCGCGCACGCTGTGCTTCAACCCGATGGTGCTCGGCGATGAGAAGCAGGTCCTGTTCTGCGGGCTCTGGTACGACGACGAGTTCGTCCGCACCGCAGACGGCTGGCGGATGGTCAGGCGCGTCGAAGAGAAGTGCTTCGACAAAGTCATCTAGGGGCAGGTGTGAGCGCCGGCGGGGGATTTGGGCCGGTAGCGCCTGCTCTGGCACAATGGGCGGCTGTCCCGCGCGCGACACGTTAGATGCGCCGCACGCGGGTCACACACGCAGAGGCAAAACCGGACCGGGCAACCCGCCCGAGTCGCTGAATTGCAAGCGTGGCAATCACAGGAGAAACGCTTCACCATGGCTGTCAAGATCAAACTCGCCCGCTTCGGCAAGATCCGCAACCCCCAGTACCGCATCTCGGTCGCCGACGCGCGCAACCGCCGCGACGGACGCGCCATCGAGGTCATCGGCAAGTACCAGCCGAAAGAAGAGCCCAGCCTGATCGAGATCGACTCGGAGCGCGTGCAGTACTGGCTGAGCGTCGGTGCCCAGCCCACCGAGCCGGTGCTGGCACTGCTGAAGATCACCGGTGACTGGCAGAAGTTCAAGGGCCTGCCGGGCGCCGAGGGCACGCTGCGGGTCAAGGAGCCCAAGCCCTCCAAGCTGGACCTGTTCAACGCCGCGCTTGCCGCCGCCGACAACGCGCCCACCGGTGAGGCCACCCAGCTCAAGAAGAAGAAGGCCCCGGCCAAGAAGGCCGACGAGGCTGAGACCACCGAGGCCGCCGAGGCCGAGGCTCCCGCCGCAGAGCCCGCCGCAGAATGAGCACCGTCGTCGTCGACGCCGTCGAACACCTCGTTCGCGGGATCGTCGACAACCCCGACGACGTGCGGGTCGACCTGGTGACCAACCGGCGTGGCCGCACCGTCGAGGTGCACGTACATCCCGATGACCTGGGCAAGGTCATCGGCCGCGGCGGACGTACCGCGACTGCGCTGCGCACACTGGTCGCCGGTATCGGCGGCCGTGGAATCCGCGTCGACGTGGTGGACACCGACCAGTAATTCTCGTCGCGGGCTGGGGGTACCTCCCGCTCGCGGGGGAGAGCGAAGCGACCGGGGAGTACGGATGGAGCTCGTCATCGGGCGGATCGCCAAGGCCCACGGTGTCACCGGCGAGGTCGTCGTCGACGTCCGCACCGATGACCCGGAGGCCCGGTTCGCCCCCGGTTCGGTGCTCCGCGGGCGCAAGCCCCGCGGGGGACCGGAGCGCAGTTTCGTGATCGACACGGTCCGCGAGCACGGGGGCCGACTGCTGGTGCGCCTCAACGGGATCGGCGATCGCAATGCCGCCGACGAACTGCGCGGCACACTGTTCCTCGTCGAATCCGGGGACCTGCCACCCATCGAGGACCCCGACGAGTTCTACGACCACCAACTCGAGGGCCTGGCCGTGCGCACCGTCGCCGGTGAGGCCGTCGGCACGGTGACCGAGGTGCTGCACACCGCGGCCGGGGAACTGCTGTCGATCAAGACGCCCGAGGGCACCGAACTGCTGGTGCCGTTCGTCAGCGCCATCGTCACCGCCGTGTCATTGGCAGAGGGCACCGTGGACATCGATCCGCCCGAGGGTCTGCTCAACCTCGAAGATCTGTAGGGACCGCATGCGGATCGACGTCGTCACGATTTTCCCCGCCTATCTCGACGCGCTGCAGCAGGCGTTGCCGGGCAAGGCGATCCAGTCCGGCATCGTGGCACTCGGCGTGCACGATCTGCGAGCGTGGACCCACGATGTGCACCGGTCGGTGGACGATTCGCCCTACGGCGGTGGCCCCGGCATGGTCATGAAGGCCCCGGTGTGGGGTGCAGCCCTCGACGACATCTGTTCGGCGGACACGCTTCTGGTGGTGCCGACACCGGCGGGCCGCCCGTTCACGCAGGCCACCGCGCACCGGTGGAGCGCCGAGGCGCATCTGGTGTTCGCGTGCGGACGCTACGAGGGCATCGACCAACGGGTCGCCGATGACGCGGCGCGGCGGATGCGGGTCGAAGAGGTGTCCATCGGTGACTACGTGCTCGCCGGCGGTGAGTCGGCGGTCCTGGTGATGGTCGAGGCCGTGGTGCGTCTGTTGCCCGAGGTGCTCGGCAATCCCGCATCGCATCAAGACGATTCGCACTCGAACGGTCTGTTGGAAGGCCCCAGCTACACCCGGCCGCCGGTCTGGCGCGACCTGGAGGTGCCACCGGTGCTGCTGTCCGGGGACCACGCCAAGATCGATGCCTGGCGCCACGAGCAGTCGCTGCAGCGCACCCGTGACCGCCGGCCCGACCTGCTCTAGGGCGGGCCGCAGCGTTGCGACCCGGGATTAGACCCGGCCGCCGGGGAAGATCGTCTGCACCGCTTCGGTGATGGTCCGTCGCGCTTCCTCGGCGCCGGCCGGCTGCATCGAACTGATGGCCATCACATAGCGGCGCTCCGGGCCGACCACACCGGTGGACAGGTGCATCCAGTCCGCACCGATGCAGCACATCCAGCCCTGTTTGACCGCGACGGGTTCCCCGAACAGACCCTCCGGGATGCCGAACCGCTGCGGGTAGACACCGCCGGGCACCATGCCGTCGGGCGCCGTCGGCGTCGACTGCGCCAGGTTGGACAGGATGATGCTGGCCCGCTCCGACGGCAGCCCGCCGGTACCCGCCAACAGCATGTCGTAATAACGCACCAGGTCGGTCACCGTGCTGATGGTGTTGAACCAGCGACCGTTGGCGCGCGTCGAGCCCAGCCCGTAGCGCTGGACGACCCGGTCGATGATCGCGCTGCCGCCGCTGCGGTTCCAGAACACCTCGGCGGCGCTGTCATCGGAGGACCGCAGCATCACGTCCAGCATGGTGCGGTCCTCGGGGCTCAGCGTGGTGTCCCCATTGGCCTCCTGGAGCAGCAGGTCGTCGGCGATGAAGAGCTTGACCACCGAGGCGATCGCGATGGTGTTGTTGCGGCCGTTGGTGACGAGCTGGCCGGTGTTGCGGTCCAGGACGGCCACGGTGATATCGGCCCCGGCCGCGGCGGCGTCGGCGGTGGCCTGCACCTCGCGGTTCTTCAGCCCCTCGAACGTTTCGGTGGGCTTCTCCGGCGGCGCTTCGGGCAGGGGCGCGGAGGTGCCCAGTGGCGCGACGACGGTGAGTTGCGGCGCGGCGGGCGGTGGCGGTGGGCTGCCGTACACCTTCGTCTCGCACCCGGAGATCGTGGCAGCCGCACACACGGCCGCCACGGCGACCGCCAGAAACGTCGACGGCCGCGGCATGCGTTCCTCCAGGGATGGTGAGGGGGCGGGGGATCCGGCCACGATGTCGGAATGTCTACCCCGGACATCTGTAGCGTAACCACTGCCGGACACCCGCGCGCTCTCGCCGAGGGGGTGACGTTTCGCACGGTCCGGTGCTCAGGGCGACGATTTCGCCTCGTGCGCCGCGTCTGGCACAATTGAGCAGTTGTCTGCGCAGGTTCACCCCTGCTGCGGAGACGAACACGTCAGATCCGCCCGAACACGTCGGTTCGGCCGCGCGTAACCGCGCAGCCCATGAAGAACCGCCAACAGCAAGGAAGAGTCACCGATGAACACGCTTGACTTCGTCGACAAGGCGTCGCTGCGCGACGACATCCCGGCATTCGGCCCCGGCGACACCGTCAACGTGCACGTCAAGGTCATCGAGGGTTCCAAGGAGCGCATCCAGGTCTTCAAGGGTGTGGTGCTGCGCCGCCAGAACGGCGGGATCAGCGAGACCTTCACCGTCCGCAAGGAGAGCTACGGCGTGGGCGTCGAGCGGACCTTCCCGGTGCACTCGCCCAACATCGACCACATCGACGTCGTGACCCGCGGCGACGTGCGTCGCGCCAAGCTGTACTACCTGCGCGAACTGCGTGGCAAGAAGGCGAAGATCAAGGAGAAGCGCTGACGCTGATCGTGTCAGGTGCACGCACCACGACACGCTCGCTCAGGCTGTCAGGCTGGTCCCCAGCCTCGCTGGCTACCCTGATGCCGTGACCGACGAAGCCGAGGACGCCGCTCCCGCTGAAAACGCCGAATCCGCCACCGGATCGGACACCGAGGCGGAGCAGGAACCGAAGAAGAAGCACGGCGCGCTGCGCGAGGGCGCCATCCTGGTCACCATCGCGCTGGTGCTCTATTACGTGATGCTGACCTTCGTGGCGCGTCCCTATCTGATTCCCTCGGAATCGATGGAACCCACGCTGCACGGCTGCCCCGGCTGCGTCGGTGACCGGATCATGGTGGACAAGCTCACCTACCGGTTCACCGAGCCCGAACCCGGTGACGTCGTCGTGTTCAAGGGCCCGCCGAACTGGAACATCGGCTACCAGTCGATACGTTCGGACAACCCGGCGATCAAGTTGGTGCAGGACGCGCTGTCCTTCGTCGGGTTCGTGCCGCCCGACGAGAACGACCTCGTCAAGCGCGTCATCGCGGTGGGTGGACAGACCGTGCAGTGCCGCGCCGACACGGGCCTGACCGTCGACGGCAAGAAACTCGTCGAACCGTATCTGGACTCGGTCACCATGAACGCCGACGCCGAGGTCTATCCCTGCCTGGGCAATGAGTTCGGCCCGGTGAAGGTGCCCGAGGACAAGCTGTGGGTGATGGGCGACAACCGCACCCACTCGGCCGACTCGCGGTCACGCTGCTCGAATCTTCCCGGGGACGCCCAGCGTGGGCTGCTGTGCACCGGTGACCCGGAAGCCGGCACGGTGCCGGTGGACAACGTGATCGGCAAGGCCCGCTTCATCGCCTGGCCGCCGTCGCGGTGGGGCGGCGTGAGCAGCACCAACCCGCAGACGGCATCGGCCGATTAGGAGTTCCGGCGTTGCCGGCGAGTTGGCCCCCCAGAACAGTGATCCGCAGGTCCGGCCTGCGCACCCTGGAGTCCGCGCTGTACCGCAACGGCCTCGGGCCGGTGGCCGGCGTCGATGAGGTCGGCCGCGGCGCGTGCGCCGGGCCGCTGGTGGTGGCGTCCTGCGTGCTGGGTCCCAATCGCTTGACCAGCCTTGCCGCACTGGATGATTCGAAGAAGCTCAACGAGGCCGAGCGGGAACGGTTGTTCCCGCTGATCCGCCGGTACGCGCTGGCCTATCACGTGGTGTTCATTCCCTCGGTCGAGGTTGACCGCCGCGGGGTGCATCACGCGAACATCGAGGGGATGCGCCGCGCGGTGGCCGGACTGCCGCTGCGACCCGGGTACGTGCTCTCCGACGGCTTCCGGGTACCGGGGCTACCGATGCCGTCGCTGCCGGTGATCGGTGGTGACGCCGCGGCGGCCTGCATCGCGGCGGCCAGCGTGCTGGCCAAGGTGAGCAGGGACCGGCTGATGGTCGCGATGGAGACCGAACACCCCGGCTACGGCTTCGCCGAGCACAAGGGCTACAGCACGCCGGTGCACATGGCGGCGCTGGAGGAACGGGGTCCCTGCAGCGAGCACCGCTATTCCTTTGCCAATGTGCGGCGGGTTGCGGGATCGGTGCAACGCGGTTCGACGGTGTGGGGAATGATGGAGACCAACCTAGACGAAGGACAGCAGAGCAGATGAGTGCCGAGGATCTCGAAAAGTACGAAACCGAGATGGAGCTCTCGCTGTACCGCGAGTACAAGGACATCGTCGGACAGTTCAGCTACGTGGTGGAGACCGAACGCCGCTTCTATCTGGCCAACAGCGTCGAGATGGTGCCGCGTAACGCCGACGGTGAGGTCTATTTCGAGCTGCGCCTCGCCGACGCCTGGGTGTGGGACATGTACCGCCCGGCCCGCTTCGTCAAGCAGGTCCGCGTCATCACCTTCAAGGACGTCAACATCGAAGAGGTCGAGAAGCCGGAACTGCGGCTGCCCGACTGACACGGCGGAAACCGCAGTCCGCTCAACGGAATACCGGCGGCGACACGCGGGCAGGCTGGCTAGTGTCCAAAGTCGTGGATGCCGAAGACCTGGTCACGTACGAGGTGCGCGACCGCGTCGCGCTGATCACGCTCAACAACCCGGATCGGCGCAATGCGCTCGACGATGCGATGGCGGCCATGCTCGCGTCGGCGGTCGAGCGCGCCCAGTGCGACGAAGGCGTGCACGCGGTCGTGGTCAGCGGCGCGGGAAAGGCCTTTTGTGCGGGCGCTGACCTGGGTGTGTTGGGTGCGGCCACCGAAGAGGGTCTGCGGCGCATATATGCAGGATTCATGTCTGTCGCGCGCTGCCCGCTGCCGACTATCGCAGCGGTCGGCGGTCCGGCGGTGGGTGCTGGACTGAATCTGGCGTTGGCCGCCGACGTGCGGATCGCCGGTCCCACCGCCTCATTCGACGCGCGGTTTCAGCGACTCGGCGTCCACCCCGGGGGCGGAGCTAGCTGGCTGTTGCAGCGAGCGATCGGTCCGCCTGCCGCCCGGGCCGCTTTGCTGTTCGGGGTCGCGTTCGACGCAGAGGCCGCCGTGCGGGCGGGTTTGGCGTTGGCCGTCGCCGACGACCCCGTCAAGGCGGCGTGCGAGCTGGCTGCCGGGCCGGCCGCGGCACCCCGCGATGTCGTCATGGCCACCAAGGCCACGATGGGTGCGACGGCCTCCCCGGGTTCGCTCGACTCCGACCAGCACCGCCTGGCCCTGGATCTGGAGCTCGAACCGCAGATCGCGTCGATGCGATCGCCCGGGTTCCGATCACGGCTCGACGATGCGCGCACCCGGTGATCGATCCGGGAAGCGAAAGCGACAAACAAGGAACGAATTTCGGCCGCGCGCAATCGGCCGGTGCCGCGGGTGGGCGTTGACGGTGGCGCTGCCGGTCTGGGCACTGGTCGGCGCGCCGGTGGTTCAGACGGCTCGTCACCGCAGGATCGGGCCGACGCGGCAGGGCACGGTGGCGCAGACCGTCACGACCAATCCTGCATCGGCCATCAGCAGCGTGCCAACACCGCCATCAGGGTGTGGTCGGT
Organism: Mycobacterium sp.; assembly: GCA_034520035.1. Taxonomy (GTDB): domain Bacteria; phylum Actinomycetota; class Actinomycetes; order Mycobacteriales; family Mycobacteriaceae; genus Mycobacterium. The sequence goes on along the minus strand of JAXHOA010000129.1, from coordinate 13,769 downwards.
GAACAGTCTGGACCACACGGTTGTCGTCGCCGTTTACGGGCAACCGGCCTGACGGCCGAGGGAGGCCGGCGGGGTCAGCCGATGACGGATGGGTGCACGCCGAACACGGCATCCCAGGGCCCGGCGGGTAAGCGGCTGGCGTCCAGCACGAGCCGGCCCAGTTTGACGGCGTAGTCGGTGGTGCGACCGAACTCGTCGATCCAGCTGCGCGCCCGCATCGTCGACATCCACAGATCGTGCTCAAGAGTGACCCCGATCGCACCGTGCAACTGGTGAGCGATGGTCGTCACCGTCGGCACGACCTGCCCCAACGTGACCTTGGCGACGGTTACCGAATGATCGGCCTCCACGCTGTCGAAACCATGGGCGGCGGCCGCTGCGATGGCCAAAGTGGTTGCCGACCTGGCACGTTCGGTCTCACCGGCGAGATGGGCCAGCGAGTGCTGAACTGATTGGAACTGTGTCAGCGGTCGGCCGAACTGGCTTCTGCTGCGGGCATGGGCGGCGGACAGCTGGGCGGCCGTATCCAGTGCGCCGACGATCTGCACACACCGTGCCCAGGCTCCACGTCGGGTCAATTCGGCGAGCACACGGCGATCGAGTGCGACGAAGCCGGCCCGCGGTAGGTCAAACGGGAGTGATCCGCGGGGCTCACCGGCAAGGTTGCGCCCGCCGAGCACGGCGCCGTCGGCGACGGTGACCATCAGGTGGTCGCGGGTCGGTACGGCCAACAGCACCGTGGCATCGGAGGCCCACGGCACCCCGTTCGCGGTGCCGGCCAGGTTTCGGCCGTCTTCCCTGTAGTCGTCGGCGACGGCGACGGTCAGCGGGACCTCGTCGGGAGTGTCGAGACCTGCCATGCGCGCCAGCCATGCGCCGAGGAGATCGGTTTCGGCGATCGGCACGGCGGCGGAGTGACGGGCCAATGCGTGCAGCGCGACGGCCGACTCGATGGGTCCGGCGGCCGAATCCTCGGTGCTGGTGATCCGGTGCAGCCCGGTGTCGACGAGGTGTCGCCAGAGCTCGGTGTCGAACTGCTGATCGACGGATCGGGCTCCGGTGCGCGCGGTCGCCGCCCGCCGACCGAGGTTGTTGGCGAGGTCCCGCAGTCCGGCGTGATCGTCGCCGACGTCAGGATCTGTGAACAACGCTCCGAGAAGGTAATTGAGGCTCATCTGGCGTTTCTTCCGTTGTCGTGGACGTTCATCGCAGGCCCATGTCCCGCGCGACGACCCCGCGTAGCACTTCATTGGTCCCGCCCCGAAGGGTGAACATCGGCGCGTGGAGTCGAGCGGCGGCAAGCAGATCGCGAAGCTCGGCGTCGATCCGGCCGGGATCCACGCCCAGGCTCAGCATCTCCGCGCAGGCGTCCACCGAGTACTGTTCGAATCCGGTGCCGAGGTCTTTGACCATCGCCGCGCGACTTGCTGCGTCGCGTCCTTGCGTCAGCGTGTTGGCCACCGATATCGACAGCTGCCGCAGCGAGACCATGCCGGCCACCAGATTCCCGGCGGCCGCGGCGCAGGCCGCACTCCGGTCGCCATCGGACACGGAGCGCAGCACGGCTGCCAGCAGTGGCGCGGTGGACAGGATTCGCTCCGGTCCGCTGCGCTCGAAGGACAGTTCCGTGGTGATCTGCTGCCAGCCGTTGCCGATCTCACCGAGCACGTCGGCATCGGCGACGAAGACGTCGGTGAACGTCACCTCGTTGAAGTGGTGTTCCCCCGACATCTGGGCAATGGGGCTGACGGTGACGCCGGGCGCGTCGCGTGCGATGAGGAACTGCCCGAAGCCCGCGTGCCGATGTGCGGGGTCCGGCGCACCGGTACGGGCGAGCACCACGATCAGGTGCGCGCGGTGGGCGCCACTGGTCCACGTCTTGCGGCCATTGAGAAGCCAGCCGCCGTCCGTGCGCCGTGCCCGGGTGACTGCCGCGGCCAAGTCGGATCCCGCACCGTCCTCGCTCAATCCGATGGCGCAGTACAGCCGACCTGCGGCGATCTCGGGCAGCAGGGTACGTCGTTGGTGTTCGCTGCCGTAGGCCGACAACGCAGGCGCAACCTGGCGGTCGGCGAACCAGTGCGCGGCCACTGGCGCGCCGTGCAACAGCAACTGTTCGGTGACCACGTACCGGTGCAGATGCCCGAGTCCGCGCCCGCCGTAGCGCGAAGGGATCGTCAGACCCAGGAAGCCGGCTGCGCCCAGGCGCGTGCTGAACGCCTCGTCCCAGCTGGCGAGCCACGCGTCTACGGAGGCCTTCCACCCGAACTCGGCGCTGTCGGCGCGCAAGAACTGGTTGACCCGGACTCGCAGTCTGTTGAGTTCCGAGCCTGCGGCGCAGAGGTTTTCGTAGTCCGTGCCCATCAGTTCTCCTCGCCTCACCGGACCGCCGCAGTCAGTCGCAGTTGCCATTATATGTTCAACTATATACCCTATTAAGTGTTATCCCGGCGCCCATCCGATGGCGGCGTCTCGGGCCATCAACTGTTACCGGACAAGTGAGGTCGACGCCCGTGACCGCTATCTGCTCGGCGGGGACGTATCTGCCGCCCTGGGAGAACCGCGATTCCGCCATCCGCCGGGTCAGCGGGCCCGACGAGGACGCGCTGACGATGGCGGTCTGCGCCGGACGCAACGCCGACCCCGATGCGTCGGCGACACGAGTGCTGGTCGTGTCCCGCGACCTGCCGTTGCTGGAGGGCGGCAACGGCGCCGTGTTGTTGGCCGGCCTCTCGCTGGGAGCTGACGTCAGCGTCACCGAGATTCTCGGCGGCGCGCCGGCGGCGCTCGACGAGATCGTGGCGGCGGCGCCGGGCACGCTCATCATCGGCGTCGACGACTGCGCGGGCAGTGCCGGCGCGGCCGCGGTGTTGACGGGTGAGCAGGGGGCGTCGGTGACATTGCGCGCGCGGCAGAACCGCAGCCTGCCGGTCGTCGCACGTGATCGCGACGGTGCTCGTTACGAATACGGCGATCCACGCATGGAACGCGAAGTGGGGGTCCGGGCCACTCTCGGTCGAGTCGGCATGCAGTCGATGGCCGGAGTTGTCGCACTCGCCGGGCTCAGCGCGAAAACGCTGGGAGTTAGCCAAGTCATGGGACTCGCCGAGTCGCCGACGGCATCGTCGGCGAGCATGATCCGGATGCTGATCGCGGCGATCGAGGGTGGGTGCGATGGGGCGGTGATCGGTATGGAGCAGTCCAGCGCCACAGTGGCGCACCTCTTGCGAGGGGCGACGCGCGTCAGCCGGGACGAGCCCCGGTCTCGTCCGCTGCCGGTCGTGAAGGTGACGAAGGGCACCGGCATCCCGATCTCACTGGCGGCCTACGCACGCGCCTTTGATGCCAAATTACGCTGGGAGGCTGCAGTGTTCGACGAGATGCCCGGAATCGATTGCCGACCTCAGTTCCCGCCGCGGCTGCGCGTCGGTTCTGATGGCACTCTCGCGGCCAGCCGGCGCTCACAACCACTGCCCCGAACAGGCGTCGTCTACTCCCATTCGACTGTCGCACTATCGGTTCCTGACCTGTACAGCCCGTACTCACTGGCCCTCGTCCAACTCGACGACTGTCCAGTGCGGGTACTGGTCAAGGTGACCGGCGTGCCCGCCGGCGAGGTGCACATCGGCCAACCGGGGTCGATCGTTCTGCGCAGAATCGCCATCCGCAGTGGCATTCCCGACTATGGGCATGCATTTCTGCCGGCCCCGGCCGCCGAACACGGGCGGGACGTCGCGTGAGGGACGTCGCGATCGTCGGCGCCGGTATGACGGACTTCGCCGAGCACTTCGAGCTGGGCATCAAGGATCTGCTCCCGATGGCCTACGCCGAGTGTGTCGCCCACGTGGACAAGGGCATCGACAAGTCGGACATCCAGGCCGCCTGGATCGGCGCGCTGTCCACCACCGACGGCTTCCCGGCCGGAATCGCTGCCGACACGCTCGACCTGACCGACGTGCCCGTGACGAGGGTCGAGAACGCCTGCGCAACCGGCAATGACGCGATTCGAAACGGCTTCCTTGCCGTCGCCTCGGGTCACTACGACGTGGTGCTCGTCATCGGGGTCGACAAGGTGCGGGAGACGGCGTCGAATGCGACGTTCTGGGAATGGTCCGGCATGACCCGAGATGGCGCATGGGACTATCCGCTGGGGCTGGTCGCACCGGCCAACTTCGCGCTGCACGTGAACCGGTATCTGCACGAGTCGGGTGCCACCAGGGAACACATGGCGATGATCGCCGTCAAGAATCATCACCATGCGATGACGAACCCCAAGGCGCAGCTGAGATACGAGATTACCGTCGACCAAGTCCTTGATTCGCCGATGGTGGTGGATCCGTTCGGGCTTTACGACTGCACGCCGCAAAGCGACGGTGCCGCTGCCGTCATTCTGGCCGCCGCCGACCATGTGCACCGGTTCACGGACCGGCCGGTGTGGATCCGTGGGGTCGGCCTGGGGATGGACCGTGTCATGCATCAACACAAGACCGACTTGACGACCTTCCCGCCGACGGTCAAGGCCGCCAAGGCGGCCATGGAAATGGCGGGCCTGACACCGCGCGACGTCGACGTCGCCGAGGTGCACGACTGCTTCACCGGCGTGGAACTGATCAGCTATGAGGATCTGGGATTCGCCGACCGGTTCGAGGGCCGCAAACTGGTCGAACGCGGGGACCACTATGTGGGCGGCGCGATGCCGGTCAATCCGAGCGGCGGGCTGAAGGCCAAGGGGCACCCGCCGGGTGCCACCGGTATCGCGCAGTGCTACGAGTTGTTCAGCCAATTGCGCGGGGAGGCCGAAAACCAGGTGGCCGGGGCGCGGGTCGGATTGGCGCACAACATCGGCGGGCCCACCGCGGTCGCCGCGGTCACCGTGTTGTCCAGCATCAGGGCGTGATGCCTCGGGCCGGTCGGGCTGCGCATATCAGTCGAGGAGGTCGAGCACCGTCGACGATTCCGAGCCGGCCAGCACGTACTCCTCGGCCTTGCGCAGGTGGCGGCTCCACAGCGCAGCCGCACCCTCGGCATCACCGCTCTTGATGAGGTCGAGGATCATTGCGTGTGTTTTCGCCGACCGGCGGAGCGCCTGATCCGCGCGCGCACCCTTGGTGGGCTGGATGGAGCGGTTGGCCTTCTCGATGATGTGGTGCAGCATCTCGCTGATGATCTGCAGAGTGCTGTTCCCGGAGAGCCGGGCGATGGCCGCGTGGAAGTCGGTCTGATCGGCAAACGCCGCCTCACCGGACTTCAGGTTCCGCTCGCGGGCGACGATGTCCTCCAACTCGGCGATGACCGCCGGGTCCCGTTCGTTGGCGAGCTGGATGACCATCGGCGTCTCGACAACCGCGCGCGCGTCGTAGACATCCTTGAGCGAGACCCCTTCGTACTGAAGTATCAGGCCGGCATAGCCCGCCAGGGTCTGGCGGGTGGGTCGGGTGACCCGGGCCCCACCACGTGCCCCGCGCTGCATCTCGATGAGCGACTGCGATTCCAGTACCCGGAATGCTTCTCGCAAGGTGGGCCGTGATACCCCGAATCTCGCCATCAATTCCGCCTCGGGCGGCAGCATCGTGCCCTCGGGAATCTCACCCCGGATGAACATCTTCCGCAGGACGGCCGCCACTCGATCCGACATCTTGGGCTCGCGAAGGTTGGCGACGTCCATTCGCATGTCCTCTCGACCGTCCCGCTCGCAATCAGTGATATGACTGACGATATATCAGGGGTGTGTCCAAAGCGCTCGGGCTGCCTTCGCGGATCGCAGTGGTTCGGCTGTTTGGTGGTCGCGCGCGTCGGCGGCGTGTCCCCAGGGCGGTCCGCATGATCTGGTCATCCGCAGGCGACGACAGTCGGCAGAGCCCCATCGGGCTCATCGGCGTCCAAGAGGTGATCGGCGATTGCGGGTTCGAGCTGTAGGTGGGACCCGAGCAGAGCGTCGATCTGAACCCCCCGTGCGACGTGGCGGTGAAGGTCGTGTTCTGCGGTCATCCCGATCGCCCCGCACACCTGCATCGCCGCCTCGCCGACTGCGCGGTGTGCCTGTCCAGCAGCCGATTTGGCGACCACGGCCGCGAAGTCTCCGCCATCTCGCCATGCCTCGGAAGTGAGTGCGCGCGCGCCCTCGAGTTCGGCGAACGCCCCGGCCAGTGCGTGACGGGGAGCCTGGAATGAGCCGATCGGGTGGCCGAATTGGGTGCGGGTCGCGAGGTGGGCGGTCGCCAGTTCGAGGATTGCCTCAGCGGTGGCGACGAGTTCGGTGGCCAGAGCCCGTCGACCCGCGGCGACTGCGTCATCCCAATGCGCGGCGGTATCGATGCAGTCGCGGTCGAGCACCCCGCTGACCAGCGTCCACGTGGAGCCGCGGTCGAACGTGTCGATCGGCTCACACCGCACCCGGTGCGCGTCCGTCAACCCGACTCCGACCGCACCATCGGGTTGCGGTACGGCCACCGCGAGCCGGCCCCGAGGCGTTCCGACGACGATGCCGGTGAAGGCTATCTCGTCGACCGTCGCCGTCAGCGGAGCACGCCGGGTCTGCCAGGACCGCGCGCGGAAGGACCACTGCAGTCGCCGATTCCTCGTTTCCGGTCCGGAGACCGGCGAGCATGACGCGATCCAGGCAGTCGGTATTGGCGAGGGATCGTGCTTGTGCGCGAAAGAGCAACTGCCATGCTGAGATCGGATACTCGTTCTCGATCTCGGACCAGCCGAGCTCGTCGAGCCTGTCGCCGAGGGGTACGTGAACTTGGCCGTGCTCGGCGACCACTTCGGCGAACAGCCGGAACACCGCCTCCTCGACCATCATCCAAGTCTCGTCCCGGGGGTCCGTCACTTCTGCTCCTGAATGTGTAGAACGGCGTTGTGCGAAAAGTATTCTCCTGGAATGTGATGCACCTGATCAAGCATGAGGCAGCGCGCCCGCGAGACCGCGCGGCAAGGTGTCCCACAGCCATCGCACGGCATCGCCGATTTCGTCGAACTGCAGTGCCGAAGTGTCAGCACCGTGGTATTTCGCGCGGGCCTCGGTGAAGCCGTGGATGCGGATCAGACGGTTGCCGTCGATCCGCAGGATCTGCCCAGTCAGCCACGAGGAATCCACCGACTGAAGCCAGGCAACCACGGGTGAACTGCGACCGGGGTCCAGGAGGGCATCATCGGCGCGGTCGGCGAAGAGGCTCTCGGTCATCCGCGACATTGCCAGTGGCGAAATCGCATTCGCGGTCACACCGTAGCGCCGCGCCTCCATCGCCAGTGTCGTGGTGAGGTTGGCGATCGCGGCTTTTGCCGCGCCGTAGGCGCTCTGCCCGACATTGCCCCACAGCCCTGACCCCGAGACCGTGTTGACGACCCGGGCCTCGATCGGCTCACCGGCCTTGAATCGGCTACGCCAGTATCGGCAGGCATGATGGGACACAGCGAAGGTCCCCTTGAGATGCACTGCAAGTACCGCGTCCCAGTCGGATTCGGAAGTGTTCACGATGGTCGCATCACGCAGGATTCCGGCGTTGTTGACCACACCGGTGAGTGTCCCGAAAGTGTCGACAGCGGCCTGAACCATGTCTGCGGCATCGTCCCACGACGACACCGAGCCGGTGTGTGCGATAGCGGTACCGCCGGCCTCTTTGATCTCACTGGCCACCGAGTCGGCGAGTCCGATTCCCTCGGCGTGTTTCTCGCCGCTGCGGCTGACACCTGGGTCGTTGACGACGACCGCCGCGCCGAGGCGTGCGAGCGCGTGGCAGTGGCTCCGCCCTATCCCACGACCTCCGCCGGTGACCAGCACGACTCGACCGCTCAGGGGTGCCGTCATGGTGTCCTCCATCTCTTGATGCTTGTACTCAATGTGGTTCCTTCGGTAGGCCGAGCACTCGCTCTCCCAGGATGTTTCGTTGGATCTCGCTGGTACCGCCGAGAATGGTCTGGGCGCGCCCCACCAGCATCGAGTGCACGATCGCTGCGTCTGCGTCGTCACTGTCGGGGTCGAGGCAGGCATCGGTGCCCAGTACATCGGTAGCAAGATCGGCCAAGTCGCGATCGGTCTCCGACGTCATCAGTTTGAGGACCGAGAAGGCCGGCGAGGCGAGTTCGCCCGTGGCGACCGCACGCTCCCAGGTGAAGCGCAGCAGCCACATTCGGGCCCAGATCCTGGCCATGGAGCGGGCCAGTGTGGCGTCGAAGAGCCCGCGCGCGCGGGCGGCTCGCACCATCTGCTCGTGCAGCCGGAACATCGCCACCGCCTGGCAGCCGAGGGTCAGGCGTTCCCTGCCCAGCGTCATCATCGCGATCGACCATCCCTGGCCGACCTCGCCGATCAGGGCGTCGGCCGCGAGTTCGACATCGTCGAGAAACACCTCGTTGAACTTGCTCTCGCCATCGATCTGGCGAATCGGACGGACGGTGACGCCGGTGGTGTCCATCGGCACGATGAACATGCTGAGGCCCCGGTGGCGGTCGGCGCCGGTGCGGGCCAGCATGATCCCGTACTGGGCGGATTTCGCCGCCGAACTCCACACCTTCTGGCCGGTGACCCGCCAACCGGCGGCCGTGCGTACCGCGCCGGTGCGCACCGCGGACAAGTCCGAACCGGCGCCGGGTTCCGAGAACAGCTGGGTCCAGATGTCGTCCCCGCGCAGGATCGGCTGAAGGTGACGTCGCCGCTGGGCGTCGTTGCCGTATGCGATGAGAACAGGGCCGACGAGGTCGATCGCCGTGATCGCGAGCTGCCGCGGCACGTCGGCGCGTGCGCACTCCTCGGCGAAAATCGCCTGGTAGAGGACGGATGCGTCGGCGCCACCGTGTTCGACCGGCCAGTGCAGACCGGCGTAGCCGTTGGCGGCGAGATGCTTGTGCCACCTGCGGCCGGGTTCGACGTCGGCCTCCGTCGGGGTCGGGCCGTAGTTGCGCAGGCCTACCGGCCGGGGGGCGGCGGCGAGGAACTCGCGGATCTGACAACGCATCTTCTCGATGTCTGCGTCGTCGGCTGCCGTCATGGTCTTCTCCTGATGTTCTTCGGGCCGTGTGCGGCGGGTCGTGGCGTGGGAACCGAGAGTCACGACAGTCCGGCCTCGGCGGCGAACTTGTCCCAGTGCTCGGCCGGCGTGCCGAAGAGGACCTCGTCGGTGCGTGCTCGCTTGAGGTACAGGTGGGCGGAGTCTTCCCAGGTGAATCCGATTCCGCCGCGGATCTGCAGGTTGCTGTGGCTGGCGGCACGCAGCGACTCCGAGCACACTGCCTTGGCCATTCGCGCGCGCCAGCGCAGTTCCGCGGCGGTCCCCACGGGTTCGTCATCGGCTGATTGCATGGCCGCCTGGGAAGCCGATCTGGACCATTCGAGTTCGACCAGCATGTCTGCGCAACGGTGCTTGACGGCCTGAAAACTACCGATCGGTCGACCGAACTGATGACGCGAGGTGGCGTGATCGACGGCCAGCTCGAGCAGTCTCTCGTTGGCGCCCACCTGCTCGGCAGACAGCACCGCCAGTGCCTTCAGGGTGCGACTGTCGATCAGTTCCTCGGCACATCCGCCTGCGTCGATGCGGGTGGCACGCGCACCGTGGAATTCGACGGTCGCCATTGGCCGGGTCGGATCGAGCACGGATTCGATCTCGCGCGTCACACCGGGGGAGTCCGCGGCCAGCAAGAAGATGCCGGTGCGTTCGTTGTGGGTTCCGCTGACCACCAGGTCATCGGCGGCGGCGGCGTGCAGCACGTGGCGTGCCGAACCGGTCAGCACCCATTCGTCACGGGCATCGGGCCTGGCCATCACCGGGTTGTCGCCGCGCACGCGCGCACCACCATCACGAGTGAGCGCAGCGGCCGCCGTCCGCTCGCCGGCCAGTAGGGGGGCGAGCGCAGTGCCCAGGTTGCCGGGGTCATCCCCGCCGACGACGTCGAGAACCAGCCCGGTGGCCAGGACCACCGAGGCCAGGAATGGAACTGGGGCAAGGGCCCTTCCGAGTTCGCGGCCGACCACCCCCAGGGCTGAGACGCCACATCCTGCACCTCCGAGGTGTTGGGACACGGCGATGGTGGTGATGCCGATCTGCGTGCACAACATCATCCACAGTTCGTCGTCGAACCCGCGTCGAGGAGTTGCGTCGCGCTCGTAAGCGATCTCGCGGATCCGGTCTTCGGGCGCCAGTCGTTCGCAGACCGCGCGGGTGGCCGCCGCGAGCGCTTCGGCCTCATCCAGGCTGAGCATGTCCGGGCGCGCAGCGAGTGGAACCTCCACCGCGCCAACGTCACGAGCGTCGTTGGCGGCGGAGGTTTCCGGTAGAGACGGATCTGGTTCGGCAGTCGCCCGCAGAGTCATAGAAACAGATAAACATATATCTCTTTATCGGACAAGCCGGCCGGTTCGGCACGGGCGGTGCGCATCAAGCGAGCGACCTGTCCACGTAAACAGTTATATGATTATATGTACGCATGTCCGACCCGTATGGGTGGATACCGATCTTTGGAGGTGTGTATGGACAGATCGCCGTACCGGGCCGATCGTTCGTTGAGGGGCCGAGTCGTGGTGGTGACGGGCGCGAGTCGAGGTATCGGCCGCGATATCGCGATCCGCGCCGGGGCCGACGGCGCCAACGTGGCGTTGCTGGCGAAAACCGATGTGCCCAATCCGAAGATTTCGGGCACGCTCACCGACACGGCCAGTGCGGTGCGCGCCGCCGGCGGTCGTCCATTGGCGATCGCCTGCGACGTCCGAGATCCTGATGCCGTCGCTATGGCGGTGGAGGAGATCGCCGGCGCCTTCGGCGGTATCGACGTCATCGTCAACAATGCGGGGGCGCTGGACCTGAGGGCGACGCCTGCGCTGCCGCCGAAGAACTTCCGACGCTTGCTCGCGGTCAACGTCGAGGGCCCGTACGCCCTGGTGCACAGCGCGCTTCGATACTTGCGCAGATCGTCCAATGCGCACATTGTGAACGTCTCGCCGCCGCTGAACCTTGCGCCCGGATGGCTGTCGGCCCATGTGGCGCACACCGTGGGCAAATATGCCGAAAGTCTGCTGACGCTGGGTTGGGCGGCCGAGTTCGCCACGATACCCATCGCGGTGAACTCGCTGTGGCCTGCCACCACGGTGGCGAGTACGGGGCTGATGGCGGCCATGGGCGAGGAAGAGGTGCGGTCGCAGGCCCGCGACACGCAGATCATGGCCGATGCCGTACATGCGCTGGTGACCAGGTCGGCCGCCGAACACACCGGTGAATTCTTGACCGATGCCGAGGTGCTTCGGGCAGACGGCGTTATCGACCTCGACGCGTATCGGTTGGCGGCCTGCGATGAGGACCTCGTGCCGAACTTCTATCTCGCCGCCACACCGGTCTGAGTCGATGTAGGGCCGGACGGGTCTGATGTCCTGGGCCCGTCCGCTTCGGCCCTCTGACGCCTCGTGGACCCTCACGGCAAACATTCTGAACGCACGTGCCGCTCGATTGCGTAGATGTGACTGGTCGGTGACGGCGGTGGTCAATGGAGCTGTCCGGCGGGCGGTGGGTGGACATCGGTGTGTTGAATACCCCGGTCGATATGCGGTAGCTGGGACCATTGCAAGCTCCAAATCAGAATGCCAATCAGCCGCGGTCGAGGGCAGATGAATCTGATATACGCAGTTCAATAGCGTGATGGCGCACACAGGTGTGATCTTGCCAATAACTATCAATATTACTGTGAGTAATGTAGGTTCGTTGCATCGCCGCACCGTTGGCGCGACGATCGCAAGATGGAGGTACGAATGTCGGTACAACTTCAGGACTGCCCGCCAGTGGCCGGGATCGATCGGGCCGACCTTATTCTCAACGCCTTCACCGGCCCGGATCAGCTAACTCTGGCTCAGATCGCACGCCGGACTGGGGTCCCGCGTTCGTCGGTGCACAGGATGCTCGAGCGACTCGTCCACCTGGGCTGGCTGAGCCGCAGTGGCCACGAGTACCGCCTCGGACTGCGACTGTTCGAGCTGGGAACGCTTGCCGTCCAGCAGGATCGGCTGCATGCTGCGGCGCTGCCTCACTTACGTGAGCTGAGACAGCTGACTGGCCATACCGTCCATTTGGCGATTCTGGACGGCAGGGATGTCATCTACCTGGACAAGGTGGAGGGGTCATTCGGTGTGGAGATCGATACGCGGATCGGCGGTCGGCGTCCCGCAGCACGCACCAGTGTCGGTAAAGTGCTGATGGCCAACTCTTTCGGAGATCTGCACAGTGTGAGCACGGTGGCCGGCGGACCGGCGCCGCATGCGGACAGCGTGGAGATTCGACGCGAGCACGCGGCGGTCCGTCTTCGGGGTATTGCCTTTGATCGCGAAGAGACCATGCCGCGGATCGGCTGTGTGGGTGCGCCCGTCGGAAACAAACGGGACGTGGTCGCTGCGATCTCGATCTGCGGTCCGATCGACAGGTTGGCGATGGACGGACAGACGACGAATCTGATGCGTGTCACGGGTGCGCGGATCTACCAACAGCTGGGGCGCCGGCAGCGTGCGATCTGAGGCGAAGTTGTGGCGCAGCGCGACACCTTGCGGCGGCCAGTGGGCGGATGAGTGGGGTGCCCTGTGATGCAGAGGGTTTCATGTCAATCGTGTCAGAACGTCGTGCTCGTCGAACGGCACACTGCAGATCAGTTGAGCGTTCAATGGACCGGCACCGCCGAAGCGGTGTGCGATGAGTTCGCGCGTCGAGCGGCCCGGGGCCAGCGGAGCACCTCCGCGGTGACCTGCGCTGCCCTACATTCTTCCATCGCATTCGAGATTGCTTGCGGTGCAGTTGAAATAACACCGAGGTCCGAGTCGCCGGATGCGGCCGCAACCTCGTGGAAGTCATTGAACCCAAGTGGTCGGACGGAGGGCCGCTGAGAAATGGCCACGGATTGCACTGTCACGGTATTGCTGAATGGCAACGAGTCGAGCGCGGGATGGTCCGTGGACACGGTGCTGCTCGATGCGTTGACTGATGCTGGGATCGAAGCGCCGTATTCCTGCCGGGAAGGCTCGTGTTGCGCATGTGTGTGTCGACTGGTGCGTGGGCGTGTCACGATGCCCGAAGGGCATGCGCTTGAGCCTGCGGACTTGGCCGAGGGGTATATCCTGGCGTGCCAGTCCTTTCCAGACTCGGACGCGATTTACGTGAGCTACGATGACTAGCACGCCACAAGGCTGTTCAGGGCCGACTCGACGGTTCCCGGTGGCGCAGATCAAGTCCGCGTTCGGGCACTTCACCACCGGAGTGACGATCGTCACCGGCCTTGCTGATGGTCGTCCAGAGGGATTCACCTGTCAGTCGTTCGTCGCACTCTCGATGGAGCCGACGTATGTCGCCTTCTGTCCGGCGCACAGCTCCACGACCTGGCCCCGGATCCGTCGGGCCGGAGCGGTGTCTATCAACATTCTCGCCAGCGACCAAACGGCACTGGGTCGAACGTTCGCCGATCGTCGACAGGACCGGTTTGCGGGTGTGGACTGGCGCCCGGGTGGGAACGGCGCGCCCAGCCTCGGTGGCGTGCTGGCCAGGGTGGAGGCCGATGTCGTCGACGAGATCGAAGTGGGCGACCACATCATTGTGGTTGCTCAACCGACCGGGTTCTGGCTGAGTGCCGATCGACAGCCCCTGCTCTACTACCGGGGCGTCTTCGGATGTCCGCACGGCGACGTGGGTACCGCTTCCTGAGCTATTGCACCTCAACGAGATCCGTTCACCAGTTGCTTAGGAGCAGCCATGTTGGTTCCCACCAGACCGCCGACCGCCGACTACCAGGAGGCCGGATTCTGG
>JAXHOA010000051.1:0-9137 GCA_034520035.1 Mycobacterium sp. | reverse complement strand
GGCTCGGGGGAGTGTTGTCCGTCTTCGCGGCGGTGCTGACCGTGTACGTCGTCGTCGACGCAGTCACTGGCGAGGTGACACTCACCCGCGCGCTCACCCACATTCCGGTGCTGGTCGGCGCCTGTCTGGCGCTCGCGGTCTGGCGCCGCACGTCGACCGGTCCGCCGACACCCGAGCACTCGCACCGGGACGCCGAGATCGTGCTGCCCCAGAACGCTTCTCGCGGTCGGCGCCGTGGGCATCTGTGGCCCACCGACGGGTCGGCGGCCTGACCCGACTACACCATCACCGCGAACATGATCGACATGCCCGCGGCCATCAATGCCTGGCATGCGGTTCCGAAGAAGCGACTGGCCGGCAGTGTCGGCTCGGCGCGCCGGCGGCTGAAATACAGATACAACCACCAGATCGCCGCGACGGCGAAGCCGACGGTCCACAGCCAGTTGAGTCCGTCGATGAATGGGGGCGCCGAGACCGCGGTGGTGTCCGCTCCGGCCATGGAGTGCCCGCCGTGGTGCCCGCCGTGCCCTATCCCGGCACCGCCGCCATCTGCGGGGCGGGGGAGCAGCGTGCCACCCATCACCGCGTACATCCAGGCCATCGCCACCATCATCGCCGTGTGATAGGCGTTCACCACACGGTGACCGGCCGCGATGAGGGTACGGGCGGCAAACCACCCCGCGGCGAGCAGGAAGAACACCATCGGCGCGACGGTCGGCAGTGCGGCACCCGCTGGCCATGCCATCACCGCCATGGCGACGGCCATCGCGAAATGTAGCGCGTGGCTGACGAGTTGGGGCCAAAAACGCCGGCAGTGGAACATCGCGAAGGCGCATTCGGCGGCACTGATCACGAACAGCGCGGTGACCGCCCACCGCAACAGGAGATCCTCGATCAACGGGAACCGACCAGGGTCTCGTCACCGTCGGCGCCGGGCACCGTCTGGCCGACCGGCACGTCCTCTGCGCCGGCCGTCGCACGGCCGGAACGTCGGCGGGCGGCGAGCGCGGCTTCCGCGGCCAACACCACCAGCAGTGACGCCCCGAAGACCGGGTAGATCACCCCGAGCGCCACCGCAGCCACCGACATGGCAATCACCGCGCGCCTGGGCGTATCCGCCCGGCTAGTGGGGCTCGCCGGGCTCGGCAAACCAGTTTTGCCCGCCGGGCGCCGTTTCCACCACATCAGCAGACCCGTTGCCACACTGAGGATCACACCCAGCGCGGCGACCGTGGCGATGATGCGTGTTACTACGCCGAATTGGTTGCCCATGTGCATGGCGATGCCGAAACTGGTCAATCGCGACAGCGCACCGTCCTGGTCGGCGGTGGCGTTCGCAATCGTGGCACCGGTGAATTGGTTCAGGTAGAGAGTGCGCTGCTCGGAGATCCGCTGCGGCCAGGCGTTGACGACGGCATAGCTGCCGTAGACGGTGCGGCCGTCCTCAGTGGAATCCGCCGGCGGGATGATGGCGTAGCCCGGCACCATGCCCTCGTCCTTCGCGATCCGGTCCGCGTCCTGCAGCGACAACGGTGACGGTAGCGCGCCCGCCACTGGCGACGCGTACATCGGGTCGTCCTGCGCGGCCCACGCGATGCGCCGACCGAGCCGGTCGTAGTCGCCGAGCGAGCCAGGTGTCGACGGGGCGTCCACCGATATCGACGGGGCGACCTCCCCGGAGAATGCCCGCCAGTTCTCACCCCAGTACCGCGACCAGGTCAGCCCTGAGACCACATAGCCGATGAGGATCACCGCGATGATCACTCCGGTCAGGGCGTGCAGGTCCCGCCACCGGATGCGGGCGCCCTTACCCCAGCGCACCCTGAACAGCGGTTTCGCCGACTCGATGGCCCGCGGCCACCACAGGTAGAGACCACTGGCCATCAGCACCAGGATCCACACGGCGCTCAGTTCCACCCACAGGTTGCCGATACCGACCGGAATGGTGGCGTCGGGGTAGGCCGAGGGATTGATCAGATGCCCGATGGACGGCAGGTGGACCTGTGGTCCGTCATTGCCGAACAGGCGGTGCATCTGGTTCGCCAACCCGACGAGGCCGGACAATTCGTCGCGCTGGCCGAGATACTCGCCGGTGTACGGGTTGACGAACACCTGGGTGGAATTGCCTTCCCCTTGCGGATAGGCAGGGTCCTCCGGATTCACGAAATCCACCCGGGTGGCTCTGTCCGGAGCAGCCGGCGGGATGACCGCATCGAGCAGGAAGGTCTCGTCGACGTGGCTGCTGGCGGTCGCGAGCTGATCGTCCAAAGGCACTGTGGCGGTGCCCTGGTCGACGAGGAACAGGTCGCGGTTGAGCCAGTCGTTGATCGGCTGGCTGTACAGGATCACCAGGCCCGAACAGGCCAGGATCACCAACATCGGGGCCGCGAACAGGCCCACCCAGAAATGCAGGCGCCATATTCGTCGCAGGACGGCCGCGTCGGCTCGCCGATTCGTGTTCACTGTCGTCGTCATGCATTCCCCTTGGGCTGGGCAGGTCGGCTGCCCAGTCACTGGAGTCAGTGTGCACGTGGCATCGCAGGCTTAGTCGGGGGACCCGCGACGTTAGTTCCCGAAGATGACGGTTTTTCTCCGCACCGGTCAGGATGTGGCGTCGGTGTAGCGTTGCGACACCGTGTTCCAGTCCACCACCTGGCACCAGTTGGCGAGCCATTCACCGCGGCGGTTCTCCTGCTTGAGGTAGCCACGAGATGTTCCAGTGACCTGCCCTGCAGTGTGGGATCGGCGTCAACCGCTGCGTTGAGTGCGTCCACGTATGTCTGGTGAGACTTGTTGTGGTGCAAACGTAATGGTCTCGGTGGCGAGACCGGTTCCGGCGCGCTCGGCGACGGTGAGCACGAGACGCCCTTGTCAATCCGAGATTCTTGAATAATCAATCATCTCGCGGTGTGGCGCCGAAGTTGCGCAGCCGCAGGCTGTTCGAGACGACGAAGAACGACGAGAAGGCCATGGCCGCGCCGGCGATCAACGGATTCAACAGGCCCGCGGCGGCGACGGGGATCGCTGCCACGTTATATCCGAACGCCCACACCAGATTCACCTTGATCGTGCGCATCGTCGCCTCGGCCAGGCCGAGCGCGACCGGTACCACGGTCAGGTCGTCGCGGACCAGAATCACATCAGCCGCACCGATCGCCACGTCGGTGCCGCGCCCGATCGCCATCCCGAGATCGGCGCACGCCAGCGCCGGGCCGTCGTTGATGCCATCACCGACCATGGCCACGACCCGGCCCTGGTCGCGCAGCTGCTCGATGACGTCGACCTTGCCGTCGGGAAGGACGTCGGCAATGACCTCGTCGATCCCGACCTGGGCGGCCACTGCCGCAGCCGAGGCAGCGTTGTCGCCGGTCAACAAGACGGTGCGAAGGCCCTTTGCGTGCAGAGCGGCGATGGTCTGCGCTGCGGAGTCCTTGATCCTGTCGGAGACCGAGATCAGCCCGACCACCGAGCCTTCGACTTCCACGTAGGCCGCCGTCTCGCCGTGCGACTCGGCACGGCGCCGTTCCGAGCTGACGTTGGCAGGTGCATCCAGGGGATCCGATCCAGGACGGTTTCCCGACCCGGACGAACCTCCCGGACACGACGCCTTCGACCCCGCGGCCGGCCGTGGACCGGAAATCCTGGACGTCGGCGCAGTGTTCGACCGCGGTGCGAATCGCCACGGCGACGGCGTGTTCGGAGGCCGATTCGACCGCGGCGGCCACCGCCAGCACCTCTTCGGCCGTCCAACCGGGTGCCGGGGTGACCGCGCTGACCGTCAGCCGGCCCGTGGTCAAGGTGCCGGTTTTGTCGAAGACCACGGTGTCCACCGCGCGGGTGGCCTCCAAGGACCGGTAGCCCTTGAGAAACACGCCCAGTTGAGCTCCGCGCCCGGAGGCCACCATCATTGCGGTCGGTGTGGCCAGCCCCAGCGCGCACGGGCAGGCGATGACGATGACAGCCAGTGCCGCCGACACCGCGTGGTTGGTCGAGGCGCCGGCCAGCAGCCACCCCACGGCGGTCAGTGCCGCAATGACGAACACGCAGGGCACGAAGACGGCGGCGACCCGGTCGGCGAGCCGCTGTGCGTCGGCCTTTTCGGCCTGAGCCTCCTCGACCAGGCGGACCATCCCGGCGAAGTGGGTATCGGCGCCGACCGCCGCGGCTTCCACGACCAGCCGACCGTCGAGCACGACCGTCCCGCCGATCACGGTGTCGCCCGGCCGCACTCGTAGCGGTTTCGCCTCACCTGTCATCGCGCTCGTATCGACCGCGGCCGAACCGTCGACTACCAAGCCGTCCGCGGCGATCGTCTGGCCTGGTCGCACCGCGAAACGGTGTTGTTCAGCGAGTTCGTCGGCCGGAATCACCAGTTCGGAGCCGTCGGCGAGGACGATGCTGACATCTTTGGCGCTCAGTGCGGCCAGCGCCCGAAGTGCGCTTCCCGCCTTCGATTTGGCCCTCGCCTCGAAGTAGCGACCGGCGAGAACGAACACGGTGACGCCCGCGGCGACCTCGAAGTAGATCGCATCGCTGCCCAGCAGCGCCTGCCAGACACCCTTGCCCGGGGCGGGTTCATGTCCGGAGAACATGGTGATCAGCGACCACACCGAGGCAGCGATGATGCCGACCGATATCAGCGTTTCCATCGAGGCGGTGCGGTGCCGTGCGCGACTGAGCGCGGTCCGGTGAAACGGCCATGCCGCCCACGTCACCACGGGCAGCGCCAGCGTGGTGAGGACCCACTGCCAGCCGGTGAAGCGGGTGCTGGGCACGACGGCGAACATCACGGACAGATCGGCCAACGGGACGAACAACACCGCGGCGACGGCCAATCGGACCAACAGGCTGCGCGCGTGCGCGGCATCGGGGTCGCCGGTGCGTTCGGCACCGTTGTGCCGGACATGGTCGCTCGGTATCCGGCGTTGCGCACCACATCGCATACGACATCGGTGTCGATGCCGGCGGGCGCCTCGATGGTCGCCACTCGAGTGGCGAAGTTCACAGACGCTCGAACCCGGGGCAGTTTGTTCAACGCCGATTGGACCCGGGCCGCACACGCACCACAGGACATGCCCTCCACGTCGAGCTGGAATCTCTGCGACTCCAGCGCCTCATGACCGGCCACGATGGCTTCTGTCGACGTCGTGGTGCTCACCTCCTGCATCTCTGCTCTCCATACTGAGTCGTCGGCATACGGCGCGAAGTTCCCGCACGCATGCCATATTCTCACCTGGTGGCGGCGACAGGCGAAAACGACCGGGTGACCGAACTTGCTATGGCCGCCGGTCGCGGTGACCGTGCCGCCCTCACCCAGTTCATCGAGGCCACCCAGCGCGACGTGTGGCGCACGATTGCCTATCTGTCCGATCCGGCGAGCGCCGAGGACCTCACACAGGAAACCTATCTGCGGGCCATCAAGTCGCTGCCCCGCTTCAGCGGTCGCTCGACAGCCAAGACCTGGCTGTTGTCGATCGCCCGCCGTGTTGTCGTCGACCAGATTCGCTATAACTCGTCGCGGCCCCGGCCCGCCTATGTGGTGGACCTCGACGACGTGCTGTCCGGTGGCCGTATCGAGAACATGGTCGAGATCCGGATCCTGCTCGATGGGCTGGAACCGGAGCGCCGCGAGGCGCTCGTGCTCACCCAGGTGTTGGGGATGTCCTACGCCGAGGCTGCGGAGGTAGCGGGATGCCCCATCGGCACGATTCGGTCCCGTGTCGCGCGCGCCCGCGAAGACCTTGTGCGTGCGACCGCCGAGGACGACCGAACGGGCTGACCGCTCAGATCAACTGACGCACTGGGCGTCGGGGCGCGTTGATTTCGCCCCACTTTCACATGCCTCGGACCTTCGGGTGTCTGACCGCCGTCGGTCACTGGTGTCGCTGCTCTGCCGAGATTGCCCGTTGCTGCTGGACCCAGAATCCGACTGTCCGCCCACCACCGTGATCGTGCCCGGGGTGGGCGGACGCGATGCCGGCGACTGCGCCCAGGTTCAGCATGACGGCCGCCAAGCCGCTGGCGATCACGAGTGTGGACCCTCGGACGAGATCTCTGCGGGTGTTCATTTGGATGGATGCTCCTGTGTGTCGAAGTGACCGTGCTGCAGTGTCAGTCGCGTAATCGGCGGCGATAGTTCCACGCAATCAAGCGATTCTGTTGAACGGCCTCGGTGGTCATTGCTGACGAACGCTCTTTGAGGGACTAGATTTCCGGTATGGAGGACGCGTCGGTGGTGAAGAAGGCCTCATCGGCGCTCGCCGACGTCGACACCTCTGAATGGGCGCGCCGCTTCGATCTGCTGTCGGACCCGCACCGCCTGGAGATCCTGCTCAGCCTGCACCGGGTTCCCGGCATCTGCGTCAGCGACCTGGCCGCCGCGCTGGGACGGTCGGAAAATGCCGTGTCTCAGGCACTGAGGGTGCTGCGCGGACAGGGCTGGGTGACCAGCAGCCGGGCGGGCCGTTCGGTCAGCTACCGGCTGGCCGACGACATCGTGCACGACCTGCTGCACTGGATCGGTGCCGGTCACAACTGAAACGTGATTATCTGTTCACCTGGACAGGTGACGGCGCGGGTCCTACTGTCGACGAATGACTCAGCAGTTCGTCGCGATGCACATGAGCGACGGCATCATCAACGCTCCCACCTCGGTGATATTCGGCGTTATTGCGGTTGTGACGCTGGGCTTCTGTGGCTGGCGCGCTCGCAGCGAACTCGATGAACGCACTGTCCCGCTGGCGGGCCTGGTGGCGGCCTTCATTTTTGCGGTACAGATGGTCAACTTCCCCATCCTGCCCGGGGTGAGTGGCCACCTGCTCGGCGGTGCGCTCGCGGCCATCCTGGTCGGTCCCTTTACCGGGGCGCTGTGTGTATCGATCGTGCTGGTGGTGCAGAGCCTGTTGTTCGCCGACGGTGGGGTCACCGCGCTGGGAACCAACATCACCAACATGTCGCTCATCGGAGTCGCGGCCGGCTACGGGACCGCGGTGGTGGCCTACAAATTCACCAAACTGCTGGGGCCTCTCGGCATTCATTGCGGCAGTCGTCGGAACGGTCGCTGCTGCCATGGGTTTTGTCATCGAGTATGCGATCGGCGGTGCTTCATCGGCATCGTTGGCCGCCGTCGCGGGATACATGTTCGGTACGCACGTACTGATCGGTGTCGGTGAAGGCGTCATTACGGCGCTGACGGTGGTGGCGGTGGCGCGGGCCCGGCCCGACCTGGTGTACCTATTGCGCAGTTCACGCAAGAAGGCGTCGGCATGATGATGAATGCGGGCGCCCGCGGAAAGACATTCTGGATCGGCTTTCTGGTCATCATCGTGCTGATCGCGGGAGGGGTCTCGTATTTGGCCAGCTCCAGTCCCGACGGACTGGACTCGGCGACGCTGCAAGGCTGCGAGGTCATCGAGGTCGACGGGACCGAAGAGCTCACCGGTAGCTGCATCGCCCAGCGCGCCGATGATCACGCCCTGGCTGCCTCACCGTTGGCCGACTACGCGATCGTCGGGAAGGACGGCACCGGCGGGTTGGCTGGTGTGATCGGCGTGATCGTCACTCTCGCGGTTGCCGGGGGCCTGTTCTGGCTCATCGCCCGTCGTAGGTCCGATACCTAGGCATCCCGGATCGATGGGCGCCGGACACGCGCACCCGCTGTACCGGGTTGTCGATTCTCCAGTGCACCGCGTGCCCGCGGAGGTCAAGATCGTCTGCCTCGTCCTGATGGTGCTGGCCGTGGTGGCCACGCCGCGCGAGATGTTCTGGCCATACCTGATCTACCTGGTGCTGATCCTGGTCGTCTGGCGGTTGGCCCGTATACCGCTGCGATGGGTGCTTCCGCGGATGCTGATCGAGGTCCCGTTCGTGGTGCTGGCGGTGCTCCTGCCGTTCGCCGAAGGCGGCCAACAGCTTTCCCTCGCGGGGATGCAACTGTCGGTGGCGGGATTGTGGGCCGCGTGGGGCATCGTGGTGAAGGGCACGCTGGGTGTGGCCGCGTCGTTGACGTTTGCGGCCACCACCTCGGCACGGGAGCTCCCTGTTGCCCTGAGCCGGCTCGGGATGCCTGCACTGGTGACCTCGATGGTCGTGCTGATGATCCGCTACACCGATGTGCTCACCGCAGAGGCGCAACGGATGCGGATGGCGCGGCTGTCCCGCGGCGACTCGCCGCACATGCTGCATCAAGCCGGGGCGGTGGCCCGCAGCGTCGGTGCGCTGTTCCTGCGCTCCTATGAGCGCGGCGAGCGCGTCTACCTGGCGATGCTGTCACGTGGATTCGACGGCCGGGTACCCGAGCTGGCGGACGGATCGGCCCGTGCGAGGGCCGCTGACTGGTTCGCTCTGTCACCCGCGGTGCTGGCCATAGTGGTGTCGGTGTCGTCATGGGCGCTGCGGTGACTGCGCCGGCGGTCCGGGTCGCCGGTCTTCGTCATGTGTACCCCGATGGGCATGTCGGCCTGGACCGGGTGGATCTGACTGTGGCAGTTGGGGAGCGGGTTGCCATACTCGGGCCGAACGGGGCGGGAAAGACCACGTTGATGCTGTCGCTCAATGGCGTTCTCACCCCGACACAGGGCTCAGTGGCGATCGGCGAGACGACGCTGTCGCGTCACACTGTTCGAGAGATCCGCCGACGGGTCGGGTTGGTTTTTCAGGACCCCGATGACCAACTGTTCATGCCGACCGTCGCGCAGGATGTCGCGTTCGGCCCGGCCAATTTCGGTGTTACCGGGGCCGAGCTGACCGCCCGTGTCGCCGATGCGCTGGCGGTGGTGTCGATGACCGAGCACGCTGACCGCAGTCCGGCGCATCTGTCGCTGGGGCAGCGGCGGCGGGCCGCGCTGGCCACTGTGCTTGCCTGCCACCCGGAG
This sequence comes from Mycobacterium sp., assembly GCA_034520035.1. Classification (GTDB taxonomy): domain Bacteria; phylum Actinomycetota; class Actinomycetes; order Mycobacteriales; family Mycobacteriaceae; genus Mycobacterium. The sequence continues at coordinate 264 of JAXHOA010000051.1, read as the reverse complement.
GTCCTGGTCCTCGACGAGCCGTCGGCCAATCTCGACCCGCTGGCCCGGCGCGAACTCGCCGAGACGCTGTCCGGGTTGCGGGCAACCATCCTCGTCGTCACCCACGATCTTCCCTATGCCGCCCAATTGTGCACTCGCGCGGTGATCCTCGATGCCGGGCGAGTGGTCGCCGACGGCGCGACGTCAGAGATTCTCGACGATGCAGACCTGCTCGCCGCGCACCGACTGGAACTACCGTGGGGCTTCAGCGTCAGTCGGTGAGCC
>JAXHOA010000046.1:0-8291 GCA_034520035.1 Mycobacterium sp. | reverse complement strand
TGCGGTGTCGCTCACCGATATCGCCGGCTCGGCGGAGGCGGCGATGGCGGATCCGTCGCGCTGGCTCAGAACCGCCGGATCCGTCGCCGCGCAACGGTCGACGGGGTAGCCGGTCGACCGCCGGGTCGGTCGCCGATATCCCAGGCTTCAGTCTTGAGGCCGACCTGGTCGCGAGACTGAGACCTGGGATGGATGTGGGCGTCTGGACATCCACTGGTTCAGTTTCGTGGCTCACCCGTTCACGAAACTGAACCCACGTAGACGCCTCAGTAGCCGGCAGCAGACCCGTCGGCCTCGGAGGACAGCAGCGCCCGGGACCCGGACACGCCCAGCCGGGTGGCCCCGGCGGCGATCATCGCGCGTGCCTGCTCGAGGGTGCGCACCCCGCCGGAGGCCTTCACGGCCAGTCCGGCATCGGCCACCGTGCGGTGCATCAGTTCCACGGCGTGCACGGTGGCGCCGCCGGATGGGTGGAATCCGGTCGAGGTCTTGACGAAGTCGGCGCCGGCGGCAACCGCGGCCCGGCACACGCCGACGATCTCGTCGTCGGTGAGGGCGGCCGACTCGATGATGACCTTGAGCACCGCCGAGGCGGGTGCGGCCGCGCGCACCGCGGCGATGTCGGCGTGCACCAGGTCGAAGTCACCTGCCTTGGCGGCGCCGATGTCGATGACCATGTCGATCTCGTCGGCGCCGTTGCGCACCGATCCGGCCGCCTCGGCGGCCTTGACCGCGGAGGTGTGCTTCCCGCTCGGGAAGCCACACACCACAGCAATTTTCAGACCATCGGGCACAGTGATCGGCAGCATGGAGGGCGACACGCACACCGAGTAGGTGCCGAGCTCGGCGGCCTCGGCCACGACGGCCGCGACCTCGGCGGCGGTGGCTTCGGGCTTGAGCAGGGTGTGGTCGATCATGGTCGCGACGTCGGCGATGGTGGGGAGCTCATGAAGTCCTCTGTTCTGGTTCGTGGATGTGCGGGGAGAATCAGGCGGCGCTCTTGGACTGCCTGTCGATCAGGTAGTTCATGATCAGCGCGGCGATCAGGATCAGACCGGTCACCAGCATCTGGAAGAAGGAGCTCAGCCCCAGCAGGTTGAACAGGTTGCGCAGTACCGACAGCAGCAGGACGGCGATGAATGTGCCCAGCACACCGCCCTTTCCGCCGAACAGACTGGTCCCGCCGAGCACCACCGCGGCGATCGCGTCGAGTTCGAGCCCGGTGTTCGCGGTGGGCTGACCGATGGTAAGCCGCGCCGTCAGCAGCACGCCGGTGAGGGCCGCCAGTCCGCCGCAGATGACATAGGCCGCCGTGGTGATGCGTTGCACCGGCAGGCCGGACAGGCGCGCGGCCTGCTTGTTGCTGCCCACAGCGTAGATGTGTTCGCCGAAGGTGGTGCGGCGCAGCACGAATCCGACGATGAGCGCCGTCGCGACGAAGATCACCCCGACCACCGGGATACCGGCGATGGAGCCGGCGCCCAGGAACCGCAGTCCCATCGGGATCTCGGCGGTCGTGGGCGTGCCGTTGGTGGTCAGGTAGGTCATGCCCCGGATGCTCTGCATCCCGGCCAGGGTCACCATGAACGCCGGCAGCACCAGGTACGCGCTGAGGCCGCCCATCACACCGCCGAGTACCAGGCCCGAACCGATGGCAAGGGCCATCGCCACTGGCCACGCCAGCCCGATGCCGATGAAGATCGCCACCAGCATCCCCGACAGTGCGGCGACACTGCCCACCGACAGGTCGATGCCCGAGGTCAGGATCACCACGGTCATACCGATCGCGACGATGCCGGTGAGGCTGGACTGCTGCAGCAGGTTGGCCATGTTCTGGGTGGTGAGGAACTGCGGTGCGGACACCGAGGCCACCACGAACAGTGCGAGGAAGATGAACAGCAGATTGAAGCGCATGATGATGCCGCGACGCTGGCTTTTCGGGGTGGCGGCCGCCGGTTCGGGGTGGGCGGTCCGGTCGATCAGTTCAGTCATTGTCGTATTTCGTTCTTCCGGTGACGATGCAGCGGGCGATGTCCGCTGACGGGGTGGTCAGGGGCTCGAACTGCGCGATGTTGCGCCCCTCGTGCAGAACCCAGATCCGATTGCAGTTCTCGGTGAGTTCGCTGAGTTCGCTCGACGCCATCAGGACACCGACGCCGGCGTCGGCGAGCGCATGGACCTGTTCGAAGAGGTCGGCCTTGGCGCCGATGTCCAAACCGCGGGTGGGTTCGTCGAGCAGTAGCAGGTCGATGCCGCGCGCCATCCACTTGGCGAGCACCACCTTCTGCTGATTGCCGCCGGAGAGCTGGCCGACCGGCTGGTCCACGCTGGCGAACTTGACGCCCAGGCGGGTCAGCGGGGCGTGGCACACCTCGCGGGCCCGGGCCATCGGGTTGAGCCGGAACGGTGGCAGCGCCGCGATCGCGGCGTTGCGCAGAATCGACTGCTCCAGGAACAGGCCCTGGCGTTTGCGGTCCTCGGGCACCAGCCCGATACCGAGCCCGACGGCGGTCCGTGGTGTCAGCGACACGATGTGCTCATCGCCCAGCGTCATGTCGAGGTCGGCCCTGCGGTCACCGAAGATGGTGGCCAGCAAGGTGGATCGGCCCGCTCCACCCAGGCCGGCGAGACCGACGATCTCGCCCCGACCGACGGCGATGTCGTGGATGTCGACGACGCCGGGGATGGTGGCCCGGTGCACCTGCAGCAGGGGGCCGGACCCGGGGTTGTGCCGTCGCGGCGGACGGGCCGCCACCGCGCGGCCGATCATCGACTCGACGAGTTCCTCCTTGGTCACCGAGGCGATGTCGAACACCCCCACGGTGGCACCGTCGCGCATCACGGTGGCCCGGTCACCGATCTCCTTGACCTCGTCGAGACGATGGGAGATGTAGATGACCGATTTCCCTGCCGCGGTGAGTTCACGGATGACCCGGAACACCGCCGCCAGATCGTGATCGGTGAGCGTGGCGCTGGGCTCGTCCATCACCACGATGCGGGCATCGGTGGTGAGTGCCTTGGCGATCGCGGTGAGCTGTTGATCCGAAACGGACAATTCGCCCACGACGGCAGTCGGGGAGAAGGTGCCGCCCACCCGTGCGATGGCCTCGGCGGCACGCTCATCGCGCTTCTTGCGGTGGACGAACGGGCCGCGGCGCGGTTCGTGGCCGAGGAACAGATTCTGCGCCACCGTCAGGTCGGGCACCAGATCCAGTTCCTGGTAGATGGTGTTGATCCCGGCGCGCACCCCGTCGATCGGCGAGCCGAACGTCATGGGCGTCCCACCCAGGGTGATGGTGCCCGAATCCGCAGTGTACGAACCGGACAGGATCTTCATCATGGTGCTCTTGCCCGCACCGTTCTCGCCGAGCAGGCAGTGCACCTCTCCCGGGGCGACCTGCAGGCTGGCGCCGTTGCAGGCCTTGGTGCCGGGGAAGGTCTTGACGATATCGGTCATCGTCAGCATGTCATGCCTCCATTGCCTCGACCGTGCTGTGCTCCAGCACGGCTTTGACGGTGGGTTCGTCGGTGATCAGCACGGTGCACAGTCCGCTGCGCAGTGCGGCGCGCACCACCGGAACCTTGTTCGGGCCGGCCGCGACCGCGATGGCGCATCTGGCGTTGCGGACGTCGTCGAGTCCTAATCCGACTGTTCTGCTGTCGATGTCGGGGTGGGCGATCTCGCCGTCGGCGGTGAGGTAATGGGCCAGGATGTCCCCACAGGCGCCCCGCGCCTCGAGCTCACGGAGTTCGGCGGGGGTGACCGCCCCGGACTCCACCAGCACCGAGGTCGGGCCGGGGGCGCCGAGGGAGAACAGCAGCGCATCGGCCTGGCGGGCCCCGGTGAGCACATCGCCGACGAATCCCTCGGCGTAGAGCGCATTTCGGGTTTCGATGCGTTCCACGATCGCGGGCACCGGGAGCAGGGTGGCCCGCCCGTTGCCGCTGTGCGCGATGCTGGTGGCGATGTTGGCCGCCGTGGTGGGGCGCACCGACCGGCTCACCCCGCCGTTGGCCTGGATGACCTCGATGCCGCTGGTCCATCCGGCCGGCAGCACGGCGGCGATGTGCTGCAAGGTGTTTCCCCATGAGACGGCCAGCGTGGAGATGCTTGACGAGTTGGCCTGCAGATACCCGGCGGCCGCGGCGGCGATGTGGGTGTCGGAGCCCGGTGACTCCGGCCCCGGCACCACGATGCATTCGCGCAGCCCGAACTCGCTGCGCATGGCGACCTCAAGTTGGGTGCGGCGGGCCTGCGGGTGCACGATCCTGATCTGCACGATGCCGACCTCGCGGGCCTCGTCGAGCAACCGGCCCACCTTCCAGCGGGTCAGGTGCAGTTCGCGGCCGATGTCCTCCTGGGTGCGGCCCTGCTCGTAGTAGTGCTGCGCCACGTGCAGCATGAGTTCCAGGTGGCTCTTCTCGGGTGGTTGCGACATCAGTTCGGCACCGCTGTGGCAAGCGCGGACAACCGGTCGGCGCTGTCGTGCATGAACGGTGCCAGGATCGCCGTGAGCCGCTGGTAGTCCTCGAAGGTGCTCTGGTACAACGCGATCCGGTCCGGGTCCGGCTCGATCACGCGCACGTTCGGTGCGAAGAGCTGTGCGCCGTCGTGTAGCGAACCGGCGACGCCGGCCGCGGTGGCGGCAATGACCGCGCAGGCCCGAAGGGTCAGGTTCTCCCCGACGACGAGCTCGGCCGGCCGGCCGAGTACATCGACGGTGACCTGTTGCCACAAGGGGTTTCGTTCGATACCGCCGGAGAACACCAGGCGCTCACACGACACTCCGGACCGTTCGAAGGAGTCGATGACGCTGCGGGTACCGCAGGCCACCGCCTCCACCATGGCGCGGTACAGCTCGGCCTTGGTGGTGCCCAGCGACAGCCCGACCACGGCGCCGCGCAGCCGCGCCTCCCGGTACGGGGTGCGGTTGCCCATGAAGTAGTCCAGCGCTCGCAGGCCGTGTGCGGCCGGATCCACCCGGGAGGCCTCGTCGATCAACGTCGGCAACGCGTCGCGGGGAACACCCATCACCGACTCGCCGGTCCACTTGAGCACCGAACCGCTGGTGACCTGCCCGCCTTCCACCAGCCACTTGTTCTGGCGCAGCGCCCGTGGGTACGGGCCCCAGATCTCGTTCGTGCTGGTCGGTACGTCGATCTCGGCGATGATCGCCGAGGAGGTGCCCGCGACGATGGACACCAGCCCGTTCAGTTCGCCGCCGCACGCCAACAGCGAGACGTGTGCGTCGATACCGCCCACGGCGATGACGGGCCGACCGGCGATGCCGAGTTCGGTTGCGGCCGAGGCCGACAGCGTGCCTGCGACACCACCGACCTCGACGATGCGGTCGGGCAGCTTGTCGGCAAGGTCGTCGACACCGAGCGCGGCATACAACTCGACGGGCAACCGCCCGGCGATGGGGTCGTAGTTGTACTTGCAGACGGCGTTCATCTGGGAGCCGACCCACTGGCCGGTGAGCCGGAAGGTCACATAGTCGACGGCCTCCACAATCCGTGCCGCGCGGTGGTAGTTCTCCGGGTCGTGCGCCCGGAGCCACATGGCCTTGGGCACCAGCCACTCCGCGGCATCCGAGCCGCCCGACCATTCCAGGATCGGGTACTCCGATGACAGCTGCGCGGTGCGCTCGGACTCCGTGCCGCTGCGGCAGTCCATCCACAGGATGGCCGGCCGCAGGGGTTCTCCGGCGGCGTCGAGCACCGCCACCGTGGACGCGGCCGTCGCGGCGGCGATGGAGCTGACCTCTCCGGCACATGCCGGCACTGCTCGGAGCTCAGCAACTCGCCGGAGTGGCCCCGCCGGTGATGGCCCGCCCACCATTCCCGTGGATCCTGTTCGGCCCAGCCGGGTCTGGGGAACCGCGTCGGGTAGGGCCGGTGCGCGGTGCCCAGCGCATGACCGTCCTCGGTGAAGGCCCCGACCCGTGCACCCTCGGTGCCGAGATCGATCGACAGCAGAATTCCCATGCTCAGTCCTCGTTGGGTAGGAAGAGCACCTTCGAGGAGAAGATCGAACGCTCACCCAGTTGCTGCATGGTCTGCGGAAGTTCCGACAGCCCCAGCTCGTGAGTGATCATGAACTCCCACTCGAGTTGCCCGGAGGCCATCATCGTGGCCGACGTCCGCCACTCGTCGCCGGGGAACGGCGCAGAGAACGAGTTCCATGACCCGTGCAGCGTCGCCTCCTGGCGCATGAACTGGTTGAACGTCTCCTTGCCCAGCGGTACCGGTGCATGCGGGATACCGATGAACACGGCGTGGCCGTGCGGCCCGGTCAGGTTGGCGGCCATGTCGGCGGTCGCCGGCACACCGGCGGATTCCAGCACGATGTCGAAACCGCGCCCACCCAGCGCTCGGGCCTCCTCGACCCCCTGCACCGCGGCGCCGGCACCGGCCTGGCGCGCCATGGCCGCCTTCTCCTCGCTGAGGTCGACCGCGACGACCTCGGTGGCGCCGTGCAACCGCGCCCACTGCACGGCGAACAGTCCGATCGGGCCGGCACCGATGACGAGCACCCGGTGGCCGGCCCGCAGGCCGGTCTTCCACAATCCGTGCAGCGCGATCGCGGCCGGGTCGAGCATCGCCGCCGCACGCGGGTCGATACCGGCGGGCATCTTGAGCAGGTTGCCCACCGGCGACACCGTGTACTGCGCGTAGGCGCCGTCGCAGCGGCTGCCGAAGTAGTCGTAGTTCTCACACAGCCCGAACGCCCCCTTGAGGCAGTAATCGCAGGTGCGACAGGGGATCAGTGGCGGCACCGAGACCAGTTCGCCGATCTCGAAACCGGTGACATCCGCCCCGAGTTCGACCACCCAGCCGGAGAACTCGTGGCCGCAGATGATGGGCATGATGTAGCCACCGTTGCGCAACATGCGCGGGATATCGGATCCGCAGACCCCGCAGGCGGCGATCTTGAGCAGAACCTGGCCGGGCCCGGGGCGGGGCACGGCCACCTGCTCGACGCGGATATCACCGGGTGCGTGCATCACGGCGGCGGTCATCGTCTGGGGAAGGGTCTCCCGGGTGGACAGATCCCGGGCGGGCGCTTCGGTTGTCATGCGGTGTCGGCTCCTGAACTACGTCGTGGAAGGGGGCGGTGGTGCGTGGATCAGGCGGGTGGAGCCTGCGGTGCCTCGGCGAAGGTGGTGTCGCCGATCAGTGCCGGCGCATTGGACTTGTTGACCAAACCCGTTCCCGCATCGATGAATTCGGCCACGGTCTCACCCTTGGCGACCTTCACGGCCGTTTCGACGGCCAGCCGGCCCTCGGCGTTGGGATCATTGAGGGCGGTGGCGGTGTACTGGTCACCGTCGGCGATGGCGCGCACGGCTTCCATCAGGCCGTCGACCCCGAACACCAAGACGTCACCGCGATTGTTCTCGGCGAGTACCTGCAGTGCACCGAGGGCCATGTCGTCGTTCTGCGCGTAGACGGCCCGCAGATCCGGGTGAGCCTGCAGCAGGTCCTGCATCGCGGTGACGGCATTGGAGCGGATGTAGTCGCTGTAGGGGCCGTCGATCACGGTGATGTTGGGTTGGGTGGCGACTGCGGCGGCGAAACCGTCGTGGCGGTCGCGGGCCACCGCGCCGCCGGCGTCGCCCTGGATCTCGATGATCTTGCCGCCCTCGGGGCCGAGCGCTGCGACGGCGGCCTCGCCGACGATCTGGCCCATGGCCTTGTTGTCACGCCCGACGAAGGACGCCGCACCCGACTCGATGGGGCGGTCGACGGTCACGACCTCGATGCCTGCGGCGTCCGCCGCGGCCAGCGAGGGCGCGATGCCCTTGGGGTCGACGGGATTGATGACCAGCACGCTGATCCCGCGGGTGATCAGATCCTGGACATCGTTGTTCTGCTTGGTGACATCGCCGTTGGCGTCGGCGAAGAAGAGCTCATTGCCGTCGCGTTCGGCGGTCTGCCTGGCCGCGTCGGTGAGCGCCACATAGAACGGGCTCTGCTGAGTGGCCTGGCTGAAGCCGATCTTCAGCGGTCCCTCGGCGGGGGCGCTGCCGGCGCCGGAGTTGTTCTCGCCGGGCATCGTGCAGGCGGACGAGCCGATCGCCACCGCGGCGGAGATCGCGAACCCCGCCATGACCTTTGCGAATCGCATTGTTGCTCCTTACTGGCACCTCGACGTCGAAGCGCGTGACGTCCATCACCGTAGGAAGCATCGCCGTAACACGTCAACATATGCGCGCAACTTTGCTCATATGAGCACGGCGAGGGGGCAGGTGGAGCGCGGGGCGCGCTATGCCTGCACTTGAGACCTG
>JAXHOA010000091.1:0-2112 GCA_034520035.1 Mycobacterium sp. | reverse complement strand
GGCGGTATCTCTCACAGATATCGCCGGCTCGGCGGAGGCCGCGATGGCCGATCCGCTGCACTGGCTGCGCGCAGCGGGTTCGGTGGCGGCGCTGCGTCAGCGGCGGTAGCCCGAGACCACCCAGGTCGCGTCGTCGGCCTGCACGGTCACGTCGCTCAGACCGGCGCGGCGACACTGGCCGGCAAACGACTCGGCCTGTCGGGCGGTCCACCCGTGACTGGCGAACCCGGTGGCATCCGGCGGGGACTGACGTTCGATCACGAGCAGCCGGCCGCCGGGTGCCAGCACCCGCCGCACCTCGCAAAGCCCGCCCGTCACATCGCGCCAATGGTGCACCGTCGCCAACGACCACACCACCGTGGCGGTGCCGTCGGGCACCGAGACGGTCTCCGCGCTGCCCTCGGACCAGACGATGCCGGGACCGCGGCCGACGGCACGGGCGACCCGCAGCATTGCCGGTGACGGGTCGATGGCGGTGACCTGCGCCCCGCGCCGAGCCGCCAGTCGGGCGGCGTTACCGGGCCCGCAACCGATGTCGACGACATGATCGTCAGCGCCGACCCCAGCGATCTCGTTGGCCCGCCGCGCGTTACGTCGCCCGGCGAGCAGGAAGATCAAGCCGTACAGCGTCCCGGTCAGCCCGGAAAAGCCGGGGTGAGCGGCGTGGTGATTGACTACGCTCTCCGAATCGCCCATACCGAGACCTTGCCGCTTCAAGCCGGGTTGAAGTCAAATGGCGGTCATGGATCTGATCCCGATAGGTGAGGCGGCGGCGAAACTGCAGATGCGGCCCTCCGCGCTGCGCTACTACGACGACCGCGGCCTGGTGCGGCCGTCCCGTCGCCAGGGGGGACGGCGGATGTATGGGCCGGCCGAACTGCGCCGCTTGGCATTCCTCAAGATCGTGCACCAGCTCGGCCTGCCGCTGGACACCGCCGCCGCGGTGCTCGATGCGCCCGCCGACCGCTGGCGGGAGGCAGTACAGGAGCAGATCGCCGAACTGGACCGGGTGATCGAGCGGGCCAGAGGCGCGCAGCGCTTTCTGACCCATGCCCTGCACTGTCCCACCGACCATCCCGCGCGCGAATGCGCCACGATGACCGGTGCTTTGGACCGCCTGGCCGGCGGCGCCAGTGTGGCGGAACTGGCGGCCGAGCACTCCGGCGATTCAGTACCCTGACGCTTGGCCACCCTCGGAGGACAGCAGCGCCCGGGACCCGGACACTCCCAGCCGGGTGGCCCCGGCGGCGATCATCGCGCGTGCCTGCTCGAGCGTGCGCACCCCGCCGGAGGCCTTCACGGCCAGTCCGGCGTCGGCGACCGTGCGGTGCATCAGTTCCACGGCGTGCACGGTGGCTCCACCGGACGGATGGAATCCGGTCGAGGTCTTGACGAAGTCGGCGCCCGCGGCGACCGCGGCCCGGCATACGCCGACGATCTCGTCGTCGGTCAGGGCGGCCGATTCGATGATCACCTTGAGCACCGACGGGGCGGGTGCGGCCGCGCGCACGGCGGCGATATCGGTGTGCACCAGGTCGAAGCGACCTGCCTTGGCGGCACCGATATCGATGACCATGTCGATCTCGTCGGCGCCGTTGCGCACCGACTCCGCGGCCTCGGCGGCCTTGACCGCCGAGGTGTGCTTCCCGCTCGGGAAGCCACACACCACAGCAATCTTCAGACCATCGGGCACAGTGATCGGCAGCATGGACGGCGAGACGCACACCGAGTAGGTGCCGAGCTCGGCGGCCTCGGCCACCGCGGCCGCGACTTCGGCGGCGGTGGCTTCGGGCTTGAGCAGGGTGTGGTCGATCATCGCGGCCACCTCGGCGACGGTGTCGGTGGGGGTGCTCATGTATTCCTCAGTTCTCATCCGTGGTGGGCAGGCAGCACTCAGGCCGAGCGTGGGCTCCTGTCGCTATCGCTGCATACCTGGTTTCAGCCGTGAGGCCGATGCTGCCGCGAAACTGAAACGGAGGACGTGATCCGGCCGGAAATCGTACGCAGCTTCAGTGCTGGTGCGCCCAGACACAGCCTGACTGAAGCCACGTAGTTCGGCCTTCGCCGTTGTTCGGCGCTCGGCACGCACGCTACGCCTGCACTTGAGACCGG